>JABFSH010000015.1 GCA_013140705.1 Methylococcaceae bacterium
ATGCCCTGATCTTTACAAAAACTGAGTTAATGGCTTAATAGTCAGTCATCTGCTCAAAAAAACCGGCTTTTCAGGAGCCTTTATTAACTTACTCCGGTTACCATTGGATAATTTTGCAAGTGGCTCTCTTTTTTAACATCAAACCTTCTTCATATCCTATTGTTGGCGATTGCACTTCGGAGTTTAATACGCCTTCTTTTGAATCGGCAAGTGCTTCGGGAATTTTTTGCCGGATACTGTTTGCGGCATAAGATAGCAATTAGCCTCAATGAAGTGTAACGGAATCGAGGGTCAGGGATAGCCCTCGATTTCACTATCTTACATCGATAGGTAGAATTCGAGCCTTATCGGAATTACAAAAAAGTAAAAATGGCCCATGGCTAATGAGGCTGAGAAAAAATTTTGGTTGTTACTTGATCTGCCAAAGATAAGACTCCACGATTTATCTCATCTCTTAAGAAATCACCATTCCCACTTGCCCATTCGGAAAACTTTCTTTTTTCGCTCTTATAAGAAAACTCATTATCATAAAAATTTTTACCCGTACCAATTATTCTTAAGGCAATTCTAGATCTTATATTGAGTGTTAAGTCAGGATCGGCATTCCAGTCTCCCTTTAGACCGATATAGTTTATGGTGGCTGCCATTTTAGTTCCAATCCCTTTGGCGGCTAATTCAACATCAGCCACATCATCTAATGTATGACAATTTGGGACTTGGATTTCTAATAGTCGGTTATTATTACTAGCTTTTGCGTTGAATAATAAATTTGCTCTAAACATGTCTTGTAACTGCATTCCCGCAAATTTGAGCATGATCTCTCTATTTTGCATTTGAACCGCTTCTGGGGAGTTTGCTTCGAGTGCTCCCACAACCGACCCTGTAACGCCGCCGATAACTCCCATCGTTGCAGCAAGGCCAAGCAATAAAACCAGCGCTGCTCCGCAATATTGTCCAGAACATGATCCACTAGATAACCCCATTAGTCCCATTCCAAAGGATTGCATCCCCCAATTCATTCCTTGTCTAAAGGCCCCGGCTGGCCTACCTTCAGCCGGCTTGTCAATATCAAACTCTGGCAAGGTGTTTATCGAAACAAGACCGATATTGCCGAGTAATAATTGTTCCCGATGGCTCAGAATCAGTTGATCATGTGAGCACCCAAGGCTGAAAAATATTAGAATAAACCAAGTGATTATTTTCATTAGTTTATCTTATAAAAAATAGGGCCATAGAATGTTCTGATGCACGAAGCGCATCAATCGCGAACGATGCGCTTCTCTTTGTTCAAACGCATCCTACGGATATAAAACCTAGCCCTTCAACGCCTTCAAAACTTCCTGCAACATCTTATTCGCATCACCAAACAGCATGCGGGTGTTGTCCTTTACAAACAACGGATTACCTACACCGGCATAACCGGAGGCCATGCTTCTTTTCATAACGATAGTGGTATCGCCTTTCCAGCATTCCAGTACCGGCATACCGGCGATGGGGCTATTGGGGTCGTCCAGTGCGGATGGATTGACGATGTCGTTTGCGCCGATAACGATGGAAATGTCCACATCTCCCCACTCTTCATTGATCTCATCCATTTCAAACACGATATCGTAAGGGACTTTGGCTTCGGCCAGCAAAACGTTCATGTGGCCGGGCATACGGCCTGCAACCGGGTGGATACCGAAACCGACCCTTTTGCCTTTATCTCTAAGCAGTTTGGTAATTTCGTTGACTGTGTGCTGAGCCTGAGCAACGGCCATGCCGTAGCCTGGGATGATGATGATGTTTTTTGCAGCTAGCAGGAGCTGCGCGGTTTCTTCGGCTTCAATAGGGTGAACGTCACCTTCAATGACAGCCGCTTCGCCACCTGAACCGGTACCGAAGCCGCCGGCGATAACGCTGAGAAAATGCCGGTTCATGGCGCGGCACATGATGTAACTCAGAATGGCACCGCTACTACCGACGAGGGCGCCGGTTACAATCAACAAATCGTTGCTCAACATGAAACCCGTCGCTGCGGCGGCCCATCCGGAATAGCTGTTCAACATCGAAACAACCACTGGCATGTCGGCACCGCCGATTGCCATTACCATGTGGACACCAAATGCCAGCGCAACCACAGTCATCAATAATAAGGGAGCGAGACCGCCGCCGCTTTCTGCCTGGGATAAAAACATTTGGCCCAGACCGATTGCCATCACTAACAATGCCAGATTCAACCAATGGCGTGCCGGTAATAATAACGGTTTGCCGGTGATTCTTTCGCTGAGTTTGCCAAAAGCAATGACAGAGCCCGAAAAAGTGACAGCGCCTATCAGAATGCCGACATAGATTTCGACTTCATGAATGGTTTTTTCAACACCACTGATTGTGCTGGAGTCATCCATAAAATTGGCATAACCGACCAAAACGGCCGCCATACCCACAAGGCTGTGCATGATGGCAACCAGTTCGGGCATTTGCGTCATTTCAACTTTTAATGCCGCCTTTACACCGATGGAGCCTCCGATTAACAGAGCCAGAATCAAAACAACATAAGAGTTGACTGTGTCGCTCAACGATGTTGCGACAATGGCTATGGTCATGCCCAGCATGCCGAAATAGTTGCCTCGACGCGCGGTCTCCTGATTACTTAAGCCGCTGAGGCTGAGAATGAACAGAATGGTGGCTACGATGTAAGACATCGTGACTAAACTTTGTGACATTATTTTCTCCGTATTTATTTTCTGAACATTTCCAACATGCGGCGAGTGACTAAAAAGCCACCGGCGATATTGATGGATGCAATGAGAATGGACAATCCCGCAAGTACGCTGATGGCTGTGCCGGGCGAAGAAATCTGCACCAATGCGCCGATGACAATAATGCCGCTAATGGCGTTGGTTACGCTCATTAAAGGGGTATGCAGCGAAGCAGTTACATTCCAGATCACCTGATAGCCAATAAAGCAGGCGAGAACGAAGACAGTAAAATGTGACATGAATGAAGCGGGAGCCACTGAGCCGATACCAAACAAAGCGAGGCCACCGATGATCAAAGGCAGGAATTGCTTGATGGATTCCGGAATGATCGGCTTTTTTTGTTGAGCCACTACTGCTGGATAAGCCGGGGCTTCAGTCTGAGGTGGCGGCGCTACCTTGAGGGTCGGAGGTGGTGGTGGCCAAGTGATTTTTCCTTCTTTTATGACAGTACTGCCGCGTATCATTTCATCGTCCATATTGACGTTGATAACACCATTTTTTTCAGGGCAAAGCTCAGTTAATAAATGTCTCAAGTTAGTTGCGTAAAGCTGACTAGCCTGATTGGCAAGGCGGCTAGGCAGGTTGGTGTAACCAATCAGGGTGACACCATGTTTTACTACAACCTTGTCTTTTTCGGTCAATTCGCAGTTGCCGCCTTGTTCGGCCGCCAGGTCAACGATGACACTGCCGGGTTTCATGGAGGTCACCATGGCTTGCGTGATCAATTTTGGCGCCGGTTTACCGGGAATCAGGGCTGTGGTGACGATGATGTCCACTTCCATGGCTTGTCTGGCAAACAAGGCCATTTCGGCTTCGATAAATTCCTTGGACATGGTTTTGGCATAGCCGCCCACGCCAGAGCCTTCTTCCTTGAAGTCCAGCATCAAAAACTCAGCATCCATGCTTTCGATTTGTTCTTTGACTTCCGGTCGTGTATCAAACGCTCTGACAATCGCGCCCATGCTTTTGGCAGCGCCGATGGCAGCCAGGCCGGCAACTCCGGCGCCAATGACTAAAACCTTGGCGGGCGGAATTTTTCCGGCAGCGGTAATTTGGCCGGTGAAAAAACGTCCGAAATGTTGGGCCGCTTCAACAATGGCGCGATAACCGGCAATATTGGCCATGGAACTTAAAGCATCCAGTTTTTGCGCTCTGGATATGCGCGGCACGCTATCCATTGCCAGCACGGTTGCTTCTTTGGCAGCCAGTTTTTGCATTAAATCTTCATTTTGGGCCGGCCAGATAAAACTGATTAAATGACCGCCTTGGGACAGCATGTCAATTTCATCGATTGCTAATTCGGGATGTTGTTCCGGAGCGCGCACTTTCATGACGATATCGGATTTTTTCCATAATGATTTGACACTTTTTACGATTTCAACACCGGCTTCTTTGTAGGCTTCGTCGGAAATATCGGCGCCTAAACCTGCGCCGCTTTCGATACATACCGAAAATCCCAGTTTTATTAGTTGTTCGGCAGCTTCGGGTGTCGTCGCCACACGTTTTTCACCTTGGTGAATTTCTTTCGGTATACCAATCTTCATACGGTCTCCTGTGGTTGTTATAGTCAAGCAAGTTAGGGGTACAACGATTTTTAACCTAAATCGCTGAGGATAGGGGAATAAGCCTAAACTTTCAATAAAAAAAGCAGATTGTTCAAAGATGAACTTATTGAATTCGACCTGTAACAGCGGATGAACGAAATGGCAATGTAAGGCGATACATTGAGTATGCTCTGGATTTACCTTCATGAGTCATCACTAAACAACGGCTAGTTACGCGACTCATATTGGATGACTGCAATAATGTTTAATTGGATTTTAAATTTAGCGGATAATGTTGATAATGGACTTAAAGAAGAGCGTCAAAACGGAAATTGTCGGAAACGTGATGATGCTGATAAGAGTATTCAATAATTTTCTAACAGGCAGGATCAGTGATATCAGTCCTTTTCGACAGTTTTTCCATAACGAGTTTTTCGGCGGGAATTAGTATTCAGTGCGATCGCTACTAGAAGGTTCTTGCTGTCCGGATCGGTTTAAATCATCCAGGGACAGACTTAAAATCCGTTGGGCGCTTTTGCTTTTTATAGGGTGCTGTCTTGTTGTACTGCCTGCCGTGGCTCATGCGGCGTCTGTTTTGAATGTTGATCTGATTAGTCCGGATCAGGAACAAGCTAAACCCGCTTCGATGGAAGTAAATTCCTACCAATCCAGTTATCTGCGTGAAGTTAAAAAGCTTTCAAAACAAGATAAAAATAGTTCGCTGTCTGCCCAACAGCGTTATGCCAGTATTTATCGAATCATTCAAGACAATCAATCAAAGACCACTAATTTTTTAAACCAATCGGGATTACTCAAAATCAGCCCTTTTGAAGCCGATAATCAGGACAGTCTGGGCAAAAACGATGTGGTGTTGGACGATATAAAGACTTCATTAAAAGATCTGAATGCGCAGTGGAATAGCATCGAAAGTTCATTAAATCAATATCTAGAGGATGCAGGCATCATCAGCAGCTCCTCCGCTCTGGCAACAGATCAAACAGATTTACTGGCCTACATCAATCAGCGAAGCCCCTCCATTGACTCTCAAATCGACAATTTAGCGATCATCAAGGATAGCCAAGAATTAGCGCTGGAACCTCCGTTAGAAGAGCAACCAGTGATGAATCGCCTCTTATTTTTTATCAGCATACCTCACCTGTTGCACCTGCTGTCTGATAACCTGGGAAGCCTGATAGCGGTATTGATGGTCTGGCTATTCATCAAAGGAACGATCCAATTTCTACTCTGGAAAATGCATAACAGAAAGAGACGACGGATCAAAAGAAATCGAACTATTGATGGTATCAGGAAATTCTGACGGCGCTTTCGCCATGGTTTGTGAACCGAATCAGGTATAATTCCAATTGCTTTTGGGAACCTCTAAAAATTGCACTTCGACAAGCTCTCAAGAAACAGCTTTTTTGTATTTGTAATATCAATGACTTGCAAAGATATGAAAACACACAAAAGTACGTCGAACAGCGACTGTTTCATGGTAACGCCATGTCTCCGAAGGGAGGCTTATTTTACTCAGTGCGAACGGATATTTTGTAAAATCAGTTACCTATCCGTTCATGCTGAGCTTGTCGAAGCATGATCGAATAATTTTTAGAGGCTCCCTTAAGACTTAATTGGCCGTCCTGAGCCTGACGAATGTGGCACAGTTTTCCGTACATGGCTCGCAAGGCACTCTGGGCGAAGCCGAAAGTGATCCCACCACGAACGCCTTAATTTAGCGACATTGGGTATAATTCCCGGCCTTATAACAGCTTTTCTGACAGCAAACACCTCACATGGGAATTTTATCAAAACTGGTCTCGCAAACGGCGATCTATGGAATCAGCAGTATTTTTGGGCGCTTCCTGAATTACCTGTTGGTTCCGCTTTATACGTACCATTTTTCGGCTGCTGAGTATGGCGTAGTCTCTGAGTTTTATGCTTATGCCGGCTTCTTTTCGGTTGTTTTGCTGTTTGGCTTTGAAACCGGCTATTTTCGTTTTCGCAACAAGGAGCAACTACAGCGGGATACCGCCTATTCTTCGGCCTTGCTGTTTGTCATTCTGCTCAATCTGCTCTTTTTCCTGGGCATTTTGTTGCTTAACCAACGCTTGTCGGGTGCGTTGAATTATGCCGATCATCCGGAATATGTCCTGTATTTTACGTTGATCCTGACGCTGGATGCCGTGGCGTCGATTCCCTTCGCACGTTTACGTGCCGAGGATAAAGCCTTGCGTTTTGCCGGCATCAAGTTTATCGAGATATTTATCACCATCATCCTGAGTGTTTTTTTTATCGCCTATTGCCCCAAGATTTATGCCGAAAACCCGCAATCCTGGGTCGCCAGGTTATACAATCCCACCATAGGCATCAGCTATATTTTCATTGCCAATCTGATTGCCAGTTTTTTTAAGTTTATGTTGTTGGCGCCCCAATTGAAGGGTTTGGGAGCGGGATTTGATCAAGCCTTGTTTTTGCGCATGCTTCGCTATTCTGCGCCGATGGTGGTCATCGGTTTTGCCGGAATTATCAACGAGATGCTGGATCGCGCATTACTTAAGCATTTGTTACCCTATGATAGTCAGACCAACCTGAAAATGCTGGGGATTTATAGTGCCTGCTACAAACTATCTATTCTGATGTCATTGTTTATTCAGGCGTTTCGTTACGCCGCTGAACCGTTTTTTTTTGCGCATGCCAATAATAATGATGCCCGTAAAATTTATGCGGATGTACTCAAATACTTTGTTATTTTCTGTGTCTTTATCTTTTTATTGGTGACGCTTTTCATCGACTTCTTTAAGTATTTTGTCGGTGCAGAATTTCGTGCCGGATTGGATGTCGTTCCGATATTATTAATGGCCAATCTCTGTTTGGGCATCTATGTCAATCTATCCATATGGTATAAGTTGACTGATAGAACCTTGACCGGTGCCATGGTGTCGCTATTTGGGGCTGCACTGACGGTTATATTAAACATTGAGTGGATACCGACACTTGGTTATCGGGGGTCGGCTTGGGCGACTTTGATTTGTTATGCCAGCATGGCGTTGTTATCGTATGGTCTGGGGAGAAAATATTATCCGGTGGCTTACGATGTCAAACGTGTAATGGGGTATATTGGACTGGGCGTCGGCTTGTATTATATGCAGCAACATTTGATACATATCCACCACTATAATCTCTGGCTCTTATCATCTGAATTATTGCTGTTTTATATGTTGGTCGCCGTGCTTTTTGAAAAGCGACAACTAACATTGAGAATAAGGCGTTAAAGTGGTTCAATCTTATAGTTTTTTATCTTGCTTAAAGGCTAAGTTATGTTAGAAATAATAAAATTTAATCCCAGAATCTGGTTTTTTTTAGGCTTTCTGGGCTGTACAGGTTTGTTGGCGGCAGGAGCTTATTTTCAGTTTGTCGATGGATTGCAGCCTTGCCCGTTATGTATTTCGCAACGGATTGCCATTTTTTTGACGGGTCTGTGCTTTTTAGTGGCTGGCATACATAACCCGGGACGCGTCGGGATTAACCGTTATGCGGTCTTGGGCGCTGTGATTGCGTTGGCCGGAGGCAGCATATCAACGCGGCATGTCTGGATACAGCATTTACCGCCTGATCAGGTCCCGGAATGCGGTCCAGGAATCGAGTATATGTTTCAAAACTTCCCCCTGTTTGAAACGCTTAAATTAATGCTCAGTGGTACGGGCGATTGTGCGAAAGTGGATTGGACATTCATGACATTAAGCATGCCGGCCTGGACATTGATTGCCTTTTTAATGCTGGCAACACTCAGCATTCTCCAAATTTGGAACAAACCACAACAATAGGTCTTTGAAATACTCATGAATAAATTTTTTCCGGCATTTTTGCTGGTGCTCAGTTCGTTTGCTACCCAGGCGGCCGACGATTTTGACAGGTTACGACACGTCCTTGATGGCAAACAACGCTCAGCAGAACATAAGGCCAGGGATAAATATCGGCATCCGCAGCAAACGCTGGAGTTTTTCGACGTCAGGGACAACATGACTGTTGTCGAGATTTGGCCGGGTGAAGGTTGGTATACGGAAATTATGGCACCCTATTTGCGGAAACATGGCAAATTATATGCCGCCCATTTTTCTCGACAGGCGGACAACGACTACTTTAAAAGCAGCCGGGCTCATTTTGAAAACAAGCTGAAAAAATCTCCCAAGATCTATGATAAGGTCAAGCTAACGGTACTACAGCCGCCTGAACACGTACTGATTGCGCCCGATGGTTCTGCGGATCGGGTTTTAACGTTTCGAAATGTGCACAACTGGATGAAAAACGATCAGGCCCCTGTTGTTTTTAAGGCTATGTTTAATGCCTTGAAACCCGGTGGTATTTTGGGCATCGTGGAACACCGGAACTCGACGGCAAAGCCCCAGGATCCCAAAGCGATGTCCGGTTATGTGACTGAAGATTATCTGATTGCCTTGGCAAGAAATACCGGTTTTGAGTTTTTGGCTAAATCTGAAGTCAATGCCAATAGCAAAGATACCAAAGACTATCCTGACGGAGTTTGGACGCTGCCACCAACGTTAAGGCTTAATGAGAAAGATCGAAAAAAATATCTTAAAATTGGTGAAAGCGATCGGATGACGATTAAATTTATCAAACCAAAGTGATGCCCGACTGGCATAAAGCCATTGCTATAAGCCCTAAATTTTAAGCAGCGATGATTATGTGGTGCACTGTATTGGTGCTAATTATGCACATTTTTACAAACACTCAAAACAAACGATGAAAATATTGGCAAGCGTTGGATTCGATCAGCATAAAATAAATAAGTCATTGAAAAATATATTAAATAATAGTTGGCTAAAATCTGACCAAGTTAACAAAACTGTAATAAAAACCGACAGTAATGACGTTAAAATACCGATTGTCCACAGAGTTATCCACAGGTTTTGTGAATAACTCAAATAATGTTTTTGCGCTAATGACTTAGCGTCGAAACATTATCAACCATTCAAATTTAATGCATAAATTGCATCATGGGAATGCGCAGGTTTTTAGAGTCGCCATATCTGTTCCCGTATTTCGATTATTTGATTATCTTCCGCCTGAAAATAGTCGAGCGGAGTTTGCCAGGCCGGGTGTTCGATTGGAAGTGCCATTCGGGAAGGGCAACAAAATTGGATTTTTAGTTGAAATCAGCGAATCCAGTGAACTGGATAGCAGTCAATTAAAGCGGATTGTGCGAATTCTGGATGATCGGCCGCTGATCAGTGCAAAAGACCTGAAATTGTTACATTGGGCCAGCGCATATTATCACCACCCATTGGGCGATGTCATCAGTACCGCTTTTCCTGCAGGTTTACGTCAGGGTAAGCCGGCAACTGTGCAAACAGAAAAGTGCTATACGCTGACTGCATTGGGTAAAACAATAGCTATTGATCTGCTAAATCGTTCACCGAAGCAGAAAAGCGTGTTGGAAAAACTGCGTTACCCGGATGTTAGTTTGTCGGCGTCGGAACGGGCAACCTGGTGTAAAAGTGTTCGACCCGTGCTCAAGCAACTGATCGATAAACAACTGATTCAGATTGAATCGGCGATAAACGCAACAATACAACCATCAACACTTATAAAGCAAGCGGCTTTGCCAGGTAATTCCCAGCAACAAGCGGCAATCAATGCGGTCTGTGCAAGTTTGGGACGGTTTGATGTTTTTTTGTTGGAGGGCGTTACCGGGAGCGGCAAAACGGAAGTGTATATGCAGATTATTCACGCTGTATTGAAGCGTGGACAGCAGGTTTTGGTGTTATTACCGGAAATAACCCTGACCCCCCAGCTTGAAGAGCGCTTCCGGCAGCGGTTTGCCGTCAATCTAACGGTTTCACATTCTAAATTAACCGATATGCAGCGGCAAAGTGCCTGGCTTGTTATGCAGCAAGGCACCTGTTCAATTATGCTGGGTACACGCTCGACTTTGTTTACGCCATTAAAAAATCCCGGCCTCATCATTCTCGATGAAGAGCATGATGCGTCTTTCAAGCAACAGGAAGGCTTTCGTTTTTCTGCGCGGGATGTGGCTGTGATGCGCGGCAAGCTGTTGAGCATACCCGTTCTGTTGGGTTCCGCAACGCCTTCCCTGGAAAGTCTGTACAACATCGAAAACAAGCGATACCGATTATTACAACTTCCGGAACGGGCCGGCAGGGCACTGGCACCCACGTTACAGTTGCTGGATATTCGTAATAAGAGAATGCAGGAAGGTCTTTCAGAGCCTCTGATTATTGAAATCCAAAGGACCTTGGCTAAACAGGAACAGGTTTTACTGTTTTTGAACAGACGGGGATTTGCGCCGACCCTGATTTGTCATGGGTGCGGATGGACTGCACGCTGTCAAAGGTGTGACGCCAATCTCGTCATTCACTATGATGAAAACTTGCTGAGATGCCATCATTGCGGCAGGGAACAGCGGATGCTGAATCAATGTCCAGCCTGCAAAACCGGCGCATTAACGCCGTTAGGTCTCGGCACTGAACGTGTTGAAAAAATGTTGGCGGAGTTCTTTGCCGATAAGGTTATTGTGCGTCTGGATCGCGATTCGACCCAGCGTAAAGGTACGCTGGAAAATTTTCTGGAGCAGATTAATCAGGGACAAGTCGACATTATTCTGGGCACGCAAATGCTGGCAAAAGGTCATCACTTCCCCAATGTGACCCTGGTTGTGATTCTGGACGCGGATAGCGGATTATTCAGCATCGATTTTCATGCGTCTGAAAAATTGGCACAACTCATTGTGCAAGTTTCCGGTCGTGCCGGACGCGCGGAAAAGCCTGGCAGGGTTATTTTGCAAACTCGAAGACCGGAACATCCATTGCTGACTACGCTGATCACGCAAGGCTATAAGCAATTTGCCAAACAGGCGTTGGCAGAGCGTAAGGAGGCCAATTTGCCACCCTTCAGCTATCAGGCATTATTAAGGGCTCAGGCGGTAGATGCCGAGACACCGCAATGGTTTCTTCATGCCATTAGCCAACTGGCGCGGGAATATTGCCGCCCAGGAACACAGATTTTAGGTCCGGTTTCAGCGCCTATGGCCAG
This sequence comes from Methylococcaceae bacterium, assembly GCA_013140705.1. Taxonomy (GTDB): domain Bacteria; phylum Pseudomonadota; class Gammaproteobacteria; order Methylococcales; family Methylomonadaceae; genus JABFSH01. Next base: position 11,357 of record JABFSH010000015.1, read on the forward strand.
ACGCGCGGGCCTTTATCGTTTTCAATTGCTGTTTCAAAACACGAAACGACAAGAATTGCATGCATTGCTGGATTGGTTGATGCCCAAAATAGAGCAACTAAAGCAGTCAAGAAAAGTCCGATGGTCCCTGGATGTTGATCCGGTGGATTTATATTGATCGACGAAATTCGTATGAATGAATTGTCTTGAACCTAAAAAATCAGTTGAAAATGGGATTCGTTCATGCTTCGACAAGCTCTCAAGAAACAGCTTTTTTGTATTTGTAAAATCAATGACTTGCAAAGATATGAAAACACAAAAAAGTACGTCGAACAGCGACTGTTTCATGGTAACGCCATGCCTCCGAGGGGGGCTTATTTTGCTCAGCATGAACGGAAAAATTGTAGAGGTTCCCTGAAAACGGAGACAGATAAATTGGGGTTATTTCACAATCAAACTATTATTGACCGATTTAACGCCCTTAATTTTTCTGGTCAGCTCTACCGCTCTTTCCACGGCGCCGGGAGAGTCCACAAAACCACTGAGCTGGACGACGCCTTTGTAAGATTTAACATTAATCTGAAACACCTTGAGTTTGGAATCGCCTAATATAGTTGCTTTAACTTTTGTGGTGAGCGCTGAGTTGTCGAAATATTCTCCCGTGCTTTCGTGGGTTTTGCCACCGGCACAACCTGCAACTGAGGTCACCAGTGCAAGGGTCAATAGAATGCGTAGCATCAAATTTAATTTACTCATAATATTTTTAATTGAAAGTCATCTGAAAGATGGTGAACAAAGGAAATAGACTATGCCCAGTCTGTCATTAATTTCTTAATCCTAAATTAAGTCAAATTAGGCAGATACAGGACATAGTTAATTTAATAACATAGCATTCAAATAATACAACAATATCGAAAGGATGTAATCAATTAGGATTTTGAGTGCGTTGCTAATGAAGGAAGTCTGATGATAAGTCCGTCAAAACGCTCAACCAAAAACTAAATGCAATGCGGCAATTGGAAGTCCATCATTGCATCTTGGGTTATGGGAACCTCTAAAAATAGCGCTAAGACAAGCTCAGTGCGAATGGGTCTCCAGTTTAATCAGTAACTTATCTGTTCGAGCCTGTCGAAGCGTGAGTGGGAATTACTAACCGGTGAGTGTCTCAGATTTTGATAATGCCTGCCACAAGTGTTGCCTAAGATCAAGCGAGCGGAGTTAAAAATATACAGGGCCAAATTTATGGGTGTTTTTACTTTAGGCGCAAAATACTTTGTTGGACTTTTTTATGGTGCCCCAAGGCGGATTCGAACCTTACACTGTGTGCCGCTAATAGTGCGACTTCTTGGTTTTTAATTTTTGAATATACCGTCAAATGTACCGTCATTTATTCAATGTGCCTGTCGCTTGGTCACTATATATGGATAGCCAGGCAATGCAGGTGACTGCTTCATTCAGTAAACAATACGAATCAGCCACCTGCAGTCACTCAACCAGGTGGTATGACGTCACGTCAACCGTAGGGGGCCCGTTTACACGATGCCCTCGTATAACGCCGTCACGCCCTAAATTGATTGCAGCGGATGATAAGCACGTCAATGCCTCACACAGCAACAGAAACGCTTGGTGGTGCCTTCTATCCTGATCAACACCATCTCTTAGCCAGGCATTGCGGACACACTCGGCCAATGCGTGTAAGCACTCAATGTCAGTAGCAATGCACATGGCATCACCGTTTTGCAGCGTTGTTAGGCATGATGCCCGTTTTCTTCCTGTTTGCAGATTCAACATCAATGATCTCCTCGTCGTTTACTCCAGCCTGGCTAGAAGCTGACAATAACGTATTTATCGAACGTTCGACGATACTTAATTGCGTGTCTACATCCTGTATGTCGTCAATCAGGCCAGCACGTCCTTTAGCGTCAAGAGATACATCGGATTTCGCTTTAATCAATTCTCTTTTTGATTCTATTAACTTCCCATATTTTAATTTCAAGAAGTCGTATTGCTTCCCTGCCGTTTTACTCATGGTCGGCTTCTTCGCCTCATCAATCTTTAACTGATTAAGCTCATGAGTTTGCCGTCTACCTTCATAATCGGTCGTATCGTGATACGTTGCTTTGTCTTTGGCGGCTGCCATGTCTGCAGCCTGTTGAATCTCAATCGGTGAGCGTTCATCGGCATAGGCATCAGTTAACGTCTTCTTCTGCAGCTCCGCTTCAGCGACCTTACTGACATTGGTCGGGTCTGTTGTGAACTCAAGGTTAGAGGTTAACTGATCCTTTCGAGCTTGAGCCGTGCGACCTTCCTGCCGTATAAACGCTTCTTCGATACGTCGTTCTTTATCGATCTGACCTTGATTGTCACGGGCTTCCTTTGCAAGCTTCTCGTTATTTTCAATTATCAGATCCGACCCCTCACGCAAACCTTTTCCAAATCCAGTCAATGCACCTGCTAATATGCCCATCACACACCCCCATTCGTTATGAACCGATAAGCCTCTTCAGGTGTCATCGTGCATTTACTATTGTTAGCCGTTGACCTACGTCGTGGCGGTGTTCGATTGATCAGTATCATGTATTGCTCCTGAGCACTAAGGCCTTCGGGCATTACCTCATCGATGTCGGTGCCGAATGTATCTTCCAGCCTGGCTATGCGTTGTTCAATGTTCATTTTGCTTGCTCCTCTAATTTTTCAATACGTGTAATAAGCTCTGTTGATTCGATAAGTTTTGACTGGCCTGCCAATGTAGTAAGGATCAGTGCCGCTGCATCCGGTTGCAATTCACCCCGGCTAACAGATTCAATGATACTCTGACCAACATTAGCCAGGCTGTCGTTGACTGCTATATCAAACCGGACCGGCTCTGCTTGTGGCTTCAATGCTGGCAATGCTCGTTCGAGTAATAACCGCGCCGCCATCACGTCACCACACATAGCTTGTGCGATCAGCGTCCTGATAATCTCAGGCAATGCATGGGCGATCTGATCACGCAAGGGTTGAATCTTGGCAGACCCTTTGGGCTTGCCTGCCGGATTCCCGGAGATACCTTTTTTAAATGCCATGTTGAAATTTCCTTGATATATCAAATTGGGTCTTCAACCAAAACCGAGAAATAAGGAAACCGTTTTGTCGGATGAAGACCATGGAATGCGATTGCAATCAGATCACCCGGCTTGGCGTATTGATCCACCAATTGCCTATCAACATCCTGTGCCAATTCGACCTTAACGATTTCAGCATTGTCGGTTTCTACATACTACAGCCACAAACATAAGATCGATTTTGGCAATCGTGCCGGTTAAAATTTCGCCGGGCTTGGGTGCCCAAAATCGATATGCGTTGTTTTCAAGTTGCTCTCTCATTTTCATCAATGTAGTTTTCATTTTTGTATCCTCGTTTCAAATACTGTTTTTTCTGAAAAAGCCTATACCATGAACTGACAAAACTGACTAAATGGGGTTTAGCTGGTTCTGCTCAGAATATTGCTGCCGGTAAATTTTTTTAATTCTGATTTCATTTTTACATTCCTAAAATCTTTTTTTAGAAAAGGTTGTGTTTGAAAGTGCAGAAGTGCAGGAATCTTCTACAGACCGCGCCGTTCGTGGCTTTACGGGCTGCACTTGTGCCTATCAAAAGTGCAGCAAAAGTGCAGCACAAGTGCAGGGTTAAGATTAGAAAAATAATTCCTGCACTTCTAATGCACTTCTAATGCACTTTTGAACACCAAAAGTGCAGCCTTAAAGTTAAATACTATCAATGACTTAAAGCCATTCCTGCACTTATGCACTTTTGTTTACAACCTTTTCTAAAAATAATGTTTTTCTAAAACAATACCTTTATCAACCTTCCGTTTTTCGAACCCCAATGCCTCCATACGCTTAGAAAAGTTGCTACGTCCCAACGGTTTATGACCGGCGTCAATGCAGAAGATTTTGTAGTTTAAGTGCGCTAGTTTCACTGTTGATACATATATAGAATGAGGTGAAGATTCTCTCAAATCCTCCTCAAACATTGCCACTGAATCAGCCTCTTTCAAAAATTGCTGCTTGAAGTTTTCGCACTCACGAGAGATAAAAATGTCGCGATTTTTTATTACCTGTTCTGCTCCTTCAATTATCCAGTTAAGAACCCCCGCCTTATCATTGAGTATTTTTTTGTGTAAATCCCTATCCTGCAAACCATCTGGGATCATCACATTAAATGGGATAATTAAGAGCCTCCGGTAAAAGCCGTGAGTATGTTCAATGTTTGCTGATTCCATTCTGTTAATATTGAAAATCAACTTGGCATAATCGGTCATCAGAAACGGATCGCGATACGGGAGCCGGGCTTCGACAGGTTCCCCAGATGCCAGCGTCTTGAACATACCCGCGTCAATACGCGTAAGACGTATGTCGGTACCGTAGTTTACAATTTTGTCCTTGATCATCGCGCGATGATATCCCTTATCATCGGTCAACGATTCAAGGGAATAATTAGAAATGTTGTCAGACCCAACAACACCATTAAGCACTTCAAAAAATACTGACTTACCATTAGCGCCGGTTCCAAATAAGAAGAAGATTTTCTCCATTTTTAGACCTTTAACAAACAGGTAACCAGCAACCTGCTGTAATGTTTTTCTGGTGTCTGCATCGGGCAAAACCTGGGTCAAATAATCGAGAAAAACAGAATTAACCGCTGAAGCGTCGTAAGCGAAATCAAGCTGATGTGTCAAAAAATCCTGACACTCAAATGGCTTTAAGGTCACGCCTTTTTCACTCAATACTAATGATCCGTTTTTCAGATTAATGATCGACTGTTTATTAACGGAGCTTTCTATAAAGAAACCGTCCTGCAACGTTTGTTTGAACAAGGTATCCACAAAACCGCAATGTCTACACTCGATTTCAGTGTAACTCATCCGAATTGCGGCCTCCTTTAGTAACTGCTTCACTTCTCCATCAACTAATGAAACCCAATGTGCACCGTTGTATATGTAGAAGAATCCAGCATTGTGAATCAGATTCCAGTTGTTCCGGCGTGCTGTCTCAATCAGCACGTGGATTATTGCAACGACGTAATGTTTGACGCGAGGCAAATCGCCAGATGTACCTTGTTGCCAGCCCAGCGCAATGCAGATGTCGATTAAAGGTACTGGCTGGATGTTTGCAAGCAGCATCGCGACTGCAGTAGTCTTGACTTGATCGTTCTGGTTAACAAGGCTAGTAACCTGCTTAGCTTGCTTGGGTATTGCGTGTAGGAAATACTTACAGCCACCGTGAGCCATTGAATTTATGTAAGGTTTGATGCCATTATTCCAGTAAAATTTAGCCGTCGTTGCACCGTACTCGACACCTTCCACCGGATCAGCAAGCGCTCGACCATCGTATGCTTCAGGGTTCGCCAGCACGTCAGCAACGGTTACAGTACCAGTCGTAAACTGTAACGGTTGCTGACCATATAAGTCGCGGCAATCGCTCGATACCATCGCATCAACAGCCGCACGAGCGGCACCGGTATCGACGCCTGCTGCAACCATATTGCTAACCTTGGCATCAGCCCAGGTCAAACACTTAGCCGTACTCAATGGTTTTGCGGCTTGGATGGCGCCAGCTTGTAACCACTCAAGCCATTGCTGCACAACCTCTGACAAGTTGAGCAGCATAGTCGTGTCGAGCGCATTACCTTCGGTGTATTGGGTCTCAGGAGCTGTATACGACAAGCCAGTTCCGTCTATTATCGGAGGGGCTACAAAATCAAGACGCTCTGGACTGAACACAGCCCCATCGATAGGGCTGCGAATCAATGCTGAACCGTTGGCCGCCAATGCGATGTAGCCGTGGCCACTAAGCCACAACCGATCGAACAGCGTTCGCCCGTAGCGGGGAATGTCAGCAGCATTTTGAACGGGAATGTAAAAATGAAAACCTCCGTCTAGCTTAGGCACCCCGCCTTCACGATGCACGCCCGCCGACACGCTGCCTCGAACGACCCGGGCTGCCTGCCCGATTGCTGGATCAATGCCGATCAGTGTGTTGATTAATTCATCAGGCGTAAACGACTTGCCGTACTCGCTGGGATCGCGATCCAGCATCAGAATGCCTGGCTCGTTTTGATATTGAAAGAACCTCTTCGACCGCGATACGATGCCGACCTCTGGTTGTTCCTTTCCACTTGTTGTGATGGTGACCTGCCGAGGCAATTTAGGGATAGGAACACCATAACCAAATGCTACATTAGAAGGAGCGTCATCGAGCGATTCTGCAAACTTCTCGAATGTCGTGTTTACGTGTTTGGCCACGCCGCTTGTCATTTGCGCGGCAGGTGTTTTAACGATGGTCCCGTCTGTACTCAGCGAATAACGTTTTGTAAGCGGCGTTGAGCTTTGAAATGTAGTGAAATTAATATCAGCCATGACGAACACCGTGTAGCGATTTCAATCGCGCGATTAATTCCAGTTGGCGTTGTACGTTGGCTTCGAGAATCGTTATAACACATTGATAACCGGATGATTTCGTGTTAATCTGACATTGCTGTTCTGTATTTGTTCTGCCCCGATTCGTACTCGGGGCGGGCGATATCGGATGGCTCATCACACATTCTCCCCACCACGATCTTCAGCACGACGCGCAATCCATTGATCAATTTCGGACTCCAAAAAACCTATAGTCCTAAGCGAGAGACGAACGCGCTTTGGAAATTCACCACGATCGAGAAGATTGTAGATGGATGACCTGGATAGACCCGTTTTGGAAATTACAGCGCGTAAACGTAAGATTTTGTTCTGATCCGACATAAAAAACTCCATACTGGAATAGACTATGTCGGTATTTTGATAGGCGCGACATAGCAAACGATGGGCTATTAACCCGTTTCGTCTACGTACATCGGCCAGCAAGTCGGTGTTTTATATCGTAGTCAGTGTGATCCGGCCACGAAAAAATAAACACCTGCAGTCTAATTTAAATAAAATTGGACGTCAATAAAAATTTCTACATCATATAGTGTGTCGATTAAACGGAATAATCACAGCGCCAGCCTTCAAGCCGTCCAGGTAATCCGCCCAGGCTTGCATCATTCGTCTACGCTCTTCCAGGTGTGCTGTCCGGTTGTAAGCACGCCCGTTCGGGTCTCGAACGGCATGTGCTAATTGATGCTCGATAAAATCAACGCGGAAGCCTAACACTTCATCAAGAATGGTTCGAGCCATTGCGCGGAAGCCGTGGGCTGTCATTTCATCCTTACCATAACCAAGTCGTTTAAGCGCACCGTTCAGCGTGTTCTCACTGATGCATCGTGAACCGTTGGGTGTTCTCTCACTTGGGAATACATAACGACCATGCCCGGTAAGCGGCCTTAATTCCTGCAATATCTCAACAACCTGACTGGCTAATGGAACGATATGTTGCACTTGTGTTTTAGTAACGAAGTAACGCCATTCTTTAGTTGCAAAGTCAATGTGTGTCCATTCCATTGCGCGTAGTTCTCCAGGCCGTTGAAACAACATTGGTGCCAACTTCAACGCACACGCAACCGGGAACGATCCGCTATAGCCATCAATTGCGCGCAACAGTTCACCAGCCTTGACCGGCTCTGTGATTGCTGCAAAATGTTTTTTTGTATGAACTGATAAAGCGCCTTTTAAACTTACTGTAATATCACCCTCACATCGTGCAGTTGCCGCGCCATAACAAAAAACATTTGAATAGACTCGCAATGCACGCTTTGCGCTATAAACCGATCCGGTCGATTCGATGTGAGTTAAACATTTCAGTAAGTCTATGGGCTTAATCTCATCAATGTTCTTGCTCCCGATGCATTTAAATGCATAGCTAAGCAATCTTAATGGCCGATCGCTTTTATCATTACACTTCTTAGCCAGCCATTCGCGCGCTATCACTTCGAAGCTATTGGCTGAAGCTTCAGCTTTAGATTGCTTAACGGCCTTTCGGTTTTCGCCTGGATCAATGCCATCGGATACTTGTTTTCGCGCTTCGTCACGCCGCTCTCTAGCTTGCTTCAGAGTGATGTCTGGATAGGTTCCCAATGCTAGTGTCTTGCGTTTACCTTCAAAACGATAATCGAATCGAAAGTACTTTCCACCATTGTTGTGGATCAATAAAAACATACCCTTATCATCAGGCAATTTATAAGGCTTACCCTTTGATTTTGCTGCCTTGCAGGTGGTATCAGATAGTGACATGACGGTACATTGTCCGGGTGAGTTGAATGTACCGTCAAATATACCGTCAAATTTGACGGTATGTCAAAGAATCTTACTGTACTTTAATGAACACTAAACCCATAAAAAAACCCGCTAGACTAGGTAATCTGCGGGCTTAATGGGCTTCGTTGAATCTTAAAAAATGTACAGTTGGTGCCCCAAGGCGGATTCGAACCGCCGACCTGTCCCTTAGGAGGGGACCGCTCTATCCTGCTGAGCTACCGGGGCAATCAGTTGGCAATTCTACCATAACAGCGAATTTAATTTTTTCGTTTTCTGATTTGCTGCCTTTCCAACGCACTTATGGCTCTATCCAGCTTATGCTGCATTTGTGGCGTCAAACCATTAAAGAATCCGCCTGCCATTCTTTGCAGGTTATTAAGGCTACTTTTTCGAACGGATCGCAGCGATAAATCGAATGCAAACGTGTATTCGTCGGGGAGATGAATTAGGCAGCTTGTTAATTTGTCGCCACTTTGAACATTGTTTCCACTCCTTGAAAAATTAACACAAAGTCCGGTTCGGGAAATATCAAAAACGTAACCTTTAAGTGGTATTCCGGTATTTCTTGATACACCATGGAAACTTATTGTGTTTAAGTCTGTTTGGATTCTTGGGGATGAACGTCGTTGCGGATAGTAGATATTTTGGGGAAGTAATGCCTGGTAAACCGTCTGACTGAATAAGCGTTCGGTGGTAACTTCTTGCAGAAGGAATGATAAATGTACGCCATTGATAAACGTTGATAATTTAAGTGCGTCGATTTGATTGAGCAATTTGTTGCCATGTTGTGGCATCAGTGAATCAAAGATAAGCACGCCTTTTTCTGGGCGAATTTCAAGAATTGATGTAAAAAAAGCGGTATTACAGTTTGGAATCGATACCGTACATAGGGGCGGGGACTCAATAATTTGTTGTATCAAGGTAACTATTTTATTTGGATCAGTAATGAAGTTCGGGTTATCTTTCTCTGCTAGGTATGAGTTTTCCTGATCGGTTTCGGGAATAAAAACTTTGCGGAGTGTGCCAAACATTTTTAAGCCACTACCAGAGATCGTCTGTAAGAATCGTTTTTGGTAATGCCATCTCGTCCATAAGTATTGGCAAAAAGTGATTTGCCTTTCAGAATCTGCAGGGAGCGTGTGGTATGCCGAGCCAAAAGGTCGAGGCTGGCGCCATTTTGTTCATTCAGGATTTTGCTTTCAACTGAAATACGCTTGATGGATTCCCAATTATTTTTTGCATCCAGCGTTGTCAGGTTGGCCATTTCAGCCCGTTGAAAATAATCGGCAATGCCTTGGCGGCTGTTGGGTAAGTTTTCAGTAGCCAATACACGACCTAGGTGATCGCTGAATTGCTCTAGCTTGCAAACCAGTTGTTTTTTATATGCAGCAATGACGATGATCGTTTCAGGTTGCTGCGGTTTTTTTAGCGCATGGGCTTCCTGATGAAGCTGTTCGTTGAGCTGTTGTGCTAAAAGCAAAGCATCAAAAATAAGTTTCTCGGCTATAGGGTATGTTTTTTCTATCATGTTCATGTGCTATTGTCCTGAGGCATTAGTTTTTCAAACTGGATCAATTTTTCGGCTACTTTTTCGGCATTAATGGTGTAGCTTCCATCCGCAAGGGCTTTTTTGACAGCGGCAACGCGATCAAAGTCGATAGCGGAAGATGCTGACGACGATTCGAATGCTCGATGAATTTCCTTCGCAATGGCCGTGATTGCGATGCTGTCAATTTTTTCTGCAGTACTTGCAGTAATTTTTGCCGTATCAACTTCAACTTTGGCTGTTGATTTCAAGGTTGTGGCGGCAAGCGGCTTGCCTGTAACTGAGTTAATGGTCATGGCTATTCCTTGATTGTTAAGTATTGGGAACATCTGTGACTATAGTCGGCAGTGTTTGAAAAAACTTTAAATTTTATTCCTACTTATTGCACTGCAAGGTTGCCAAAAACTTAATAAAATTAGGGGGCATCCGATTAATTCCGCCATTTGCATCGATAGTTTCCTCTCCTAATCATTGATCGACCGACACTAACCCCGGTTCAACGACTGTTGCGTTAATAATTCGGCCCGAACTCTGGTTTTTAATCCTGATATTTTGTCCTTTAACACCGTCCATCATGGCTGTGCCATTCATGCGAATGGCGAAGTCCGGCCGGGCTGAGCTGATCACGATATTATCGCCACGCTTAATAACCTTTGGCTCTGCGATGTTTCTTGAGCTCAGTAAGGAGCCGCTAGGCAAAGGTCGGCTAGCTTGTTTGTTTAAAACATCCTCTATCTGGGTGACGTAATCCCCCCTAAGTCCCGAAATATCACGTCTCTCCATCGATAAATGTTGTCGGGTCAAGGTCTCTCCACGTTGCAATGGCCTTGTTAAGATCAACACATTTTGATAAGTCTTAATAGAAGCCGAAGTAAATATCGACCACTTGTTGTTTGTGTTGCAGCGGACGCCGATCGAATTTCTACCTGGTTTTATCAAATCGTTGGGGATAAAAATATCCAGCGGCATAGGACAAGCCGGTAACTTTAACTGGTTATCGAGCTGCATCAGATTCGTTTCGTAATCAACAGCGTCAATATGTCCAGCAATATAGTTTCTGACAGCCGAATAAATGCTTTCGTGAGATTGAAAGGCTTGCTCTTGCTGAGCATGGGCCGTCAGGGAGAATCCCAGCGCAAACACAATGATGTTCAGGTGTTGTTTTTTCATCGATATGCCAATTTTATGACTTTACCCATACCGCAGCATAAATGGTGCCAATTATAGGGGGCGCTGCAAAACAAGTTCGTGATGACATCTATAGCTGCATGGAGTTTAGGTAGCGGCAAAATGTTGACACTCTACCGCTATCAGCATTCCGATGGCCATTATTACGGCCAACTATTGCCGGTTTTTTACGCACCTGACGATTCATCGTTGGTTAAATGAGTATGATAATTTATTTATCTTCATGAATTTTATAATTTAATATTTTTATGGCATGTGCTGTGCATTTATTTTTGTACAGAAATATGAGGTAACCACTATGGCTATTAATTTTGATACCGCTCTTAAAATACATCCCCAAGCGTTAATTTTGCGGGAAAAAAGGAGTGAAATTCTGGCGGCAAATTTGGCAAATGCTGACACGCCAAATTATAAGGCTCGCGATCTGGATTTTGCATCCGTGTTAAAACAGAGTCTGCCCTCCAACACGATCATGGAGAGGACTGCTGCCGGACATATGGTGCCCCCGCATGAACAATTGCTGGGTTCGCAACTGATGTATCGTAACCCCAATCAGGTTTCTTTAGATGGGAATACGGTTGAATCTCAAATCGAACAAGCCAAGTATGCTGAAAATGCCGTGCAATACCAGGCCAGTTTGCAGTTTATTAACGATGATTTAGCAGGGCTTATGATTGCCCTGAAAGGACAATGATTATGTCTTCAATGAATATTTTCGATATAGCCGGCAGCGGCATGAATGCTCAAAATCTAAGGCTCAATCTGGTGGCAAGTAATATTTCCAATGCCAACAGTGTCAGCAGTAGCTTGAGTCAGGTCTATAAATCAAGGCAGCCGGTTTTTGCCGCTGAATTGAAAAGCATCATGGATCAGCAAGATGCGACCAGTAAAGTGAACGTGTTGGGCGTCGTGGAAAGTCAGGCACCCGCCGTGATGGAATATGCGCCCAATCATCCGATGGCAGATAAGGACGGTTATATCTTTAAACCGAATGTGAATACGGTAGAGGAAATGGCCAATATGATGTCAGCTTCACGTTCTTATCAAAACAATGTGGAAGTTCTGAACACGGCCAAGCAAATGATGCTGCAGACTTTAAAACTGGGCAGGTAAGGAGTCAATGACATGAGTACCGTAAATCCATACAGTGGTTTGGGCGTTGCAACTCTTGATGCAGCGAGTACTGCAAAAAAGACGTCATTAGGACAGGCAGATTTTTTAAAATTGATGACCACGCAATTGACGCATCAGGACCCGACTAAACCTATGCAAAACGGCGAGTTTCTTTCGCAAATGGCGCAATTTGGCACCGTGTCGGGTATTCAGGATTTGCAACAGGCTTTTAAGGACTTTTCGACTTCAATCAGTTCCGGTCAAACATTGCAAGCGGCCAGTTTGGTAGGTCGATCCGTTTCATCACCGTCAAATTCGGCGTTGCTGGAGTCTGGCGGCGATATTAAGGGCAGCATTGATCTGCCTGAAAGCGCGTCCAATGTCAATGTCAAAATAATGGATGCAGGTACCGGCGATGTTGTGAAAAGTCTTAACTTGGGTGGGCCTCATCGGGCCGGATCCGTAACTTTCGATTGGGATGGCTTGAAGGACAATAACGTACCTGCGGCGCCAGGAACCTATAAAGTTCAGGTCAACGCCAATATGGGCGGCGTTAATACAGAGTTAACACCGAATATTGAATCGAGAGTTGAAAGTGTTTCTATTGGCAGTGGCTCTAATGGCATACAGGTCAATTTAAAAGGTCTGAATTCGATCAATTTTAATCAAGTTAAACAGATTCTATAAATTTGGAGAATTATCATGAGTTTTACAACAGCATTAAGCGGATTGAACGCGGCATCAAATAACCTGTCGGTCACGGGCAATAATATTGCCAACGCAAACACCACAGGTTTCAAAAAATCTCGTTCCGAGTTTGTTGATGTGTATGCCAGCAGTATCGGCGGTGTCAGTAAGACTCAGCCGGGCTCTGGGGTTAGGGTATCTGAAGTTGCACAACAGTTTAATCAGGGTAATCTGGATTTTACTGAAAACAGCCTGGATTTGGCGATTAGTGGTGATGGCTTTTTTACCTTGGCATCGAATCCAACCGATCTTAAGTCTATGATTTATAGTCGATCTGGCGCATTTCGGGTCAACAAGGATGGTCTGGTAACCAATACGCAGGGACAGGCGTTACTGGCTTATTCGCCCAACGGTAAAACGGTAGCGGATGGTTTCAGTCAAGGGGTGTTAAAAACGGTATCGTTAAACACCGGTGCTGGATTGCCGGTATCTACAACAAAAGTGGATCTGCAGGTGAATCTGGATAGCAATAGTCCAGAGCCGCCGGTCGGAACGTTCGATCCATTGGACAGCAACTCCTATACCAAACAATCGTCAGTATCCGTCTTTGACTCATTGGGAGTATCCCATACTCTCACGACCTATTTTGTTGCAGGCCCGGTGACGGCAGGCCCTACAAGGGATTGGCAAGCATTTCATTATATTACGGATAATCCTCAACTCCCGGTGCCTTTGGACCCGGGTGGGGTCAACCCACAAATAGGCCCTCCTGTAGTGGCTGGGACTCCGGGAACAGCAGGAATTTTGACATTTGACTCATCGGGCAAACTGGTTGCTCCTGTCGATGCAAAGGTGGATCTGATTCCCTACGTGACAGGGACTTCGGCTGCAGATGTTGATGTAACGATGAGTTATCTGGGATCTACCCAGCTGTCTGCGGCCTTCAGCGTGGATGCCTTAAAGCAGGATGGCTTGCCGGCCGGACGTTTGACGGGAGTGTCGATTGATGATGAGGGGGTAATTTTTGCCCGCTTCAGCAATGGGGGCGCCACGCCACTCGGTAAAGTGGCTTTGACACGCTTTCCCAATCCGCAAGGCTTATCCAAATTAGGCAATACCAATTGGGCGCAAAGTGCCAATTCAGGTGAACCCATTCCTGGAGAAGCCGGTACCGGTAATTTCGGGGTTATTCAGTCCGGTGCCCTTGAACAATCCAATGTCGATTTGTCGGCACAACTGGTCAATTTGATCGTGGCGCAACAGGCCTATCAGGCCAATTCTCAGACTATTTCGACCGAGAATACCATCGTGCAGGCGATTCTAAATATTCGTTAACAGCTTTAAAGTAGGAGAGTTGCCATGGATCGAAGTTTATATATAGCGATGAGTGGCGCCAAGCAAACCTTGTTGGCGCAAACCACAAACGCCAATAATCTGGCGAATACGCAAACAACCGGTTTCAAAGCCGATCTGGAGCAATTTCGCAGCATGCCGGTGTTTGGCGCGGGCTATCCTACTCGAGTGTATGCCATGACCGAAAGGCCGGGTGTCAATCTGGCGCATGGCGCCATGCAGACAACGGGACGAGATCTCGATGTTGCCATCGATGGCGAGGGTTATATTGCCGTGCAAGGTGCCGATGGCAAAGAGGTTTATAGCCGAGCCGGTGATTTACGTGTGACTCCAGAGGGCTTTTTGCAAACGGGAGATGGATTACAGGTCTTGGGTGAAGGCGGGCCGATCAGCATTCCACCTTCTGAACAATTGATGATAGGAACGGATGGCACGATTAGCAATATTCCATTAGGCTCTGGAAATGCAACGGCGTTAGTGGAGGTTGGCCGGATTAAATTGGTTAATCCCGCGCTGGATAATCTGGAAAAGCAGAATGACGGTTTATTACATACCCGAGACGGTCAAGCGGCGGCAACCGATGCTAATGTCAAATTAACGTCGGGTGTGTTGGAAGGCAGCAATGTCAATGCGATTAACGCGATGGTCGACATGATTGAATTAGCTAGAAATTTTGAATTACAGACCAAGGTAATGAAAAACGTCGATCAAAATTCAGCAGCCAGCGCCAAGTTGATGCAAATGGTATAAAAAATGCAATTAATCTAATTGAATCGAGTACGGCAATAAATTGGCACTAAGGAGACTAACATGACAGAACGCGCATTATGGGTGGCTAAATCCGGACTGGATGCCCAACAAACACGAATGGCGGTAATTTCGAATAACCTGGCAAACGTTAATACGACAGGATTTAAAAAGGGTCGGGCGATATTCGATGATTTGATGTACCAGAATATTCGGCAGGTAGGGGCGCAATCCACGCAAAATAACCAGTTACCCACCGGATTGCAATTAGGAACCGGTGTCAGGACTGTCGCCACTGAAAAAATACATACCCAGGGTAATGTTCAGCAAACGGAAAATGCGTTGGATTTAGCTATCAACGGCCGCGGATTTTTGCAAATCCTGACGCCGAACGGCGATATCAATTTTACCCGGGATGGGTCTTTGAAATTAGATTCCACGGGACAAATCGTGACGGCTGGCGGTTTGCCGCTGGAGCCGTCTATTACCGTGCCCCAAGACGCAACCAGTATCACCATTGGAACTGATGGTACGGTGTCTGCGGCTCAACCAGGCAATGCGACACCGGTTCAAGTAGGACAAATTCAGACGGCCAACTTCATTAATACGGCTGGTTTGGAGGCTATTGGTGACAACCTGTATCGTGAATCGGCGGCCAGTGGCGCGCCGATACTGGGTACACCCGGCGAGGCAGAATACGGCACGTTGGTTCAAGGTGCTCTGGAAACATCGAATGTCAATGTGGTTGAGGAATTGGTCAACATGATTGAAACGCAACGGGCGTACGAAATGAATTCCAAAGCCATTTCAACAACTGATCAGATGCTGTCCTTTGTAACGCAGCAATTATAGTGGGTGACGTATGATTGCGCACAAACACCATTTTGTAACTACAGCCGGGAACCGTTACTTGCGCTGCTTTCGGCAACCGTTTCGAGCATTGCTTTATTTACATCATTTGGGCGGACGTGGTTTCTACATGGCCGCCCTTGTGCTGGTCATGATTCTACTTGAAGCCTGCACACCATTACCACAACGGGATCCTGCCTTCGCTCCGGTGGCGCCCGCCGATTTGAGACCACCGGCACAAAGCAGTGGCTCAATTTATCAGTCCGGTTACGACATGCGGCTGTTTGAAGATAATAAGGCCATGCGGGTCGGCGATATTCTGACGATTACGTTACAGGAAAAAACTCAGGCTAAAAAAGCGGACGATCTTAACACTAATAAAGACACTGAAATGGCTGTTTCGGCGCCGACATTATTCAGCATGGCAGCCCATGTGCTGACCTCCAGTGATTTAGAAACAAAACTGTCATCAACCAAAAAATTTAAAGGCACGGGTGCTGCCGATCAAAGCAACAGTTTAAGCGGCAACATTTCGGTTACCGTCGTTGAGTTACTGCCGAATGGCAATTTAAGAGTGCGTGGCGAGAAGCGTGTCACGTTGAATCAGGGGGATGAGTATGTGAGACTGTCAGGTATTGTGAGACCTGTCGACATCGATCCATCCAATACGGTTACTTCCGATAAGGTTGCTGATGCCACAATTATGTACACAGGCAACGGCGCTCTGGCTGATGCAAGCAAGATGGGATGGCTGTCAAGAATTGTTCAAAGCCCCTGGTTCCCATTTTAATGAAAGGATTGAATCATGAACACGTCGCATAACTATTTATCGATTCTGTTGGCACTGATTGCCTTCTCTGGGTCGGTGGGTGCGGAACGCATCAAGGACATCGCCTCCATTGAAGGGGTTAGAACCAATCAATTGGTCGGATATGGTCTGGTCGTGGGTTTGGTTCAATCTGGCGATAAAACCCGGTTCACCGGACAAAGCTTGCGCAGCATGGTCGGGCGCCTGGGTTTGACGTTGCCGCCCGGGATTGACCCCAAGTCAAAAAATATTGCGGCAGTTTCGATACAGGCCGAATTGCCGGCATTTGCCAAGCCGGGTCAACAGATTGATGTAACCGTATCATCTTTGGGTGATGCCAAAAGTCTTCGTGGCGGCACTCTTTTGATGAGTCCCTTAAAAGGTGCTGATGGACAGGTATACGCCGTCGCGCAAGGCAGTCTGGTGGTCAGTGGTCTCAGTGCATCCGGCCAGGATGGTTCCAGTATTACTGTCAATAATCCCAATGTCGGCCGCATTCCCAGTGGTGCCACCGTGGAGCGAACGGTGAACTCACCCTTCGCGGCAGGCAATTTCCTGGTGTTTAATCTGCATACCTCCGATTTTACTACGGCCAATCGGATGGCAGAGTCCATTAATAGTGTCATGGGTCCTAATACCGCGAAGCCGCTCGATGCAACGTCTGTCAAAGTGAATGCACCGGTAGATACCGGGCAAAAGGTAACCTTTGCGTCGATGATCGAGAATATGGAAGTCCTTCCCGACGACGCACCAGCAAAAATCATCGTTAATTCTCGTACCGGTACGGTGGTGATCAATAGCAAAGTTCGAGTGCAACCGGCGGCGGTATCGCATGGCAGCCTGACAGTCACTATTAGTGAAAATCCACAAGTCAGCCAGCCGGCTCCATTCTCCAACGGACAAACCGTGGTTACTCCACAATCCGATGTGAAGGTCCAGGAAGAGAAAAATCATATGTTCGTCTTTAATCCAGGTGTTTCGCTCGATGAAATTGTTCAGGCAGTGAATAACGTCGGCGCGGCTCCCAGTGATTTGGTTGCGATTTTGGAAGCGCTGAAATCGGCCGGTGCTTTGCGGGCTGAGTTAATTGTAATCTAGTGTTGTACTGGTAGAAGGTCGCCATGTTAAATGTACAAAATGCAGATGTTTATACCGATTTTAACGGGTTGGCCAATTTAAAAACCCAGGCCAAAAATGATCCGAAAGGTTCATTGCAACAAGTAGCCAAGCAGTTTGAATCCATTTTTATAAACAATGTTTTAAAAAGCATGCGTGAAGCAAAACTGGCTGACGGTGCGATGGATAATGATCAAAGCCAGTTTTACAAAGAAATGTATGACCAGCAACTGGCCATCCATTTATCCGGCAAGCCAGGTGTCGGTTTGGCCGATTTAATAGTCAGGCAACTGGGGAATGATAATCCAGAAGACCATAAAAAGTTGGCGCTGGAAGATTATTTGAATCGTTCCTCCGGCTCAGTCAAAGCGGTGGCGCATCGTTCACAAGACAGCGTTCGTCGTTTAACGCCGCATCACGATGGGGTTATGACGATCAAACCGTACGAGGGTGATTACAGCAAATTACCAGCGATATCGGTCATACCGTTAAAGAATGAAGATCCTGCGCCGATACGTTCAGCAGAGGATTTTGTTAAGCAGTTGCATCCTTTTGCTGAAGAAGCTGCCCGCCAGCTAGGAGTGGAACCCAAAGTGATAATCGCTCAGGCTGCGCTGGAAACCGGCTGGGGTCGGTCGTTGCTAAAAAACAGCGATGGCAGTAGCAGCTTTAACCTGTTTAATATCAAGGCAGGTAAATCCTGGCAAGGTAAACAGGCGCAAGCATCGGCACTCGAAGTTGATCAGGGAATTGCCAAAAAGGTTAATGCTGGATTCAGATCCTATGGTTCTTTCCAGGAAAGCCTTCAGGATTATGTACGATTTATCAAATCGAATCCGCGTTATGGCGATGCGCTAAAACAGGCGGGAAATGCAGAGCAATATACGCGCGAGTTACAACAGGCAGGTTATGCCACCGATCCAGACTATGCGGACAAAATTATGAGCATTTATCACAGTGATGCAATATCCGAATTTAAACCGGATTTAATCGCGTCGATGACGCCAGTCCAGGATAAATTCCCTCTGAAACCCGTGAGCTGAGAACTATTATGTCAAACCTTTTAGGTATTTCGCTTTCCGGACTTAATGCAGCCCAACTGTCGCTGGAAACAGCGAGTAACAATATTACCAACGCTAATACGGAAGGTTACAGTCGCCAACGGGTCGAATTGGGTACCAGGCCCTCTGAATTCACAGGAGTGGGTTATATTGGTAATGGTGTTAATGTTGAAACTGTTGCACGTAGTTATGATCAGTTTATTACAAACCAGTTGATATCCAGTAATTCGGCTTATTCGGAATCCAATGTGCTTTCGAGCTTGGCTTCCCAGGTTGATAACATTGTTGCGAATGAATCGACCGGTTTGTCGCCAGTGTTAAAATCATTTTTTAATGCCGTGAATGAGGTAGCCAATGATCCCTCTTCAATACCGGTCAGGCAAGTCATGGTTTCTGAAGCGAACGCTTTAGCACAGCAGTTTAATACCCTGTCTGTTCAGTTTGACAGTTTACTGGCCCAGACTAATTCTCGTTTGCAGAGCAATCTTGATGATATTAATAACTATGCCAAAAATGTTGCTGAGTTGAATGCACAGCTCGCTTATGGCTCTAATCGCAGTGGCGTTGAACAATTTGCAAATGAATTA
This sequence comes from Methylococcaceae bacterium, assembly GCA_013140705.1. Taxonomy (GTDB): domain Bacteria; phylum Pseudomonadota; class Gammaproteobacteria; order Methylococcales; family Methylomonadaceae; genus JABFSH01. The sequence continues at coordinate 30,603 of JABFSH010000015.1, forward strand.
TTGGATAAGCGTGACACGCTTATCGCAAAAATCGCAGAAAAAGTGAGTGTTAGCACGATTCCTCAGACTGATGGCTCGATGAGCGTATTTTTTGGTAGCGGGTATCCACTCGTCTTGGGGGCAAAGGCGGCTTCACTGACTTTGGCAGGCACCGCCAGTGACTTTAGCCACAAAGACATACTCTTTAATGGATTGAAAATCACCAATCAAATATCCGGTGGCGAATTGTCGGGCACGATAAAATTCCGTGACCAGATTCTGGAGCCCTCCAAACAGCAACTCGGATTGTTGGCGGCCGGATTTGCGATTGAATTTAATGAATTGCATGGGACGGGATTCGATTTGAATGGTGTAGCAGGGAACCCCTTGTTTGGTTTGGGTACATCGGTTACGGATGTTCCGGTAATTCCAGATCCGAGTGCTGCGGGCATTGTTTCTGCTGCTTATGATCCAACGACGACGGGACAACTGTATCCTAGTGATTACGAGTTAAGTTATGACGGTACGGATTACACTTTGACTCGGTTGAGTGATAATTCTTTGACTACGTTTAGCGCATTACCGTCAACAACAACGATTGCCGGACCCGGATTTACGATAACAACAACAGGTACGGTAGCCGGCGACAGTTTTTTGATCAGGCCCACGTATGACGCGGCCAGTAAAATAACGACACTGATTTCCAGGCCCGAAGAAATTGCTGCAGCGGGTGCCAATACAGCTATACCCGGCGATAATACTATAGCTCTAGGCTTGGCCAGACTTGAAAATCAGCCCATATTGCTTAATGGTAAGACGACATTCAGTGATGCTTACGGACAGCTGGTGTCCAAGGTGGGGACTTTGACGAATGAGGCAAAAACCAACGCTTCTGCTCAGGAAGTGTTATTCAATCAGGCGAAACAGTCACAACAAAGTCTGGCAGGTGTTAATTTGGATGAAGAGGCGGCAAATCTGATTAAATATCAAAATTCATATCAGGCGGCCGCTCAGGCAATTTCTGTGGCCCGATCGCTATTTGATACGCTGATTGGTGCTGTACGTTAAGGAGATTAAAATGCGCATTTCGACTTCATGGACTCAACAATTGAGTGTCAACACAATGCTGGATCAGCAAGCGAAGCTCAGCAATCTTCAGATGCAGTTGTCCACGCAAAAAAAGATTTTAACGCCTTCCGATAACCCGGCGGGAGCTGCACGGGTCATCGATCTTAATCAGGGGATTCAGCAAACCGAGCAATATCAAAGCAATATTAATTCGGCCAGACAGCGGCTAACAATAGAAGACGGTGTTTTACAGGGTTCAGTGGATATATTGGATAGAATTAGAGAGTTGGGCTTGCAGGGTTTAAATGCAACCTATTCGCCAGAGGATAGGAAAATCATTGCTACGGAAATGCTGGAGCTAAAAGATGAGTTGTTGGGCTTGGCCAATACGCGCAACGCGAATAACGAGTATCTTTTTTCTGGATACAAGAGCGATGTCCAGTCATTCACAAAAAATGCCTTAACGGGCGGTTATGATTATGGAGGCGATTTAAATCAGAGAAACATACAGATTTCAACCAATCAACAAGTTGCAGATGGTAATCCCGGAGTTGATGTATTTGGTACACCTACTGGTTTAGGTCCGGCTGCTTTGGTTGCTGGCAGCATTGATAATGTCTTCGAAGCAATTGATAAATTCGCAACCAATTTCTCTTCCACTCCGAATGTAATCGATCCGGCATCGCTGGATGATATTTCAAAAGCGTTGAATAGAATTTCAACGATACAGTCGTCAGTAGGTGTCCGGTTAAACACCTTGGACAGGCTGGACAGCTTTCATACCGATGGGGTACTGAGTTTAAAGACTATGTTATCTGAAACGGAAGATGTGGATATTGCAGATGCAATCAGTAAATTCACTTTACAAAAGAATTCGTTAGATGCCGCACAACAGGCGTTTGGTACGGTGAAAAATTTATCTTTGTTTAATTATTTACGCTAATCGATTTTCTAGCTTGTTCTGCTTTGTCAGAGTGGGCAAATGTTCGTGATACTCGTCGGGAAGCAGGTATCCTGTCCATGCTCGCTGGTGCGCAAGTGGGAGGCGGCTCAAATCCATAAAGACCGGACTCACCTCGCGCTCTATCCGGATGGATCCTCACCAATGACGATCCTGGAAAGTAGCAAACATGTAATTTGACAAAGTAGAGCTATGAGAGCCTTTGATTTGCGGGGGAAGGGTGTTTGCAAAACTTAAACGACCTAATTTACGAAACCCGGTCGATTTGGCTGACGATTTCAGCAGATGCTAACTCCAGACCATTTTTAAAGCATTGACTGGCTCTGTCTTTTTCACCTTGGGCATACAGTAAGTCGCCAAGCAGTTGATAGGCTTGAACGGTTGGTTCGATGCTAATGCTTCGGGTTAAATAGTCTTCTGCCTTTTGGGCATCCTGGTTTTTACTGCTGAGTTTCCCCAATACCGTCAAAAGCACGGCGTGGTCAGGTTGAGACGAGAGCCATTGTTCAGCTGTTTCAAGCTGTTTTGCAGTATTAGTAGACTGAATGCTTCCAAATAATACCAGCAAGGTTTCATCCAGGTTTACCGATAAAATATCGGCCAAATCATTTTCAATTAGAGCGCCGGCCCCAGCATCAATCATGGCGGCAAAATAGATTGCAGAGATACCTTGCATGCGCCTGACATAATCTGGAATATCGGCCCATAATTGTTGAATATCCTCAGCACTGCCTTTTACAGCAGTTTGTTTTAGTAACTGGCTGAATGCCTGGCTTTCCAATAGTTTTATCTCCGCTTCCATGAGGACTTTATGGGTATTAAGTGACGGAATCAGTTTTCGCAGGCCTTCCCAATCACCTATATGTTGATAGGTTTGATGAAGCAACTTTAAGACGGTGGCATGGGATGGGTCTATGGAATGTAATTTGGTCAGTGTTTCCAGGGCCTGCTCAAACTGATTTCCAGATAAATGCAACTCCGCTTGAGTTAGACCAATGGCTACATCAGAGCCGGGGGCTTGGTCAGCCGCTTTTTTCAGATACTCATCGCGTTTATCAAATGCGCCACGAGACTGCGCAGCACGGGCGGCTGTCAAATAATGAATCAAAGGCGCACCGCTATGTGAGGCATGCTTGATCAAAACTTTTTCGGCTTTTTCCCAGTTACCTTCCGCGGTATCAACCAATCCGGCGATCAACGCCTCTTGAGATCGATTGAATTTTACATGGGTTCCCCGCCGCTTAATTTGGCCGGGTAACCTCAGTAACCAACCCAGCAGTCTGAAAAACATATAAAAAACAAAAAAAGCCATGATCAGACCAACCGTAAAAACCACGAGAGAGGTTTCCAGTGACCAGTGTCCGATGCCGATTAATACATAACCTGGATTGTCAAAGGCTTGCAGCCAGTGATGAATAAAAAATGCTGCTGCAATTGCCAGTGTCAATGAGCCTAGAAAATAAAACAGTGATTTCATTATGTGCTCTTGAGCTATTGTTTTTCTGGTGCTGTTGCAGCGGGATTAACAGCGTCAACGGTTTTTTTTGTGGTTTCAGCCGGTTTCGTAGATAAATCGGGCTGAATGGTTTCAACCGGTTTCGAAGTGAGATCGGACTTGACGTCTTCGGCTGGTTCCGAAGTTAAATCGGCTGGATTGACCTCAACGGGTTTCATGGCTTTGTCTGTTTCAATCCGGAGCTTGGTAATATCACGCAGCATTTTTAAGGACATGCTGATATCAGGGAACTGATTACGGATTTTAATGGCAGCCAACCTATTGAGTTCATCGGCCAGATTATTGGCTTCTGAATTTTGATTAAAGTGCTGTTCCAGCCATTTTTTAGCATCAGTTATACTGGACTGAAATATGGAATCATTGTGCTGTACCAAAGCAATTTTTATTATTTCCAGTTTAACGCGTAACTGCTCACGAATAAATCGAGCTTCTTCGGGCGTTAAAACAGCTTTGATGGGTTGATCGGTTCGCCTGATGGTAACTATACCTTCTATTTCAGACATGGCTGAATCGAGTAAATTATTTGCTTTTTTGCTCTTGTCTTTTTCACCGAGAACATCATCCTTTGCAGGAGTTACTGTCCTGCCAGAATAAGGCAGTAACAGAGAAAGTTTTTCGACTTCGTCTTCCAGTGTTTGAATCGATGAATACATCCCAACTATGTCAGGGAGGGTAATGGTGCGAAGCGCGGCAATTTCCTTGGAAATTTGCTCGCGCACTTTGAATGCTGCGGCATCGCCGCTTTCTCTGAGGCGTTGATCGGCCGCTTCCAAGGCTTCACGAGTTGTGTTGACGTCACCGATCAAATGCAATCTTTCGTTTGCGATGCTGAGCAGGTATTCGGCGTCGGCAATTAACCAGTCGCCACGGGTCTTGCCCAGTTGGCGTTGAACTTGTTGTATGGCGTCAGTTAATTCCTTATGTGTGGCATCCAGTTTTTGATTATGTAATTGCGAGAAGTCGGCGAGAGTTTTAGTGAAATGGCTGTCCTTACCCGCGATATCGGTTTCCAGGGCGGCCAGCTGCGATTGGATTGCCACCAATTGAGATTGATAATCACCGATCTTTTTTGACAGCTCTCCTTTAACTTCACCGCCTAATCCTGTTTGCTGATCTCGTAATTGCTGGAAAAGATAAAAACCTATACCTGCCAAGGTAAAGACAATGACAAGAATAATTATGCCAAACCAGAATCCGCTACGCGAGCGATGGGCTTTTTTAGTATCGCCCATTTCTATTTCTTGTTGTTCACTCACTTCGGCCACTTTATTCCTCGTTAATTAACGTTATTATTGTATTTAGAATTGCTTCGTCAGAAGGATTATCGGTCACCGCAATTCGTTTGAACCCCAATTGCCTGGCTATACTTTTAATTCTTTCACTGACCACTACTAAGGGAATGTCAAATAATTGGTAGTGATATTCTTTACCGAGCATGTTCAATAAATTGTGCAATGCTTCGCCGCTAGTGATGGTGATGATATTCAGTTCATTGCGTATCAGCAACGAGATCACGGGCAAACTGTCGATATCGGGAATTACGCGTTGATAGGTTTCCAGATATTCAACCAGAATTCCTTTACCTTTCAATGCATCAGCCAATTCTTCCCGGCCATCTCGGCCGCGTACAATCAAACAGCGGTGTCCTAAGCACAACTGCAATTGCGGCATGGCTTGTAAGGCCTCACTAGTAAAACCATTGGCCGGCGTGAGATCGACCGGTATTCCGGCGTTTTCCAGTGCTTGTGCCGTTGCGTGGCCAATAGCGGCAATTCTGGTTGACTTATGGGGTTCTATTTTGCCACCATTCGCCTGTAGAGCAAAATTTACTGCATTTGCGCTAATAAAAATAACCCAATGAAATCTGTCCAGATTAGCCAGGACATTTTGGATAGTGCCCGAATCACCGTATTTTACAATTTCCAGACTTGGAAAAGGAACGGCTATGTAGCCGCGCTGAGCGATGAGTTGGCACAGGTTGTCTGCCTGATGAACTGGACGGGTCACCAGTATGTGCGGGGCTTTTAACGTATCAGCCAAACAGCTCATTGAGAATTTTATCGGCGCCTAGCACTATTAGGTCTTCCGCAACGTTTCGTCCGATAGCTTCAGCCTGTTCTAAATCGCCTGAATATTCTGTTCGATATATTACACGGCCATCAGGACTGCCGACTAAACCGCGCATAAAAAGTTTATTGCCTTTGCGCTGGGCAAAGCCGGCGATAGGTACCTGACAGCCACCATTCAGGCGTGCATTCATGGCTCTTTCGGCAGTTATGCACAAGCCGGTTTCCCAGTCATGCAAGACGCTGAGTAGTTCATTGATTTCAGGGTCATTGATACGGCATTCTATACCGATAGCGCCTTGCCCAATAGCGGGTAAACTGATGTTGGTATCAAGAGCTTCAATAATGCGTTCAGACATGCCTAATCGTTTCAAGCCGGCCGATGCCAGGATGATTGCGTCGTATTCACCTGCATCCAGTTTGGCAAGGCGAGTATTCACGTTACCCCTGAGTGGCAGTATCTCTGCGCCTGGAAATTTTTCCTTAATTTGGCATTGTCTTCGTAAACTGGAGGTGCCTATTCTGGCATTGGCAGGTAGTTCTGCTAACGACTTAAAGTGATTGGCAACAAAGGCATCCGTTGGATCTTCTCGAATTAATATGGCCGCGAGGTGCAAGCCTTCAGGAAACTCCACGGGTACATCTTTCATTGAATGTACGGCGATGTCCGCCAGATCATCCAGAAGGCCTTGCTCTAATTCTTTAACGAAAAGACCCTTGCCTCCGACTTTGGCTAGTGGAGCGTCCAAAATTTTATCACCCCGCGTAATCATTTTAACAAGTTGCGTTTTAACGTCTGGAAATGTCAACTCCAGAAGGTTAGCGACGTGTTGTGCCTGCCATAAGGCGAGTGGACTTTGCCGGGTGGCGATTCGAATGAGTTTGTCGGCCAAAAGATATTACCTTCATTTTAAAATCAATATTCTTATTGTAACTCTACAAATGACAGTAGGGATCAGAAATATTGTCACGACCTGTGTTCAGGATTGGTTAAAGGGATCTTGCCAGTCGATGCAGGGCTTCACCTCCGTGCGTAAATAATGGCCATCCGTCACCTGGAAGCACTGCCTTAATTCCAGGCAGATTGGCAATGCGTTTAACGGATTGAATGGCTTCGTTACGGTCGGTCAGTTTTACATCGGGAAGAAGGCATAGTTCACCGGCAACATGGCAGCGGATTAAATCGCCGGTAATTAATGTGTTGTGGTCCAATAGCAGGGCGAGTTCTCCTGGGGTTTTAGAGCCATTAAGTTGGTAAGCGACTAACCCGGGTACAATTTCCTCATTGTCTTCAAGCCAGTATTTACAGGTGATGGGAAAACAATCTTCTTCTGCGGCGGGACCATAAATCAGTGCACCAGTAACATTGGAAATGTGCTCAGCATCCCTGCAATGATCACTGTTAGTAATGACTATAAAATGTACGCCACCTAAACGTTGCAGATGGCTGTGATCATGGTCCGAAAGGGGTAATGGATCGATTAAAACGTTACCACCGTCACGGAGCCAGAGTACGCTGTGAAAATCCAAATTGCGCGCTTCATCAAATTTTGACCAGCCGAATAAATCTCTTCTGTGTAATTGTTTCATTGAAAGTCTCCTTCCGATCATTATACCTATTATTCAGCTGGAAAAGTTGCTGGATCTGGAGAGTTTAAGGCTTGCGAGGTGGTTTTGCCGGCGTTGATTAGCATTCGCTAAATACTGTTTTCGGGTTTTTTCATCTGCATTTGTCCAGTTTGTAATTTCATGTAATGAACGAAAACAACCTAGACAGATATCGTTATTATCGAGACAACAATTTCTGATACAGGGTGAGGATATTGAATGGTGATTGCGTGTCATAGAGCGATAGCGGGTAGATATATGACTATATGGGAGCGCGTAACTATACTTAATAGAATGAGACTTAGTCGAGCCTGCCCAACATTGAAAATAGACGCTTCTGCCTGAAGAATTTAGTTTAAATTCAATAAACAGCAGGCACTAAATTCTTTTACAAGAATACGACACAAAAAAATTCTTTAACTATACTTTCAAAAAACGATTATTAGATCACATCAAACAGTCGTTTTTGCTTAAAAATACAACAATGGAGAAAACAATGGCAAGTATTCTTGCAGTTGACGATTCAGCGTCGATGAGAAAAATGGTTACCTTTACTCTCAAAGGTGCTGGTTATGACGTCGAAGAGGCAGTAGATGGGGTTGATGCATTAACCAAAGCGCAATTCAGGCAATTTGATTGCATTGTTACTGATGTCAATATGCCCAATAAGGATGGTATTACTCTGATTAGAGATTTACGATCACTGCCAGAATACAAATATATTCCTATGCTGATGTTGACTACTGAGTCAGGAATGGAAAAAAAACAGGAAGGTAAAGCGGCTGGCGCTACGGGTTGGATAGTTAAGCCTTTTGACCCCGATCAGTTATTAAAGACCTTAAAGAAGGTTTTAGGTTAATAACATCAATATATTTTGTTAGGGATATTCGGGTAAGTTTATGTCTATCGATATGTCACAATTTCACCAAGTCTTTTTCGAAGAGTGTTTCGAGGGACTGGAAGCGATGGAGTCCGGGCTTTTAAATCTTGATACTGGAGATATTGATTCAGAGGTTATCAATACCATTTTTAGAGGAGCTCATTCCATAAAAGGAGGTAGCGGAACCTTTGGTTTCAATGAAGTCGCTGACTTTACTCATATCATGGAAACCCTTCTCGACGAAATGCGAGATGGACGCAGAAAAGTGACTCAACCCGCGATTGATGTTTTATTGGGATCTGTTGATTGTCTCAGATCCATGTTAACTTCAATTCAAGCCGAAGAAAAAATCGATACCGCTACGGTTAAGAAACATAAAACAGCGCTGGAAATTGAGCTGAATGGTTCTGCTAAACAATCAGATTCCACTCCTGCAACTGAGCAAGAGAGAGAAATTGAAATGGAAACTGCAAGCTCAACTGAAACCGTTGTAAAAGAAGATTTCGAATTGACGACTCAAGGATGGAAGATCGCATTTTGCCCGTATTTAGATCTACTAAAAACGGGTAATGATCCGGTCAGAATGTTTCGTGAACTTGCTGAATTGGGTGAGTTTAAGGCATCTGTCAATATTCAAGACATACCCGATTTTTATGAATTGGATCCGGAGGAATGCAACTTATCCTGGGATCTTAAAGTTCTTGGTGATATTCCGCTGAAAGAAATTCAGGAAATTTTTAATTGGGTTGAGGGTGATTGTGAACTCGAAATCCGACCTTTAGAAAAAAAAACAGCTAAATCAACGCCAGTTGAAAAAAAAATAGGAACTGAACCTTCATTGACAAATACAGATTTTGACGAATCAGAATCAGTTGTTAAAGAAGTGAAAGCCAAATTAAATAGCGATACCACCGTAAAATCAGAAACACAACAGTCTGACAGTGATCCCTCCAAGACATCTGTCAAAGCCTCAAGCTCAATCCGAGTAGACACAGCTAAAATTGATGCATTGATCAACATGGTCGGCGAGGTGGTTATTACTCAGTCGATGTTGGGATTGATTGGTGAAAATTTTGTCATGGACCAGCTGGCTCAGCTAAAAAGAGGTTTGTCTCAGCTTGAGCGTCACACGCGTGATTTGCAACAAAGCGTCATGAATATTCGGATGTTGCCGATCAGTTTTGTATTTAGTCGATTTCCTCGTTTGGTACATGATATCAGCGGTAAATTGGGCAAAAAAATTGAAATGAAGCTGGTAGGGGAAAACACTGAAGTTGATAAAGCTGTTGTTGAATTAATTAATGATCCCTTGGTACACCTTATTCGTAACAGCCTTGATCATGGTATTGAGATGCCCACTGAACGAGTAGCGGCAGGTAAGCCTGAAACAGGCACTATAGAGTTAAAAGCCTATCACCGTGGTGGTCACATCGTTATAGAAATTATTGATGATGGGCGAGGTCTGGACCGGAAAAAGTTAATCGCAAAAGCAATAGAAAAAGGACTCATTGATGAAAACATCGTATTAAGCGACAAACAAGCCTTTGAGTTAATTTTTATGCCTGGTTTCTCAACGGCTGAAAGTATTACGGATATCTCTGGTCGAGGTGTTGGCATGGATGTCGTTAGAAGAAATATTCAAGCGTTAGGCGGGAATATAGAAATTATTTCGGATTTCGGTAAAGGAACCACGATATCAATTCACCTGCCATTAACTTTGGCAATTCTCGATGGCCAATCAGTTGCTGTTGGTGACGAAACTTACATTGTGCCCCTAGTTTCAATAATCGAATCAATTAACATTACTGAGAAAATGCTTAATAAAGTGGCAGGTAAAGGTGAGACTTTTCGCTTGCGCAATCAATACATACCCATCATAAGGATGCACGAAATTTTTAATGTGCAGCCGCAAAATAAATCTAAATCGGCGGAAGGTGTCGTTGTCGTGGTCGAGGGGCAGGGCGCTCTTTGTGGTTTGTTTGTAGATGACCTGCTAGGACAGCAACAAGTGGTAATCAAATCACTAGAGGCCAATTATCGGCGAGTGGAAGGTGTTTCTGGCGCGACCATTCTAGGCGATGGGTCTGTTGCCCTGATTCTTGACGTTCCGGGCTTAGTCAGGTTCTCAAATCGCTAATAAGCATCCAATGTTGGTATAACCATGAAAGCTACTATGACTCAAGAATCTGAAACCAAAGACAGTGATCAAAATCGATACAACAAAAAACTCGATAATGCGGCTCAATATTTGAGTTTTGCACTTGGTAGAGAAGAATACGGCGTTGATATATTACGTGTTCAGGAAATTCGGAGTTGGGAACCCGTATCAAGAATTCCTAATGTTCCTTTTTATGAAAAAGGTGTGGTTAATTTGCGTGGCTCTATCGTGCCGATTATTGATTTAAGAGAACGATTTCGTTTGAAATTTGCAGAATATACGCCTTTGACAGTTGTCGTTGTTTTACAAACCAGTGATAGCAATAAAACCAGAACCATGGGCGTCGTAGTGGATTCTGTGTCCGATGTTATTACTGTCGACAAAACCAAAATTCAGGATGCGCCAGATTTTGGCACCAAAGTCAGTAATGAATTTATTAGTGGTCTTGTCTCAGTCAATGAGCGCATGGTCATGTTGCTTGATGTAGACAAGTTACTCAAGCTGGAAGATCTGGAGTTGAGTGAAAATTGATGTGCACTAATTTTCTTTGTGCAAAACAGAATGCAGAGACGTTTGTAGTTTGGAGACTGCAAAATGAAACCTGATTTCCCCGTAAGTAACCCTGAAATTCTGATGCAAAAGAGCCAAATATTAGTTATGAAAACCGACTTATCAGGCAAAATTACTTACGGCAATGATACATTTCTGGAGTTGACAGGCATTACCCGTCATGAGCTCATGGGAGCTGCCCACAGCATCATTCGGCATCCCGATATACCAACAGAAGTTTATATAGACATTGGTGAGTCATTAAGTGCTCTGAAACCTTGGACTGGAATTTTAAAAGGCAAAACCAAGAAAGGAAGTTTTTTCTGGTTTGAATCCAATGCAATTCCATTATTTAAAAATGGCAAAGTGTGTGATCACTTGCTTGTAAGGTATAAACCGACACCAGAACAAATTGAAATAGCAAAAACGTTATACCTGAAAATTAATCAAAAAAAGGCAACATTAATGCCAGTCGGATTTTCCCTTTTGTTTAAAGCTATTCGTGAAATAACGATCTGGAAAAAAATGGCACTTGCGACATCGCTATTTTTGTTACCACTCGTTTTATTTATGTATAAATTATTTGTAGTTCACGATTTTGTTGTTTGGGGTGGAGTTTTTTCATTGGCAGCTTTTGCGACAGCCCTAATTGCGAGTTTGACATTGCTTGTTCGCAACTCCTTGGAAAACAGTGCATTTATTCTCTATTCCATGGCAAATGGCCAATTCAGAAACAAAATAGATCTGAATCGAAATGATCAGTTAGGCGACTTTTTTCGGGGAATTTATTCAACACAAGTAAAAATGAATTCTCATATGCGCACAATCCACAAAAAACGATGATAAACAAACTCAAGGCATCAATCACGAAAACAACACCACAAATTAGTAAGGACATGACTAATCCAGCGCAATATCTGGAAAAATATCCGTTAATAATAACGAGTGGGAAGAGTTTTGATCTTGAATGGTAACGGAATGGTCGGGACAGTTAATATGCAGGAAATTTAAATATGACAACCAAATCACAGCTTAATGATAATCGGATAGAACAATTTCTTACCTTCCAGCTTGCTGGTGAAGCCTATGGCGTAGAAATTTTAAAAGTCCAGGAAATTCGAGGATGGGAAGCCGTTCGTGTCATGCCTAATACGCCTAAATTTATTAAAGGTGTTTTGAACCTTCGCGGTTCGGTGGTGCCTATTATTGATTTACGCGAGCGATTTTCTCTGGAACGCTCAGACTATTCGTCAAAGACCGTCGTAATTGTTCTTTGCGTTGAACATGGTAATAGTCCATTTGTGATGGGTATCGTTGCTGATGCCGTTTCTGATGTACTGGATATTAAAATCGACGAAATAAAAAAATCGCCTAATTTAGGGTCAAAAATTAATACACGTTATATGAGAGGCATGCATGTTTATAAACAAAACATGATCATGCTGCTTGATGTTGATAAATTACTCAACCCAGATGAGGTTGAGGGTCTTGATGCTATAGGCTGATCAGTGAGAGTAGTGACTGTTATAAACCAGAAGGGAGGGGTTGGTAAAACTACCACTACAGTGAACTTATGTCACGCTCTAGCTCAATTAGGAAAAAAAATTACAGCAATTGACCTTGATCCTCAGGGCCATTTGGCCATCTCCTTTGGTGTCCATTCACAACACCAAGGCGGCATTGGGGAAGTGTTGCTTAAAGAAAAAACTATCAAGCAGCAAATAGTAAATGTTAGAAATAATCTTCAATTAATTACGGCGGGTTCAAGGTTGAAGGATATTGAGCAGTTGACGGGAAATGATACGCCGCGAGGAGTTTTATTGAAAAATGCCATAAAAGGGAGTTTCGATGATCAGGATTTTGTCTTCATTGATTGCCCACCTTCGTCAGGCCTATTGATTGCAAATGCATTAATTGCAACGGATGATATTTTGATTCCTATGACGGGTGACTTTCTCTCCCTGCAAGGCCTCTCTCATTTGATGGCTACAGTAAAACGGTTCGAAAAGTCTTTAAAGAAAGAATACAAATCATTATTGGTCATTTCGCGTTTTGCTCAAACCAGAAGGATTTCTACGCAAGTGCTCACCAGTTTGCGCTCTTATTTTCCGGGCAAAATCCTGGCGACGATTATTAGGGAAGCAGCCGTTCTAGCAGAGTGTCCAAGTTTCGGTAAAACAATTTTTGAATATAGTCCAAAAAGTCGTTCAGCCAGTGATTTTCTGAGTTTGGCTAACGACTTTCTTGAAGGTAGGGTGATGTATGGTAACGAGCGATAAAAAAAAATTAATGGGTTACGATCCACTAGCCTGGATGGGTGAGGATACTGAAGGTGCGGTTCTAGAAGAATTGATTGAGGCAGCTGAGGCGGTTAAAGAACAACTTATTGATTCTGAAGGCGAAATTAATGCTGATTTTGATACGGAGAATCTAAGTCATGATAAGCATTCAGAGACTGAATACAGTGAGATCGATATGAACACAACAGTAGATTTACCTAAAGATGATGTCTCGGAGCAATCCTTTGTTAAAGATGTTGTTGAGTCGATTATAAAGTTGGAGGCAACATTAACCATTCAACATGTCGTTAAATTGCATGAAAAACTTAAGCAAACTTATACTGCGCATGATGTAATTGAAATCAATGCTGGTCAGGTGTCATCTATAGACACAGCGACGTTGCAATTACTAGTTGCATTAAAAAAAGATGCTGCAAAGCAACAGAAATCGGTTGTTTTTGCTGAGCCATCAAGCCGGTTTATCGAATCGGCGGAATTGCTTGGATTGCTTGAGGTGTTTGACATTGATTCTTGAAAATCTGGTAACCCAGCAGAAAGAAATTTAGCATATGGCTGTTCAAGAGAAAGAACGTGAATTTAAATTTACTGTTGATGATTTCAATTTTTTGAGGAAATTATCTAACGAACACTCAGGCATACAAGTCCCTGATGAACGTTTTGATATGTTTTATTCGCGGTTGTCCAAACGAGTCAGGAAATTGGGTCTCAGCAATTTTCAAGAATATTGCCAATACCTAGGACAGGATCCAGATCATGAATTTACCGAGTTTATAAATGCCATTACGACAAATTTAACGGCTTTTTTTAGGGAGAATCACCATTTTGAATATTTGCGTGACGTGGTTATACCAGAACTTATGCAGAGAAATAAATCATCACGTCAAATTAAGATATGGTCTGCCGGATGCTCAACGGGAGAAGAACCTTACTCTATAGCTATTACGATGCTGGAGAATGTTCCCGCCGACTGGGATATAAAAATATTGGCAACTGATCTTGATACTAACGTTCTACAAACGGCATCAGATGGTGTTTATAGTGAAGAGCGCGTGAGTGGTGTTTCAGAGCAAAGATTGAAGCGTTGGTTTATGAGAGGTAAATCTTCGCAAATGGGTCAAGTAAAAGTTAGATCAGAGCTACAACAGTTGATCCAGTTCAAACAGTTGAATTTGATGAAGGAATGGCCAATGAAGTGCCAGTTTGATGTTATTTTTTGCCGCAATGTTCTGATATATTTTGATCGAGAAACCAAAGCTATGCTCGCTAGAAAATATGCAGACATGTTGGCCAGCCATTCTTGGTTATTTATAGGACATTCAGAATCCTTGAATCAACTTTCATCTGATTTCTCATTGGTTGCATGCACTACTTACAGGAAAAATAAGTAATTCACAATGAACAGTAATAGCAGCGTTAAAATCAATAGGCCATCGGTAGCCGGATTTGAACATGTCAATCGATATTGGGATCGAGAGCATGAAATCGTAGCAGCCAAAATTTTACCTGGCGAATACTACGTAACCCAGGAGAATGAATTGATTACGACAGTTTTGGGTTCTTGTATCTCTGCTTGTATCAGGGACAAAGAAACTGGTGTGGGAGGGATGAATCATTTTATGTTACCTGAAACCAATGCCAGCAGGTTGAAACAAGGCAGTGAGGCAATCGTTGGGAATGCGACTCGATATGGAAACTATGCCATGGAGCATTTAATCAATAGTATTTTGAGCAATGGTGGAAAAAGAAAAAATTTGGAAGTGAAGGTATTTGGCGGAGGCAAGATCATACCGACATTAACTGACGTTGGTATGAAAAACATAGACTTTGTGTTGGACTATATAGATCAGGAAGGACTAAAACTCTTATCACAGGATCTTGGCGATATTTATCCGAGAAAAGTCATTTATTTTCCGAGTACAGGAAAAGTGGGGATGAAGAAAATTCAAGATTTACATAACGATACGATTGCACAGAGAGAAAAGCAATATTTCAACAGTCTTAAAAATGCTCCTGTTGAAGGCGATGTTGAACTTTTTTAATGTAGGTTAGAGTCGTTCATGAATAGAATTCGGGTTTTAGTTGTTGATGATTCACCTTTGATAAGAGAAGTTTTGACAGAGATATTAAACTCTTCGCCGGCCATTGAAGTTGTAGGGGCGGCAGAAGATCCCCTGATTGCCAGAGAAATGATTAAACAATTAAACCCGGATGTGTTGACGCTGGATATCGAAATGCCACGTATGGATGGCATTACGTTTTTGCGAAATTTGATGCGCTTAAGGCCAATGCCAGTTGTCATGATTTCAGCGTTGACTGAGCACAATGCTGAAGCCACTTTAACAGCTCTGTCTTTGGGAGCCGTGGATTTTATAGCGAAACCGGTTAGTGAAACTGAAAACACAATGAATGACTATGCCGAAGAAATAATTGCTAAAGTTATTATGGCATCGAAGGCTAATTTCAAAAATACTGATTAAGTAAACTGTAAGATTGCTTATAACGCGATGGCATATGCTACGAATGAGAATTTGGTGATGTTGACATTTTTAAGAGAAGCTCATGAATAAAATACGGGTATTAATCATTGATGACTCAGTATTAATCAGAAAAATATTAACTGAAATTTTAAATTCATCACCTGATATAGAGGTGATAGGTGCGGCAGCGGATCCACTGATTGCTAGAGAAATGATTAAACAACTGCATCCTGATGTACTGACACTGGACATTGAGATGCCGCATATGGACGGCATTACGTTTTTAAGAAATTTAATGCGATTGCGTCCAACTCCCGTTGTGATGATTTCAACACTTACCGAAAAAGGGGCAGAAGTTACTTTAGAAGCCTTAACTTTGGGAGCGGTTGATTTTATCGCCAAGCCTAAAGTTGATGTTGCCAGTACGCTCAATAATTATGCGGATGAAATTATTGGTAAAGTAAAAGTTGCCGCTCGAGCCAATGTCAATAGTACCAGTAACCGGATGTCCAAAAATAGAGAGCCTGATAAGTTACACCAGGAAGCTACATTGAGGTCTGTTCCTGAAAAATTGCGTTCATCAGGCAATCATAAAATTATCGCACTAGGAGCTTCCACGGGAGGTACTGAAGCAATTAAAACGGTGGCAAAATCTTTGCCTGCTGACTCTCCGGCTGTCGTCATTACACAGCATTTGCCCGCAGCATTCAGTGAATCATTTGTTCGCCATATTGATCTGATCACCGCCATGACTGCGTGCATTCCAAAAAATGGTCAACTTGTTAAAGATGGCCATATTTATCTCGCTCCGGGTGATCGACACATGATGATTGTTAAAGAAGGTGGCGGATACGTCATTCAATTGCATGATAGCGAACCTGTAAACCGACACAAACCTTCTGTCGATGTCATGTTTCATTCAGTAGCGAAAAATGTTGGTTCCAATGCAATAGCGGTTTTATTGACTGGTATGGGGGCAGACGGAGCGGCCGGCATGAAAGAGATGCATGATGTAGGAGCCAAAACGGTCATTCAGGATGAACAAAGCAGTGTTGTATGGGGAATGCCGGGTGCGGCCTATAAATTGGGCTGCGCAGACTATGTTCTCCCGTTAGATGATGTGGCAAATAAAATCATATCCTTACTTAAATAAAGCACCGGACAATACCTAAGTCAGCTTTATTAACTATACTGGCTATTTAGGAAGTGCAAAACGATAAATTCCACATCTAAGAACTGAAAAATAGAGGTCAAATCAAAACCGATGATTTTCAAGTGTTTATTTCATATATCGTGACTCAAGATGAATAATCAAACTAAAGCGCAATTTATTGCAGTGGCTTCAATCACGTCAGAGTTGAGCGCAGTTATGGTAATTGCCAAAGAAATTTCATTGGCAGCGGCTAACGCCAAAGCTATTGCATTTCGTGCCGGTGATAAGGCAAAAGGTTTTCAACCCATTACAGACTTTATCAACGAGTTGGCCAAAGAAACTATTGAGAGAGTTGATACTATAAACAAATTAGCCATTTTGTTATATCAAGTAACAGTGACTGAATTCCGGAAAACTCTATCGTTTCATAGATTTGAGTTAGTGGTAAAAATGTCTGGTTCGGCAGTTTATGCTGACTCCATGCTCGGACCTTTGGAAGAAGCAAAGAACGAAATGATGGATTGCCGGCGGCAATTTAAGCGGGATGTTGCCCTACTTTTAGCTCAGTTGGAAGCAGTCATGCATCATGCCCGAGCAGCACGAGTAATTGCAGCAAACTCACGAATTGAGGCTTCTCAAGCTGGCGAATATTTGCAAAGTCTACAGACGGTTGCTGAAAGTGTCGATAACGCGGCACATACTATCCATGATAATGTGCAGCGCTGCAGAATGGCATTATCTCTTTTTCGTAATAGCTAAATCATCAAATACCTAGTTGAAACAGGAGTCATTCGTTCATGAAATCGACAAAAATTTATGAGGGATCGCATCAATGGATTATGTTTGGAAGGGATGAGAATAAACCTAATTACATTGTAGATTCCAATCAATATATTGTACGTACACAGAAGCGTTGCCTTCTTCTTGATCCCGGCGGTTTTGAGCTATTTGCTCCAATGATGGCGGCCGTGTTGCATCATGCGCCAGTTGAACAGATCACTGATTTGTTTGCGTCACATCAAGACCCCGATGTGATTTCATCCTTGAGTCTGTGGGATCAGGCGCTGACCAATGCCAAGCTGCATGCGCCAGAAATTTGGGAAGGTTTTTTACGCCATTATGGCTGTGAATCCATAGAATATGTACCGATTCCAGATAACGGCGGAACGATAAAGTTGGATTCATTAGAGTTGCAGATTATTCCAGCTCACTACTTGCATTCCTCGGGTAACTTTCATATTTACGATCCGCAAGCAAAGATATTAATGTCAGGTGACGTGGGTGCGGCATTGGAAGCGCCAGGTGCGCCGATGTTTGTCGATAAATTTGATGCACATACAGAAAAAATGCGCTATTTCCATCAGCGTTGGATGCCATCCAACCAAGCCAAAAGAGCTTGGATCGAACGGGTAAGAAATCTTGATATTGATATATTGGCTCCACAACATGGACGCATATTCAAAGGTGATGATGTCAAGCGCTTTTTGGACTGGTTTGATGCCCTGCAGGTGGGTATCGCCGTTTAATCCGAACTTTTTTCCTCATTGGTAATGCCGTGGGGCACGTGCGCTGAAGCTACATGCTCGGCTGCAGATTGACAGTGTCCCTTTTGGTCGTCAAAGAAAATATCAGCTCCGAATGCTTTTAAAAAAGCGCCTTTCGACATCCCCCCTAAAAACAAGGCCTCATCAATTCGTATACCCCAAGCTCTTAAGGTGCGAACCACCCGTTCGTGTGCGGGCGCTGCTCGTGCAGTCACTAATGCGGTTCGAATCGGTGATGCGCTGGAGTCGAACTGTGTTTGTATGTGATGCAGTGCCCTCAAAAAGTCTTTAAATGGGCCTCCCGGCAATGGGGTCTTCGCCTCATTGCGTTCATTTTCTGTAAATACCACCAAGCCACTTTTTTGATAAATTCGTTCCGATTCATCCGAAAATATAACTGCATCTCCATCAAAAGCGATCCGCAGTTGCCCGGATTGATTGGCTATTGTTGGGCCACTGAGAATCGTAGCGGCGGCAAATCCGGCGCTGAGAGCTTTGGAGACGTCGTCTGCATTGCTCGATAAAAAAAGATGCGCACCGAATGCTGATATATAGCTATAAGGTGATGCGCCGCTAGTGAAGGCTGCACGTGAGATATTTAATCCGTGGTGGGCTATTGAGTTGAAAATTCTCAACCCGGTATCGGCGCTATTTTGTGACAGCAAAATTATTTCGGCTAAGGGCTTTTCAGGACAATGGTTATTCAGACTTAAAATTTTTTTTACTAGAGAGAAGCCGTAGCCAGGCGCAAGAACTTCATCTTCGTGTTCTATTTGATATCGGCAAAACGCTTCTTTACCCAGTGTTTCAAAAATCGAATGAGATTCGTCCAGGTCAAATAAGGCTCTAGAAGAAACTGCGACAACAAGCTTTTGCTTATTCATTGGTTTTTCAAATCCATTTTTATTGGCGTTTATTTATTTCCCACCCAAACCGAATTCAAGTTAAGTGCTTTTTTGACTCTGCCTGCATAGGCAGAGGCATCATTCTTGTCATTAAAGCCGCCCACACGTAATCGATACCACGTTACCTTATTAAGCGTGACTGGCACTATATCTACCGGAATACCTTTTTTTTTGAATTCATCGGCTTTACTGTTGGCATACCATTGTTGCTTGTAAGCAATGAGATTCACGGACCAGTCTGATGTTGCTGTTGTCGTGACTTTGGCCGTGTTTTGTTTGTGTTTAAGCGCGGCTTTTTTCGTCGTTGAGGTTGTTACCTTTTTCTTTTCAATTAGCGCCTGTTTTGGAATATCTTCATCTAACGGCTTTTGATGTGCTATTTGCGATTGTTCGGGTTTTGGCGGGGCCTGGTTTTTGGGTGTATCAATCGGCAATGGCGAAGGATCAGCTTGAACAGCTATTTTTTCTGATGATTTGCTCGTTTCGTTGTGATGCTGTTCTTCCGGTTTATTTTCAGTTTCATGGGAGACTATAGTCTGTGCTGGCGATTCTGTTTTTACCGATTCGTTGGAACTGTGTTCTTTTTCTGCTGCAGAAACCAAGCTTTTTGATTCTTCTTTCTGATCAGCTTCCTTATGTTCGGTTTCGTGTGAAGCATTATTCGATGCCGAGGCAGAATCTGGCTTTACTTCAGTACTATGTATGTCTGGATTGCCATGTAAAACCATATCCTTTTCAACCAGTGCTGGATCTATTGGTGTATTTTCAAGGTTCTGCTCATGATGCGCAAGATTGGTGGCGGTGATTCTGCTTAGATCCTCATGTAGCGTGGTTACTAATCCTGTTAATTGTGCCACTTCTGATTTTGAACGAAAAAACATCACACTCATGACAACAGCAGTAATTAGTGATGTAACGCCAAAACCCAGCGCGATATAAGCCATCACCGATGACTTTTTGGCCTGTGTTTCAATGTCAGTCATCTGCTTTTTGTTTTTTTTGTTAAAGTTTTCCTGGTCTGACTTGAATTGCATCAAACTTGAAATGCCGATAGATTCGGAGAGTTGAGCGATGATGTCAGGGGAAAGTTCTGGAGACGAGTTGGTGACATCACCAGCAGTTGGTGTTTCGGCAGGAATGTCTGCCAATTCGCTGTGCTGTAATAGTTGATCTTCCTGATCCAGAGTATTGATTAAATCGTCGTCAATTCCCGCAGTGATATCAAAATCATCAGGGCTGATTGCATTATCGGGTTCTTGGGTGTTGTTCACGTCCTCGTTGTGGAATTGACTACTTTCCTCGATTGAGGAATCAGTGGATGGCAATGCTGAATAAATATTGTTGTTTTCATCAAAGTCATCAGCAAATTCATCATATTCGACAGCCTCATCAATTGCGGCCAGTTCCGTAACATCATCAATTAAACCGATTTCCTTCAAATTGATGTCTGAAGTCATCTCTATGGGTTCAATGATTTCGTGCTGAACGGCTTCGATAGATAAATCGGTATCAGACTCTCCATCCTCAACTATTTCAGGTTGCTGAAAATCCTGGAAGTCATTGAATTCATCAAAATCTGAAAAATCGTCGAGCTTCTCAGTCAATCCGGTATCGTCAAAGAGGGGGGGCATTTCATCTTCAACGGTATCGTCAAAGAGGGGGGGCATTTCATCTTCAACGGTATCTAAAGGCACAACCGTTACTTCTTTTTTGTCAGGATCAGCAAACATCTTGTCATTAATACCGGGTGTTAAGGCGATTGTGTCCAGAAAATCCAACGGGAAATTATCATGTATATCAAGTTCAACAGACGGATTAATGCCAGTACCGATAGAGTGAGCATTGGTTTCAATATCTACCAAATCAAAATCATCGTCCATGCCAGCAGACAAATCAGAACCATCGATGTCTTGATCAAGCAATAATTTATCGATGATGTCCTCTTCAGTTTCATAAGTATCCAAGGCAGTAATCGATAACTCTGCCTCATCCAACAAGGTATCGAGTTCAGCATCAAGTTGGTTCAGCTTTATTTTTGAATTTAAATTTGTTGAATCTGCCATATTTGCGCTCTAAGCTGAGTTATATGATAAGGGTCTTGAGATGGATGGCGATGATGTTCGCCGGATTTAAAACTATTTTGCTTATTTTAATGTTAATAAAACTTAATGTTCATAAAGATTGATGCATTTGATGATAAACTTTCCAAAAAATAACTGAAAAGACAATGCAACTAGCTATCACCGCTTTAGGCAATAACCAACCCCGTTTTCTTGCAGAAATATTACCCGCCATCCGCGATTGTAAATGTAACTTACTGGAGCTCAGGTCATCCCGTCTTGCACAGTCATCCGCAGCCTATTTGTTGGTTCAGGGTAACTGGAACCAAATTGCCAAGCTTGAAAATACCCTGGATGTCATGCAGAAGCGCATGGAGTTAAAAATTCACACGACAAGGCCGGATTCAGTCAGTAAAGTCAAGGACAGTGTTCCGTATTCATTGGAAACCATCTCGCTGGATCGTGAGAACGTCATAGAGTCCATTATCACCTTTTTATTCGATAGAGGTATCGATATCGAAGAAGTCTCGGGTAGTTCCTATCAGGCGCCCTATATTCAAACATCGGTTTTTTCGACTAAATTTGTTTTGCTGATACCACCGGAAATTCATCTATTATCCTTGAGAGAAGAGTTTTTGGATTTTTGTGATCAATTAAATATAGACGCAATTCTTGAGCCCATAAAGCGTTAGGAACAACAATGACTACATTAAGCATAGGTGAGAACGTTCCTGAATTTGAGATGGCAGCGACGGGCGATAAAGTCGTTAAATTAAGTGATTATCGTGGGCAATATGTCGTGGTTTATTTCTATCCGAAAGACAATACGCCAGGTTGTACACTAGAAGGGCAAGCATTTCGTGACCAAAGCGAAAAATTTGCTGCACTGAATACCGTGATACTGGGGGTTTCTCGCGATAGCATCCGTTCCCACGAAGGCTTTAAGGGCAAACAGGCGTTTCCTTTTGATTTGCTGTCGGATCAGGAAGAAAAACTCTGTCAGCTTTTTGATGTGATCAAAATGAAGAACATGTACGGTAAGCAAGTGCAGGGTATTGAACGCAGTACTTTTTTAATTAACCCGCAAGGGATACTCGTCAAAGAATGGCGTAAAGTTAAAGTTAAAAATCACATCGATGAAGTTTTGCAAGCGTTGCATGAGCTGACGGCGAGCGCGCAATAACAAAGCTTCACGAAATTAAATTGCCAGGGACACCCGCTTATGAACATAAAAACCTCACCGGATAAAAAGCTGTTTGTATTGGATACGAATATACTCATGCATGATCCCGCTTCCATATTCCGGTTTCAGGAGCACGATATTTTTATTCCGATGGTTGTTCTCGAAGAACTGGATCATTATAAAAAAGGTGTCACTGAAGTCGCGCGAAATGTCAGGCAGGTCAGCCGATTTTTGGATGAACTCATTCGTGATGCCAATCAACAAACCATAAAGGATGGCTTGTTGTTATCACGTATCGAGCATGGACCGAGTGCGGAAAAAACAGACGGCATTGGCCGCTTGTATTTTCAAACCAGCGCCATGACGGCAATGCTTCCGGCATCCATGCCGGGCAATCTGCCCGATAATTCGATACTCAATGTGGTTCTGGCGCTCACTAAAGAACTACCGGGCCTCAAGGTCATCCTGGTGTCCAAAGACATCAATCTTCGCATCAAGGCGGCGACACTGGAATTGCCAGCGGAAGATTATCATAATGATCAAACCCTCGATGATATTGATCTCTTATACCGAGGGGCTTCTGCGTTAGACAGTAATTTCTGGAACGAACACGGCATCAAAATGGAATCCTGGCGCGAAAAGGATAAAACCTTTTACCGCCTGGAAGACCCGATGGTGGCGGAATGGTATCCCAACCAATACCTGTACATGGAAGATGATTCAAATTTTGAAGCGATAGTCAGAGAATGTACTGGTCAAAAAGCAATACTCGAACTGGCAAGAGATTATCGGACCAAACACAATAATGTTTGGGGCGTTATGGCCAGGAATCGCGAGCAAAATTTTGCACTGAATGTGTTGCTGGATCCCGATATTGATTTTGTCACCTTGCTGGGCACGGCGGGTACGGGTAAGACGCTGCTGGCATTGGCTGCAGGTTTGACTTTGACAATGGAACGCAAAAACTATTACGAAATCATCATGACCCGGGAGACGGTTCCCATTGGTGAGGATATTGGCTTTCTACCCGGAACAGAAGAAGAAAAAATGGCGCCCTGGATGGGGGCCCTGATGGATAATCTTGAGCTGCTAGGCAAACGCGCCGACCAGAGCGAATGGGAAAAGGGGGCCACAAACAATGTCCTGATGAGCCGAGTAAAAATAAGATCACTGAACTTTATGCGCGGCCGAACCTTTCTAAATCGTTTTGTGATAATTGATGAAGCGCAGAACTTGACGTCCAAGCAGATGAAAACACTGATCACCCGTGCGGGTCCAGGTACAAAAATTGTTTGTATCGGCAATCTGGCTCAAATAGATACGCCGTATTTGACGGCAACTACTTCTGGCTTAACCTATGTAGTCGATCGTTTTAAAAACTGGCCCCATGCGGCGCATATCACCTTACGTCGAGGTGAACGTTCACGCCTGGCAGATTACGCTTCGGATATTTTGTAAACAGGTACAAGAAAAAAGTCGATGGGAGATTGTCGGTAGTTTTTCAAGCCTCTCCGGGTTAGCGGTACCAATATTGATATTAACAGTTTATGTTGATGCACAGTTTAATAGGCGATAGTTGAATCTTTATCTCCGATGCGCGGCCAAGCAGTCAAGACAGCCTTGACTACCGTCGCCAATGGAATGGCAAAAAACACCCCCCAAAATCCCCACAAACCGCCGAAAAACAATATGGCAACAATGATGGCGATGGCGTGTAAATTGACCGCTTCGGAAAACAATATAGGTACCAGCAATACACCGTCCAAAGCCTGGATAGTAGAATAGGCAATAACGACATACATGAAATGGTCGTCGTTCAATCCCCACTGAAAATACGCGACACTGAGCACTGGAAACGTTACCAAGGTTGCGCCTACATAGGGAATGATGACTTGAAGCCCCATCAAAACCGCGAGCAGCATGGCGTAGTTGAGATCCATCGAGACAAACGTTACATAACTGGCCGCCCAGAGAATCAACACTTCGGCAAACTTGCCGCGCACATAATTGCCGATTTGCACGTCGACTTCTTTCCAGACCCGGACACTTAAATGCCGGTCCTGGGGCATAAATTGCAAAAACCAGTTAATCAATAATTCTTTGTCCTTCAGGAAGAAAAAAACCATCATGGGAACCAGGAACAAATAAATTAAGGCGCTAACCAGTCCAACGACTGAAGCTGCGGAAGCAGACAGAACATTTTGACTATAAGTTAACAGCTCTTGTTGCACGGCATGCATCATTTCCTGAATCCTGCTTTCAGAAATAAATTGCGGGTAGGTTTCCGGCAAGCGCATGATTTCTGTTTGTACCCGGTTAATAATGGCGGGAATTTGATAAACCAGTTCCACCGCCTGTTGCGAAACGATAGGCATCAAGTAAAACATTAAAAAACCCAGACAGGTCATAAAAATTGAAAAAACCAGATACACGGCTGCCAAACGCGGCAATTTAATGGATTCAGCCTTGCTTACGAGACCTTCCAGCAGGTAAGCCAGAACGATGGATGCAAAAACCGGCATCAACAAGCTGGACAAGGAATAAATCAGGACAAAGCTGACAATCACAATGATGGCCAGCGCCACAGCCTGGGAATTAGGCAGGAAACGCCGCAAGCTGTCACTAAAAAAACGTAAATTCACTAATTGGCTTTGAGTTGTCATTGATAAGCGGGCGTTAATTGTTGTTTTACTTACGGTATTCTACATCCAACCGGGCTAGCAATCCTAAACGGATTTTAAGCCGGTTAACTCTATTATAAAGGAACAGAATTATGCAGATTGATGTCTTTAATGGCGATGCAGATGGCATTTGCGCACTCGTACAACTGCGACTTGCTGATCCGGTGGCGTCTAAACGGATTACAGGCGCTAAACGCGACATTCAGCTTTTGGAGCAAGTGACGGTAGTGCCTGACGATCAAGTAACCGTTCTGGATATTTCATTGGAAAGAAATTGTCAGGCCCTGGACAGAATACTGGAACAGGGTGCCCATGTTTTTTATGTTGACCATCATCAAGCCGGAGTCATTCCTCATCATCCCCACCTGACAACACTTATTAACACGGATGCAAGCCAGTGCACCAGCCTATTGGTAAACGATTTTTTACATGGGAAATACCGCGCATGGGCGGTTACAGCTGCATTTGGGGATAATCTGGTGGATAGTGCCGAACGTACGGCGGAGCCTTTGACATTATCGAGCTCTGAACTTGCGCAATTGAAGAAGTTGGGCACCTGTATCAACTATAACGGTTATGGTAACAGCATCGATGATTTACATTTCGCTCCGGATGATCTCTATCTCGAACTGGTTAGTCACGTCTCGCCTTTTGAATTTATTGCCGAGAATCGCTTTGTCTACGAAAAACTGTTAGCCGGCTATACGGATGATATGGCTCTGGCATTCAATACACAGGCAGAATACAGCACTGCGGCTACCGCCGTTTATATTTTGCCCGATGCGGCGTGGGCCAGGCGTGTTAGTGGTGTATTTGGCAATGAGCTTGCCAACCAGCATCCTGCTCAAGCTCATGCTGTTTTAACCTACAACGCCGAAGGTGGTTTTCAGGTGAGTGTCAGGGCGCCTCTGATGAATAAAACAGGGGCAGATGTTTTATGCTCGTTATTTCCGTCGGGTGGGGGACGTAAAAGTGCTGCGGGGATTAACCATCTGCCTGTCAGTCAATTATCCACATTTATTACAGCATTTGAAGAAAAATATCGTTAGAATTACCAGGACATATCAAGTCATCGAAGAGCATCTGAAGTCTAATTACCGAGTGCAGATCGGAGCTTTTATCAGGTGATTAACATTTTTGGAACACAAAACTCAGTCTAAGGAAATAACATTATGATTCCCGTCATTTTATCGGGTGGTTCCGGTACACGGCTTTGGCCTTTATCCCGAGGCCAATATCCCAAACAGTTTCTGCCGCTGGTTTCCAGTCACACCATGCTGCAGGAAACCGTGCGCCGATTGGCAGGCGTAGCCAATTTAAAATCACCAATAGCCGTATGCAACGAAGATCATCGGTTTATGATGGCCGAGCAATTGTGGGAAATCGGTGTAAAGCCATCGGCCATCATTCTGGAACCCGTTGGCAAAAATACGGCTCCTGCCGTGGCGATGGCGGCATTGTCGGCGTTGTCCGAAGAGGATGTCCTATTGGTTCTGCCGGCAGATCATGTCATTGGTGATCTGATGGCATTTCATCAAGCGATAGAACAGGCTGCAACGCTGGCAGAACAGGGATTTTTGGTAACCTTTGGCATCGTTCCGAACGCCCCCGAGACCGGCTATGGCTATATCAAACGCGACACCGTGCAGTTAGGAGAAGCCTATCGAGTGGCGTCCTTTGTAGAAAAGCCGGATCTGGAAACAGCCAAGCGTTATCTGGAAAGCGGCGATTATTTCTGGAATAGCGGCATGTTTGCCTTTACCGCCGGTATTTTTTTGAAGGAACTTGAAAAATTTAACCCTCAGATGCTTGCCGTTTGTCGACAGGCATTGAAATCGGCGAAAGTTGACATGGATTTTGTGCGTCTTGACAAAACCATTTTTTCGGCCTGTCCCTCCGATTCCATCGATTACACCATTATGGAAAAAACCGACAAGGCGGTCGTCATACCGCTGGATGCCGACTGGAATGATGTGGGTTCGTGGTCGGCGTTATGGGATGTGACCGACAAAGATAGCTTTGGCAATGCCGTCAGTGGGGATGTACTGACCGTGGATACTAAAAACTCCTATATTTATTCAGAAAATAAACTGGTTGCGGTCATTGGTGTTGAAGATCTGATTGTGGTCGAAACCAAAGATGCGGTGATGATTGCCGCAAAAGACAGAGTTCAGGAAGTAAAACAAGTCGTTGATCAGCTAAAAAAACTTGGCCGAAGTGAAGCGGATATTCACAGAAAAGTCTATCGGCCTTGGGGTCACTATGATTCGGTCGATAGCGGTGAACGCCATCAAACCAAACGTATCGTCGTGAAACCGGGCGCAAAATTGTCTGTACAAAAACATCATCACCGCGCTGAACATTGGGTTGTCGTAAAAGGCACTGCGCTGGTGGCCAAGGGTGATGAAAAAATATTAATTACGGAAAATGAGTCCATTTATATTCCATTGGGTGTTGTCCACTGCCTGGAAAATCCAGGTGTTATCCCGCTGGAAATCGTTGAAGTTCAATCAGGAAGTTATCTTGGAGAGGATGATATTGTCCGTTATGGCGATCAGTATGGCCGTGTTTAGCCTTGCAAGCCCCAGCTATTAATTTGAATAATAATCAAAGGAAACTATTTAATGAGTAGAAAAATTACCAAAGCCGTTTTCCCGGTTGCCGGTTTAGGCACCCGATTTTTGCCTGCAACCAAAGCCAGTCCAAAAGAGATGCTGCCCATCGTTGATAAGCCGCTGATCCAATACGCAGTCGAAGAAGCCATTGCTGCCGGCATCGACACCATGGTGTTTGTCACCGGACGTAATAAAAACGCCATACCGGATCATTTTGACAAGGCCTATGAGCTGGAAAAAGAGCTGGAGGCCAAAGGCAAGACGGAAACACTGAAACTGTTACAGGATATTTTACCGCCGCATGTGTCCTGTGTTTTTATTCGCCAGCCTGAAGCTCTGGGCTTGGGACACGCAGTCTATTGTGCCCGGCCCATCATTGGTAATGAACCGTTTGCCGTGATACTGGCAGACGATTTGATTGAAGATGCCGGGCGCGGTTGTATGGCCCAGATGGTCAAACTCTACGAACAAAAGCATTGTTCGATATTGGGTGTTGAGCGGGTGAATCCTTCTGAAACGGATAAATACGGCATCGTGCGGACTGCCGAATACACGGGATCATCAGGTCCAGTAGAAGTAATTGTAGAAAAACCAAAACCCGATGTTGCGCCTTCCAATTTGGCGGTCGTGGGTCGCTATATTTTGACGCCCACCATTTTTGAGAAGATCAAAAAAACCGGACGTGGTGCGGGCGGCGAAATTCAATTGACCGATGCGATTGCTGACTTATTGAATGACGAACAGGTGCTGGCCTATGAATTTGAAGGCAAACGCTATGATTGCGGATCCAAATTGGGCTTCCTGATCGCCACCGTTGAGCATGGACTTTTACACAAAGAGCTAAAAGGCGACTTTTTGGCTTATCTGAAGGAGTTAACCAAAAACCACAAAATCTAGTTATAAAAGCAAGCGCTGAATCGTTGCACTTTTGGTTTTCAGACGTTATAAAGAGACAGGAATACGGCAGGGGCGGGGGTATAAGGAATGTCTCCCCTGCCACCTGAGAAATCGGAATATAAATCAGGTCAGAGTAGAATGGCACTTACTTAACGGATTAGTTTAAATAAAAACAGTTATTTACGAAGTTATTACGTCGACAAAAAACTTGGTGGTGGCCGCCTGAAATCGTGAAACACGTGCAGAAAATTTGGAGGATTTTCAATTGCCCTCCATTTAGGTCTGCCGCTAATAGACTGATCTTACAAATTAATCTTCTTAAGGTAAGTATCATTGTACTCTGACCTGGTTATTAAGTTTTACATAGTCGGTGACATGTTGGTTGATATGCGCCAATGGCTGCTTAATAAAACTTAGTTTCGCGTCTTTTAGTGTTAAAGCCTTCTATCTGTCAGCCTGATAAAAATCACTTTTATGCCAACTGGTACGAAACTCCAGAATCGTCTTTCGACGGCAAATTGTTATCGACAAATCCCACAAGCTCGATTAATTCCTTATTATGATAATTTCGATTGAATCTGGCTAAGTTCCAAGTTGTATTTTTAATCTCCATAGCCTTTATTGTTGGGTTTCTGAGAATAGCTTATGATTGACTTTTGACGCCCGGTTGCAGGGAAGAAGTTTGCGGCGATTAATCGCTCTAACCTGCGACTACAACCCAGGATTTCCAATCGATACCATGAATATGAATCTCAGCCTTTACGAAACTCGTGTGATAGGTTGCTTGATCGAAAAAGCTATCACAACGCCTGACCAATACCCCCTTTCACTGAACGCGCTGGTAAACGCATGCAATCAGAAAAGTAATCGAGAACCCGTTTTGGAATTGAAGGAGACCACAGTACAGGATATAGTCGACGGACTGATTAAAAAATATCTGGTGAGCCGGGTCGATGGCAGTCGCGTCACAAAATACCAACATCGCTTCTGTAACACCGAATTTGGCGTTCTGCAGCTGTCAGGAAAGGCTACAGGCATTATTTGCGAGTTGTTCCTTCGAGGCCCGCAAACGCCTGGGGAATTGCGAAATCGCACTGAACGATTGTGCAAATTTGGCGATGTGAACGAAGTCGAAGCTGAACTTGCTGGCCTGATGGCTCGGGAAGAGCCGTTTGTAGTCAAGCTTCCCCGCGAGCCTGGAAAACGCGAATCACGTTATGCGCATCTATTCAGCGGCTTACCCCAGTCGTCTAATTTGTCGACAACGGAAAGTGACGAGATCGAAACCGAATTCACGGACCGGGAAAGAATCGACGCTCTGGAAAGGAAAGTCTACGAGCTGCAACTGAGTCTTGATGAACTTCGGCAGAAATACGAACATCTGTCTGAATAAAATGTCGAATAAACTGTAACCAATGTTCCGGTCGTTTAGGGAGTTAATTGCTGTAATTGTTTTTTTTTCTTAGTGGACTTTATATGGGCTTCAGTTTCGCTTCATGCCTGGATTTTCCTATGTTCTGCAGTAGCGGCATTTTATATCCTCGGCTACTTAAAAAAAGTTAAAACAAAACCCAAGCAGTAATCCCAAATAACAACTTTATGCAAGTGTTTATTTGTCGATAAACGCCATGGCTTCTCCCCACCATGGACTCATTGGCTCTAAAGGTAAACTGTTATGACCAGCATGCTCAAAACGCCAGAGCTTTTTTGAGCCAGATAACGCATCGAATAATGCCAGCGTGCGCCGGTTTGGGATGATTTCATCCTTTTCGGCCAATATCACCGCTATGGGGCCCTGATAATTGCGAAGCCTGGAAACATTGTCATAGTTATCCAGTAGCAGCCAGTGAGCCAAGAAATACCAGTAATGATGTTGTGCAATTTCAGTCATGGAATCGAATGGTGTAATTAACAGCAACCCTTTCACAGGAACCTGATTTGAAGCTACGATGCCAGCAACAATCCCATTGCCCAACGATTCGCCGCAGAGAAACAAAGGCTCCTTAAATTCGTCCCAGACCTTTCTGGCGGTGGCAATACCATCCTCGATCAGCCTTTTTTCAGAAGGTGTGTCACTGCGTGCACCATAACCTGGATATTCGGCGAGAATCACTCGATATCCTAAGCGCTGCAAGGCTTCAATATAATAAGTCCGATGTAGAGCAGCGCCCGCATTACCATGAAACACCAGCACCGTTCCCTTCACCTCATCCTGGAGACTGGTGCTCATCAGGCCTCGTAAGTCATTTAAGGATGGCCAGGGTTTTAGGTTTAGCTCTGTCATCAGAAGCGCTTGCTGTTTCTGGCTAAACTGAGCCGGAAAATAGAGCATTTTGCGCTGCAACAAAAAGACCGCCAGCAGAATCAACAGATAGATCAATAGGTAGCTCATAATACGTGGAACCTTCATGGTGATTTGCCGGTAGGGGTGCTAATCAGTCGTAAAGCCGCTCAGAAATATAAAGGAACTGATAAAGCATCGATGACAACACTGAAAACGGTCTTTTCTCCACATGCGCAGTTCAATGATCAGTTCCTGCCAGTCAGTTCTTGTTCGGTAAGATCGCCATGAGAGAAATACGCGGTAAAGTGATCTTTGACTTTTTCAACATGTGGCCCCTCCCAATAAATCTGTTGACAATCGCTGCAACGATAAAAGTTTTCATAATACTGTTTAGTTACTGAGAAAATATTCCAATCAATTGTATTTATGTGATAAGTAATGAAGTGTATTAAAATTGACAAGAATTTCTTTAGATTATGAATGCCTTGAAGACCGAAGATTACTATTTGGGAACTTAAATATTGTAACCTGTCCTTGCGTAGGATATCTGTGAAACCAAGACTTGATCAAAACAGAGGTAATGTAATGCCAAAAATTAAATTTCAATCATCAAGTATTCTATTGCGGGTATTGCTGAGTTTAATCATTTATCATATTGCATGCGTCTGTTATGCCTACACATTCGATGCGATTGAAACCCGCTTTGATGCAAACTATCTGGCAACGCCAATATCATTAACAGGCACTGTAGTCACGCCAGCGGGGTTGCCTCTACAAAATGCCAAAATTAGCGTCATTGCATGGGGTCCATCAGGCATCAGTAATGCCAATAAAACTACAACATCCGATGCAACAGGACAATTTACACTCAGCGGCCTTGCTCGTAGAAACGTACTCCTTTCCGTTGTATTTCCTGGTCATTATTCTGAAATAGTTCCGGCTGATTTAAATCGGCCTTTGTCCGAACTAACCACAGCGACAGGTAAAATTTACGTTAAAAAAATCTTAGCCGATCAAACCCGATTAATTTTTGGAGGCGATACCATGATCGGACGGCGTTTTGTCGACGCGGATGGTGATGGTATTGAAGGTGAGCCGGGGGATCTTGTTCGCCCAGCGACTCGCACGGAAGATACGCTGGCCCTTCTTAAATATTTGCGTGATAGTCTTTCTGCCGCTGATTACACGATAGTCAACCTTGAATCAACAATGGCATCACAACCGATACCTTCAAACTGTAGCAAAAGTATTACTTTCTTTTCATACCCGGAAACATTGGCTGGACTGAAAGGGTCCGGTATCGACGGAGTCAACCTGGGTAATAACCACATTTACGACTACCTTAGTTCGGGTCTTAATGAGACACTTTTCAATGTCGCTGCAGCGGGGCTTGATGCCGCCGGTGCGGGTGCCAGCAATACCGATGCGCTCAAGACAACTATTTATCACACCTTTAATAACGTATCGTTGTCAATGCTAGGCTTTAGCCAAATCGTGACAGGCGGCTTATCGGATCGGAGTTGTTGGATTACGGCTCGGGATGGCAATTCGACTGAACCGGCTAAACCGGGCGCACTCGAGGCGTCCTCGGGAAACATTAAGCGTTTTCTTCAAAAAGAAGCCGGGCGCTTTGCTATACCTATGATTCACGGAGGAACAGAATATTCAAGTTATCCTTCGAACGCTATGAGAAGTCGCTATGTTACCAGTATTCTGAATAATGCCGGGGTGGTCATCAGTCATCATCCGCACACCACACAAGGTATAGGATTGGTCAATGATACCACCGGATCGCCACGCTTTGCCGTATTATCACTCGGCAATTTACTGTTTGATCAAGAGGTCTTTGAGACATTCCAGTCCTACATTGTGATTGCAGATGTGGAAAAACAAGGAACAGATTATGTTGTTTCGCATCTTAAACTTGTGCCTATCCACCATGAAAACTATGTCCCTAAATTATTAACCGGTAAAGCGCTTGCGCGTTTGGGGCGCGATATTGGTCATCTTTCTACGTATTTGCCAACATCACCCAGCGGATCTAGCACGCCTGATGGTTTGCGTGGTGCTGTTGTGTTCCCGGATGGTCATCGCGTCTACAGTTTCCGTGATGCCTCCCAGTACACAACGTTGAGTAGCGCACAAACGCTCACCGCTGCAGTTTCTGCTGTCACACAGTCGACGTCGGCAATCGAATTCAGCAGAACCAGCCCCTCTGATATGCTTTCATCGATTAAAACCAACACTGCCGCAACCACTGAATATGGGCGTGATATCTTAAAATACGGTGATTTTGAAGATAATGATGTGGATGGCGATTATAGTGAAGGGACTTCATGGTCACAAACGAATGCGCGCTATATAGAAAACAACGTAGTGAGAAGTGGAACCGGGGCTTTAGTCCTTTTACGCAATTCAAGCAATATTACCGACACTGCCTGTAACAATCAAAATCGAATTTCCTTTCCAGCTGGCTCTAAACTCACCTTACGTGGTTGGATTCGTGGCCAAAACTCAGGGACTTTTAAAGTAAGAATACGTTTTTACGACAAAAATGGGGCCATCATTTCAACCACTAACAACTTTACGAAAACACCCGGCACTTATGGCTGGACGGCTTATAATGTCGATGTCACAGCTCCAGCCAATGCGCAAAGCTTGACTATCTGGTATGTGCAATCACCACCGCTATCGGGTGAAGGCCGCGTTTATATCGATGATACCGCTATCGTACTTTGGGAAGGAAAAAACACTACCTCTCTAACCGGCTTCTCACTCCCAACGCCGAATAACTGGAGCTATTTCAGATTTAATACGGTTGCTCCAGCTGTCGCCAATCTACAGATTACACTTGGGCATAAAACCTATTCGGCATTATTAAAATAGGGTTGTTTATATAAAAAACCGTAGTTATAAGTCGTAAATAAATAACATGAACATTTACGTAGTGTTTTGTAAGATTGCATGGGTCACTCGACATGGAAGTCGGATTATAAAAATATCCATGTAATTATTTAACTACGTCTTAGGGTTAGTTTTCCTCTATTTTGTAGCACCTGCATATTCTGGCTCAACCTGAACACCTATTCTGATTTAACTTGAACACTGATTCTGGTTTCAAGCTGAACACTTTTTGGGACTTTCCAGAATCGGTGTTCAAGTTGCCAGAATCATTCCTAACCCATATTTAACACTCAAAATTAAAAAACATCTATTAACAATATGTTACATAGGTTAAACCCCCATGTGGCACTACATTTTGAAAAGTAGCGGCCATTGTCAGTTGATTACACGATCGTCTTGTACACCCCTCCGGGGGCGGAATCCAGGTTTAGGGCTCGATAAATAGCCAACTGCTCGGGCTCCTCGGGTGGCTTTGCGGACAGGCAGGGCTCGCCCGTCGGTACGCCGGAAACTGGCCGTGACCCGGCATTGGCCAGCCTTAATCCGGCGAATGCCGTTCCAACTCAAGTCGATGCCACTCTCTTTGAGTCGGCGGCGTATGATTTGCACGAACGGGTAGGCCAATATGGTGATGAACAGGTGCCCATCGGCGCTCTCTTCTTTGTGGTGGAACACCGGGCGCAGTCCCAGCTCGCTTTCTTCGATCGCAGACTTCGTCCAGGTCAGTGCCGTGGCGATTGTTCCCGACGCGTCGGTCTGTAGTTCGAAGTGGTAGTGCTGGCCGATGCCGTGGGATTTTTCCTTGAGTCGGCCGATGCACTCCCAGTGTTTGGTGAGGTGTTTTTCGGTACGCGGACGGGACAAGCCGCCGGCAATGGCAGCGTTTCGTAAGCCACATCCAGCAACTCCCCCAAGCCACTGGTCTGGCCCAGCCAGCGGTGGGGCGCCATTGATGCCCAGGCTGGTCAAGCGCGCAAGCAGATAGTCTAACTATTATGGCACTGCAAAACAAAATAGCTCCAAAACTCAGTTGCCTATAACAAAAAATCAATAACTTACATAAGACTCTCTGCTTGTTTTTGGCTAAATCTAGGGGGATGGTGTTAAATATGGGCTAGCTCCAGCGTTCAGATTTAAGTGGCATCTGGTTAAGTTCGTCTTTATAAAGCCGCCAGTTCGGTAAATGCTGGTCCATGAGTGTGATAAAGCGATCATTGTGGTGACGTTCCAGCAGATGCATCAATTCATGGACGACAATATATTCCACGCATTGCACCGGTTTTTTTGCCAGTTCCAGATTAAGCCAGATACGGCCTGTCTGGATATTGCAGGCCCCCCACTTGGTTTTCATTTTTTTGATGCCCCAGTTGGCAAGAACAACACCCAGCAACGGTTGCCATTTATCCAGTAAAGCTGGAATCAGTTGCTTTAATTGCTCGCGATACCACTGTTGCAATATTTTTTCCCGTTGCCCGGCATCGGTGCCAGCTTTAACATGAAGCTCCAGGATAGTGTGATTGCGCAATATCACCTCATGTTTGCCGCGCTGTTCGACGACACACAGGCGGTATCGGCGGCCTAAAAAATAGTGACTTTCACCACTGACCATTTCACGCGGAGATTGACGTGCCTGGATAATAAACCTGGCCTGTTGGCGTTTGATCCAGCCCAGTTTGTCGACAACGGCCAAACGGATGGCCTCATCACTGACGGTCAACGGTGCGGCAACGCGTACCCGGCCATTTGGCGGATACACACCCAGATGCAGGTTTTTAATATCCTTACGGACAATATCAACCCTGATGCGGCTGACGGTAATCTGATGCGGCTCAGTATTCACGCTGATTCCTGACCACATCAAAAATGAGATCGGTGAGTGCGTCATCCTTTAAGACCGAACGCACGGCATATTTCACTTCTTTCTCCTTCACCTTGTGATCACGCCAGCCGTCCTTGCATGTTGTTCGAACCGTAGAATCGACAGCGTTAGCCAGGGTTTCGTTTTTATCCAGATTGTCATACAAAGCCCGTTTGGCATGGGTATCCATCGTTGATGGATAAATATCGGTCGGCGGATTTTTCGCCTGCCTGGCCAACGCAACAATTGCTGCCAGATACTTTTGATAATCCAGTGCACCCTTACGACGCTGCTCAATTAGGGCATCCAGCAGCTCGGACATCTTTTCATAATACTTGGGGTTGATCGGCGTTTCGTCGACGATCAGCTTGCGGACATTGTTTTCGATGGTTTCGGCGACGGCTTCTTTACTGTTGCGAAGGTCTTTAGGCAGAGCATTCACCGCATCAACGCCACGCTCGACAATCATCTGGATCAGCGTCATATCGTCAAAGGCCGAAATTTTCTCGCTTTCTTCGGCGCGGATGTAGGTATCAATCAGATGGCGCATCGCCGGTTCATACATTTTCAGATCGATGTAATCGCCGCTGGCAAGTTTCACTTCATTACGGACTTTTTCGTAATGATCAACATCGGCTTTTAGTTTGGCGATTTCATTAGGCTTGTAACCAGCGGCTTCCAGTTCATTTGCCACATTGGCATAAGCGCGAACAAACGCTGCCGTATGCTTGTAGAGAGCCAAGCGCTTGGCTTCCCGTTCTTTCAATGCGTTTTTGTCTCTGGTGTCCGGGCCGCAAAAGTAATGCAGATAAGCCACAGTATCTTTCGGAGCATCTACCGTTTCGCACAATGCTTTGATGGTTTCCCAAGCTTCTTCCAGATGTTCCCGCGCCTTACCCAGTCGGTCTTCCAATAAGCCGGCGACATCGGACTGATCATAACCATCTAACGAGCCTTTGGTATAGTCATTGATCGAACTGTTCAGGCTTTCAAACAAGTCTTGATAGTCAATGATGTAGCCATATTCCTTATCATCACCATCCAGCCGGTTAACGCGGCAAATCGCCTGAAACAAACCGTGGTCGCGCATCTTTTTGTCGATATACAAATAAGTGGCTGACGGCGCATCAAAGCCAGTCAGTAACTTGTCCACCACAATCAGCAGCTTCATCTGCCCCGGCTCATCAATAAACGTCTTCTTCACCGCTTTTTCAAACGTTTCCGGGTCCTGACCGTTCAGCATCTTGTTGTAAATCTCATATTGCCGCAGCTTTTCGGTCAAACCTTCACCCGAGCTTTCGCCTTTAATGTCCGCCGGTGATGGCCGGTACGAGGTAACGATGGCGCATTGTCCCAA
Source organism: Methylococcaceae bacterium (assembly GCA_013140705.1). Classification (GTDB taxonomy): domain Bacteria; phylum Pseudomonadota; class Gammaproteobacteria; order Methylococcales; family Methylomonadaceae; genus JABFSH01. The sequence goes on from JABFSH010000015.1 coordinate 67,606, forward strand.
CAGATCAGTTTTGGCAAATAGTTCATAACACTTGCAGGCCTCAAAAATGCTACTGGTGACCAGCATCGCATTGCCGCGCCCACTTTGCAGACGATCGCGGGTTTCCATATCCAGCAAAATGTCGGCGACGATTTTTTCCAGCCGTGATTGGCTGGACAGCACGCGCTGCAGCGTACCCCACTTTTGTTTCAGTTGCGCCTTGGCGAGATCGTTCAGGCCTTTGGTTTTGGCGTCAAACCATTGATCGATTTTGGCTTGCGAGGTGATGTTTTGGTCAATATCGCGGGCTTCATAGCGCAAATCCAGCACCACGCCATCCTTAACCGCTTCGTTGAATTTATAAGTGTGAATGTACGGACCAAACACCTCAAAACTGCGTTGTTTGTCATCTTTCAACAGCGGCGTGCCGGTAAAGCCGATAAACACCGCATTGGGCAAAATGGCCTTCATGGCCTTATGCAATTCGCCGGACTGGGTGCGGTGGCATTCATCAACAAACACCGTCAAATCGCCCTTGGCACTAAAATCAGCAGGCAGTGATTTCTTTACCTCATCCAGATAAGCACCGATATTGCCAACGTCCTCGCTGTCTTCCTTAGCACCGAACTTATGAATCAGCGAGCACAATAGCCATGGCGAGGGATCATTCAATTTGGCAATTAAATCCGCGCCGCTTTTGCTGCGGTAGATATGCTCATTCACCCCCAGAAACACCTTCTCGATTTGCTCGTCCAGCTCGGTGCGGTCGGTGATGATCAACACCCGCGCATCGGGCCGATTTTCGCGTATCCACTTGGTCAGCCACACCATCGTCAACGACTTGCCGCTACCCTGGGTATGCCAGATGATGCCGCCTTCACGGCGACGCACAAAGTTTTGAGCGGCACGTACACCGAAATATTGGTTCTGCCGACACAGCTTTTTAATGCCGGCATCAAACACGATAAAGTCGTGGATCAACTCCAAAAAGCGGGCTTTGTTGCAAAGCTGGCTTAAAGGCCGATCCAGCAAATTATCAATCGGGCTGTCTTCTTTCCAGGCCAGATAATACTTTTCTTTGGTTTCAATACTGCCGTAACGCAGGCCTTCGGTATCGTTACCGGCCATCAACAACTGCAGGGTCGAGAAAAACGGCTCGATAAAGATCGGCTTCTGGTTATCCAGATTTTGGCGAATGCCTTCCGCCACCGATACTGTAGAACGCTTCAACTCCAGCACCGCCAGCGCGATGCCATTCACATACAACACCACATCCGGGCGTTTATTATAGGCCTTGGCATCGGCGGCTTTTACGGTCACCTCTTCGGCAATACCAAACTGATTGTTCAGCGGCTGCTTCCAGTCAATCAGCCAGACGGTTTCAGTGTTTTCACCCACCTCCGGTTTTACTTTTACGCCATAGCGCAGCAGTTCGTAAACGGCTTTATTGCGATCAAACAGGCTTTTGCTACCGTCGCCGGCGGCTTTATCAAACAGATGCAAAGCCCGGCTGATCAGGCTATCGTCATAGCCTTGCTTGCGCAAAAAACCTTGCAGCAGCTCCGGCTCGATATTGCGATTATCTGCCCGGTCTATCCAGTTGCCCAGATAAGCGTAGCCCAACGACTCGCAAAACAGTTTAACGACACGGGCCTGGGTGAGTTTTTCGATTTGGCCGACGGTGCTCATTGTTAATTCTCAAACTGGGGAATAGCGCGGCGCATGAATTCATCAAACAATGGAACGGTAAAAGCCATGTCGCCGTGGGATGGGCTAAAAACCATCCCCTTCTTGATTAGACTGGCACGCACCGGGCCTAATGTATTAATCAGCACCCCCAAAATCTCGGCGACATCGCCGGTACGATATGGGCCTGCTCCCAATTCTGCCATCGCACGCAGATATTTCTTTTCTCTAGGCGTAAGTCTGTCAAAACGCACCCTAAAAAAGTTTTCATCAAGCCGTTTTGAGACGACCTCACTGGTTTCCAACACCACTTGTAAACTGATGGGAGACGCCATTGCATGATTCCATGCCTGATAGCCCCATTCCTGCAAAAAGTAGGGGTAGCCTTTGGTCATATCATAAATTTCCCGCAAAGCTTCCTGCTCAATCGACTCCCCTGCGGCACGAATCGGCTCCTGTAATGCCCGAATCGCGTCGGCCTCCGGCAATGGGCCGACATCGGGAAAACTGAACAATCGTTCGGCATAAGATTTAGATTCGCCAGCCAGGCCGGGCAGAATGGGCAAACCTGCTGCAATCAACACCAGCGGCAACTGACGTTGCTGCATTTTGTGCATGGCCATAATCAAGGCACTGAGTTCCGCAGCGCTGAAATATTGGATTTCATCAATCAGGATCGCTACTGCCGAGCCTCTTTCTTCGGCGGCTTCAGCCACAGCGACGAACAGACTGGGCAAGTCAACTTCCAGATCGCCGCTGTCCGCAGCACCTGGCTCTGGCTCGATATCCAGACCAATATCGAAGTCGCCGACCTTGATATTAATGGCGCCGATAAAGCTTTTAAGCACACCAATGCCGCGCCGCACCTTGTTACCTGCACCGGCCAAGCGGTCAAGATCAAACAACAAACTGCGCAAATGCGGTGCCAGTAAAACGGCCAGTGGCTTGCCTTCGTGCGCCTCTACCAGTATGGTGCGATAACCGTTATGAATCGCCATGCGCTCAATTTCATTCAGCAACACTGTTTTACCGACGCCACGCAGACCGGTTAACAGCAGGCTTTTCTCAGGGCGTCTGGCGAGTACACGTCCTAACAACACATGCGCCTGTTCTAAAATACCGTCTCGTCCAGCCATCTCCGGGGGGGGCGACCCCGCGCCGGGAGAAAAAGGGTTTTTTATCTTATCCATTTCAGCCTCGATTATATGAATATATTCATATTTATACGTAAAATATAGTATAGATACGAATAAATTTCTATAAATCCGCCAAGCTTTTTCATTCCTATGTTTATAGCGGCAAGCGAATCCTGCCGGTTAACAATTCCTGCATCATGCCTTGTTTAAGGGCGCGGGTTTTATCGCGGCGGGTTTCTAGTTGGGTGATTTCTGTGTCTATGTCGTCGAGTATATTTACGATCGCACACTGTTCTTTGACTGACGGCATCGAAAAAGTAAATTTCTTCATGTCCGTACCATATAAATGAAAAACAGTTGTTCCGGTTACAAGCTGCATGACCTGGTCTCGTAACTGGCGAATAACGTAGCTAATAAATGATCCGTTAAGAATGCTTGGATCAGCACGAATTACGAGAATATCACCCCCAAGAATTACTTTGTCTTGATGAATACAGCTTGCTGTCGCTAAGCCATTTGGCGTGACATCAGATGTTGGCATCAACACATCGTTAGCGATTGAGCGAAAAACACCTGCGGTTAAATTTGTATAACTTAATGTTGTATATATGCTTTCTGGATATTTAGTGAAAAGTTCACCGTAGTGGATGCAGGGCTCTGAACCGTATGGACCTAAATCACTTTTTGCTTGACCTTTGCCTTTGTAAAAGGTCGCCATATCCCCCAACCGCTTCACCTCCCACTCCCCACTAAACCCCGGCAAGCGAGTCTGGCCGGTGAGGAGTTGCTGCATGGCGGCCTGTTTGAGGTCGCGCTTTTTGGCGATGAGTTGGTCGAGTTTGGCGAGCAGCGCATCGACATCGGATAGCGCAGTGGCAATGGCGCGTTGCTCGGCTATTGGCGGCGACGGTACAAATAGGCGAACCATGTCGCCCACATTCAAGTGTTTCATTGTCGAGCCAGTTTCAATCTCCATAAACGCTAAATGGCCACGCTCCGAATTGAAATATTGGCAATAGAATCCAGATTCTGAATGCCTTTTGTCGAATCGTGAGATTACCAGCGCATGGCAATTTGCACCTTCGAGATAAGGTGGCACAATAGTTGTTACTCCAATATCCCCGGTCTGTATCGTGAGTAAATCACCAGTGCGTAAGCATGATTTTTGGTTTCTATTATGAAAAGATTTTGAGACACGCTTAATGCCATGAAGATTGAAACCATTAGGTTCAACGTTATAGCCTTGAATATAAAGAACGCCATCTTCCGAATTAACATAGGCGCTTGTCGCGGTTCCAACGAAGCCGTTTGTCATGAGTGTTGTCAATGAGCCGAGTGACTTAGCGTTCCAATCCTCCGGAATCACCCCCACCTCAGTCTGCTTATAGCCTTTCCGTAAGCCGCAATGGTCGTCAGTCAATTGATAGTTTGCGCTAGCTTCCTGAACTTCGAACTGCCGGTTATTCATCGGCATTCCCCAGTCGCCGCCCCACATTCGCAGTCAGGCTTTGCAACTGACGAATCGCGCTGGCGTTGAGCTGTTGCAGGCGCTGGCCTTGCGGCAAACCCATGGAAATCAGTTCGGCATTGAGGCTTTCCAGGTTGGCCAGCACCAGTAATTGTTCGACGCCGGCATATTCACGCATATTACCTTCGCGGTCGGGATTATCGTCGCGCCATTGTTTGGCGGTTTGGCCGAACAGCGCGACATTGAGCACATCGGCTTCGGTGGCATAGGTCAGACTTGCTTGTATCGAAGTGACTGTGACGGGAATGAGGTGGGTTTTTATCGCATCGGTGTGGATGCGGTAGTTGAGTTTAGCCAGGGTGCGATTCAGGTTCCATTCCAGCGACAAACGGCGATTTTCGTCTTCTTTAAGGCGCTGGAATTCTTTGATCAAATACAGTTTGAATTCCGGGCTGAGCCAGGAGCCAAATTCAAAGGCGATATCTTTGTGGGCGTAAGTGCCGCCGCCATAACGACCGGCGCGAGACTGGACGCCTATGGCTTGGGTCGCGTTGATCCACTTTTTGGGTGTCAGGTGGAAACTGTTAAGGCCGGCTTCTTTTTTAAAGGTCTCGAATTCGCCACCTTTAAAAGACGGGTTGTTGATTTGTTCCCAAATTCCCAGGAATTCGACGGTGTTGCGGTTGCGCATCCAACTGTAAATCAGACTGTCATCACCAAATTTCTTGGACATGTCAGTCAGCGAAATAAAATCCTCGTCGCGCTGCGACAGGATGTTGATGGCAGTGCCTTGTACGTTAATGGTGGATTTTTTATCTTTTGCCATATTCCAACTTTCTATTGATGATTTATCAATTTTGCCATGGGGCGTAAACCGCTAAAAAGGTGCGGCAGTGCAACCCGCTCAATGGGTGAGAAGGCTTCTGACTTATTCACGATATAACTGAGGCTAACATTCACCCCCATAAAAAACCCATTTTCTGCAAATGCTCGTCGACGCGGGCGGCGAGGTTTTCCAGTTCTTCAGTCAGTTTCGGCAGCGGCGTCGCGTAACGTTCGGCCAGTTGTTTGATGCGACCGGTCAGGGCCTGGCTGACGCGATCCAGTTCGCTTTGCACGCTGGCGGCAAGTGCCGTCAGCCATTTGTCATCGACCACCAGAGTTTTGATTTCGGGGTCGCTGAGTTGGGCGTATTTTGCGGCGACCTTGGTATCGAGGACTTTTTGCGCATCTTTGACCTTTTTACCGGCGGCGGCTTCTTGTTCTATCAGCTCCAGATATTGGCTCAGTACTTCGTGTTCCTGGGCTTCAACGAGCTCAGCCCGAACGGATTTGATGGCTTTCAGCCGATCTTTAATACTTTTTGCGCTGAGCTTGCCTTTGTCGGTTTTGCCTTCGGCCAATAAGCCATCTTCGCCGCCATGTTCTTCGTCCATTTCTTCCATCTGGCGACTGATGGCATCGCGCTCGGCTTCCAGGTGTTCAATGGCCTGCCGTTCGGCAGTAAAGTAGCGGGCGATAATCAATGCCGGCGGGATTAAATCGGTATTGGCTTTGCCCTCCAGAACCGCCAGCCAGCCATCCTGGGTAATTTGCCAGACATCGTCCTGCAGGGTCTCTGCCCAGTAATCGAGCAGGTGTTGATAGACATCGTAAGCATCCAGCAAGGGCGCGGTACGGAAGGTTTCCAATAAGCTTTCAGACAGGGTTTCAATTAACGCTTTGGGGCGGTCGCCAAGCTGAATACCGGTGAGTAAGGTCAGGTTGGCGCTTTTCCAATCGGCAAAGAGTTGGCTGATTTGGCTATTGAAGGCGGTAAATTCAGGGTGCGCAAAGATGGCGGCTTTGATTTGGGCGGCATCGACTTTGAGCTGGCTGTAGGTGCTTGGGTTATTTGCGCCAAGCTGGGGCTTGGCGTTCCCAGGTGAAAACAACTGCTCGCGCACAGCCGGGAATACCTGCCAATAAGCAGTCAGATTGTCGATGTCGCGATTGGGAATACCGCCGTTAAGGTGGGCGGCGATGCTCTGCAAGTCTTCTGCATCGCTGCTATCGATGTAGCGCGGCAGGTTGAGGTTGTAATCATTGGCTGCAATTTCGGCCAACGGCACCAGTCGGGCATATTTTGGGGTGTCGATTTGCTTATTGAAGGTATCAACGATCTTGTGAATGTCCTGAGCGCGCAAGCGGTTTTTGTTGCCGTCCTTGATGAAGCCTTTGCTGGCGTCGATCATAAAAATGCCTTTGCGTGCCGCAGCATTTTGTTTATCCACGACGATGATGCAGGCCGGAATGCCGGTGCCGTAAAACAGGTTGGCGGGCAGTCCGATGATGCCTTTGATGTAGCCGCGCTGGATGACATTTTTGCGGATCATTCCTTCGGCACCACCCCGGAACAACACGCCATGCGGCAAAATCACCCCACCTTTACCGGTGCTTTTTAACGAGGCAAGGATGTGCTGGAAAAATGCATAGTCGCCATTTTTAGCCGGTGGAATACCGTAGCAAAACCGCTTGTATTCGTCTTCGGCCGGATTGAAGCCGTTGCTCCAGGCTTTGGTTGAAAACGGCGGATTGGCCACTACGAAATCAAAAGTTTTCAGTTGCCCGTCCGGCTGTTTGAAATACGGACTCGAGAGTGTGTTGTCCTTCCAGATTTCCGCTGTCGGACAATCATGCAGGATCATGTTCATCTTCGCCAGTGCGGCGGTTGCATTGTCCATTTCCTGACCGTAGATGGTGATGTCCAAGCCGGTTTTGCTTTGCGCTTCATCATGCGCCTTGAGCAATAACGAGCCGGAACCGCAGGTCAGATCGTACAGGCTTTGATTGGCGCTGATAACTTCGCCTATGCCAATGACTTTGGCAATAATCAGCGACACTTCTGCCGGGGTGTAAAACTGGCCTTTGCTTTTGCCTGATTCGGTCGCAAAGTGGCGCATTAAATATTCGTAGGCATCGCCAAGAATATCGTCTCCCTCGGCACGGTTACCTTTAAAATCCAGCCCCGGCGTGTTGAAGATGTTAACGAGATTGGACAGGCGATCGACCATCTCCTTGCCCTTGCCCAACTTCTCGGCGTCGTTGAAGTCGGCAACATCGATGACGCCCTTTAAGTCATTGGCTTCGGCCAGGCGGCTGATGATCTTGTTGATTTTGTCGCCAATTTCCTTATCGCCCGTCAACGCCACCATGTCAGCAAAACTGCCACCTGCAGGCACTTCAATCAGCGCATCTTTTTGCCCGGCGTATTTGTCGGAGATGTATTTAACAAACAGCAATACCAGCACATAATCCTTGTATTGAGAGGCATCCATGCCGCCGCGCAATTCGTCGCAGCTTTTCCAAAGGGAACTGTACAACTCTGATTTTTTAATGGCCATTCGATAAGGTTATGGTTTGGGTTGTTTGAATGTTGAGAGCTGATAAATTGATAATTCCTTCGATTGACTGGAATGACCAATCGGTCATTATCGTATGGAGCTCCATGCATTTCAAATAGTACCTCGATTAACTGTGCCTATCTCGAAACGTCTTTTTCTTTGAGGGACTTGCAAAACCCATTAAGGCGAGCGGAATTAGTAGCCAGAACGGCCAAAAAAAGAAAATAACTTGCTCAGTGTGATAAAATAGAAGCTTCAAAAATCCAACTTTATCAAAGACATGAG
>JABFSH010000067.1 GCA_013140705.1 Methylococcaceae bacterium
GAAAGAAACCGGATTATCGCCAGCGATCCTGCGAAAAGCATTTGTGGAAATGCATCAACGTTCCCCATCGAGTGGCCCGATAAGAACGTCGCCTTTATTTATGTGTAAAAGTTTCTCAAAACTTAAAGAGTCAACGCTCTGTGCTGTTTTTTTTCGACTTGAAACCCCTCGACATTGCACAAGACGCGTGATTAATGGATATCGGCGTTACCGTTCGTATATCAATTCTGTATCAAATACCGAACCACTGCTTGATTTCTCTGATGCCTGGGCAATTTCAACGTGGTTAGAAATCGGTGTCGTTAAATTAGTGCGTTGTAGCCATTGCCGCAGCGCGAAGTTAATAAATAATGAACTAGAGCATAATGTGTGTTGTGTTTGCAAGCACTAAAGTATTGGTAAAATTATGTCATTATACGAACAGGAATTCATGGAGCCAGGTGCTAGCGTACAATCAATCGAGACATTACTTTCCGAGATTTTAAGTACCTTAAAAACAGCGCAACAACGGAATAAATTATGGTCTATTGAGGATCTTGTAGCTTATTTCCAAACAAGTCGAAGCACGATTTCTCGAAAAATTGTGTGCCGACCCGATTTTCCAGTCGCTATTCGCATTGACGGTGGTGTTCCACGTTGGAAACCAAGTGAGGTTGAGCGTTGGGCCGAAAGGCAGCGTGAAAAAAGGCTTAGTGATAAAAATTGAAACTCATTAAAGATGTCGATTATAGGGTTTTACGAAAAACGAAGCGATTCTGGACTGCGTTTTGTGGGAGTGTGAGTCGAGGATGTCGAGTATGAATTGCTCTACATCAATCTTGGATCAAACCTTGTCACAAAATAAAGACTTAACAGCCAGTTTGGGACTGACCAAAAACTCTGGCCGGGATTTAAAAATATTTATTGCGATGCAGGATGGTAAAGATTCATCCCAATTTCATAGCCAGATCTTCTGCTTTTTCACGATAGTAAATCTGCAATGACCGGATATCTCGGTGTCCAACCATTCGCGCTAATTCCAGCATATTTAAAATTCCAGCCAATCTGGTTAGTGCAGTAGCTCTTGCATCATGAAAATGAGCATTTTCAATGTTACCGTCTCTACATGCCCGACCAAACAGCGACGAAAGCACATCCTTGTCCACATCAAAAGGGTGAGGATGATGTTTTAGAGATTTCAATAACTCAATAGCGCGCGTGGACAGGGGGACATCCCTGGAATCACCATTTTTAGTGAGCAGCAGTGATACGATTCGCTTCTCCAAATTAACATCTTTCCATTCAAGTCCCGTGATTTCCTCACGACGCATTGCTGTTTCAAGAGCGAACAAAAAAGCACAAGCAATGATTTGGCTTTTGGTAACTATCTCTGTACCGTCATAGCCAAGCGCCAAACAGATTTGATTAACTTCAGTATCTGAGAATAACCGTTCTCGGTGCCGGGGCTGCGGTGGCCTTCTAACATCGTGAATCGGATTCGTTTCTAACCACTGCCATTCTCTGCGGGCACATTCAAATAAAGCACTCCACAAATTCATTTCGCGGTTGACTGTGGCCGACGAAACTTCAGAGAGCCTGGTATCTCGCCATTTCGCCAAGACCGGTGTCGTCGCCTCCTGGATTAATAAGTTGGATATTGGCAATTTTTTCCAAACATTAAATCGAATAATTTCCCAGCGGGCGCTACGTTTTTTCGGGGTTACTTCTTTTTCATATCGCTCCATCGCATCAAGCAGAGTTTTTTCAGGCAGCGATGACTTTTCGCCATACAAGATTTCTGCTTCTGTTTTGGTTGCCCACGCTTGAGCCTGAGCTTTGGTCGGCCAAGTTGAGCATTTTGTAATGCCTTTCTTGCGAACCTGAACAAACCATGATTTTCCACGCTTTAAAAAAGTAGCCATGATGCAATTCTGATGCAGTTTAATTACATATCATGGTACACGGTTACATAAAAACGGTAAATCATAAAAACAAAAAAGCCCGTAAATACGGGCTATTGAGTCACATTTACGCACCGTTACACATGATGCCATAAACTGTATTGGTACCGATGGCCGGATTTGAACCGGCACGACTTGCGTCACCACCCCCTCAAGATGGCGTGTCTACCAATTTCACCACATCGGCAAAAATGTGCTTTTATTTTGGTTCTGATTTTTTGCTTTTATCGTCAACCGTTTTGATTGCCTCAGGTTGAGGAACGACGGTATCCTCTATTCCCGAAGCCTTGTCCGAAGCTTTAGGTTCCTCTAATTTGGAATCAACCAGCGATTCTGATGTGGGTACCGAAGGGATAGCATCTGTCGCTTTATCGCTGTTGCCTGCGGGAATACTCAATGCTCCAGAATCTGCGGAAGGAGTACTCATAAGATCATAAATAGCTCCTTTATGGCTATTTAGTATGGCAAGTCCTAAGCTTGTTGTAAAAAACAAAGCCGCTAAAATAGCAGTTGTGCGAGACAAAAATGAAGCCGCACCCTGTGCGCCAAAAACTGATCCTGAAGTGCCGGTACCAAAAGCCGCACCTGCATCCGCTCCTTTGCCTTGTTGCATTAATACCAAGCCAATAACGCCCAATCCTAACAAGACATGAATAACTATGATTACCTGATACATGAAAATCTATATTTCTCTAAATCGAATGATAAATCTTTAAAAAGGATTCCGCGTCCAAGGAAGCCCCACCTATTAACCCGCCATCAATATCTGGCATGGCAAACAAACCTTTTGCGTTCTCAGGTTTTGCACTGCCGCCATATAATATTTGCAGTTTATCTGCTATGGCTTGATCTTTGACCGCAATATATCTTCTTATATACTGATGAACCTCTTGCGCTTGCTCATCACTTGCAGTCTTTCCAGTTCCTATCGCCCAGACAGGCTCATAAGCTATTACGGACTTTGAAAGTGCACTTATTCCAGTTAAGTTAATAACTGCATCAAGTTGCTCGTTTATAACTGCAAAAGTTTGATCCTTTTCACGTTGTTCGAGCGTTTCACCAACACACAGTACAGGAATAATGTTATGTGCTTGAGCTTGTGAAAATCGTGCTGCAACCGATTCATTGGTGTCTCCATAATAGGTTCTCCTTTCTGAATGACCTACCAGAACATATTTGCAATTGAATTCACTCAACATCGCCCCAGAAATTTCACCAGTAAATGCCCCGGAGGGTTTATCACCAACATTTTGAGCGCCTAACTCCAATCGGGAATTCTTTACAATTTCGCCAACGTTGCCTAGGAATACATAAGGTACACAAACAGCAATCGCTGCATCATTGGAGCCAAGTCCAGTAATGATTCCTTTTGCAAGCAACTCTGCACTAGCACGAGTTCCGTTCATTTTCCAATTTCCTACCACCAACGACTGCCGCATTATTATCCTCCACAACTATATAAAACAACTGCCTATAATATAGGCTATTAGCTGCTAGTTCAAGCTCCTATTACTTTCTTGACATCATCAGCTAGTTGCTGGGCGAAATTATTAACTGCGTCTTCGTTCTGGCCCTCCACCATCACACGTATTAACGGCTCTGTCCCAGACGCTCTTAGCAATACCCTTCCTGTATCACCCAATTTCTTTTCAACCCCTGCGATAGCTTTTTGTATATTTTCATCCGCATCAAAATTTATTTTTTTATGGGTTTTGACGTTGACCAAAACTTGCGGATATTTTTGCATGCCTGACTTTAATTCATATAAATTCTTTCCGCTGCTTTGCATTTCTGCCATCACCTGAAGCGCAGCAATAATACCGTCACCCGTTGTTGTTTTATCCAGACATATGATATGGCCGGAATTTTCTCCGCCTAAAATTCCTTTGTTTTCATTGAGCATCTCCAAAACGTAACGGTCACCAACTTTAGCCCTGACCAGGTTAATTCCCAATTTTTTTAATCCGTGCTCCATACCAAGATTTGTCATTAATGTGCCGACTACCGGCCCAACCATCAATCCTGCCTCCAAACGTGACTTAGCTATGATATAAATCAATTCGTCACCATCAACAATTTCACCTTTATGATCAACCATAATCAGGCGGTCACCATCCCCATCTAGCGCAATTCCCAAATCAGCCCGATAAGCTAAAACCGTCGCCGCCAGTTTTTCGGGTTTGGTTGCACCGCATTCGTCATTAATATTGAGTCCGTCAGGCTCTGCTCCAATTGTCACAACTTCAGCCCCTACTTCACTAAACACGTGCGGCGCTATGTGATAAGTGGCGCCGTGTGCACAATCAAGTATGATTCTCATATTGCTAAAATCAAGCCTTGTAGCCACGCTCGCCTTACAAAACTCGATATATCGGCCCGCCGCGTCCTGAACCCGTTTGGCCTTGCCCAATTTTGCAGATTCAACGGTTGTCATAGGTGAATCGATATAGTGCTCAATTTTTTGTTCAATCTCATCCGGCAGTTTGGTTCCTTCTACCGAAAAGAACTTTATGCCATTATCGTAGTATGGATTGTGGGAGGCGCTGATCACGATACCTGCCTGGGCCCTTAACGTCCTGGTTAAGTAAGCTATGCCTGGCGTAGGCATAGGCCCCAACAGGCGCGTATCCACGCCAGCGGCAGTAAGACCAGCTTCAATGGCCGACTCGAACATATACCCGGAAATACGAGTATCCTTTCCTACTAATACAAAACCATTTCCTTCATTAGCAAAAACACGACCCGCAGCCCAACCTAATTTTAATAGAAAATCAGCCGTTATCGGTGGCACGCCCACTCTGCCTCTAATACCATCAGTTCCAAAATATTTTCTATACATGAATAAATATTCCCGTTTGAATGATCAAAAAATCTGCAAACTTAAAGATATGGTTACCTATGTTTTAAACCGGAACTCATCAGCTCTGTTCGTTTTATTGCTGCAAGATTTCCAAAGAAATACTCAATGAAAGTCAAAAAGCCAGCTGTAAAAAATTGAAATCAATTAATCTTCCTTGGAAAATTTTGCATAAAAAAAGGAGAGACGAAACATCTCTCCTTTTTAAAAAAACCTCGGTAGAAAATTAGCTAACCTTGACCGGCAGTTACACCAATGGATTTTACTGAAGGTTTGCCATCTTTACCGACAACTTCATCTGATTTCATGTCTCCGCGAGGTGGAGTATCATCCCAACCTTGGGGATCTCTAACTGGAATACGCGCCATCAAATCGTCAATTTGAAATTTATCAATGGTTTCGTATTTCATCAGAGCATCAGCCATGGCATGTAAAATATCGATATTTTCTTTTAAGATTTTTTCTGAACGCTCGTAATTTCGATCGATAATTGAACGAATTTCTTCATCAATCGTGTGGGAAGTTTCTTCAGCAACTGTTTTATGTTGTGTTACAGAACGACCCAAAAATACTTCACCCTCTTCCGCGCTATACGTCAATGGACCGAGGCGTTGTGAAAGCCCCCATTTAGTCACCATGTTTCTGGCCAATTCAGTCGCTCGTTCGATGTCATTGGATGCACCGGTGCTAACTTGCTCCCACCCAAATACCATTTCTTCTGCAATACGTCCACCATATAAGCTAGAAATCATGCTATCCAGTTTTTGCTTACTGGCACTGTATTGATCCTTTTCAGGAAGGAACATGGTCACACCTAAGGCACGCCCTCTAGGCATGATGCTGACTTTATAAACCGGATCATGCTCTGGCACCAGTTTTCCAACAATCGCATGTCCCGCCTCATGATACGCGGTCATTTTCTTCTCTTTCTCGCCCATCACCATGGAATGCCTCTCAACACCCATGATTATTTTGTCCTTGGCTTTTTCCAAGTCGTTCATATTAACGACTCGTTTATTCATTCTGGCAGCGAATAAGGCGGCTTCATTGATCAAATTGGCTAAATCGGCACCAGAAAACCCTGGGGTACCTTGGGCTATGTATTTCACTTCAACATCAGCGTCGGCAGGTACTTTTTTGATATGTACTTTCAGAATCTGTTCCCTACCTCTAACATCAGGTAAGCCTACCGTTACTTGGCGGTCAAAACGACCCGGACGTAATAATGCCTTATCCAATACATCAGGACGGTTGGTTGCAGCGATAACAATAATCCCTTCATTACCTTCAAATCCATCCATTTCAACCAGTAACTGGTTCAGAGTCTGTTCGCGTTCGTCGTTGCCGCCACCTAACCCCGCGCCACGTTGACGACCAACCGCATCGATTTCATCAATGAAGATAATACAGGGCGCGTGTTTCTTGGCCTGTTCGAACATGTCGCGGACTCGAGATGCGCCAACGCCCACAAACATTTCCACGAAATCGGAACCCGAAATAGTGAAAAATGGGACTTTAGCCTCACCTGCAATGGCTCTGGCCAACAATGTTTTTCCAGTGCCTGGGGGTCCGATCATTAATGCACCCCGAGGAATCTTGCCACCCAGCTTCTGATATTTGGCAGGATCTTTAAGAAAATCGACCATTTCGACCACTTCTTCTTTGGCTTCATCACATCCGGCAACATCAGCAAAAGTGATTTTGATTTGATCTTCTTCCAGCATTCTCGCTTTACTTTTACCAAAACTCATGGCGCCGCGGCCGCCTGCTCCACCGCCCTGCATCTGCCGCATAAAGAAAACCCAAACAGCGATCAGCAGCAACATCGGACCAAATGAAACCAGCAATTGCATTATCATTGAAGGCTGTTCAGGCGGCACAGCTTTAATGTCAACACCATTTGCGAGTAAATCATCAACCAAATGTATGTCGCTCGGCGCATAAGTTTTGAATATATGCCCGTCCTGCATTTTGCCTTTGATGACATGTTCATCAATCATAACCTGTTGAACATGACCGGATTTAACCGCATCAATAAACTGCGAATACGATAACGATGAATCTGCACGGTCGCTTTGAGGACCGTAGTTATTGAAGATAGCCATCAATACAATTGCAATGACGACCCACAAGATAATATTTTTTAACATGTCGTTCAATTTATACACCCTAGGCCTAAGTAGCACTCGGTTTAAATACTGATTAATTATATCAGGGTTTTTATGCCTGACTGTCGTTATTTGTCCGAAATTTATACACTACGATCCCTGTCTGGTTACTCCGATATTGTCAATATGGAGCTTAAAATGATTATTTAAAGCCCTTGGCTAAAATATAAACTTCGTTACTTCTTGGTCTGGATGCCTTTGGCTTGCGAATCACAACACTTGTAAAACTTCGCTTTACTTCCTGCAAATACCCCTCGTAGCCTTCACCATGAAATGCCTTGACAAGAAAATTCCCGTCTTTGATCAACATCGTCTTTGCCGTATCCAGTGCCAACTCCGCCAAATAAATCGAACGCGCTTGATCCACTGCTTTATTACCGCTCATATTGGGCGCCATATCCGACATCACTAAATTCACACGTGCTCCATCTACTACCGCATTCATTTGCTCCAGTACAGTTGCTTCGGAGAAATCACCCTGGATGAAAAGAACGCCTTCCAAAGGTTCTATCGGCAAGATATCCAGGGCGATAATTTTATTTTTTTTACCCACAATTTCTCGTGCAAACTGTGACCAACCACCGGGTGCGGCCCCAAGATCCACAATTGTAAATCCGGGCTTAATGATGTGGTCCCGCTCCTGAATCTCGCTAAGCTTAAAAACCGCACGTGACCGATAGCCTTTTGCCTGAGCCAATTTGACATACTCATCGTCAAAATGTTCCTGCATCCATCGATTGCTACTTTTGCTACGTCCCATAACCCGCTTCAGTGTAAAATTGTTTTTTTAAATTTAGGAATTTAAAGAGTGGATTCAGCAGATAAGAAAAAACTAAGAGCTCAGGCCCATGCCCTAAAACCGGTCATCATTATTGGTCAGTCAGGATTGACGTCAGCCGTTTTAACGGAAATTGAGCTGGCACTCAATTATCATGAGCTTATAAAGGTTAGAATTCGTGCAGAACGAGAAGACCGTAAATTGATAAGCCAAAAAATTTGCTCGGACACCGGCGCTACGCTGATTCAAAGTATCGGACAAATCATCGTTTTATTCCGATTAAACCCAGATAAGTAAAACTAGACTCATAGTCAGTCTTGTACCTGTTAGCTCAATTAAATATATTCAATTGAAATAATTTCATACTCGACATTTCCGCCGGGCGCTTTAACCTTAACAACATCCTCAATTTCTTTGCCTATCAAGGCTCGAGCAATCGGCGAGCCTATTGATATTCTGTTGTCTTTTATGCTGGCTTCATCTTCACCAACAATCTGATAGGTAACCTGCTTGCCGGATTCAATGTCTTCGATAGCGACTGTCGCGCCAAATACGACTTTTCCGTTCGCGTCCAATTTAGTAATGTCGATAATTTGCGCATTGGATAATTTTGCCTCAATTTCTGCAATGCGGCCTTCAGCAAAACTCTGTTGTTCTCGGGCTGCATGGTATTCGGCATTTTCTTTTAAATCACCGTGTGCTCGGGCTGATGCTATCGAGGCAATAATTCTAGGGCGCACAACTGTTTTTAGTTCATCCAATTCCGCTCGCAATTTTTCTGCGCCCCTCACGGTAAGAGGTACTTTCTGCATTTTTTAAAACTCCACTAAGTCATAATAAGATAAGAGGCGAGCTAGTCGTCACTTTCTGGCAACGCAAAACCTGCACTGTCTCTTGGTCACAATTTATGTAAATCCTGTAGGCAATTGACATCACCCGCATCCAGTTCGCCTAACGCATAACAGGCAGCCCGCGCGCCAGCCATCGTCGTATAGTATGGCACACGATGTTGCAACGCTTCTCTACGCATGGTAAAAGAATCGGCAATGGCTTTTGTGCCTTCCGTGGTATTAATAATTAGTTGAATCTGTTCATTTTTGATCATATCAACGGTATTAGGTCGTCCCTGATTGACCTTGTAGACAACTTCACAAGGAATGTTCTGCGCCTGAAGAAATTTCGCTGTGCCACCGGTTGCCACAATCTCATATTTTTTGCTGACCAGCATTCTGGCAATGTCGGGAGCTTTAACTTTATCCGCATCCCGAATACTAATCAACACTTTGCCACTATCATTTAAATTGACACCTGCAGCACGCTGCGATTTAGCGAACGCCTCGCCAAAGGTTTTACCAATACCCATAACCTCACCTGTCGATTTCATCTCAGGACCCAGCAAAGGATCGACGCCCGGGAATTTGACAAATGGAAAGACAGCTTCCTTGACAGAAAAATAGTTAGGAATGCGCTCTTCGGTGACACCCTGGGTAGCCAATGTTTGTCCGACCATGCAACGGGCGGCAATCTTGGCTAACGGATAGCCTGTCGCTTTGGAAACAAAAGGCGCTGTTCTTGATGCCCTTGGGTTAACTTCCAACACATAAATTTCTTCACCCTGGATTGCAAACTGTGTATTCATCAAACCGCGCACACCTAGCGCTTCAGCCATAAGGGCAACCTGTTCACGCAACTGGTCCTGCAAGCCTTTTGCAAGTTCATACGGCGGCAGAGAACAGGCAGAATCACCCGAATGCACACCAGCCTGTTCGATATGCTCCATCAAGCCCCCAATTAATACCCGTTCGCCATCATAGATCGCATCGACATCCATTTCAACCGCATCATCCAGAAAACGATCCAGCAATACCGGCGAATCATTGGAAACACTGACGGCCTCTTTCATATAACGCTGTAAGCCTTCTTCGTTAAACACAATTTCCATGGCTCGACCGCCCAAAACATACGAAGGCCTGACTACAAGCGGATATCCCAACTCCTTGGCGGCATTCAATGCCTGATCGACTGAACGTGCGGTCGCGTTGGGCGGTTGTTTCAAATTCAGTCTTTCCAGTAATTTTTGAAACCGTTCCCTGTCCTCGGCCAAATCGATTGAATCCGGTGAGGTACCGATAATCGGCACACCAGCCGCTTCCAACGCTCTGGCAAGCTTCAACGGCGTTTGCCCGCCATATTGGACAATCACACCCTTGGGTTTTTCCAGATGAACAATCTCCAATACATCTTCAAGGGTTAACGACTCAAAATACAAACGATCCGAAGTATCAAAGTCGGTCGACACCGTCTCAGGATTGCAATTGATCATAATGGTTTCATAGCCATCTTCTCGCAAAGCCAGGGCAGCATGTACACAGCAATAGTCGAATTCGATACCTTGACCTATGCGGTTTGGTCCTCCTCCCAGAATGATTATTTTTTCCTTATCTGAAACCCGCGCCTCACATTCCAGCTCATAGGTTGAATACAGGTAGGCAGTGTCCGATGAAAATTCCGCTGCACACGAGTCAATGCGCTTATAAACCGGACGTATATTATGTTTATGCCGAACATTGCGCACTTCTGTTTCAGAGGTATCCAACAACTGGGCCAAGCGTTGATCAGAAAAACCCTTTCGCTTCAGCTTGAAAAGCTCACCATCCTTTAAGGTTGACAAGGTTTTGGTCGATAATGATTTTTCGGTCAGCACCAAATCTTCAATCTGAGCCAAAAACCATCGGTCAATTTTACTGGCCTGGTAAACTTCATCCAGACTCATACCACTTCGAAACGCATCAGCTACATACAGCAGACGATCAGGACCAGGATGTCGCAATTCGCGTTGAATTTTTTCATGCGCGTCGCCCGAGCTCAAGTCAACAACCTCATTGAGGCCATTAATGCCAATTTCCAGGCCGCGTAAAGCTTTCTGCAGCGACTCCTGAAAAGTGCGGCCTATCGCCATTACTTCACCGACCGATTTCATCTGTGTCGTTAGTCGATCATCAGCCTGTGGAAACTTCTCAAATGCAAAACGAGGAACTTTGGTTACGACATAGTCAATGCTTGGTTCAAACGAGGCGGGAGTTGTGCCACCGGTGATCTCATTTTTCAATTCATCCAGCGTATAGCCCACTGCCAGTTTTGCCGCAACTTTGGCAATTGGAAATCCAGTAGCCTTTGATGCCAAGGCTGAAGAACGAGATACTCGAGGGTTCATTTCGATTACGATCAATCGCCCATCTTCCGGATTGATAGCCACTTGAACGTTGGACCCACCGGTATCAACGCCAATTTCACGCAGGACGGCCAATGACACATTACGTAATATCTGATATTCCTTGTCCGTGAGTGTTTGCGCAGGCGCAACGGTAATGGAGTCGCCGGTATGAACGCCCATCGGGTCAAAGTTTTCGATTGAACATACAATGATGCAATTGTCTTTGGAGTCGCGCACGACTTCCATTTCATATTCTTTCCAACCCAACACCGATTCTTCAATCAATAATTCATTGGTCGGCGATAAGTACAAGCCGCGCTCACAGATCTCCAAAAACTCTTCCTTGTTATAGGCAATGCCACCACCGCTTCCACCCATCGTGAAGGAAGGGCGAATAACCGTAGGATAGCCCACTTCAAGTTGCGCCGCTAGCGCCTCTTCAATTGAATGCGCAGTCTTGGATCGGGCCACTTCAAAACC
Organism: Methylococcaceae bacterium; assembly: GCA_013140705.1. Classification (GTDB taxonomy): domain Bacteria; phylum Pseudomonadota; class Gammaproteobacteria; order Methylococcales; family Methylomonadaceae; genus JABFSH01. The sequence continues at coordinate 11,438 of JABFSH010000067.1, forward strand.
GATTTTTCGCATGGCTTGGTTAAATAACTCGCGGTCTTCAGCCTTTTTAATCGCCTCTTTGGTAGCGCCAATCATTTCCACATGGTATTTAGCCAAAACGCCATGTTTATCAAGATCAAGAGCGCAATTCAATGCAGTTTGTCCGCCCATGGTCGGCAAAATGGCATCCGGTTTTTCCTTGGCAATAATTTTTTCAACGGTTTGCCAATCAATGGGTTCAATATAGATCGCATCGGCCATGTCTGGATCGGTCATGATCGTCGCTGGATTGGAGTTGACCAGAATAACCCGATAACCTTCTTCGCGCAGTGCCTTGCACGCTTGCGTCCCTGAATAATCAAATTCACAGGCCTGACCGATAACAATCGGCCCTGCCCCCAGTAATAAAATCGATTTTAAGTCGGTTCTTTTTGGCATGTTGTGCTATTGCTCGGCTGATTAATGACTATTGCGTGCTTGATCCATTTTCCCGATGAACCAGTCAAATATTGACTCGACATCATGAGGACCCGGACTTGCTTCAGGATGCCCCTGAAAGCTCATGGCGGGACAATCGGTTCGCTCGACACCCTGCAAACTACCATCAAACAAGGAATGATACGTTGCAACTAGATTATCAGGAAGGCTGGCTTCACTAACCGCAAAGCCGTGATTTTGGCTACTGATCATGACGCGTCCGGTCGATTTTTCCTGAACAGGATGATTGGCACCATGATGGCCAAATTTCATTTTCTCTGTCTTGGCGCCACTTGCCAAGGCCAATAATTGATGACCAAGACAAATGCCTAAAACAGGTATTTTCTTTTCAAGTATTTCCTTAATGGCTTCAATGGCATAGGTGCAGGGCTCCGGATCACCAGGTCCATTGGAGAGAAACACTCCATCAGGATTCATTGCCAAAACTGCTTCAGCTGGTGTTGTGGCTGGCACAACGGTTACTCGACAACCCCGATTGGCTAATAACCGAAGAATGTTACGCTTGATGCCAAAATCAAAGGCAACAACATGTTTATCCAGATTTTTTGCCTGTCTATGCCCATACTGCAAATGCCAGACATCTTCTGTCCACTCATAGGGCTCAGACACGGAAACGACCTTGGCTAAATCCATTCCTTTTAAGCCGGGAAATCCATCGATAACGTTTTTAGCTACTGCTTCGTCAAGCGTTTCCCCTGCCATTATACATCCACGTTGAGCGCCTTTATCCCGCAGTAAACGCGTTAATTGGCGGGTATCAATATCGGCAATCGCAACTACCTGGTGGTCCAGCAAGTACTGCTGCAATGATTTTTGACAACGCCAGTTATGAGCCAGTAAAGGTAAATCTCTGATTACCAGGCCACTAGCGAAAACCTTATCTGACTCATTATCTTCATCGTTAGTGCCCACATTACCAATGTGAGGATAGGTTAAAGTAACAATCTGGCGAGCATAGGACGGATCACTGAGGATTTCCTGATAGCCTGTCATCGCAGTATTAAAAACGACTTCTCCAACAGAACAGCCATCTGCACCAATCGACACGCCGTTAAAGACAGTTCCATCTTCCAAAACCAATATTGCAGATTTAGTCAAACACGTCACCTCAAATGTGCAAAACGGGATGAACCCATGAGGACTCATCCCGTCATAAAGAAACAAATTAAATCAATTCTACGAAATTATATGGCTTTGGTCATTAACAATTTTTAGGTCGATTAACACTTTGGTTGTTGGCCAACTGTCTAACTGGACATCTAGCGCTTCTTAGTTAGGGAAGTTCATGCATTCACATTCCAAAATCATAGGAACTGATCCATGGCTTGTTCCATGTTTTCAGAATAAAACGAAAAACCGAGATTCCTTTTTTTGGCATGATACATCGCAGCATCCGCATGGCTAATGAGCGTTTCACCCTCTCGGCCATTTTTAGGATATATGGAAATGCCAATACTGGCCCCCAACGCTGCGGTTGTTTCACCGATCAAATAGGGTTTACGGAACATTTTCAGTATTTTTTTGGCGACTTGTTCTGCCGCATCGACATCCGCACCGGGGAGTAACAGGGCGAATTCATCCCCACCCAACCGAGCGGCCACATCCGAATCCCTCAACGTGGATATCAATCGTCGTGATGCTTCTCGTAAAATCTCATCGCCGGCAGCGTGTCCCATGGTGTCATTAATCGACTTGAATCCATCCAGATCAAGATAAAACAAAGCAACAGAGGTTTTGTTTCGAAAGGCCAAATTCAGCGTCTGTTGCAGACGGTCCGCAAATAGTCGACGATTGGCAAGTCCCGTCAACTCGTCGTAGTAAGATAAGCGGATAAGGCGTTCATCAGCAAGTTTACGTACTGTAATATCACGCACAATTCCATCCACGCCTATACAATTTCCATATTCGTCATATACGGGAGAATCCGCTATCTCGAGCCAATGAATGATTTTTCTCTTATCATAAATTTCAAGTTGATAAGGTGGATTTGGCACACCCTGAGAGCTTAGCTCCCTGTATTCACCAATTTTTTCGTTGACTGAATTATCAGTAAGATAATCACGGTAATGTGCAATGAATTCTTCTGGCTCGTAACCTAAAATATTGGTGACGGAAGGACTCACATAAGTAAATGCGCCTGTAACATCGTGGTGATAAAAAAAGTACTCGTTGCGTAAATTTTCAACCAAACTGCGAAATTTTTGTTCACTGGAGTTCAATTCCGCCGTACGCTTGAGAACCAAATGCTCAAGGTCTCTTTGCAAGGCCTGCAAATTACTGTTCGTGATTAAAACCTGTTTATTGGATTGTATAATTTTCCTATTTTGAATATGCGAATGAAAAAGCCATGCCAGCAGCGCACTGATAATAATCAATGATGGTACTACCGCTTTGCCGAAGTACTGATTAATCAAGGAATTGTCTGTTGGCATGGATGGGACATTATCCGGGTAAGTGTCCGATGACACATGCTTTTCCTCAGGCTCGATGGGAAATACCCATTTGGCAAAAATACGCTGTATTTCTTCTTCACTCAGTGAATTAAGCCCTTTCTGAAGAATTGAAACAAGAATTGGCCAGTCCTTGCGTACCGCTATACTTTCATTAGCGCTGTTTCGATCATAAAAAGCAGCAAACTTCAAATTTTCCATTACATATATGGTTTGCAAGTAATTATTAGTTGCCATAAAAGTCACAGCGGCATCCGCTTTACCATTAGCCACTGCTTTCAAACCGTTTAACATGGTATTGACGTAATATGGCTTTATACTCGGAAAATCCCTCTTTACGATATCGCCGTATTGATATCCTTTTACCAAAGCGACGGTTTTCTTTTTCAGATCATTACGAGTCTTGATGCTATCGTTGTCCTGCCGGGTCATAATCACCAGAGACTTTGTCAAGTATGGTTCAGTAAAATTAAACCATAATCGACGTTCAGGGCGGTCAACCATGGTCGCCACCACATCGACCTTGCGATTGCTCGCAGCTTTGTACAGGTTATTCCAGCTAGAATTCGGATAGACAGAAAATTTGATCCCTAGCCGCTGACTCAGAATATCGATGATTTCGATAGCGATTCCTTCAAACTGTCCGGAATCGTTGATAAAGCTGTAGGGTGGCAGGGAACCGTCATAGGCAATACGAATCGTTTTATGCTTGGCCAGCCAAGCCTGTTCCTTTACTGTCAGTTTGACTACAGGATCAGGTTTGATTTGCGTGTTGATTTTTTCATCAGCCTGAACGCTTAAGACAAGGCTTAATAAAAAAATGGCAGAAATAATTTTGATTAAAGAAAGCATTTTATTGAATTGCTTAGCCTGATTTTAATTAGCAGGACCGGGTACCTAAGATACGCAAACTTGTCTAGTGTTGTTTGCGGACGTGGCATTCAAATAAACAGTAAACTGAAACTCCCGCTGCATCTGGGCACGATAATAAACATTAATGTCGAGTTATTCCCTTGTGACACATAAAAAGAAGATAGTACCACCTTATTGAAAATACTAGAATAATTCCATGGTGATAACGTCACCGATTTCTCCACGATGCCAGAATGGCTTCAGGCATAGATACTCAATAATCCCTTGCTTATCACAGCCAGACCATTTTCTGGTTCGTCAATAGCATCCATCGGCAAATCACTCGCTTCCGAGCCCGATTTTGCTGTAGTTTGGGCAAAATTCTGAGCTTGGGACCGTCCCTGATCGGATGAAAAATGTTGAGAAACGTTCACATCAACGAGATTGAGCTGCTGAGAAACCAGCATTTCCCTTAATTTGGGAATGGAGGCTTCCAGTGCTTCCCTGACTGAATTTTGCTGAGCAGCGAATGAAACAGTCGCTTGATCTTGACTGATATCAACCCTGACAGAAATGGGCCCCAAATTTGGAGGATTCAGTTTAATGTCTGCGCTGGGTATTGCCTTATTGGCCATCCATAAAATTCTTTCACCCAGATCATTACTCCAGCCAGGATGTGTAATCGGCTTTGACAGAACAGAAACTTCAGATCGAAGCTCAACTGACTGTCTGTTTAGTTGACCCATCTCGGCAATCCCTCTTGGCAAGATTTTGTCCCCACCCGGTTGGGACTCTTGATTTTGTTGTCCATTATCGTCAGATATTTCAGCTTTTTCAAAGTAATTTAAATTAAACCCAGGCTTACTTTGTTCTGAAGGCGACTCACCTGTCGGCTTTTGTAATAAACCTTTTGAAGCATCATCATTTTGGCCTGCGGATGACATCACACTAGTGTTTTGTGAGGCATTTTTCAACCCAGTAGCCAACGCCTGCTGATTATTGATAGACGAATCAACTGAATTTGACACATGATTCTGCTCGACCGATGAACCTGTTGTAAGCAGTGAATTTAATAACGCTGCAGCCACCACGTCATTACTATGCGCATGCTCGGTATTGTCATGATAATTTTTTAGATTGATTTGAGTATCTGTGGTAACAATGTTTTCAGAGTCCGAAGCTGATAATTCATGCGTTGACTGGGTAGTCGGCTCCTCAACATTCATTAAAATTGGAGCTGCTTCAGATTGATTCCCCATTTGAATGACGCTTGAATTTGCATAATCTGCCGCCTCTAAAGTCTGCTGAGCTGAGCTTATACTCGCTGATTGACTGTTATTGGCTATTTTCAAGCTATCTGCCAATGCAGAAAGGGCTGCCTCAAGGTCAACATTATCATCAGTTTTATAGGTGGCCGGCAATTCATTGCCAAAAAAGGCGGCAAGCTTTTGCATATCGCCACGGTTTCCTAACAAATCAACCAGGCTTTGTAATTTGTTTGAATCCGAAGCATTGGTATTTGTTTGAATGGATTTTAGCAAGTCTGAACTTTGAATAGTTTCAGCACCCAATTTCGTTAATTGTTCAAGAAAGGCCTGTGTAAATCCGGCCTGGAGATCAGAAGTGGTTAAGGACGAAACCGTTCCTTTCGTCAAAGTTTGAACAGGTAATACAGATAAAATGTTTGCGCCATCAATATTCATAAAACTATTCTCCAAAATTGACCAACAGAGTCTATTGCATATTAAAGCATTTCATATGCCATCTTTGCTGTTCCTACCCAACCGGGATGCTCTCTCGTCCATCTCCGACTGTTCCTTTCGGCTTTTCAGTTGAGTCTCCACCGCTATCGTTGAATCAAGAACTTTCTGCAAACCATTGGTTTTATGATGAATACTTTCCCACATCTTCCTTTTTTGCATTAATTCTTCCTTACAAAGACACATCGCATGTTCCTGCCCCTCTATTGCCTGATCCAGCTTATCGATAAACGATTTGAATTCCAGCACTTGGGATATTTTGATACCGTCGCGGCCCAGCTGATTAAAACTTTCCTGATATTCATTCCGATAACTCTTTAGGCTTTCAACTTGATTTTCAAGTTCTGTAAGTTTACGCTGGTAAATACCCAGTCCCTTTAAGGCATTTTTTTCCTGTTCTGCCTTGAGTTCGACGAGCGTTTTAATCCGGTCTGATTTTTTCATTCCTTACCATCCTCGATCTAAGTGCGACCCAGCATAATTTGCATTTCATTTAAGCTACGATCCATGTCAACCGGTTCATTCATATCCTGTTGAAGAAAATCGAGAATGGCAGCATTTTTTTCAATGGCCTTATCAATTCGGGAATCAGAGCCGGGTTGGTAGGCGCCAACGCTGATCAAATCGCGATTTTGTTGATACAGTGAGTATAGGCGTCTTATTTCTCGCGCCATCAATAAATGGCTAGTATCGGCAATATCCGGCATAACTCGGCTCACTGACGCTTCAATGTCGATCGCGGGAAAATGCCCAGATTCCGCCAAGTTTCTCGACAACACAATATGTCCATCCAGTACACCGCGAGCTGCATCAGCGATTGGATCGTTAGTATCATCTCCCTCTGCCAGCACTGTATAGAACGCTGTAATTGATCCGCCATCGACATTAGCATTTCCTGCACGTTCAACCAGATGCGGCAATTTGGCAAAAACAGACGGTGGATAACCTTTCGTTGCCGGCGGTTCATCAATGGCCAGCGCAATTTCCCGATGGGCCTGGGCAAATCGCGTTAATGAATCCATCAATAAAAGCACATCCAGGCCCTGGTCACGAAAGAACTCGGCAATACTGGTAGCAAGCAAGGCACCATGGACCCGCATTAATGGCGGACAATCCGCTGGCGTAGCAACAACGACGGCTCTTTTAAGCCCCTCTTCTCCGAGAATTTTCTGAACGAACTCGTTCACCTCTCTTCCTCGCTCGCCAATCAACCCCACCACAACAATATCTGCAGTAGTAAATTTGGTCATCATACCAAGCAAAATACTTTTTCCGACACCGGTTCCTGCGAACAAGCCCATCCGCTGCCCTCTCCCTACACACAATAACGAATTTATAGCCCTGACACCAACGTCAAGCGATTCCCGAATGGGTTTTCTCGATAACGGATTTATGGGACTTCCGTTCAGCGAAATCTGAGCTTCGGTTTTCAGCGGGCCTTTGTCATCAAGAGGATTCCCGGCTCCGTCCAGCACTCGACCCAAGAGACCAAAGCCTACCCGAGCCAAATTATTCCCTCCCAAAGGAATCACCCGGCAATCCGGCTCAAGTCCATGTAACTCTCCGGTGGGCATTAGAAACACGCGTGAGCCAGCAAAACCAACGACTTCAGCTTCAATCCCGCGCCCTGTTTTTGTTTCAATACGGCAGCGAGAACCAATAGCCGCTCGACATCCAACAGCTTCCAGAGTCAAGCCAACCATGCGTGACAATTTACCTTCAACGACCAGTTCAATCGGCTCTGTTAATTTGGCTGAATAAGGCTTTAATTTATTCAGCCAAATTTGTGCGTGATTTCTTTGCAGCATCACAATGATTTCTCCTCGACAACTATACCGCTATCCATGGACCAATCTATAGTGCTGGCATCCTTGCTGTCGTGTTCACGTTCATCGCCCAGTATGAAAGCCACTACAGCTGCCAACCGACTTTCAATCGTTGCATCAATACGGGACACATCCGTATCGACCTTGCAGCCGCCACGGGTAATGAGAGGATCTTCAACCACCGCCCAGGCCGTTGACATTTCATCGAGGCATAATGTGGATCGGACTAGTTCGGCATCTTCAGGATGCAAGTACAATTGGATTTTCTGAGATGATAAGGGCAAAACATTTATTGCCTCCCTTACACTCGCAATAATCTGTCCAGGATCAAGTTTAATTTCCCTGCGGATGATTTGCGTGGCAATGCCGATTGAAAGCTTCACCAACTCCCTTTCAACCTCATTATCCAGCGCTTTGAATGGATCATTTAAGGAATCAATTAAGGCAAGGAATTCCGTCGCCTTTTTTTCCAATTTTTCCTTATTTTCTTCATAGCCTTTTTTGGCACCTTCTTGAAAGCCTTGATCGAATCCCTCCTTATAGCCTTCAACTTTGCCCTGTGCATAGGCCTCATCATAAGCCTGCTTTTGCATGGCTTCGATTTCATCCACCGTGAGGATCGGAGAAATTTCATCGTCAGGGTCGACTGACTCCGATTTTACAAAGCCATGATCACTATCAGCATGTTCAGAAATATCGGGTAAATTCCATGCACTCAAGGATGCCAGTTCTGACGATGAGAAACCTTGACTCCTAGACAAGCTCATCAGAACCTCCTAATTGAATCTCACCGGCATCCGCCAGTCTTTTGACTATGGTCAAAATTTCTTTTTGTGCCAACTCAACTTCACTCAATTTAGCCGGCGGCGATGCCTCCAGATCATCACGCAACATTTCTGCGGCACGTCTGGACATATTGTTGAATATCTTCTCCTTCAATGCATCACCCACACCACGCAGTGCCAGTAGCAATTGACTGGTTTGCACTTCGCGTAATAACGTTTGCATGCCTCTCTCGTCGAGGGATGCAAGATCTTCGAACACGAACATTTTTTCCTGGATTTCCTGCGCCAATTCGGCCCTGTGTTCAGCAATCTGGTTCATCACCAGATCACTGGCATTACTATCCATAAAATTCAAAATATTGGCAGCCGCATCAATACCACCAATCGTCGTTGACTTGACATTGTCGCCACCGGTTAGCTGTTTCTCCATGATTTGATCCAGTTCCCTCAAAGCGGCTGGCTGAATTCCCTTCATCGTAGCAATTCGCATAAGCAGGTCAGATCGCATGTTTTCAGGCAGATACATCATGACTTCTGCCGCCTGATCACTATCCATCAGTGACAGAATCGTTGAAATAATTTGAGGATGTTCCAAACGAATCATATCGGCAATCGAGCGGGTATCCATCCATTTCAATTGCTCAATCCCTTTGGTGCTTCCGCCCTGTAAAATTCTATCCAGAATACTATTCGCCTTGTCTGCACCCAAAGCACTGATCAGAACAGTACGAATGTATTCATCGGTATCCATACCCAACGCCGTCTGACTTTTGACTGCTACGATAAACTCTTCAACAACCTCATCCATCATGCTGATCGAAATGTCGCCCACACTAGCCATTGTGGTACCCAGTATCTGTACCTCTCTCGGCGTCATGTGTTTCAGGATAAGAGCAGCCCGATCCATGCCTAACGCCAACAGCAAGATTGCGGCCCGATCAGATTGTGTTAATTCAGACATTTTATTTAATCCACATTTTAATAACTTGCGCCACTATTTTAGGATCATCGTCAACCAGGCGTTTGACATATTCCAGTCGATGTTCGTAACTTTGCGGCATATCCAGAAGAAGCACATCCGCCATATCATTAGGCAAACTGAAACCAGCAGCAGCCTGTTCTTGTGAAACAGCCACGGCGAACGGCTTGCCATTTTCATCAAAACTCACCTGCCCCCCCGTCCCGGCAGACTTTCCGTCTTCCTCAGATTTCAGTGCTGCTTTGATTTCCTCTTCAGTACGCCCACTCAGACGTTTCATGGTTGGGCGCAATACACCAAACAGCAGGAACAGTACAACCAGAACTGCAGTCACTTGTTTCATGAGATCAAGAAACCAGCCCTGTTTCCAAAAGGGCACTTCCGGCAGGGCTTCGATTTCATCTGGTATTTTGAATGCAACATTAGTAACGGTCACTTGATCGCCTCGACTGCTATCAAAGCCAACCGCCTGTTTGACCAACTCACTAAAGCGATTGATGTCTTCAAGTGAATACGCTTGATTTTTTATGGAACCATCCGCTTGCGTCATATGTCTGTCATCGACGACAACAGCCACTGACAAGCGACGCAATAATCCGGTTGCCAGACGCGTGTGCGTAATGGTTTTATCCAGCTCAAAATTTCGAGTGGCATTTTTGGTTGCTGACCCGGGGGTTGATGCGGTATTGCCTGAGGCTCCCGGTACGGAACCGTCAGACGGTGTCGTCGTTTGTGGAGCCAACCCCGCATCAGTGGGTTGATTCGATAAGGCACCCGGTACGCCTTGAACTGGAGATAATGAGCTTTGTTCTTCGGATGTTTGTTCGCTTCGTAAGGCAGGCAAATCCGGATTGAACATTTCTTGGGTCTTGTCAGTGACCGTAAAATCAACATCGGCTGAAATTTGAGTTCTCATACCATCCCCGCCCACTAACGGGGATAAAATATTTTCTATCCGATCCATTAGATGTTCTTCGATATTTTTTTTGTATTCAAACTGTTTGGACGTTAGATTAACTTCAGATGATGCATCGTTACTGCTTAACAGCTGACCTTTTTGATCAACGACCGTCACCTGTTCCGCTTCAAGCTGAGGAACGCTGGATGCAACTAGATGCACAATGGATTCAATTTGACCTTTGTCCAAGGAGCGACCTTGATATAAATTGACTACAACCGATGCACTTGGCTTTTTGCGATCTCTCACAAACACCGATTGAACTGGCAATGCCAGTAATACCCTGGCAGACTTCACATTTTGGATAGCCATAATGGTCCTGGCTATCTCACCTTCCAATGCCCGTTGAAACCGAACCATTTCAACACTTTTACTGGTACCAAAACCTTGTTCCTTGTCCAGTATTTCATAGCCCAAACTAGTACTTCTCGGCAAACCCTGAGCCGCCAGCTTCAATTTTATATCGTCGACTTGATCCTTTGGCACCAATATGGCACCTGTACCTGGTTCCACTTTATATTTGACACCTTGGGTATCGAGAACCTGAAGAACATCAGCGACATCCTTTTCTCCGATCTCGGCAAATAAGCGCCCATAGGTCGGTGTCTGCGACCACAAAACTATAGCAACGCCTATGGCAACACTAAAAGCCAGCCCCAGCATGAGAGCCAGTTGTTTTCCTATAGTCAGGCGAGCTAACCCTTTAATCATGGGATGGGCGACTTCCGCCTCCGCATTCAGGACTTGTGGGATTGTAGCTTCAACCAGATTATTACTGTTTTGCTCGCTCATTTTCTAATCAGCATCTTCCCAATTACATGGGCATATTCATGACATCTTTATAAGCTTCTACCAATTTATTCCTGACTTGCAGCATCGCTTGAAAAGAAACGCTGGCTTTTTGTGAGGCTATCATCACTTCTGCCAAGCTGACATTGGTATCGCCTGCTTCAAAAGCTACCGCCATTTTTCCGGCAGCCTGTTGTGTATCATTAACGGAATCGATAGATTTTTTTAGCAACAGGGCAAAGTCATTATTTCCGCTATTTTCCTGACTTTGTGCGCCACCAGCCTCCAACGACATGGCCCGCATTTGAGCTAATACCTGGTTTACATTCATCTCACTCATGAGCTATTCCTCTTGATTTTGTCATATCAAATATAGTGCATAATTGATGCCATGCTTTAGCATGGCAGAACGATACCGGCCTCTTTCATTCTTGCCATTTTATATCGGAGGGTCCTCGGACTAATCCCAAGCTTTTCGGCCGTGGTTTTGCGACTGCCATTTTCAACTTTCAAGGTTTGCAAAATTATGCTTTCTTCCGCGCATCTCACACCCTCATCCAAACCAGAAAAATCCACTATTTCAACATTGGATTCAATGGGTTTAACTTCATCAACCGGCAGTTTTTCGAAGCTGGAAGCAGACAACTGTGGTGATTCTTCAAACACCAGATCATCTATCGTAATCTTGTCGCCTGATCTTAATATCAGCGCTCTTTGAACCACGTTGTCCAGTTCCCTGACATTACCCGGCCAGTGATAAGCCAACATTTCATCTATTGCCTTTCCATCAAATTCGGGCAATTTTTTGCCATTTGGACTATGTCGCAGGACAAGTTCATGGGCAAGCGGCAAAATATCGCCAGGTCTTTCACGTAATGCGGGAATATGAATGGGGAAAACATTCAGACGATAATAAAGATCCTCACGAAAACGACCTTGTTCAAGCTTTTCTTTTAAATTCTGATTAGAGGCCGCCAATATTCTGACATTCAAATTAATTTTTTTATGACTCCCCAGCCTTTCAACTTCTTTTTCTTGTAGAACTCGCAACAACTTTGCTTGCAAACCCAAATCCATCTCCGAGATTTCATCCAGCAATAATGTACCTTGCTGGGCTTGTTCAAACTTTCCGGGCATAGACTGAACCGAGCCGGTAAAAGCGCCTTTTTCATGCCCGAATAACATGGCTTCCAGCATGCTTTCAGGGATAGCAGCGCAATTCACAGCGACAAACGGGCCATCCCGATAGCTCGAATTTTGATGAATATAGCGCGCAATAACTTCTTTACCGGTGCCACTTTCTCCCTGCAACATGACGGTTACATCGGTTTTTGCGACGCGAGAAATCAACGCATAGAGTTTTTTCATAACATCGTCCTGAACAACCGTTAAAGGCATCGATTGCGCGGATTCCGCCGAGTAGGCCATGACGTAATCACCTACCTTACTGACAAGGGCTTTGGCTTCAAAAGGCTTAATGAGATAGTCGACAGCACCGGCCTGCATGGCTTCTACTGCTCTGGCAACCGTTCCAAATGCCGTCATTAACAACATGGGGGTTTGCGGGTACTTATGCTGAATATTCTTCAAGAGTTGAAGACCATCCATTCCCGGCATCTTGACATCACTAATAATCAATTTAATTGAATTATGCTCCAGCATAACCAAGCCATCCATGCCTGTATTAGCGGATATCACGCGATAACCCTCCAGTTCCAAAGTTTCACAAAGCGCCTCGCACAAGGCCAAATCATCCTCAACAATAAGGACATCATACTGTTTCATGTCTCATCTCCCTTTCAGCAATTGCTTTACCGGAAAAACCGCCAGGTAGAAGACTGAGTGTCTGATTTTTATCTGGCAGCATTATATTAAAAACGGTGCCCCGGCCTATCGTGGAGTCTATCTGAATTTTGCCACCATGCGCTCTAATGACACTGTCTACCACCGCCAAACCCAATCCGGTTCCGCTTGGCTTGGTAGTAAAAAAAGGTTCAAAGATTCGTTGTCGAAGTTCTTCAGCAACACCTGGTCCATTATCACGGATTGCTATCCTCACATGGCCGCCATACTGGCTGACCGATACTGTTATCGTTCCAACCACCACTCCGATAGCATCAACCGCATTGTTTAATAAATTCATCAATGCGCCACGTAAAGCATTTTCATTACCTATCATTTCATCATCCGAAAGCGTATTGATAATTTTCAATTCAATTTTATCCTGACCCACATAGTCCCGAAAGCCGTCTGAAAGATGAGTCAACAATGTAGCCAATGAAAATTGCTCCATGGCCAGGCGCCCATCTTTGGCAAAAATCAGCATGTCGTTCACTTGTCTTTCCAGGTAAAGCAAGCGTTCCAGAATTTTTTCTGAAAATCGTTGCTTTTTTTCTTTGTCTATCAATGGCTTGCTGAGTTGTGACGCATACAGAATGGCTGTTGCCAATGGCGTCCTCACTTGATGTGCCATACTGGCAACCATTTCCCCCATAGCAGATAAGTGCTTTTGTTGGTTTAGTACGTCCTGCAATGTCCGCATTTCACTGACGTCAGACAACAAAATAATCTGCCCACTATCGTTTTCCAGCTGACTGGTGGTCATATTAATTCGTTTGCCACTGACCAATTGACACTCATGGGGATTGTTTGACACAAAGATAAGACTTCGAGCCATGACCTCAGCCCAAATTCGCTCCACTATCGGTTCACCCAGAAAGTTTATTGCTACGGAATTACAGTTGACTATCTTGCCTTGGGCATCCAGCACAATGACGCCGGCGGGCAATGCCGCCAATATTTTTTCCAGGTGATTAGCGAGTTTTTCTTTTTCCTCTAACGTTTTTAATCGTTCACTGCGGGCGAATGCCAGCTCTCGATTTAATTTGGCAATCTGCTCTTCGAGGCCCTGATAGGAATTGGACAAATTCTGGGACAGCTCATTAAAAATGTGAAACGCATTAGTGAGTTGTTCAGATTTTCGGGCTTTCTGTAAGTTTTGAGTAGTCATGGCTGATCAAATTAACTTCAATACCAAGAACGAAGCAATATTCAGACCAGTTTATTATTATATAAAATTCAGTTACTTATAAATTTCAGCCAAAGATTTGACTCTATGTTAGCGATGAAAGTCATATTTACGAAGCTTCTCAACCAGTGTAGTCCGGCGCATGTTTAAACGTTTAGCCGCATGAGCAACAACACCGTTGCATTCATTCAAAGCCTGGCGTATCAAATCAACTTCCAAAACATTCAGATACTCTTTCAAATCGATACCTTGTTCCGGCAGTTGCGCTAACGAGGTAGAGACGCCTTCAAAAACGCCAAGCACATCCATAGACTCATCCGTATCCGACTCTTCCAGTGCAGTATTTTCCGATTCATTTTCCGCACCATCAGGCACTTGATATTTTTGAAACTTTTCCGGTAAATCCGCCACATCAACCAATCCCTTTGGATGCATGATAGCCAGACGCTCTATTAAATTAGCTAATTCCCTGACATTACCTGGCCATTCGTGCTGCTTCAACACAGCTAGCGAGGCATTCGTTAATCTCACAGAACCTCGATTGGAAAACTCCATTCTGGAAATTAAATCCTTTACCAGCAGCGGAATATCTTCTGCCCGTTCTCTTAAACTGGGCACTTCAATAGGAAATACATTTAACCGATAATATAAATCTTCTCGAAACCGATGATCTTTAATCTCATCTTCAAGGTGTCGGTGCGTTGCCGCAATAATCCTGACATCGCAGTTCACAGTTCTACTGCTGCCAACCCTCTCAAAGGTTCGCTCCTGCAACACACGAAGTATCTTGACCTGCATGGGCATCGGCATATCACCGATCTCATCAAGAAAAAGCGTACCGCCTTCTGCCAACTCAAAGCGACCCTGCCTGGACGTAAATGCGCCAGTAAACGCCCCTTTTTCATGACCAAATAATTCGCTTTCGAGGAGTTCTCCAGGGATTGCGCCACAATTAACAGGCACAAAGGGTTTATTACCCCGTAAAGACGCCTCATGCAGGGCGCGAGCAATCACCTCTTTTCCTGTTCCCGATTCACCCAGTATCAGGACTGTAGCATCTGATTCAGCGACTTGAGTGATCAGCTTACGAATGGTTATTATGCCTTTGCTCTGACCTTTTAACTTTTCAATACACGACAAACGACGTGCATCACTTCTGGCATCAGGCAAGTTTTTACTATTCTCCGGTTGATGGCCACAAGCAACGGGCAGCTTATCGAACAGTTGCTTCAGATGCGGATACGTCATTGGCCATTCCAGAACTTCAGAGACCATTTGGCTAATTGCCGTTGAAACTTGAAGTGTTGTTCCTTTTTCAACTAACAAAATGACAGGCGTATTCTCTAGTCGATCAAGGACATCCCTGATGACCGTTGCCTGTTTATCAATGCCATCGCCAACAATTACAGCGATTAAGGAATTATGATTATTAATCGAACCGACATAATTTGAAGAATCATACAAATCTATCCGATATTCCATAAACTGCAAAATCGCCTCAAGAGACTGAGACCTTATTTTGTTATCGTCAATTAGCAAAATATGCGGTAAAGCCATATTTTTCAATTATGTCCAGAAAATGCTGCTGTTGAGGTGTTTAACTACTAACTATGCAGTGTATGTGCTAAAACGACTAAAGCATACATGTAGTCGAGATGTTAAATATAGTTGAAGATAATTATTTAGCTACTTGATATTGCTTGAAATCGTATCCAATTAAAACAGTTCAAGCCTGATGTTTGTAGATGAACAAAAGCGTGATCACGCATTGCGTTCAATATTCTATTGCCATCAGCATTAAAATATCGCAACGTACGTACCCTGTATTCATACAAAGGCAGTTGGCATTTGAGAAAATTAAGCCTCTCATATGCAAGCCATATTCACACATGGTCAAGAATGGATTACCTTAACATATTCGTGTAAACAACATTCATACTTGACAAACAATTAGCTTCATAGAAACTAATCAGGTTTTCACAACTCCAGAGTAATTCATCATTGAACGACCTACCACTTGGTATGCTATTTAGCATACTCGCGATAATGCTGTTTCTTTCAGCTTTCTTTTCTGGCTCTGAAACCTCATTAATGACATTAAGCCGCTACCGACTAAGGCATTTAGTCAAACTTAAACATTCAGGCGCAATAAAAGCCTATAAATTGCTGGAAAGACCGGATCGGTTACTGGGACTGGTGCTGCTTTGCAATAATTTTGTTAATAATTTCGCTGCATCCATAGCAACCGTCATCGCCTTAAAGCTTTTTAGTAATGACGAATACGTGATCGCACTTGCAACTGGAATTTTAACAGTCGTCATGTTGATTTGCTCTGAAGTAACGCCTAAAACCTTTGCGGCAATCAAGCCGGAACTGTTGGCCTTTCCTGCCGCCTGGATTTACACGCCCTTACTCAAAATTCTCTATCCTATCGTTTGGTTCGTTAATTTATTTGTCAATCTGCTGCTAAAAATTGTCCGCGTTGATATCAACAAAAATAACCAGACTTCACTAAACAAAGACGAACTCAGAAGTATTATCGCGGAAGCAGAGAGTTTAATGCCCGTCCGGTATCAGAAAATGCTGATGGGCATTCTTGATCTTGATTCAGCTACTGTTGAAGATATCATGACGCCACGAAATGAAATTGTCGGCATAGATTTAGAATCTCCGCTTGAAGATATCATTACCCAAATCAAATCAAGTCCTCATTCTCGACTGGCCGTTTACAAAAAATCAATCGATCGCGTTATTGGTTTCTTGCATTTAAGAAATGTGCTGATTGAACTCCATCGGGAAAACTTCGATAAGCAATCCATTATCAGTTTACTCACTAAGCCGTCATTTATCCCTGAAAGCACGCCTGTGCACGATCAAATGATAAAATTTAAGAGCGAAAAAATCCGTATAGGTCTCGTCGTCGATGAATACGGAGATGTACAGGGATTGGTTACTTTGGATGACTTATTACAGGAAATCCTTGGTGAAATAATTACTGAGGATGTCATTGTGAGACAACAAAGTGATGGCAGCTACTTGGTGGACGCCAATATTACCGTCAGGGAATTAAACAGAGTTACTCAGTGGTCCTTACCCACCGAAGGCCCTAAAACGCTTAATGGACTCATCATTGATTTTATGGAAACCATACCTGAAGCTGGAACCGGTATCAAGCTGCATGGCCATTATTTAGAAATCATCAAAAGCGATGAACATGCCGTCAAATTGGTTAAATTTTTACCCAGAGAGTAGCATTCCGTTATCAATTCATAAACTCCGACATTTTGACTTTATCTTGAATGCAAAAATAAACCATCTATAATTTCATAATTCAAACTTGCATTAAAGATGAATCCGCCGATTTAGATTTGGATTTGGATTTAAGAAATCATAATTTATGAATCCCTCAAAATAGTCCGATCATGCCTCAAAGGGCACAGCGCGAAGAATAATGTACTGATTTAAGTAGAAGCAGTCGCATTTATGCCGTGGATACTGCGCTTGTCGAACCGCAATTTATAGAGGTTTACAAATCTTTAAAGCAAGGGTTACTGTAATCGTTTACAGGAAATTTAATAAAAATCCAAGAAGATAAATTCTTGAAGTAAACTAATAACCGCCTTCCTTTCCAACGTATTTTTTCAGAGTAAAAAATCAATGCAACCCCAAAATGAGCCTGACAACCGAAATTTTCATCGCATACTCTATAAGGCGGACGCGATATTAAGTTGTGGTGAAAAAACATGGCCTTGTGAAGTAGCCGATCTCTCTTTGCATGGCTGCCTTTTGCACTTCGAATTACCTTGGTCAGAAGATCAAGAAAATATTTACACATTGACCTTACATTTATCCGAGCTATCACAAATTACGATGGAATTATCTGTCGCACATGTCATAGCAAACACTGCCGGCTTCAAGTGTGAACATATTGATATCGATAGTGTTTCAGAACTTCGTCGACTTGTTGAGCTTAATCTTGGCGACAGCAACTTATTAAAAAGAGATTTACTCGCCTTAACGATGACTCACTAATCCTAACATAAGAATATCCACCGACATCCTTGCAGTGGAACCTCGCTCGCTAATTTTGCTGATCTAGGTATTTGATTCGAGCCTGGCAAATCATTTGAGATTAATAAACAGATTAATGGCTTCCTGATATATCTTTCGGTAGTGACTTAACGGATTCCTCATTTCCGATTTCTTTTCCTACACTATCTAAAACTTGCTGTTCAGTCTTCCTATTCATGACGATAATGGATATACGTCTATTCATCGGATCAAGTGGATCATTGGCGTTATAAGGTGCACTGGAAGATAAACCGATCACTCTCAATACTTTATCGTCTGCAAGACCGCCATCATTAAGTTCGTGTCGAGCTGAATTGGCACGATTACTGGACAGCTCCCAATTGGAATATCCTGTCTTGTTGGCAGGAAATGGATGCGCGTCGGTGTGACCATTAATGGTTATTTTATTAGGTAATTCGTTAATTATCGGCGCCAACTTTCTTAAAATAAGTTGCGTGTGAATCTCAGTTTCAGCACTTGCGATTTTGAAGGTTGGTCTGTTTTGACTATCGACAATTTGAATTCGTAATCCTTCGGGTGTCGTATCCAGTTTGATTTGTTCCTTAAATTCAGCCAAATTAGGGTTACTATCAATCATGGTCTGGATTTTTTGCTTAAGCTCTTCAAGCTTTTCCATTTCCAGCTTTTCTGCTTCTTTCTTGATCTCTTCAGGGGTAGCCTCTTCAATCTCACCCTTGTCAACCTGACCCTGGTCCTTGGAAACCAGATCAGCTCCGCCACCTTGAATCAGGCTGGTTCGTTCACCGGTATCTTCTCCACCCATTAAGGAGGCTTTGTAAGGATCCTGAAAATATTCAGAAATACCCTTGCGCGTCTTCTCGTCTGTCGTTCCCAGTAGCCACATCAACAAAAAAAATGCCATCATTGCCGTTACGAAATCGGCATAAGCCAATTTCCAGGCTCCACCGTGATGTCCGTGACCTTTATTCTTTTTTACTTTCTTTATAATTATGGGTTGCTCTGCCACTTTGACCCAACCTTATTTATTGGCTTTTAAATGTTCTTCCAACTCAGTGAAGCCTGGTCGTTTGTCCGAAGTAATCATGGCACGCATATATTCAGCAGTCATCGGCGGCGCAATAGCTTTGGCGCAACACAACAATCCCTTCTGGGCACATTTAAAGGCGTTACCCTCTGTTTCAAGGCGCTCTTCCATGGCGGCGGCTACTGGTCCAATAAAACCATACGCCAGTAATATCCCAAGAAATGTTCCGACCAACGCGGCCGCAATCAGTTTACCCAGTTCGGCGGGCGGTAGACTGATCGATTCCATGGTATGCACAACCCCCATTACTGCCGCAACAATCCCAAAGGCGGGCATGCCATCACCAATTCGTTGTATCGATTTAATGGGCGCATGCCCCTCTTCGTGATGAATTTCAATCTCCTGATCCATTATTTCTTCAAGCTGATTAACATCAACACCGGTCACGATCAAGCGCAGATTATCGCAGATGAAATCCAGCAAATGGTGGTCAGCCAATACTTTCGGTGTAAATATCGAACTGCTTTCCGGGTTATCGATGAGCTCTTCAAGCGACAGCAAACCTTCCTTACGTGTTTTGTTTGTCAAAGCAAAAAAACAAACAAGCAACTCCAGATAAAAAGCCTTGTCGTATTTGGAAGATTTGAGAGTACCCGTAGCTGCAGAGAAGGTGGCCTTCACAACAGTCATCGAATTACTGCTAAGAAATGCGCCCATAGCCGCGCCAAATATAATGATTACTTCAAAAGGCTGAACAAGAACGCCTACATGACCTCCGGCACCAATGAACCCTCCTAGAACCGAGCCTATAACAATGATATATCCGATAATAACGAACATTTACACTTCTCTATGTAGATTAGATTTGTTTTTTTTAGTGACAAGAAAAGCAATTATCGCACCTGCTACTTGCTTTCAACCATAGTTTGAGTTTCGGCTTAAGTATAGATAAAGAAATAAAAATGTCTGTTCAATTTAAAAACCCGAAAGCAGACGTCAAATCAGTGTATTTTGTTCTTGCTCTCACTAATGGCAAAAATATTGAGGGGTTTACACCACTAAGAGTGACTCGATTAGCGATGGTTTAAAAGTCTGTCAGACTGAAATATCCATTGGTTAGCTGTCACCTTGCAACGTATTTCCTGCCAAATCCGATACTGATTTATCAGCCACCCCAAAAACATTGATATTATTTTTAGTGACCGCCGAATAAGTTTCGTGAAGATGCCCATGAAAAATGTTTTTTACCCCCATGGCAACCGCCAAATCACTGATGGCCGTGAAACCAAACCGATGAGAGCCAGGTGCTTCATGAGAGACCAGAATATCTGCCTTTAACTTCTTTAAGGTCTCAAACTCATCGTGCCAAATAGCCGACTGGTATTTTAAAGACATGCTGCCATCACGATTCGTATTCTTGTGGGACATTAAAAAGTGCTGCTTGTCTTTCCATATTGGCGCGCTAGGAGGATACCAGACTCGACCCAAAAAAATCCCGCTTAATCCGGCAATTTTGAAACCGGCAATCTCAGTGACTTTTAAATGCAGTCCATTATCGGCCAATCCCGACTGGAATAGATTGTGATGCTTGCTCGGTGATTGGAAATCATGGTTACCGGCAATCCACCAGATTTCAGTCTGATCGATAATATCCTGCAAATAATCTTCTAAGGGCATTTCCAGGTCATAATCGCCCAATAATACAACGGCTTCAGGCTTATAGGCTTTGACAGCTGCGATGACCGGATTGAAATCACCGTGAGGATCACCCGCAAATAAAATTTTGTAATTGTGTTTGGATTGAGGCATTTTCAGTAGGCAGACGGCATCCCTGATTATCAAGGATTTACTGGCAATCCAGGTCATTAAAAATGGTCTTATTATAGGTCATATTATTTTTATTTAAGAAACAAAAACAAACAGGAATCGCTTGCTAACGGTTAAAATGGAGGGTATTAGTTATTTATAGCATTTCCATTCAATTAAAAATCATTCGGCAAATATTGCACCATCACTATGGAGACATTAATGAGGACAGATATTCACATAAACAGACTATTCGCCAGCTTGTTATTGGCCACAACAATTTCAGCTGCCTCCGCGCAAGAAAAATTCAAGGTTTGTGCAGACCCGCTAAACCCGCCCTATTCGACCAAAAAAAAAGACGGATTTGAAAACAGGATTGCCGATCTGTTCGCCAAGGAATTGGGACAAAAATTGGAATATACCTGGTTTCCTCAACGCATTGGGTTCATTCGCAATACGTTAACAGCGCCACTCAATGAAAACGAAGTGGACAGTACTGAATTCAAATGCGACGTTGTGATGGGAGTTCCTGCGGGTTACGATTTGACCATGACCACCACTCCTTATTATCAGTCGACCTATGTTCTATTGATAGCCAAAAACAGAGGTTGGGATGCTATTACAGATGCCTCACAACTCGCCAGTCTACCTCTAGAAAAACAGGAGTCATTAAAAATTGCCATGTTTGATCGCGGCCCGGGAACCATCTGGATGCAACGAAATGGTCTCCTTGAGCAAGGTATACCTTATCAATCGATGTCAGGCGACGATAAAAACAACATTGCCATGCAGCTTAATGAAGATTTCAAGGCAAAAAAAATTGACATGGTCATCTTATGGGGACCGATAGCGGCATATATCGCTCAACAAAATCCCAAGAACAGCTTCATCATGATTCCAATGAAATCAAGCCCGAAAATGAAATTCGATTTCGCCATGGCGATCGGTCTCCGTAATGGTGATAAGGAGAGAAAAGCAGCATTAGACAAACTTATCGCTGCAAAAGCTAAAGATATCGAGTCAATTATGAGGAGCTACAATATACCTCTATTACCCATAGAGAAAATGACCGGCAAAAATGATTGAAAAATCTTTGACTTTTACAACTACTGTCCGTTGTAGAGACGTCATTGTTGCGTCTCTACCTCACCTTTACTTG
Organism: Methylococcaceae bacterium; assembly: GCA_013140705.1. Taxonomy (GTDB): domain Bacteria; phylum Pseudomonadota; class Gammaproteobacteria; order Methylococcales; family Methylomonadaceae; genus JABFSH01. The sequence continues at coordinate 33,384 of JABFSH010000067.1, forward strand.
CGATTAAACAATCCAACCAAATGACCGAGCCGGGCAGCTCGCTCATGCGTGAGTTGATCCCAATGAAAGCGCCAAATCCAATTTCCTGTTGTTGTTCCTGGGGTATTCATGCGATGTTCGGAACCCAATTCCAGAATATCCTGCATAGGAATTATCGCCAAGTTCGCTACTGAAGCGAGTGCCGCATGAATCAAAGCACAGTGAAGCGAAAGTGATGGACTACCCAAATAATCGTAAATGTATTTTCTTTCATGATCACTCAATTTTTGCAGCCATCCAATGGTCGTATCATTATCGTGAGTACCCGTGTAGACAACGCAGTTTTTGACATAATGATCGGGTAAATACGGGTTATCGGCATTGCCACCAAACGCAAACTGCAATATCTTCATGCCGGGCAAATTGAAGTCATCTCTCAGTTCTTCTACATCGGGTGTTATTATGCCCAGATCTTCGGCGACCAGAGGAATTGATCCAAGCGCCATTTTGATGGCTTCCAATAACGCTTTTCCGGGCGCCTTCACCCAGTAACCATTGACAGCCGTTTCTTCGCTTGCCGGAATTTCCCAAGCCGCTTCCAAACCACGAAAATGATCAATCCTGAGAATATCAAAAATCTCTAATTGCGTCTCCATCCGCTGAACCCACCAGGAATAGGCATTCTTGTCTAAATAACTCCAATTGTAATGGGGATTTCCCCAGCGTTGCCCGGTAGCCGAAAAGTAGTCTGGCGGTACGCCCGCCACAACCGACATTTCGCCGATTTCATCCAGCTTAAACACGTGGCGATTGGCCCATACATCAGCGCTGTCATAGGATACAAAAATCGGAATATCCCCAAAAAGCAGGACACCTTTTTCATTGGCGTAGGCTTTTAACTCTAACCATTGCCGGAAAAAAACATATTGTTCAAATTTAATACATTCAATTTGCGATTTTAAACGATGTCGGGTTTCTTCCAGCGTCTGAGGATGTCGTTCTTTACAAGGTTCCGGCCATTGATTCCAGCTTTGTTGATTAAAAAGATTTCTAAGCGCCATAAACAAGGCAAAGTCATCCAGCCAAAAGGCCTTTTCCGAACAAAATCGAGCAAACTCCTTTCTATCCTGCTGAGTTGCACGATCCAAAAAGCCAAAATAAGCCTTGTCAATCAGACAATTTTTTTTGTAAGCCAGCGTTCCACGGCAGGTTTCACATAGCTCAGACTTATCCAGCCAACCTTGACTGATTATACGTTCAACACTGATAAATGTCGGGTTACCGGCATGAGCCGAAAGACATTGATAGGGTGAGCCATCGGTATGGGTCATGCCTAATGGCAGTGTCTGCCATACGGTTATCCCACAATCATGAAGAAAATTAACGAAATAATATGCATCCTGACCTAGATCACCGCCGGGCAGAGAAGAAATATGGAGTAAGATGCCTGCTCGGCGTTGATCTAAAATACCATTCACACGCTAGTCTCTTGTTAATGTTCAAATCCAGGTCGCATGGCCCCACCCATAGCCGGTTCACCAGAACCCTGAGTAAATGACAACGCCAGGTAGGCTGGTGGTTCCTGACCCAGCAATTTATAGAGATTCGCCAAATTAAGCCGGAATTGTCGTTCAAAATTACTGACCGCTTCTCCGGGATTATAATCACCAAACCACCAAAACCAGTCGGAGCCTTCACAAATAGCAAGTTGAATGTCCGCCTCTTGCACTTGTTTCTCGGTCAACTGATTTGCAGCTAAAGCCGAATCGTAAGTCTTTTTAGCGTCGCCTAGCATATCCCAACCACGATTTTTATCAGAACTACCTATCCAGGTTGAAAATGTACCATAAACCCAGCTACCCGCCACCAGTTTATATAAAGGCTTAATTTTGTCTTTAGGCTTCAAGCAGTCTGAAAATGTGCTCAATTCAATGACTGGATGATTAGTGAGGCGATTGTATAAAGTACTTAAGAAATAATAGCCGTTTTCCGGAAAGTATTCCCACGCATTTTCACCGTCCATGATAATGGAAACCACCGCATCGGGCCTATGGGCCGCTATATTTTCTAAATGATGAATTAAATCGCTGACGGCATCATCCGCATGCCATTTCGAATATTCAAAACCAATCAAATCGGACAAGCCGTCATCTCTAAAGAAAATGGCTGTCTTGATCTTGTTGAGCCTAAATGGGTAGTGCATGCCTGGCGAATTATCGTTTTCAACAAGGTTAAAACTATTATGTAAAACTGAACCGCCACTGGCAGTCCAATCAAATCCATAATTAGCCAATATTTTTAAAGTTTGCTCACTAATCGCGCCCTCGGATGGCCAGCAGCCTTTTGGTTTGTAGCCAAAAAAGCGCTTAAAAATTTGCAGGCCTTTTTCAATTTGCCATTCTACTCGCTCCTTACCACCCGAATAAGATTCCATATCCGGCATGGTAGCATTCGGCATTGCTTCATGAGTGCTTTGCAAATCCAGCAATAGTGGCATGATCGGGTGTGCGTAAGGCGTCACTGAAAGTTCAATTTGACCTCTTCTAGCCAACACTTTGTACCGCTGTAAAACCGTAGAAAGTAGATCTCCGATAATTTGCATCAGTTCGGTTCGATCATGCTGGTTATAATTTGATCCCTTTTCGATTAAATGCATGATCCGACTATCATTCAATTTTATCGATTCCCCCATCCACGCCAGATGATACCAAACCAAGATGTCATGAATGAATTGAGAATTCACATAGCTCAATGCATCGAAATGATGATCAAGCCATTCGGTCATTTCAGCCAGTTTTTTAAAGTGAGGATACCTATTGATCTGTCTTTCCCGGTTTGCTCTCAAACAATCTTTAACCAGCTTAAGACGTTCTTCCTGATTTTCAGGAACATTTTGACTGACAAGCGCGGCTAAAAATGAGTCTTGAATTTGACTGCCATTGCGTAAGTAACCATTGACTTGTCGTGCATATTCCTCAATCTGCTCCAGTAAAATAGGGGCAAAATTCACCACCACCCTGGCTTCCGGCATGGCTTCAAGATGAGACACCATATCCACGTAATCCTTAATTACGTGTAGATAACTCCATGGCAATATAAACTCACCCGTAGCGAGATCGCGATATTCGGGCTGGTGCATGTGCCAGCATAAAACCAGCTTCACAAAGCGCTACCTGACATAGTGTAGTTTTTGTCCCAACATCTCGGGCGTCACCAATACGACACCGCCTTCGCTGACATGAAATCTTTTTTTATCTTCCGCGAGATTTTCACCAATGATCGTTCCTTCAGGCACGACACAATTTTTTTCGATGATCGCCTTGGTGATGCGGCAATTACGACCGATATTAACTTCCGGTAAAACAATACTGTCCTGTACAGTGGTATACGAATTGACTCGTACATTTGAGCATACCAGGGAATGTCTGATGGTTGCCCCCGAAATAACACAACCACCTGAAATCATGGAGTCTACCGCCATACCGCGTCGATCGTCCTCATCGAAAACAAATTTTGCCGGCGGCGTTTGTTCCTGATAGGTCCAGATTGGCCATGTTGTGTCATACAAATTCAAATCGGGCTTAACGCTGACTAATTCCATATTGGCCGCCCAATAAGCATCGATGGTTCCTACATCACGCCAATAACTTTGCTCGCCACTTTGCAAATCCAGGAATGGATAGGCATTAACAACATATTTATCAATGACCGAAGGAATAATATCCTTACCAAAATCATTCGTCGACGTTTTGGTATCGGCATCCTTGAGCAGTTGTTCCCACAAAAAGCCGGCATTGAATATATAAATACCCATCGATGCCAAGGCGGTGTCGGTACGACCCGGCATTACCGGTGGGTTTGCTGGTTTTTCTATGAACGCCTTAACTCTACGACTTGAATCAATATCCATAACGCCAAATGCGGTCGCATCTTTTAGCGACACCTCAAGACAACCTATTGTCAAATCCGCTTTTTTTTCAACATGGTCGGCCAACATGGATGCATAATCCATCTTGTATATATGATCGCCGGCCAGCACCAAAATGTATTCCGGCTTACGCGTACGAAGAATATCAATATTCTGAAAAATGGCATCAGCCGTACCTTTATACCAGGATGTCTCGTCAATTCTCTGCTGAGCCGGCATTAAATCAACATATTCACCAAACTCACCACGTAAAAATCCCCAACCCTGTTGAATATGCCGTATCAGTGAATCCGCTTTGTATTGTGTCAGTATACCAATTTTACGGATGCCGGAATTTACGCAGTTGGATAATGGAAAATCGATAATTCGAAACTTGCCACCAAAAGGTACTGCTGGTTTTGCGCGCCAATCCGTCATATTCATTAAGCGTGAACCACGACCTCCCGCCAGAATTAAAGCTATTGTATTTCGAGTTAACTGATGGATATTATGACTTGACGCCGACATTTTACATCTCCAAGTGGAATAAACTGACAATTAGTGTTGCGTTTGGTAAGATTTGCTGAACAACCATTTTACTATACTGAGGCTCAACAAAGTGAAAAAGCGTTCAAATAATACACTTGACTCCGATTCAACAAAAATCGCAGGAGAAAGCACAGTTGATTCGGCTGATACAACAGCTAAAAAAACCAGCAAATCAACTTTTTCAAGTACGGATGCCCAAAAATCAAAAAACACGGAAACATCCACAAAAAAAGCAGCAGACTTATCTGAAATAACTGAATCCAAAATCGTTGTGAAATCTGAACCTTCAAGCCGAATCCCTGCGCCGGCGCCTCTTGATGCCGATTGTGTAAAAATCGTTGAAGCCCGACATCACGATCCTTTTTCAGTTTTGGGACGTCATCAAAAAAATGATCAAATACAAATAAAAGTTTACCTGCCCTATGCAGAAACCGTTCGTTTAGGTAGCAACGGCCCCTATTTGAATCGAATTAGTGGCACCGATTTTTTTGTCCATGAAACTTCCATTGGATCATTTCCCTCGGAACATTACAAATTATCCTGGCTGGACAAAGACGGCTATAGCCACGAGAACTATGATCCTTATGATTTTGGAACCCAGTTGCCCGAATTTGACCAGCATTTATTTGGCGAAGGCAGGCATTGGCACGTTTATAAAAAACTGGGCTCTCATATTCATACCGTCGACGGTATTGATGGTGTGCTATTTGCCGTTTGGGCGCCCAATGCCTCTCGTGTCAGCTTGGTTGGCGATTTCAACCACTGGGACGGTCGCAACAATCCGATGCGCAATTTGGGTGGAAGCGGCATCTGGGAAATCTTCATCCCTGGACTCAAAGCAGGTTCTTTATACAAGTTTGAAATTTTAAATCGTGATACGAATGAAATTCTGGTAAAAACCGACCCCTACGGACAACAGTTCGAATTCCGTCCGGCAACATCGTCCGTCGTCATCAAGGAAGGTACTTATGTATGGCAGGACGTACAATGGATGTCGCAACGCGTCAAACATGATTGGCTACATGAGCCGATGGCCATTTATGAAGTCCATCTAGGGTCATGGCGACGTGATAATCAGGGCAACTTCCTTGGCTATCGAGCGCTTGCTCACGAGCTGGTGGACTATGTTAAAAATATGGGCTTTACCCACATCGAATTATTACCGGTTACAGAGCATCCGCTCGATATTTCCTGGGGTTATCAAACTACGGGCTATTTTGCACCGACCAGTCGCTTTGGCTCTCCGGATGATTTTCGCTTTTTTGTTGATGCCTGTCATCAAAACAACATCGGCGTCATTCTCGACTGGGTTCCTGCCCATTTTCCAAAGGATTCGTTTGCGCTGGCGCGTTTTGACGGTAGTCCACTGTACGAGCATGAAGATCCGCGTAAAGGCGAACACCGCGACTGGGGCACACTGATTTATAATTTTGGCCGTAATGAAGTAAAAAACTTTTTGCTTGCCAGCGCCATTTTCTGGCTTGAGGAATTCCATCTGGATGGTTTGAGGGTTGATGCTGTGGCGTCCATGTTATATCTGGATTATTCCCGCGAAAATAATGACTGGATTCCCAACATGTACGGTGGCAACGAGAATCTTGAAGCGATCGACTTCCTGAGAGAACTGAACACAGTCACCCACGATCAGCATCCGGGCACTGTGGTTATGGCTGAAGAGTCCACAGCCTGGCCACAAGTAACCCGTCCGACCTGGACCGGTGGCCTGGGTTTTTCAATGAAATGGAACATGGGCTGGATGCACGACACACTTGCCTATATGAGCGAAGAACCGATTCATCGAAAATACCATCACGATCAGCTGACTTTCGGCATGCTTTATGCTTTTACTGAAAACTTTGCCCTGCCTTTTTCTCACGATGAGGTTGTGCATGGCAAAGGTTCGTTACTCAATAAAATGCCGGGAGATGAATGGCAGCGCTTTGCCAATCTGAGATTGTTGTATACCTATATGTATACCTATCCCGGTAAAAAATTATTGTTCATGGGCTGTGAATTCGGACAGGGTACGGAATGGAGTTCCACCAGTTCACTGGACTGGTATGTACTGGATTATGCACATCACCGCGGTCTACAAACACTCGTCAAAGACCTAAATCATATCTATAAAACGCATCCGGCTCTGTTCTCGCATGATTTTGATCATCATGGTTTTGAATGGATTGACTGCCACGATGTACAGCAATCAGTCATCAGCTATCGCCGAAAAAATAAATTTGAAGAATTAATAGTTGTTCTCAATTTTACGCCGGTGCCCAGAGAAAATTATCGCATTGGAGTTCCTGAGCCCGGAACCTATACCGAAATTTTCAATTCGGACTCCAAATATTATGACGGCACAAATCTAGGTAATGGCGCCACGTTATCAGAACCTGTCAACTGGATGAACCAGCCGCATTCCATTAATCTCTCTTTGCCGCCTTTAGGCGCTGTAATTTTAAAGTTATAAGGGATTGCAAACGATCACATGAAAAAAGTACTCTTCGTAACCAGTGAAGCACATCCTTTAATCAAGACCGGCGGTCTGGCAGACGTTTCTGGTAGTCTGCCAAAGGCACTGGCCGAATTGTCGCAGGATGTTCGCTTGATCATTCCCAAGTATCAGGCATTAAAAATTAGCGGCGAACTTCGCTATGTCTGCTCACTTCGCGTTGACAATAAAAATGTCAAAATTCTGGAAACGCGCATGCCCGGCAGCCCGGTTACCGTCTGGTTAGTCGACTATCCCGGTTATTTTAATTATCCGGGCAATCCCTATGTTGACGAACTCGGTGAACCTTGGCCTAATAACGCGGAACGCTTTGCGCTTTTCTGTCGCACAGTGGTCGAAGTTGCCATGGACAGAGTCCACCAGGACTGGAAACCTGATGTCGTTCACTGCAATGACTGGCAAAGCGGCCTGGTTCCCGCTCTGTTATCGCTGGAATACGATAGACCATCGACCGTATTCACCATACATAACATGGCCTATCAGGGCTTGTTTCCAGGTACAACTGCAGCGACCTTAAACATGCCCGGTCAATTGATGCACCCATTGGGTCTTGAATTTCACAGCATGCTGTCTTTTATTAAGGGCGGCCTGGTTTATTCGGATTACATCACAACTGTCAGTCCAACATATGCACTCGAAATTCAAACGCCGGAATTTGGCTATGGCCTTGAAGGCTTACTGGATCACCGCAAGGAATTTTTAGGCGGTATTATCAACGGCATTGACCTGGATCAATGGAATCCCAAAACCGATACGTTAATCAGCCAAAATTTCACTGAATCAACGCTCAGTAAAAAGCAGGTCAATAAATCGGCATTACAGAAAAAAATGGGGCTCCCGGTCAACGGCCGTATCCCGTTGTTTGGTCTGATTGGTCGCCTGGTCGAACAAAAAGGCATTGATTTGATTCTCGACAGCCTTCCCGAAATGTTGACCATGCCTCTACAATTTGTTCTGCTTGGCAGTGGCGACAAAGCCTACGAGAAGCTACTGGAAGCTCTGGCGCAATCCTATCCCGACAAGATTGCTTTAAACATCGGCTATAACGAGGAACTGGCACATTCGATCGAAGCCGGTGCAGATATATTCCTGATGCCGTCCCGATTTGAACCCTGCGGATTAAACCAGATGTACAGCCAGCGCTACGGCACCATTCCCATCGTCAGAAAAACCGGCGGACTGGCCGATACCGTCGTCGATGCATTGCCACACACCATCGCCGATAACACCGCTACCGGCATTATTTTTAATGAGGCAACGGCAGGCTCCTTGCTCGAAAGCGTCAAACGGGCGCTACTTTTATACAGCAATGCAGAGATCTGGATAAAGCTTCAGACCGCCGGCATGAAAAAAGATTTTTCCTGGCAACAAAGCGCCCAGCGCTACTTAGCTGTCTACAACAATTTGTAACAATCCCGATCCCATTCCCAGTGAAAAGGACTTTAGCTGGGAAACCATCCTTTTTTGCCAATAACGCCGAGATATTCTGTTATCGCCAAGCTGGTCATCAATTCACCGCCTGACAAAGAGGAAACCTTGTATGAACAAGATCCAGCTTCTGTATGTAGAAAATGTGATTACCCGAAAAAAACGCTCGGCCCAGCAGCAACTGTCGTTTTTTATGGTGCTGGAAAACTTAGGTTTCGACAAGCAGGTCGACGTTATCTGGCGTGGAGAGGATGCGGTATGGCACACATTACCCGCCAGTTTTCACAGCCATCTGCAGCCCAACAAGGAATATTGGCTTGCCCAAATCACTCGCGAAGGCTCTTCCGAGCAATCGCTGCCCGGTAATATCGAGTTTGCTCTGCGTTATCAGTGTTCAGACCAGGAAGTCTGGGATAATAACGAGTCAATGAATTATTCCAGTCAGGCAGATTCCGGCATCGTAATCGTCCGTGACCGGCAATTGCAGAATATTGACTTCTGCCCTGCATTTCATGAAGGTCAAAAATACCTGCCTGTCACGGTTGCTGTTGACCAGTCTCTTCATGCCCAGAAAGTAACAATTCACTGGACGACTGATAATTGGCTCAGTAGCCATAAAACGTCCTGCCATTTCAAACGAAATTATTGGGACAAAGCGTATTTGAGTAACGCCCGAAACCCCAATCAGTATGGTGTCGAACTTTGGAAAGGCTGGCTAAAAGTAGCCAATGCCTTCCATGTGCAATACAGCATCGCCTGTGAAAGCCAGGGCCAGGTTTTATGGGAAAACAATACCGGCACTAATTATTCCGTCTCACGCAGCAAACCGCTAACCGTGCTAATCCTCAATCTACATTGTTATCAGGAAGACAATCAGGATTACAAATTTTCCCAAATTGCCCGAGCCATTGACGAACGGCAGGTTGATATCGTCTGCCTTCAGGAAGTCGCTGAACTCTGGAATGATGGCTTAGGCAATTTCGAGACTAATTCAGCCAAAATTATCAATGATCGCCTTGCTCAACCCTTTCTCCTTTATACCGACTGGTCGCACTTGGGATTTGATAAGTATCGCGAAGGAGTTGCCATTTTAAGCCGATACCCCATCATACGGCAGGATTCAAAATATGTGTCGGATACACACGATGTGTACAGCATTCATTCAAGAAAAGTCGTCATGGCCCAGATCTTCATTCCCTTTATGGGACTGATTAATGTGTTCTCCGCACACCTGAGCTGGTGGGAAGATGGCTTTGCCCAGCAATTTAGCTGTTTACGCGATTGGGCGGATAGTGAGCAATCCGAATCCGTTAAAGCCACGCTGCTCTGTGGCGATTTTAATATTGCTGCCGGTTCAACCGGCTATCGTCTGGTGGTAGATGCTCACGAATATGAAGACCAGTTTTTGGCTGCCAACGCTCACGGTGTGTTTGAGAAAGTTTTCAGGGTCAACGATCCGTATTGGCAAAACTATCTAGCTGAAGACTATCGAATTGATTATATTTTCTTAAATAAAAACAATGATTTTCGTGTCACCTCAGGCGAAATATTATTTACGGAGCACGATTATGGGCGGGTTTCCGATCACTGCGGCTATCTGATGACATTCGAGCCAGGTAGAAATTAAACGAGCACAGAAAATAATGAAATTTAGGGAGAGACTGTGAATTAAAATGACTGAGGCTCACGAGAAAACCTTTCAAGATCCCAAGAAAATTGATTAGCCGCTTTTAACGAGGTAAAAAATGCAGTTAGCTGAACACTATGCCAGACCCATACATGGTAATTTGGGTGGTTTTTTTTCAAGAGTCAACGATTACGGTGATTTATTTTACATTCGCTGGGGAAAAATTGACTTTGACGTATTTTATGGCGTTCAGGCCAATGTAAAAGTCATTATCAAAGTGTATCGTGATCACAATATTCGTGAAACTTACGTCGTCGACACTGACGCTTACGATGTCCAGTGGGATCGCCATAAACGCCATACACGCGACTTTTATATCCATCCTGTTTCAGCCAATTTTGGCCACATAAACTGCATCAAGTTTTCATTTATCGTTCACATGAACGAACACTCGATTGCCTCGCAAAACGATTACATTTTCATGGATTGGCATCAGTTGCAGGGTGATAAGCCCCAATACCGGCATATTACGTCGGAATGGGCCACCGCCAATAGCTATCGCACTCATGAATTAAGTGCCGATACGTTACAGAATGACGTCGATTGGTATAATCACCACGTTGATTCACTGAGGCTTACCCCAAAATTTACCAAAGGCCAGTTATATCACCCGTATCACCCCAAACGCTTCATTCACGATCATATCGATAAAGTGATCCACAGCAAGCATGAAAATCCGGGTCGACTCTGCACCATCAAGGTCAGTGTCGATTGTATAGATGATTATGACTTTATTAACCATCTCATTCACGCCCATCATCAGGGCGTTTGTGTACAGTGTGTGGTTGACTGGCGAAAAATGACTTTGACCAATAGCCAGAACTACGCCCGACTGAAGCGTTCCGGTATCGAATTGCTGGGTGTGTTTTGCACACCGAAACATCATCTGATTGAAGTTGAACCTGACATGCATACCAAATTCGTAATCTTTAATGACGATGACTGCATCCTGGGCTCATTCAACATCACATTTGATCGCTGGTGGGCAAATTGGGAGTCCGGTATGACATTTCATTCACGCGGCATTTGCCGTTTGCTGGACAATATCTTCCAGAGTCAGCGCGGCGGCGTCAACCAAAAATATGGCATCGACCCGCTGAGTCCGTTCAACTTGTTTTATACCTTCGGTCGGCATGCCATGATTAATGGCAAGTATTACAGGCCCCATCATGCCATATTAGCCGAAATCCATCGGGCCAGACATTCAATCAAATTATCGCTGTTCCTGATTGGCGAACTGCTGGGTGATCATCATGACAGCGTTATCGATGCCCTGATTCAGGCAAAGCACCGTGGAGTTTATGTGCATCTTCTGCTAAACGGACATCTGGCCAGACAAGGCCGCGTGGGTGTTGAACGCTCGATGCACGATGAATTAAACCGGCCGCTATTGCCTGCCGTGCAGCGTCTCAAATCGGCCGGCATCATAGTTGGTTTGGTCTATGGACAGGATGACCATAAGATTCCCTATTCGCCGATTCACTCCAAATATTGCGTCATCGACGACACCATTGTCCTGGAAGGCAGCTTTAATTGGTACAACACATCCACTTTTTCCCATGACCTGGTGGTTTTGGTCAACAATCGTGAGATTGCGCAGCCTTATCTGTATGAATTCGAAGAAATTCAACGCTCGTTTAGGGTGTATTATTAGATTTCGAGAAACCTGAAGGAGGCCAGTAATGTTGAAAAAGTTATTGTTGCTGTTTATATACAAAATACTTTTGAGCGTCAGTGCATTCGCAGACAGCACCGTCATTGAAGTCATACCCTTATACAACCGTCCGGCCTCCGAAATTCAACCCTTACTGAATCCCTTGCTGGAAAATGATGATCGAGTGATCGCCGATGGATCCAACTTATTGGTCCGAACCTCACCGATTCGACTGGCGCAAATAAAAGCCTTCATCAATAAACTTGATACCCATTTGAATGATTTGATTATCACGGTCATCCAAAGCCGACAGGCCACTGCTGAGGAACTGAATGCACAAATACGGGCACAAATATATCCGTCCGGCGGCAGTGTTGATGGGCATTATTATCAAACCCAGGATCGTAGCGATCACGATAACAGGCAGACGGTCAGAACCCTCGAAGGCAAACCGGCGTATATCAAAGTCGGCAATACCGTCCCTGTTCAAAACTATCAATCATACGTTACCGGCAATGGTTATGCCGGTGTATCCAGTTCGACCGAATTCGTTGAGGCATCCACCGGATTTGCAGTCACCCCGAGACTAACAGGGCAGCAAGTCATTCTTGACATAACGCCCTGGTCGGAAAATTTTGAAACGCGCAACCGCATTCAAGGCCAGCAAGTTCAAACAACGCTCACCGCCAATCTCGGTGAATGGGTTGGGATAGGCGGCATTGAGCAAAGTATGCAAGGGGGAAGTAACCAGCCGCTTGCCCGTAGTTGGCAGACGCATGACAATAGAATGCATGTGCTGATCAAAGTGGAAAAGGTTAACGAATGAATTTTTATGGCTAAGGGTCTATGAGTTACCAAGAACACGCTGCAGAAATAGTTGTTCACGCCATCGAAAAGCCAACGTTTGTCCGGCAACTCAAGCAGTTCCTAAGCGCCGACAACATACTCTCTGAACCTGAAGACATGAAGCCTTATGAGTGTGATGGATTATCCGCCTATCGCACGCTCCCCTGGCTGGTCACGTTACCGGAAACGATAGCAGAAGCTCAAGCCATCTTACGGCTCTGTCATCGTCAGGGTGTGCCTGTGGTAGCGCGAGGTGCAGGCACAGGACTTTCCGGCGGCGCATTGCCAGCAGCCAATGGCGTTTTGCTAAGTCTGGCCAAATTCACGCGCATTCTCAGCATTGACCCGGCCAACCGTCGGGCCTGTGTTCAACCAGGCGTTCGTAATCTGGCCGTATCGGAAGCAGCAGCAGTATTCGGCCTGTATTATGCGCCGGACCCCTCTTCTCAAATCGCCTGCACCATTGGCGGAAACGTAGCCGAAAACTCGGGTGGCGTACACTGCCTGAAATACGGCCTGACCTTGCAGAATGTATTAGCGCTCAAGTTGCTAACCATTGATGGCGAAATACTGACGCTGGGCACAGAGGGTCTGGATAACCCGGGTTATGATTTACTGGCGCTAGTCACTGGCTCTGAAGGATTGCTGGGCGTCATCGTGGAAGTAACTCTCAAACTTTTACCGATACCGGAAACTGCAGCGACCCTCCTGGCCGTCTTTGCCGACATAGAAAAGGCCGGCGCAGCGGTTGCCGCCATCATAGGCTCCGGCCTAATACCGGCAGGCCTGGAAATGATGGACGGTCTCGCGATACGTGCAGCCGAAGCATTTATTGCAGCGGGTTATCCCGATGACGCCGAAGCTTTGATATTGTGCGAAATGGATGGTTTAACCGTCCAGGTGCAAGCGGATCTGGCCAAAGCAGAAAACATTTTCCATGCTTACGGGGCCCTTGAAGTGCGACAAGCGCTTAATGACAACGAGCGAAAAAAATTCTGGGCCGGACGTAAAGCGGCCTTTCCGGCCGTTGGTCGTATTTCCCCGGATTATTATTGCATGGATGGCACGATTCCCAGACGCCGTTTGGCAGAAGTACTGAAAGAAATTACCCGCTTATCGCGCGAATTTGGACTGTCCGTCGCTAATGTGTTTCATGCCGGTGATGGAAATTTACACCCACTGATCCTCTATGATGCAAATAAGCCCGGCGAACTGGAACTTGCAGAATCATTTGGCGGCCAAATACTTCGGTTATGTATCGAAGTTGGCGGGACTATTACCGGCGAACATGGCATCGGCATGGAGAAAATTAATCAGATGTGCCTGCAGTTTTCCACGGCTGAATTACGCCAATTCCTAGCCATCAAAGCTGTCTTCGATCCACAGGGGTTACTGAACCCCGGCAAAGCGCTGCCGAGTTTGCGTCGCTGCGCTGAGTTTGGCGCTCTGCATGTGCATCATGGTCATCTGCCCTATCCCGAACTCGACCGATTTTAATGTGAAACTTCTCCCTCACGAACAGGATTTAAGCGAGTTCCTCCGCGAACAGGTTCAGACAGCGTTTGCAAACAAAACGCCGCTTGCTATTCAGGGAAGTGGCAGCAAGTCGTTCTATGGACATCCTGTGCGGGGCGAACCTTTGAGTGTCAGCCGCCATCGGGGGATCATTCGTTATGAACCGACTGAACTGGTCATTACCGCGCGCTGTGGCACCCGTCTTTCCGACCTTGAGGACATGTTGGCAGAGCACAATCAAATGCTGGCTTTTGAACCACCGTACTTTGGCGCTGACGCTACCCTGGGTGGTGCCGTTGCCACTGGGCTTTCCGGCCCCAGACGCCCTTATGCCGGTTCGGCAAGGGATGTTGTCCTGGGAGTAAGACTGTTGAACGGTCGTGGTGAGAGCCTCAAGTTTGGCGGTGAAGTGATAAAAAATGTAGCCGGTTTTGATGTTTCCCGGCTCATGGTCGGCGCGTTAGGCACCTTGGGTTTGTTATTGGATATTTCGATGAAAGTCCTACCCCGTCCAGACCATGAAAGTACTTTGCTATTTTCGATGTCGCGTGATGCGGCATTAACGCAAATGAATCGCTGGACAAACCAGAATTGGCCCCTTTCAGCCGCTAGCTATGACGATGAAAATCTTAGAATACGCTTATCCGGGGCAGCGACCGCACTTGCCCGCGTACATCAGCAATTAGGCGGCGAGCTCCTGGCAAACACCGAAGCAGCGAATTTTTGGTCTGACCTGCGCGAACAGCGCTTAGCCTTTTTTCAAGGTGAAACACCCTTGTGGAGACTATCAATGGCTCCAGCCGCGAAAACACCAAACGTCTCGGGTTCGTGGCTGATGGATTGGGGAGGTGCATTACGCTGGTTAAAGACCGAACAAGCATGCGACAGCATTTTTCGCGAGGCAGAAGCTTTGAATGCGCATGCCTGTCTGTTTCGTTCAACGTTTGGAAGCGAGTTTCAACCGTTGCCCCCTGCGTTGGCAATACTACATCGCAACATTAAACTGGCATTCGATCCTGCTGGCATCTTCAACCCGGGCCGACTATACGCCGATTGGTAGCCATGCAAACACGTCCCTTGGTTGCGTTACTGGATGAGGCTCGCAGGCGGGAAACAGAGGCCATTCTAAGGTCGTGCGTACACTGTGGCTTTTGTAATGCCACCTGCCCTACTTATCAGTTATTGGGCGACGAGCGCGATGGACCTCGTGGTCGTATCTATTTAATTAAACAGGTGCTGGAAGGAATACCCGCCACGCAAATAACCCAACGGCATCTGGATCGCTGTTTAACGTGCCGTGCCTGCGAAACCACGTGCCCCTCCGGTGTTGCCTACGGCCAATTGCTCGATACAGGCCGAGAAATTGTGGAACAGCAGGTGGGGCGCTCATTACTGGACTTTGCCAAACGTCAGTTATTGTGTGCCATCTTACCGTATCGGCATCGATTCGCCGTCTTTTATCGTTTTGCCCGATTTTTTGCACCAATTATGCCTCACCACCTCCGCAAAAAATTTGTGTGTACACACGCTACAAAGCCTGACAGACTGCGGCCGGCACATGCCCGTCGCGTACTCCTTCTGGATGGCTGCGTGCAACCAACACTGGCTCCTGGCATCAATCATGCCGCGATACGCGTTTTGGACAAGCTGGATATCGGCGTTGTTTTGGCGCCGACTGCTGGTTGCTGCGGTGCTTTAAGCTATCACCTGTCCGCTCAACAGGACGGTCTGGATTTTATGCGCCGCAATATTGATGCCTGGCTCCCCTATATTGACCAGGACATTCAATTCATTGTCACCACGGCAAGCGGCTGTGGCTTGATGGTCAAAGACTACGGAAAATTACTTAAGCATAATGCGGCCTATAAAGAAAAAGCCGAGCAGATTTCTGCCGCTGCCAGGGATATTGTAGAAATCTTGACCGCTGAAGAGTTGACCGGTTTAAAACCCCAAACCTCCGCAAAACTCGCCTTTCAATCGCCCTGTACTTTACAACATGGCCAACAATTGAATGGTCGTGTTGAAACCTTGTTGAGCCGTCTTGGCTTTGAATTAATGTCCGTACCCGATCCACATTTATGTTGTGGATCGGCAGGTACTTATTCGCTGATGCAGCCCGAATTATCAGAACAATTACTGAAAAACAAGATACGAGCGCTGGAAACCGGTCAACCAGATATCATTGTAACTGCCAATATCGGTTGCCAGTCAAACCTTCAAAGCGCAACCACTACCCCCGTTCGACACTGGATTGAAGTGCTGTCGGACGCTGTGCCGGATTAAAATCAACCCTATCTTTAAACTGAAATCCGCAGTTGTTCGACGAAAGGCATGAAATACATCAGCATCTTGTTTTGCACGGCTTTTCATCCTTTTGCTGTCGATCAACCGCACGAGACCTCTTTGCGTATTTTCGAGTTTTGTGTCACTTTCGTGGATCAAATGATTTTTCAAGGTTAAATTTTGGTCAACCAATTTTCAGACTGCTGCTTTCGCTCCGTTTCTGGCACCCAATATTTTTAGAATGGCGTCACGAATGTCTTGCTGATGGTCAGGATCTGTAATCGGTTGCAATTGCTGATCGGTAACATAAAACATGTCTTCCGCACGACTGCCTATTGTTGTTATCTTGGCGCTGTGCAAATTTATTTTCTGTTGCAAAAAGGCGCGACCAATTTTCGATAGAAGACCGGCATGATCGGTGGTGACAAGTTCGATGATGGTATGCCGCCCTAATGGATCAACATGGAATTTGATTCTGGTCGGAATTGGAAAATGCTTTGCCTGTCGGGACTGCCGATGAATATTTTTTTCGCCTTTTACCTGCTGGTGTAACAGGTTGTTCCGCAAGGTTTTGCAGATATGAATTTCGCGGTACAATTCATTGATTGGTTGACCTGATTGTTCAAGGACCTGAAAACTATTCAACACATAATTATCCGTTGTCGTCATGATTCGGGCATCGAGCACCGTCAATCCCAACTGATCGAGCGTAGCGGTACTCAACGAAAAAATGGGACCTTCATTCTTGGTATAAACAAAGACCTCTGCACTACCACGCTGGGTTTGTGGCCTTAGCAAGACCAGTGGCAGTGACTCTTCTTTACAGGACGCTACGGCGATGGTGTGCCAGGCAATCTCGTCGGCCGAATACCTTAGAAAGTAATCGTCACTGGCATGTTGCAATGACGCGTCAATGACAGCCTCTGAAATGCCCAGTTTGATTAATTCGTCTTTGGCTTCCTTTTTATTCTCCAGTAACCTGTCCTTCAATGCCACAGGGTTTTGCAAGCCTCTACGCAAGGCGCTGTGTGTCGCCGTATAGAGTTCTTTCAACAAGGCATCCTTCCACGAATTCCAGAGTTCTGGACTGGTTGCTCGGATATCGGCAACAGTCAGTAAATAGAGATGACTCAGATATTCAACGCTACCCACTTTTTGAGCAAATTCATGAATAACTTCCGGATCGCTAATATCCTTACGTTGCGCGGTCATGGACATGATCAAATGATGGCGGACCAGCCAGGTAATCAGTTTGGTATCATGCGCTGAAAGGTCATGTTGACTGCAAAAGTTTCGCGCCATTTCTTCGCCAATCGACGAATGGTCTCCGTTTTTGCCTTTGGCAATGTCATGGAACAAAGCGGCTAAGTACAAAATTTCCGGCTTTGCAATCAAAAGAAAAATATCATTGCAAAAAGGCAGTTCGTCGTTGTGCATATCGAGCGAAAAGCGGCGTAAATTTCGAATCACGAACAGCGTATGTTCATCCACGGTGTAGATGTGGAATAAATCATATTGCATGCGCGCAACGATATTAGCAAAACCGGGCAAATAGGCGGCCAAAATGCCATAGCGATTCATTCGTCTTAACTGGTGTGTAAGTCCTCTGGATTGACGAAAAATCTCTATAAAAAGGCGATTGACGATCTTGTTGGCACGAAAAGCGTCGTCAATCAAAGACAGGTTTTTTCTGATCAGACGAATCGTTGTCGCTCTTACCCCTTTGATTGCCGAGTTTTGCTGTAAAACCAGAAAAATTTCGAGCAGTGTTTCCGGCTGTTCGATAAATACCGACTCGCTAATCACCTCAAGATAGCCATTGATGATGGTGAATTTATCATTCAACCGTGTCGGCGGACGGGTGATTTCTTCGGGTACGCAACGCTCTCTAAATAATTGTAAGAGCATCTCATTCAGACGCTCGAGACCGAGTACCGTTTTAAAATAAAACTGCATGAATTGCTCAACATCTTCGTTATAGCTTTGATTTTCCGCACCAAAGCCAAACTGTTGAGCCAAATCACGTTGATAATCAAATATCAGACGGTCTTCACAGCGATTGGTTAACAAGTGCAGTGCATAGCGAATTCGCCACAGCACATCAAGTGCCGCAATTAATTCGACATATTCAGACTCGGGCAAAAAGCCGTATTTAACCAGCTCTTCGGGCAGGAAACCGTATTTGGCAAGTTCCTTAAGCGTTGACGTATCGTATTGACGCTTAAACACCCAGGCAATGACATGTAAATCCCGCAAACCGCCCGGACCTTCCTTGATGTTGGGTTCAAGGTTGTAAGCCGTATCATGATACTTGTTGTAACGAAGTTGCTGCTCTTGCATCTTGGCGGCAAAAAATTGATCGGCCGGCCAAATTTTATCGGGTGTGACTTCAGCTTTTAGCGCCTCAAACAGAATGGTGGAGCCATTAATCAGACGTATTTCCATGAGACTGGTCATAATGGTCTGGTCAAGCAATGCAGCGTCGACACATTCCTTGATGGTTCGCACGCTAAGACTCGGCTTTAAACCGATATCCCATAAAAACGTATAAAAACCGGCCAAGGCCTCCTGCAATACGGGCGGTTCTTCAATATTCAGCAATACGACAATATCAATATCGGAATAGGGGAATAATTCACGTCGCCCATAACCACCCACCGCACATAGCGCCAATTGTGAAGTAAATTTACCCAGAAAATGCTGACAGCAACAACTTAAGATCTGGTCGATAAAATCGGATTTTTCTTCGAGCAATTCGGCAACCGATTGATGTGGATCAAATTTATCG
Source organism: Methylococcaceae bacterium (assembly GCA_013140705.1). Lineage (GTDB taxonomy): Bacteria > Pseudomonadota > Gammaproteobacteria > Methylococcales > Methylomonadaceae > JABFSH01. The sequence continues at coordinate 52,529 of JABFSH010000067.1, forward strand.
CGTAATTCCAAATCTTCTTGTTTCAACAGTTGTTTAAATTGCTGCAGGCTGTCCTCTCCGGCAAAGAGCGAGGAGTTGATATTCGGGTATAAGTAAATCATTTTTCTTCCTGCCGTAGTGTCAATATCTCATAGCCATCCTTAGTCACTAAAATGGTGTGCTCCCATTGTGCTGACAGGCTCCTGTCCTTTGTAACAGCGGTCCAGCCATCGGCCAATACCTTTACCTGACGTTTACCAAGATTCAACATGGGCTCTATGGTTAAAATCATGCCTGCATCAAGCACCAAGCCTTCACCCGCTTTACCGTAGTGCAGCACCTGAGGTTCTTCATGAAATTTTTTGCCGATCCCGTGTCCGCAAAACTCCCTAACAACCGAATACCGGTTTGTTTCTGCATGCTTTTGGATCGCATGACCAATGTCGCCTAAGGTTGCGCCCGGCCTAACCTGTTCAATACCCAATATCATGGATTCTTGTGTGACTTTAACCAGGCGCTTGGCATGCTGATTGACCTCCCCTACACAAAACATTTTGCTGGTATCGCCATGATAGTCATTTTTGATGACAGTGATATCGATATTGACAATATCACCGGATTTAAGTTTTTTTTCATTGGGTATGCCATGACAAACCGTCTGATTCACCGAGGTGCAGATTGACTTTGGAAAGCCGTGATAATTGAGTGGCGCCGGGATTGCCTTTTGCACATCAACGATGTAGTCGTGACAAATTTGATTCAGCTGCTCGGTCGTTACGCCAGGGACAACAAACGGCTCGATCATCTCTAATACTTCGGCCGCCAATTTGCCAGCGATACGCATTTTTTCAATTTCACTTTCGGTTTTTATAATGATGGACATAAAGCAGGTTCAAGGTTCAATGTTCGAGGCGCAAGGTTGAAACCTTCGGTTTTTAACCCTGCGCATCCATTTATGACGTGAGTTTAACAGAGATCGCCTGGTTGTAAAAAAAAAGCTTGTATGGTATAAAGGTAAGTTCATTTTTGTATAAATACTCACGCTTATCGTCACGTCTGGTAGGGTGCTGGTTCAACCTGAATTTTAAATACACGTTGTCTCGGTTATCAGGCGGGGTAGGCCGAGGCGTAACCCACTCGGATTCGCATCCGACTTAAAATCCTAGGAGAACACATGTCAGCAGTATCCATGCGTCAAATGCTTGAAGCGGGTGTCCATTTTGGACATCAAACCCGTTATTGGAACCCGAAAATGGCAAATTATTTGTTTGGCTCCCGTAACAAAATTCACATCATCAATTTGGAAAAAACGCTTCCTTTATTTAATGACGCAATGAATTATCTGGGCCAGATGACAGCAAACAAAGGCAATATTTTGTTTGTTGGCACTAAAAAATCAGCACGCAAAGTAGTGGCGGAAGAAGCACAACGCTGCGGCATGCCTTACGTCAACCACCGTTGGCTCGGCGGTATGATGACCAATTTTAAAACCATCAAAAAATCCATCAACCGCCTAAAGGAATTGGAAGCCATGAAGGCTGATGGTACACTTTATCAACGCTTCGGCAAAAAAGAAGCATTGGGCATGGAGCGGGAACTGGAAAAGCTGGAACGGAGTCTGGGCGGCATCAAGGACATGAAAGGTATTCCTGATGTCATTTTCGTACTCGATGTAGGCTACGAAAAAAATGCCATTAGCGAAGCAAAAAAATTAGGTATTCCTGTGGTTGGAATCGTCGATTCCAATAACTCTCCAGAAAGAATCGACTACATCATTCCTGGAAATGATGACTCCATTCGAGCCGTCAAGTTGTATTGTGAAAGCGCGTCACAAGCAATACTGGATGCAAAGACCGCCGGTTTTGGCCTGTCTGCCAAAACAGATGATTTTGTTGAAGAAGCCCCGGCAGAGTGAATTCATGTGTCATGAATTAACGCGTTAAAAGCGTTATCGATTATTCAGACATTTAAGTTTAAGAAACGCCTCCTTCATGGGGGCGTTTTTATAGTTGCGATAAATTGAGGTAATAGTAAAAATGAGTATAAGTGCAGCAATGGTAAAGGAACTTCGAGAAAGAACAAGTTCCGGTATGATGGAATGTAAAAAAGCGCTGGTGGAAGCAAATGGCGACATGGAATTGGCCATTGAAAATATGCGCAAATCCGGTTTAGCAAAAGCAGATAAAAAATCAGGTCGAATTGCTGCTGAAGGTTTAATCGGCGTTAAAATCAGTTCGGATGGCAAGTCAGTTGCGATGATTGACATCAACTGCGAAACCGACTTCGTGGCTAAATCAGAAGATTTCGTTGGCTTTGTCAACAATGTAACGACTGCCTTGTTGAGTGCAACTGTTGCCAGCGATGAAGAATTACTGGCATTGACATTAGCAGACGGAGCCTCTGTGGATGAGGTTCGCCGTGGATTGATCGCAAAATTAGGAGAAAATATAACCGTACGCCGTTTTGAAAAATACCGGACCGCTACCGGTGGAACGGCTTGTTATCTGCATGGCAGCAAAATCGGCGTTATTGTCGAACTGGCCAAGGAAAATGCAGAACTGGGGAAAGATATTGCGATGCATATCGCGGCTAGCAAACCCGCGTACGTTTCTGAAGACCAGGTGCCCTCTGAGCTTATTGACAAAGAAAAGGAAATTTTTCAGGCTCAATCCGCCGAAAGTGGCAAACCCGCAGAAATCATTGAAAAAATGATTGCTGGTCAAATAAGAAAATTTTTGGCGGAAGTCACGTTACTCGGCCAGCCATTCATTAAAGACGACAAAACGACAGTTGGTAAATTGGTTTCTTCAAAAGACAATACTGTGGTTCGCTTTATTCGCTTTGAAGTCGGCGAAGGTATTGAGAAAAAAGAAGAAAATTTTGCCGAAGAAGTTATGGCTCAAGTTAGAGGCAGTTAAACCTGCATTAAAAAAACCTGGGCCGTCCTGCAGTTTTCTGCCTGGCAGGTCGGCCTATTAACGTATCCAAGAACACAAGGACAAACTGCGTTCGTCCATGCGCTCTGTTGGACTCATACTGCACCTAAACTGAAACGTATTGATCCGTAAACTATCGTACAAAGCAACACTTAACCCTAACCCATAAATCTCAAACGAAAAGACTATGACAAAAATGATTTGCCAGAGAATTTTGCTTAAATTAAGTGGTGAAGCGTTGATGAGTGAGGTCGGAGGCAGCATCGATGCCGATATTGTCAAACGCCTTGCAACTGAAATCAAAGAGTTGTGTGATGTTGGCATTCAGGTTGGCTTGGTTATCGGTGGCGGTAACATTTTGCGGGGCGCTGAAAAAGCCGCTGACGGACTGGATCGGGTTACCAGCGATCAAATGGGCATGTTGGCTACTGTCATTAATGCGCTAGCGATGCAGGATGCACTGGAACACTTGGGACAGCAAGTACGCGTTATGTCCGCATTAAAAATCAATCAAGTCTGCGAAGATTACATACGTCGCAGGGCTGTCAGACATTTGGAAAAGGGTCGAGTTGTTATTTTTGCAGCAGGTACCGGCAATCCATTTTTCACTACCGATTCGGCGGCCAGTCTCAGAGCCATTGAAATCAATGCTGAACTGATGATCAAAGCCACGAAAGTAAAAGGTGTTTATTCGGCTGATCCTGAAAAAGTGAAAGGTGCCATTTTTTATCCACACCTAACTTACGATGAAGCCCTGGATCAGCGACTTAATGTAATGGATACAACTGCGCTGGTACTTTGCAGAGATAATAACGTCCCGATGCGCGTAATGAACATCTTTGACAAAGGCGCTGTAATGAGACTGATGATGGGCGAAGAAATTGGCTCACTTATAGAACGAGGTACAAATAAATGATAAGCGATATTCAACAGGATGCCGCCACCCGAATGGGCAAAAGTATAGAAGCACTAAAGCACGAGTTTTCAAAAATAAGAACCGGCAGAGCTCATCCCAGCCTGCTGGATCAGATCAGCGTCTCCTATTATGGCACAGACTCCGCCTTGTCCCAGGTGGCCAATATCGCCGTGGAAGATGCTCGTACCTTAACGATCACTCCATGGGAAAAAAACATGGTGCAAGCCATCGAAAAAGCGATTCTAAAATCCGACCTCGGCTTAAACCCGGCCACCAATGGCATGGTTATTAGAATCCCGCTACCACCTCTGACCGAGCAACGTCGTCGCGATTTGGTTAAAATTGTCAGGCATGAGGCAGAGAACGGTCGCGTTGCAATAAGAAACATCCGTCGCGACGCCAATTCAGAAATCAAGGAAGCCTTGAAAGAAAAATTGATTTCTGAAGATGAAGCCCGCTCCGCCGAAGAAAAAATTCAGAAATTAACGGACCAGTTTGTTAAGGATGTAGAGAAGCTCCTGGAAACGAAAGAGGCTGATCTTTTGTCAATTTAAACGAGACGTGTCATGTCCCTTGAAGACGCTAGTAGTCTGGAACCGGTAAATAACAACCCACAGCACATCGCCATTATCATGGACGGAAATGGTCGCTGGGCACAAAAAAGGTTTTTACCCCGTGCCATGGGACATCAGGCCGGCGTTAAAGCGGTCAGAAAAATCGTTGAATTTTGCGCTCAGCAAGAAATTGAGGTTTTGACATTATTTGCATTTAGCAGTGAAAACTGGCGTCGACCAGAAGAAGAAGTTTCGCTACTTATGAATTTATTCTTGGTCACTTTACAAAGAGAAATCGACAAACTCAACGAAAACAAAATTCGTTTGCAATTTATCGGTGATAGAACCGCATTTTCCGAAAAGTTGCAAAAAATAATGAGCGACGGCGAATTATTGACGAAAAACAATACGGCTTTAACGGTAGTAGTCGCCGTCAATTATGGTGGCCGCTGGGACATGTGCCAGGCGTTTCGTAAAGTGGCAGAAAAAATGGATGCGGGTCTATTAGCAAGTCAGGATATTACTGAACATCTTATTAACCAGCACTTGTCAACAGTTGGCCTGCCCGAACCGGATCTGTTTATTAGAACAGGTGGCGAACAACGCGTCAGTAATTTTTTATTATGGCAATTAGCTTATACCGAAATGTATTTCACCTCCATTCTGTGGCCTGATTTCGACCAGCAAGCTCTGGCTGACGCGATCAAAAGCTTTAGAAGCCGCCAAAGGCGCTTTGGCCATACCGGAGAGCAGATACTCAACCAAACCATCCCTTTAGAACAATTATAAGAATCGAACTTACACCATGTTAATACAGCGAATAATTACAGCATCAATATTGGCCATTCTCATTTCACTGGCAGTATTCCTGTTGCCGGTGGAATATTTTTCATTACTGATAGGCTTGGTCACTTTATTAGCTGCCTGGGAGTGGAGTCATCTGATCGGCATAACTGTCCAAACCAAGCGCGGCTTATTTTTGTTAGCCCTGATAATCCCCATGTTGTGGCTACATTTTTGGACTCAATTTCTTGAAGTGGGAGCGCACTTTCTCGAACTCAGTCAACAAGCAATCTACCAGAATGCCAAAAATGCCAATTGGACGGGTCTTAGTTCTTATATGGAAAGCTTTGACCTGCCTGATATTAGAACCTATTCAGGGCTACTGGAATGGTTGGTTGTGCCTCCAGTGCTATTCTGGATACTGACCATGATTTTAATCCGGAACGCCCCTGCAGGCCTTTTAAATCTGGAACTTAAACTGCGTAATAAAGCTTTGATTGGCTGGTTTGTGTTACTGGCAACCTGGATGTTCCTTACACGTTTAAGAGTATTTTATGGTCCTGAAATGACACTGTATTTCCTGATTTTAATCTGGGTAGCCGATATCTCGGCGTATTTTGTCGGAAAGAAATATGGCAAAATCAGGCTGGCTCCAGACATCAGCCCCGGCAAAACTATCGAAGGCATGTATGGAGCCTTACTGGCTGGCGTAATTTGTGGTATCGCGGCAAGTTTGATTTATGGATTCCAATATATGATCGCAGCAGATTTTGCCTTATTGTCCGTACTTACCGTCTTGATTTCCATATACGGTGACTTATTTTTTAGCCTCGCCAAACGATTACGTGGCGTCAAGGACAGTGGCAATTTGCTCCCGGGTCATGGTGGAGTGTTAGACAGGATAGATAGCCTCATTGCTGCAGTCCCATTTTTTTATGCGGGCATCATCATCATTTATAGGCAGGTTTCATGAAGGGTATTTGTATTCTGGGCGCAACCGGATCCATCGGCGTCAGTACATTGGATGTGGTGGCGAGACATCCTGATCGCTATAAAGTTGTCGCATTAACTGCCAACAAAAATATTGATGCACTCTATGAGCAATGTTTGCAACATCGACCTGAATACGCCGTTGTCGTCGATGAGAATAAAGCTCAACTATTTACAGAAAAACTAAAAAACTCGGAACTATCCGATATTAAAGTACTCTCAGGCTCTGAAGCATTAGAAAAGGTTGCAACGCTTGATACGGTTGACTCTGTCATGGCGGCCATCGTAGGTGCTGCGGGTTTACTGTCTGGCTTGGCCGCCGCGAAAGCCGGCAAGACTGTTTTATTAGCCAATAAAGAAGCCTTGGTCATGTCCGGCGACATTTTTATGCAAGCTGTAACGGATTCAGGGGCTCATCTGCTTCCGATTGACAGCGAACATAATGCCATATTCCAGTGTATGCCGGGTGGATATACAGCGGGGGTACGGGCCAAAGAAGCCAGACGCATTTTATTGACCGCTTCAGGAGGTCCTTTTCGCAACATGCCGGTTGAGCAAATGGCGAATGTAACGCCGGATCAAGCGGTTGCTCATCCAAACTGGGATATGGGACGAAAAATTTCCGTAGATTCAGCAACGATGATGAACAAAGGCTTGGAAATGATTGAAGCCTGTTTGTTATTTGACATGAGTCCGGAACAAATCCAGGTTGTTATTCACCCGCAAAGCGTTATTCATTCAATGGTTGATTATATTGACGGCACTGTTTTAGCACAAATGGGAAATCCGGATATGCGTATTCCGATAGCACATGCCATGGCATGGCCGGAACGTTTTGATTCTGGCGCCAAGCCACTAAATATATTTGAAGTGCGTCATATGGACTTTGAAGAACCCAATCTCGAACGCTTTCCTTGTTTGCGATTAGCTTATAAAGCCATGAAGGCGGGCGGAACCATGCCAGCAGTTTTAAATGCCGCCAATGAAATTGCAGTAGAGGCATTTTTAAATGAACAAGTGCGATTCACCGATATCCCTGTGATAATTGAACGCTGCATGGATGCAACGAAAATCAGGCCGGCTGATAGCCTGGCAATTGTTTTGGAAGTGGACCAACAAGCCCGGATAATGGCTAAACAAATTATTGACGAGCTAAAAAATTGACTGAATTAATCCATACCCTGTTTTACTTCATCGTTGCGATTGGAGTTCTTGTCTCGTTCCACGAGTTCGGTCATTTCTGGATAGCACGTCGATCCGGAGTAAAAGTACTTCGATTTTCTGTCGGTTTTGGTAAAGTTTTATGGTCGTATCAAAAACGGCCGGAAACTACAGAGTATGTCATCTCCGCAATACCATTGGGCGGCTACGTCAAAATGGTCGATGAACGGGAAGGCCATGTTGCTACTGAAGACTTGCCACATGCATTTAACCGTCAGTCTGTATGGATTCGCACCGGCATAGTTGCAGCTGGCCCGATATTCAACCTTGTCCTCGCCTTCGCTCTATTCTGGAGCGTCCTGGTCATCGGCGAAACCGGAATAAAACCCATTTTAGGCCACGTCAAGGAGGGAACACTGGCTGCAACAGCTGATTTTTCTGAAGGTGACGAAATCATTGCTGTTAATAACAAGCCAACGCCTACCTGGAATGAAGCGTTAAGCGTCATTATTGGTACTGCAATTGACGATGGGCAAGCTATCAGCGTACAAGTGAAAACATTAACTGGCGAGGATAAATACAGAACCCTTTCCATCAGCGAATCAGAAAGTCAGACGCCAGAAATACTTTACGAGCGTTTGGGGCTTAAACCCTGGTCTCCCAAACTAAAACCCGTCATTGGTCAAGTTTTACCTGATGGCGCGGCATTTTCTGCCGGTTTGAAAAAAGGTGACCTATTGATTAGCGCCGACAGTCATGACATTAACGACTGGATGCAATGGGTCGATTACGTTAAAAGTCATCCTGGCGTTATGATTAAAATCATCATCGAGCGTGATGGCGCAACAATTCCTCTGACGATTACCCCGACAAAAATAGAGTCTGAACAGAAAACTGAAGGCAAAATCGGTGCTGCCGTTCTGATACCGGAAGACTTAGTAAAATCCGTCAGTGTAAAATATGCTTTATCACCACTTGCAGCTATTCCCGTTGCATTTGAAACAACCTATTACTACTCGTTCACGACTGTGAAAATGATGGGCAAAATGCTCATCGGCAAGGCATCCGTTAAAAATTTGAGTGGCCCGATCAGTATTGCAGAGTATGCCGGTCAATCTGCCAGCCTGGGATTAGTGCATTTTTTAAAATTTATGGCATTGATTAGTGTCAGCTTGGGTGTATTGAATCTATTACCGATTCCCGTTTTGGATGGCGGCCACTTGCTGTTTTTTGCGATTGAAGGAATCAAAGGCAGCCCCGTTTCAGAAAAAATGCAGTTATTTTTCCAGCAAGTGGGTATAGCTCTACTCATGTCGCTCATGGTCATGGTCATTTTTATGGATATTGAAAAAAAGATTAATTCAATAACCGGCTGGTTTTAATGAAAACCGATAAATATCACCTCTACCTGCCCTTTTTAATCGAAACCATTATTTCAACAATTTCATCAAATTTTGCCAAAAGCCAATTTAGTCTTCGGACTACTTGAGGGAACCTCAAAAATTATCCGTTCATGCTTCGACAAGTTCAGTGCGAACTGATAAGTTACTGATTTAAGAAGATATCATCTCACATTTATGCCCTGTGGGTACTGATCTTGTCGAAGTGTAATATTTAAAGGTATCCTTAAAACAAAGGCAGCGCAAAATGAAACGATTTTCTCAAGCTTGAAGTGTAACTTTCATTATTGACATATACTTACCGCGGAAATATTCAAGTTATTCCTATCGGCTATGATTATATTACCGGTGAAGTCAACAATCTTCCGCCAAGATTGACAGATACACGCCCTTCGGACTTGTTTCGATATTCTGCACAACCGAACAATCTGAAAAACTGACAATCAAATTAAAATAAACCAATTCAAATTTATTCAACTTCAAAATAGGTAACCCATGAAAAAAAGTATAACTATTGCAGTACTTTTATTATCTGGAATGGCTTGGACAATGGCCAAGGCTGATGAAAGCACTGTTAAGAAAGCTCTAGCCACAGCCATGCCCACTGTGAAGATAGATTCAATAAAGCCATCTGAAATCAAAGGGCTTTATGAAGTCGGCATGGGCGCCAACATCTATTATGTATCCGAAGACGGTAAATACCTGCTTCAGGGCCGTCTAGTTGATCTAGCCACGAAAACTGATTTAACTGAAGCTAAATTGAGTGGCACTCGAAAGCTTGCTCTTGAAAATCTGGGCCAGGACAAGATGATTGTATTCAAACCCAAAATAGCCAAATATAAGGTATCGGTGTTCACAGACATTGATTGTGGCTATTGTCGTAAATTACATTCAGAGATTGACCAATACCTGGCGCAAGGCATCACCATTCAGTATTTGTTTTATCCCAGGGCCGGCAAAGGATCTGATTCATATAATAAAGCAGTCTCCGTCTGGTGTTCGGCCGACCGAAATGCGGCCTTAACTGCAGCTAAAAAAGATCAAAATCTGCCAGCCAAGACCTGTACCAATCCTGTCGATGAGCACATGCAACTGGGGGAAGAATTTGATGTTAAAGGAACACCCATGATTGTTACCGAAAAAGGGAATATCTTTCCTGGGTACCTACCTGCCAAACAATTAGTTGAGGCCTTGGAAAGTGAGAAATCCGTTCACTAATGATTACTCGTTCAGTTAAATCACCCCCGGCAAAGCCCTGTCTCTTGATCACATTTTAAATGAGGATTATTCTACAACCACCTGATTAAAAATTAATTTTGTGGTTGTAATGATTTCGACAGACGAATATGAATGGTCACAGCAGCTATTTGGTGGAAGTGACTTGGGAGACACGAGGCGGACAGAGCGGTTAGTAGACGTTGCTGCGCGCATGGCTAGTCAGATGGGTCAGTCACTGGCGAAGAGTTGCGGGGGAGATCAGGCAGCCTTATTGGGCGGTTATCGACTGATGCGTAATGAGGCGGTCGAACCGGAGGCGATCCGCGACGGTGGCTTTGAGAGTGTGGCACAACAAGCACAAGCGCAGAGTTTGCTATTGGCGGTGGAAGACTCAACCAGCATCAGCTATACGCATGCGGTAGCGACTGAACTGGGCCTCACTAGTAACAATCAGGATGCCAAGCGGAATGGATTTCTGGCGCATTCGGTATTATTGCTGGATGCGGTGAGCGAACACACCATTGGATTGATAGGGCAACAACATTGGTGCCGAGATCGTGCTGATTATGGCAAGAAGCACAGGCGCAAGCAGCGGGCCTATGAAGACAAAGAAAGTTATAAGTGGGAACAAGCCTCGGTGCAGATGGCAAAGCGACTGGGGTCTGCGATGCAACGGACCATTTCAGTCTGTGACCGCGAATCGGACGTCTATGAATATCTGTTGTATAAGTGCGGGCATGATCAACGTTTTGTGGTGCGAGCACAGGTAGACCGGCGGATATTACACAACGATTGCAAGCTATTCGAAGCGCTGGCGTGCGATGCATCCGCCTTATGCTGTTATACCGTGCAGATTCCACAGCGTGGTGGGCGCAAAGCGCGCGAAGCAAAACTGTTGCTGCGCAGTGCGACAGTGGAGCTATTGGCACCGGCGGGTCGAACCGTGGCGCAGGGTTCGCTGAGTGTGAACGTGGTGCTGGCGGAAGAACTTGACGCGCCGGCGCAATCGGAGCCATTGCAGTGGGTATTGCTGACGACGGAGGCCGTCAGTAGCGCGGAAGAGGCGCGACAGGTAGTTCGCTACTACGAGCTGCGCTGGCGCATTGAGGACTATCACAAGGCGTGGAAGAGTGGCGTGGGCGTGGAGCGACAACGTTTTCAAACGGTGGAAAATCTGGAACGGATGCTGGTGATCACGGCTTTTCTGGCTGTGCGATTGCTACAGCTGAGAGAACACCTGGATGCTCCGACCGATGCACCTGAAACAACGTGTGAAACGGTATTGAGCGAAGACGAATGGAAGGTACTGTGGGTTTCGACCGAGCACAACCAGCCACTACCCAAGATAGCACCCGCTGCACGCTGGGCATTTTACGCCATTGCAAAACTGGGCGGATTTACTGATACCAAGCGCACGGGGCGGCCGGGCTGGGACACTGTATGGCACGGTTGGTTTCGCTTGCGAGAACGTCTCGACGGATATCAACTCAGCAAATCGGCGCTCACTGAGTTGTGATCAAGAGACAGGGCAAAGCCGGGGGCTTATTATTGTTAGCCCCTCAATGGGGTCTATTCACGAATCGCCTAAAGGCGATTTTCCTTATTTCCACAAACGGAGTTGTTCATAACGCTCCTCTTCTTTTTCTTGCTCCCTGATATACGTTCGAACACTGCTGGTTTGTGCAAGTCTTGCAGCTCGCCCCCAAGACGCTAAGACTTGAGGCCTTGTATATCAATGATATGAGGTTGTTTATGGTGATAAAATGAACTCGGAAACTTTAGTTTTGAACCTTTTTCGAAAAAATAGAATAAACTGTATATTTCCCTCTTTGTGATGTTTATGACCAATTCTTCTAGCACCATCACCTACAGAAATAAGCCATCCGAAGCTCTTAAGATAGGTTATGTTCTCAAACGATTTCCTAACTTGTCCCAGACTTTTATACTTAATGAGATTCTGGAGATTGAACGCCAAGGTGTTTTAGTTGAAATCGTATCATTACGTACGCCCCGTTCAGAACCTACTCATAGCGCCTTGAAGAATCTAAAGGCGCAAATTACTTATTTGGATGAAACGACAAAATCATCGGATTCTACAATAGCAGAACAAGTTGCACTTTGGGCAAAATCAAGACATTTGCAGCACTTACATGCTCATTTCGCCACCAGTGCTGCGGAAATTGCGATGCAATCAGCAAAACTGGCAAATATCGGTTATTCATTTACCGCACATGCGCATGATATTTACCATGAAAAGGTCGATCGACAGGCTTTAATCAATCGTATACAAAATGCTCGATTCGTCGTCACGGTCAGTGATTTTAACCGAGACTATTTGAATAAACTGCAGAGCAATCAGTCTTATAAAGGCACCATCAACAGACTATATAATGGTCTCGATCTTACGCTATTCAACCCAACCAAGTTGATTCGCGAACCTGGTCTCATAGTAAGTATCGGACGGTTAGTCCCTAAAAAAGGCATGAGCTTTTTGATAGAGGCATTTGCTTCATTGCGCGATCGTAACGTAACATTTCGTGCTGTCATTATTGGTGAAGGTGAAGAAAGAGTTACATTAGAGAAGTCCATACAAAAGTTTGCCCTCGAACAGCAAGTTACTTTAGTTGGCGCTCTAACTCAATCCGATGTTATCGCAACCCTAAGTCGTGCCGAACTTTTTGCACTGTCTTGTATTGTTGGTGACGATGGGGATATGGATGGTTTGCCGACTGTTATTCTTGAAGCAATGGCGCTTGGTATTCCAGTTGTCTCAACGCAGCTTGCGGGAATACCAGAGATGATTCATCATCAAATTAATGGCTTGCTGGTGGACCAAAAGCAAGTGACTGACCTAGCCGATGCGATGCAGACATTGCTTGAATCAAACGAACTCAGGATTTCATTTCGCAATCAATCACTCAAGCATATGGAAGAACATTTCAATTTACGGAAAAATGTTGCCCAACTCAGAGAATGGTTTGCGGCGGCTAGCACTATAGGAATGGATAAGGAGTATACTGAATAATGGCGGTTAATTCGTTTCCTGGACAGGGTCAAAACAACCCCCTCAGTGAATCCATAGCCGCTTTATCAGAAGCTGAACTAATCGTTTATTTTGCAAATCGTAGCCATGTTGTTTACCCTGATCTTCCCAAGGCAAGTGATGAACAACTTAAAAATGCAGCAGACATTCTGGCTAACCGATTTAGTTATACTGGAGAAACGTTTCAATTTGAACCGGTATTTTCCTGGAAACCCAATCCGAGTGCCGACAAGGAATGGCAAATCGCTTTTCATAAACACTATTTCCTAATTGATCTTATCCAGGCTTATCGGCATACCCGTGAGGTTGTTTATCTTGAAAAATGGAAACAACTGATCCAGAGCTGGATCACAGAGATGGGTTCTGGATATATTACCCTGAGCGACGCCCAAGTTGAGGCAAAAAGGATGGAATCCTGGTGCATTGCTTTCATGTTGTTAAAAGGCACCCAATGGCATGACCATATACCAGGATGCTTTTTACAACTGTTTCTTTCCCGGATCGCCGAGGAAACCCATTACATCAGCCAGCACCTCAAGCCGGTACGAAATCACCGGACATTTCAACTCTACGCGATTTATTTGGTTGGTGTACTTTTTCCAGAATTAACTACACACTCTTCTTTTCTGGAAACAGGCACAGATCTGCTGAGCAAAAATTTACTCACCGATTTTCAACGTGACGGCGTACACATCGAAATGTCTTCGCACTACCATCAATTAGTCGCAGAGACGGGAATTCGCATGCTGGAATTGGCGGTCTTGAATAAGATATCACTGAATAATGAATTGGTTGACCGCTTACACAAAGCTGTCCGGTTTTCCTTATATTTACAGTGGCCTAATGGTGACATTCCGCTTATCAACGATTCGGATAATGGCAATCATCTTGATCTGTTACGATTAGGCAGCCACTATTTTAATGATCCGGAATTGCTTTGGGGAGCCACCTTGGGTGCAGATGGACGTGCGCCCGACCACACATCGTATTGTTTTACAGAATCCGGCTATTTTATCCTGAGCGATACCTGGGGATCAGACAAAAAGAGCTATGCCCAGCGCCAACACGTTTTTTTTGATTGCGGGAATTTAGGCGAAGGCAGCCACAGTCATTACGATCTGTTTAATTTCTGCTATTTCTTGGGAGGACAACCTGCGATTATCGATCCAGGCCGCTATACATATTCCGGTGAGCCTGATACGAATGGTACTCTCTGGAGGCATTACTTCAAAGGCACGGCAGCTCATAACACCGTCACTATCGACCGACTCGATCAAACCCGTTATTTGAACCGCACAAAACACGGCCCGGACGTGCAATGGGTTGGCCGCGAATATCTGCTTGGCCAAAAGAGCGACTGGGTTTTTGGACGTGCAGTAAGTGAAAATTACAGTCCGCAGCATGAACGCCTATTTGTTTACGTGGGACATGAGTATCTGTTTATCTTGGATAAATTGCATTCCGATGACCTTATTGATCATCACTACGAATTGAATTTTCACTTGCCTGCCGGAACTGAATCCAATTTGATTTCACAGGAAGGCCACTACCGTTTGGTTACCAATCAATGCGAAATCCGCGGGATAACTGAACTGGGTATGCACTGCCAAATAAAACCGGGATGGGTGTCGCAGTATTATGGTATTAAACATCAAGCCCCCATTTTGTCTGTTAACCAATCCGGTAGTGGGGATAAGATATTTACAACACTTGTAGCGCCATTGCCGAATGATTCGTTAACCATAAACAGTATCAGTTGCGAGTCAGCGGGATCAAACAATCAAAGTTACAGCGTGGGTTTAATTAAACAGGATCAACATTATTACGATCGATTTATCATCCCTGCTAGTGCAAACGAGCTTTATCAGCAGGAAGGATTGCATTTTCAGGGGAAATTCCTGGCTTACCGGGAAGATGGAGAAGGAAAAATTTTATTTGTTACTGCCAAAGCTGCCAGCACTATTGTATTAAGGGGAAAGACAATTCATAACGACTCTGCAGGGAGCAATGTAGAATGGATACCGTAACCAAACCATGTTCAAGCCTGGCGTTATTCAGCTTCCTTGGTTATTCTCACCCATTTTTTGCCCAAATCAGGGATTTTGAACAACGCATCCGTCAGTCGAATGCGTATGCGATAATGAAGTCACTGCAAGCACAAGGTTTAACGACTAGCGTCCATGCAGAAATTAAATCTGTACTTTATGAGAATCGCAGACTATTAGACCGATTTTATTACTCGATTCAATTTCCAAATCCGGAATTGCCCGGAGGCTGGTACGGCTGGAGCCTGCATTATACCCGACAGGATGGCGTCCCGAAAGAGTATGAATTTCCGCATGATCCAAAATTGGCTCATTTAGCCCGCTTTATTGATGCTCCGGAAAACAGAGAGATTAAGGTTCTTCGTTATGTTCCCTTGCGTAGAGTCACCTTTATCAGACCAGGCCGCAATCTCTCGCCAGATCTTATCGGAAAGCTGAAGAAACCCAACAGAGCTCAGGAGGGTTATCGAAGATTAACTGATATTTCAGCTATTTGTTCAGGCTCCGACGTTACTGTCCCAAGTCCAGTAAGCTTGGACAGCGATCAAGCGATTTTTTACCAAACTCTAGTACCAGGAGAAGAAGTTACTCATTTGTTAAACGACGAAAATTACCGGAAACTTATGGCAGATATTGGTAACTTGCATGGTGAGTTAGGAAAATGGCCCATTCCAGGGGACAAACGCTGGGATCGGGGTGGCATAAAAAAAAATCTCTCGATGGACTTAGACGAAATTGTATTTTACTTGCCGGAAAACACCGATTTTATAAATAAAATCGGACAATGGATTAAGGAACGTCAAAACAAAGTCGTCACAGTTGCTGAAACATTTTGCCATGGGGATTTTGCCTGCTCTCAAATTTTACGTCATGACAGCGGCTGGTCGGTGGTCGACTTTGACCTCGCCGGCATGGGTGATCCTTACCAGGACATGGCAATGTTTATTACCTCACTAAGCCACGACGTCCCGTTATTTCAAGACCGTCCAGAACTACTAGCGACAGCAACGCAAGACTATTTAAAGTGCTATCAACAATCGACTGAAAAATTGATCGATACGGACTCGTTTATTTGGTATCGGGTTTGTGCAGAAATTTATTATCTAGCACTCATCTTGAAAAAGGACCGTTTTACTCCCCTAGCTTATCAACAAGCACATGATCGCATGTGCAAATTAACCCAAATTTGAATGATATGACTGATAAACCGAAACGCTTTCTATTTAATGCCCACAACCGAAGGGGGCTGGGTCATTTGATGCGCGGCCTAAACATCGCTCGGGAAATACGTAACATCTCAAATGATGCCGACATCCTGTTTTATACCCGGAGCGAGTCAGCGACCGAACTTTGTGGAGATCAGTTCGACTATTTTATTGAAGAAGACCTCGAGCATAACCAGCATTGGGCGAGTGTCATCGACCATTTCCAACCCGATGTCGTCATTTACGATACCTTGTTGCCCAAAGAGGCTGTTGACACCCCGCCATGTCCGGGTCGAACCGCCTATATCATGAGAAAATGCAAACCGGATCGTCAGCAAGAAATATTTAATCATCCCTTCTTAGCATCGATTGATCTCATTCTTATTCCTCATGAGCCGGTTGAATTCGGCTATAGCCTGCCAGACGCCCATATTACAAAAGCAACTTTTGTCGGCCCTATTATCCGTCATGCCGAAACTCAGCCTCAACAAATGTTGCGTGACAAATACAAGCTTCAGCCTGGAGAGTTTTTACTGACCTCGACTGTCGGCGGTGGTGGGTTTGAAGATAAAGCGCTAGCTTTCTTTGCAACAATTTTCGAGATTCATCAACAAATTCATACAAAAATTCCAAAACTAAGGCATTTAGTTATCAAAGGCCCCAACTTTACAAATTCTCTACCGCAATTGGAAGGTATTGAAATTATTGATAGTGAAACTGAAATGGTCAATTTACTGGCCATTTCAAACCTGGTCATTGCCGAAGGTGGATATAACACCGTTAACGAAATTCGTTTAGCGAAAACTCCGGCAATCTTCCTGCCAAGTGAGCGCAACTATGATGACCAGCGTGAACGGGTATTAGAACTCAAGGACAAAGGGTTAGCCTTCGTTTACACTCAGAATGATGGCAATTTGATTGCCGAACAGATAGTCAAACTGTTTTCTGATAAAACCCTACTAACTAATTTGCGGCATCGTTACGCGAACGATTCTATCCTGACAGGTAACAGAGCTGCCGCACAGAAACTTGTTGCATTGGCCTCAATATGATTGCCAGCATTGAAGCAGGTGCCGAATCCTTGTTCCAACACATGGCTTCAAGTCCTGATTGGCAGTGGGAATCTAAAATACTCAGTGAAACGCCTGGCCATCGACTGGTTACGCATTACCTTATTAGAACCACCAATGAAAAACACCGTTCGAATATCATTGAGACGGTGGGAAAGTTTTACGAAGATGATGCTATGGGAGTACATTGCTATAATACCATGTGTGCGATACACGGGTTGTTAGCAACTAGGGTGAATCCCCCACTGGCCATACCTGAACCGATTTTTTATTCCCCTGATAATAAATTGCTAACACTGAAATGGGTTGACCATCGACCTTATTCTGAATTAATTAATAGCCGATATTACAAACACTACCTTCGTTTGGTCGGTAAAGCACTCGCGTATTTTCATCATCTTCCAATGGAATACGGGCAATTCAAAAACATTGATGATCATCTGCGTGAATTGATCATGCCGCATCCCCTAGCCCTAGCTGAATTACTTCCAAGGCAAGCAATAAGGATACAAAGGATTGTTCATAGACTTTGCGAAATAGAACAACGACTTGTGCAACATACTATTTCAGTACCGATTCATAGAGATTTCCATCTAAGACAGTTGTTTTGCGATGGCCGAAAAGTCTGGTTAATTGATTGGGATATGTATGGCTTGGGTGATCCCGCATTGGATGTCGGAAATTTTCTGGTTTATTTGGCTACGCGGATACCGGCTAAATCAAAATCTGCTGGAGCAGCATTTTTAGAAGGTTATCAGTCACTAATGCCGAATGTTAGTGAAGCCAATATTAGACTTTATGAAGCTTTAACCTATCTTAGGTTGGCTTGCAAAGCGTATCGGCTTCAACTTCAAGATTGGGAGATACGTGCCGAAGAATACTTAACTCAATCAGAAAACAAATTGCTAATGGAGAATTAGGAGCGATGAAACCGAGAATCGCCCATGTGATTAATAGCTTTGGCTTGGGCGGAGTGCCTCAGGTTGCTTATCAGATGATGAGATCTTTGCCCAATGATACCTACGAATTATATCTATATGTGTTGAAAAGTTACCCTGACAATGGAGCAGTTAGGCAACAATTGAGCGACTACTTCCGGAATATGGGTGTAATCGTTCGGTGCCCAGACCGCGACGAAAAGAAATTTTATGTTGTCAGTCAACTTTGTCACTGGATTAAGGATGATTGCATAAACATAGTCCATACGCATTCATATAAGCCAAATATTTATGGACGTCTGGCTGCGACAATGTGTCGATTTCAAGGGCTTAAAACCGTGGCGCATTATCACAATTTTTACGAAAATAAATGGATCGAGGACGATAGCATAGTTTATGAGCAGTTTCTTGCCAGGACAACGGATTGCTTTCTTGCCTGCTCAGGTTCCGTGGCAAAGCATGCAGCGGAAAAAATTGGCTTATCTACGGATTCATTCGAAGTTATCTTGAATGGAATTGATCTTGACCGGTTCAAAATCAGAACTGACCGGGCTGCAATCAAATCATCGCTGTGCATACCTGAAGATTTCAATGTTGTGGGTATTGTCGGCCGAATTTCCCAACAAAAAGCACAGGATATCTTTCTTGAAGCTGCGGCAAAAATACACCAAAGATCACCTCAAACCTTATTCCTCATAGTGGGTGCCGCTGACGAACCAGCGATATTAGACAAGATGATGGCCTTAATGGTGTCTTTGGGGCTTCAAGAGAAAGTCAGGTTTCTTGGTTACAGAGATGATATACCCAGCATTTACAGCATCATCGATATTTTGGTCATGCCTTCACGCTGGGAAGGTTTTGGTCTTGCTCTGGTAGAAGCGATGGCCATGGGACTGCCAATTGTTTGTAGCGAAGTGGGTGGTATACCTGAAGTCGTCATTCCGAATGAAACGGCGCTTTTTGTTGAGACTGAAAGCCCTGGGCAGGTCGCCGATGCTCTAACAAGATTGCTTGAAGATCAATCATTACGCTTTAAAATGGGGCAGGCCGGCAAAAAGCGCGCCGAGCAATTTTCATATCAGCGTATCGGCCTGCAAGTCCACCAAAAATATCAACAACTTCTGTACGGTCATAAAGAGGAAAAGCGGATATGACGATAGGCCGTATTTATCTTATTCGTCACGGGCAGACTTCGGGCAATGGCAACCAGTACGTCGGCTGGGATGACTTGCCATTGAATGAGACGGGAATACAGCAAGCCCATCAAATCGCCGCACTGCTTGAAACCTTCCCAATTTCAGAAATTTACAGTAGCCCGTTGATGCGTGCAATCGAAACAGCGCGACCACTTTGCGAGTCAAAAGGGTTGAAAATAATGCACCACGATGAGCTTAAGGAAATCAACTATGGAGAATTTCAAGGCCGATTAAAGTCCGAACTGAACCTCAAATTAAGGAAACAAAATCGCTACGAACCACTGCCCGATGGTGAAAGTTTGAATGATGTATATCAGCGGGTTAGGCGATTTAAGGACAGTATAGCTAGTTCACTTATAGGATATAAGCCTATCGCAATTATTGCCCATTTCTGGAGTATCCGATTGTTCTTAGGGGTTCTACAAGAACTGGACTTTGAATCAATTTTTGTCTCTGGTGGCTATAAGCCAGGAAATGGCACAATTTATGAAATTACTTACCAATATGACCAGTGGGGTAATTTTGATTTTATATCGAAGGGTTATCTTAATTGCACAACATTAAATTCAGAGACAGTCTTATGAACCTCGCTTGGCATAGAAATCAACCAGAACCACACAATAAAACCAGCAATATTGTAAAATCAACCTCTCCAATACCCGCTCATTGGGCACAAACTGTTCTGGAACGTTTCAGCCAACCGGATGAGTTAGCGAAAGAAATCAGGTTGGCATTTCATGACAAGTTGTTAGCCGAGCAATTTGAGATATTCGATATCCAACATGTTCCAGGGCGCCTACTTAAAGTTTTGGGGCGCTTTTTATCGAATGCTGATAAACACGCATTCACTATCGTTCAAGTAAATTTCTATTCAGAAACCGACATAACACCGGCATTCACCAAAGCCATGGATGAGGCAATCGATAGTAGCCGTATCGCACGAATTGAATCTTGGAATGCCATTGTCCGCATTTTTCCGGAAGATGCAGGATTGCCAGGACTTGGCACGATGCTTGACTTAAATAAAGTCGCACAACTACTTGGTGAACCTGAAACCAACGCTAATAACGCCGAATGGAAAATGTTAAGTTATCAATCGGGAAAACGGTGCGCTCTGGGCTACCATTATATTCAGAGCGGTGCGCGTTATTTCGGCAAAATCCAAGACGAAAAGCGAGCTGAAATAACCCATAACAACTTATGCCTACTCTGGAACAATCCCACTCGCCGTTTTCAGATGCCGAAACCGATCACCTACGAGTCGGATCTCGGTGCCCGCTGGGAAACGTTTGTTGATGGCCAAAATCTTGAGAAAGCTTTGGAAACAGGTGAGTTGGAACAGTTAGTGCAATTAGTAATTAGCAACCTTATTTATTTACATGAACAAGATTTACCGAATCTTTCTATAGCTACGCCCGAACAGATAATGGCGAGGGTCGAAAAAAAGATTCTTCGCCGGATGCAATCACTGATACCCGAACTGGCTAGCCGAGCCGAAGAATGTCTACGACAATTGAAAGACAATCTTTCCTGGACACAAGATAATCAAATCGTCACCTTGCATGGCGATTTTCACATCGCTAATTTTATCCTTAATAAAGAAGGTTTGGTGTTCATCGACCTAGACAGTTTAAGCAAGGGCGATCCATGCATAGACTTGGCTTTGTTTGGTTCAAGATTGATGCTCAGGAATTTGCATCACAATGATCGCTTGCAGGAAACCTTACAATTAGTTGCCCAATTACCCGCCCTTTATTCTGAATTAGGTGGAAAACCCATACGGCAAGAAACGTTCGCTTGGTACTTGTCAGCCTTGCTGATTGGGCGTCAAATTAAAAGCTGCATTAGGGTAGATGCGCCTGAGAAAGTAACGATGATCTCAACACTTTTAGATTGGGCTGAAGACAGCCTAAATTGTGCTAATAAACCTACCATTACATTGAGATGAAAATTAATGCCGTTAAAAAAATAGTCTTCAAGCGCCTTTATCGCATGAAGGCCAGTTTAATTATTGCTGCTGCCAGCATGTTGGGGTTTACGATATGTGAACTTCTTGCACCATGGCCGCTGAAGCTTATTTTTGACCAAGTCTTATTACAGAAACCCATTGCCATAAATTTTTTGCCCCTCCAACAGTTGTTATCAGGAGACCAAACGGTTGCTTTAATTTTGTTGTCTTCTGGCATTGTGGTCATTGCCCTGTTGAGAGGCATATTTTCTTACAGCCAGATTTTTTTAACTTCTCGAATTGGCTATAAGATCACCTATACCTTGAGACGCAAGCTGTTCTCACATTTGCAGCAACTTTCATTATCTTTTCATACGCGTTCCAAATCGGGGGAATTGATGACCAAAATCACTTCCGATACGAATGCGCTCAAAGATGTGTTTGCAGAGTCTGCCCTGACTTTTACAGCCCATTTGTTGACTGTGATTGGCATGTTTGCAGTCATGTTCTGGGTAAACTGGAAACTTAGTTTGGTGGCCTTAATAATTTTTCCAGTTATCTGCCTTGCGTTATTCATTCTATTTCGCAAAGTAAAACGGGCTTCTAAAGATCAACGTAAACGGGAAGGCAGCATTGCCTCTAGGTTACAAGAGAGGTTATCTGCTATCTCTACAATTCAGGCATTTGGGCGTGAACGCTATGAAAAAGAACGTTATGTAAGCGAAAGCAACTTAACCTTGGAAAACAGCATAAGAACGGCACGATTGGAAGCTGGTGCCACACGGACAGTGGAAATACTCAGTGCTCTTGGCATCTGGGCGGTTGTTTTCGTAGGCTCACTGGAGGTTTTAAAAAATAATATAGCCCCCGGCGAACTTCTGGTATTTATCAATTATGTAACAAACATGAACCGCCCCTTACGTAATCTGGCAAAACTACTGACTAAATTCTCCAAAGCCAGTGTTAGCGCAGAACGTATTAACGACATTCTCGCCACAGAACCTGAAATCAAGGATAGCCCTAATGCGTTGCTTGCGGTGGGCATTAGAGGAGACATTGCTTTCGAACACGTTTATTTTTCTTATGATGATGGCAAAAAAGTATTAGAGGACGTTTCATTTAATATCCAAGCGGGTAAATGCATCGCCCTTGTGGGTGGGTCT
>JABFSH010000050.1 GCA_013140705.1 Methylococcaceae bacterium
ATTCATGATAGAAAGAAATTAACTCTTCATTGGATTTATCAGCATACTGGTTTCGATAAAAATCTTTCAACTTGTTTTGCGCTTCGGGATGTCCCTGATCTGAGGCTTTACGGTGCCAAAACATCGCTTTCTGATCATCCTTCTCTACACCCTGTCCAATGGCGTACCGACAACCTAAATAATGCTGAGCAGTCATATAGCTTTGGGAGTTTCAATCCACGCGCCCACGGGGGGCGCGACCGTATCCGCTGTAAACTCCAGATGGATGGCTTTTGTTTCAATCCACGCGCCCACGGGGGGCGCGACTGGTTGATGAGTGTCATTTATGTAGCGCTAAAGTTTCAATCCACGCGCCCACGGGGGGCGCGACTTGCATCAATTAACAAATCCGCGCTATTTATTTGTTTCAATCCACGCGCCCACGGGGGGCGCGACTTGACGTGCGAGTGGGGGCAGAGGAACTATGTGTTTCAATCCACGCGCCCACGGGGGGCGCGACTGTGACCAGCGCGACGTCATGCGGTATCTGATGTTTCAATCCACGCGCCCACGGGGGGCGCGACTGAATACGGAAGTCGGTACAGCAACAAATCACCGTTTCAATCCACGCGCCCACGGGGGGCGCGACGTTTGGTGGCTCAGCGTGGCAACAGGCTAATACTGTTTCAATCCACGCGCCCACGGGGGGCGCGACTACATTCCGTTATGTGATCTTGTACGACTCAACGTTTCAATCCACGCGCCCACGGGGGGCGCGACTGTGCGGGGTAGCTTTGGCGGTCGTGGATCTGGGTTTCAATCCACGCGCCCACGGGGGGCGCGACTACATTGAACTGTTTTTATAAACAACTACGGCAGTTTCAATCCACGCGCCCACGGGGGGCGCGACTATCTCATAACCGGTAATCTCTACCGGTTCAGTGTTTCAATCCACGCGCCCACGGGGGGCGCGACGAAGTACGGTGAATTATTAGGTATACCTTTGGAAGTTTCAATCCACGCGCCCACGGGGGGCGCGACCTAGTCAAACGGGCACTGGGGGGGCGCAAGCTGGTTTCAATCCACGCGCCCACGGGGGGCGCGACTTTTGATATAAGCCGCAACTGTGCAGGACACGCGTTTCAATCCACGCGCCCACGGGGGGCGCGACGCCATGCGGCTGAATTTCCGATGACGGTTGTTGTTTCAATCCACGCGCCCACGGGGGGCGCGACGTAGCAAAAGGCGATATAACCATCAGTGATGGTGTTTCAATCCACGCGCCCACGGGGGGCGCGACCCGCTTGATTGGCCGCACTGTTAAACATGGGAGTTTCAATCCACGCGCCCACGGGGGGCGCGACTACGGATGTTTAACTGATTGACTTTGATAGCTAAAAACGCCATTAATTGCGAATCAATCAAAACATCTGCGGCATTCATTATAATTTATTTATCCTGCAACAAAAATCATTTACATATCAGAGCACTATTGACACGGCCAGATTTCACTTTTTTATGTTTGCTTATGGTTCGCACTACAATAACAACAAACCATTCAAATCCAGTACTGTTTTGGCACCGATATGCTCAACGCGGCGTTCCCAATTCTTGCCTAAATAGTAAAACCGCAAGCTATCCAGTTCTTCATCCATGACAGCTATTAAATCATTTTTTAATTTTGTCCATTGCGCCATATCGACTTCAATTTCAAATACTGAATACTGCACGCGCTGTCCATATACCAGACATAACCTGGCCATCCTTCGCAAGCGTTTAGGTCCCGAGTCATTTTTAAAGCTAACATCGTAAGTCACTAAAACCATCATCTTCAATAGTCTCCTTTATTTCCACAAAAACGGCACATAACTGTCACAGTCTCCCCGTAAAAAGCGGGCTAATATTTGTGCTTGTAACCAGGGAAGCAAGCCAATCGGCACTGTTTCCTCAAACCAGGGGTGCAGTAATGTATCTTGTTTACGATCTTGCCACGCTGCCAACAATGTTTTGCGCGGCTCTTCTTTTAATGTTACCGATCCATTCGGCCAAGTCTCGAAATCTTTAATACCCAGTTGACGCTTGTTAATTAAAGACAAAACAAAGCGATCGATCATGGGCCTAAATTCTTCGGCCAAATCTAACGCTAATGATGGCCTGCCACTGCGCAATTGATGTAAAAATCCACTCGCCGGATCAAGCCCCGTGGTTTCCAAGGCAGAACGGCAATCATGGGTCAGCAGGGTATAGCAAAAGGATAGTAAGGCGTTGACAGGATCGGTTGGTGGCCTGCGCCGTCGGGTGTCAAACTCAAAACCGGTTTGTCGTATCAAATGGTTGAATACGCCAAAATACACTTGCGCCGCTTCACCTTCGCGTCCCATTAAGGTGTCGATGGTTTTGCACTCTGTCAGTTGTTCTAAACAACGGCTTAGACGCTTCTCAGCGGTTTGTAACTCGGTTTGCACACTTTCATCGATGATTTTTTCGCCATGATCGCGACAATACCGTCTGAGCACATAGCGCTGGTTATACAGCTTTCCCGTCAGCAGGTTTTGAGCAATAGCGACACTTTTTTCCACATCATGGCCAGTTAAGTGTTGTGTTCTGCGTAACAGCACATTACCGCTCACGGGGCCTTCTACACGCGCCAGATACTTACCAAACATATTGAGAAAAGTGATGGTTATGCCGTTTTCCGCACAGTGCGCCATCAGGTAGGGTGAAATGGTCACTTGCCCAAAACAGACTAAGCCCTGCAATTTATGGATAGGTATGCGCGCCTTGGTTTCGTGCTCAACCTTTAACACCAAATTATCATTGTCTTTATGCAACCACGAATTTTGCGTTTGAACATAAATGACGTTACGTAATGGGCGCATGTTTAGTCCTTTCTCAATTGTTCTGTGAGCCATGCTGCCGCCGATCTGCCAAAATTTTTGGGGTGGCATTGATCAATCAGCGAGCAACCATTGCATTTTTTTGCTTTGTAGATTGCTTTGGGTGTAACTTTGGTTTGGATGATAGTTCTGCAGGCCAAGATAGTTTGAGTGGTTAAATCGCGTAATTCAGTATCAAAAAGCACAGCATGCCGCCTTCGTACTTCACCGTAAAACAACGCGCCTTCCGGCACGTCCACCCCGTGCATTTCTTCCAGACACAGTGCCTGAGCGCAGAGCTGCACTTCATCGGCACGATGCGCTTTGGGTTTGCCGCGTTTGTATTCAATCGGGAAAGGTATTTCCGAACCATCCGCTTGTTTATGATATTCCACCACATCCGCCACGCCTTCAATACCCAGTTCTACGTTAGCTAAACGCAATGCCCACACAGTTCGCACTGACCCGCGTTTTTGTTGATTGGCCTGATTGACTCGCTGGTGTAAAACCTGACCTTCCGCCGTAAATTGGTTTTCTGTCCAGATGTCTTCCAGTTCAATCAAGGCGAATTGCCGGGGGCAGTACAGGTAATGCTGTAAGCGCGATAGGTAGATAGGCTCTTGGGTTTGCACGTTCAGCTTTAAAACCCGTCGATTTCCTGACCTTCCAATCCATCCAGTTTATCCAGTATATAACTTCCATCAGGATTAACGGTTAGAGAAGCATGTACCTTGGCAGATGAATATTGCCCTGCTTTGGAGTTATGCTGCCACCAAATGACTTTGCTAACCGCCATCGACCCTTCTGGTCTGGCAGAAGACGCATCGCCTTCAAATAATTTTGGCAACATGGACTTGATCGTTTCGGCATCGGTATCACTAAAGCCGGTTTTATCGGCCAGTTGCGGTGTCATCGCGCCATAAGCCACATAAATAGCGCTGTCCACGCGGTGTTTCATGCCCATGGTGTCTGAGCCTTTTTTAGTGCCATCACCTTCGCTATTCACGCTTTTGGTAATCTGGGTACTGGTAATACTGACCGGTTCAATACTAAACGCCGATTGAATGGTCACCGGGCCTCTAATGGCAATGGAAACACCAGCAGCATCAGCTTCTTTACCAAACGCGAAGACTTGGCCAAAGCTGCGTACATCCAACCATTGCTCACAAACTTTTTTAGCTGTTTGATCTTTGGTGTTTTTCTTTGGATTGAAGGCATCTTTACCAAGCCCTATTGGCGACTCCGCCTCTGCTCTGGCTTTAAGGCTGACCATACCATCGGTCTTTTTCTCGTCGGATTGCACAAAAATCGGATGGCCCGCCGTTTGCAAACGATCCCGAAGTTTACGTTTTAAACAAACATCGGTAATTTCGCCAAAGCCTTCATAATCCGTGCGCGGACGATTGCCGTTGAGTGGATCGCCGTTGGGGTTAGCATGTTTAACGCTGAAGATAATCGCAAAATCAATTTTATGGCTTAATACACTCATTCTGAGTCTCCTTGTGGTGATGTTTCGTCTGGGGTTTCGGATTTAGTTTTAAATTTTTGGCGTTGGCAGTGATAGCCCAATAAAAATTCACCGGATAATGCAGTCTTGCTAGTGAAGTCATCGTGTTTAAACATGGCTTGCACGGCATCCAACTCTTTTAATTGATTGGTTAAAAATCCGGCGCGTGATACACGCAAGCGCTGCATGTAGGGCTGTAACGCTAATTCAATCGTGCGCCAGGTTTCAAAAGGGCGATCAGCAAAACGCTGCATTAAGCGTGCAGCAGTTGTGGGACGATTTTCTCCGCCCACGCTTAACGCCACATCTTCTATGCGTTCGGCAATGGCTAACAGCCGACCGAACAGGTAATCGCGCGCATGGTAGTTTTCTTCTAGTGCCATAGCATAGTCTCTTCGTTGAGTTAAATTCGGGTGTCGTTGGTGATAGCCTTTGTAGAGCGCACAGGCAATGCCTAAGTTTTTTTCCCATAACCACTGAGCATCACTGGAATAGCCAACTCGATTCGTTGCTTTGCGAACACAGCTAATGACCAAATCCAAAGGAAAGGGCTGCCCATCAATAATGCAAGGGATAAGGCGTTCAATGACTTTTTTCTTTAAGTTGTCCGTTACATTTTCACCGTATGCCGCCTTTGCTATCGCCATCGGCACGGGCGAACTAATCGGCCAAATAACTTTGGTTTTTGGCTTTTTGCCGGTGGTATTGGCAATTTCTTTGGTATGACGCTGTGGCCAGGCAAATTGGCTATGCCAGGTTTCCAGACGGTTGAGAAAGTCATGACTGAACAGTTCGCGGTAATAAATAATCCCCATACGCCCCGGTGTCGCCGAATCAATCCCCATGATAATGATTTGCTCATTCGGGCTTAATTTTGCGGCATAGCCAGCTATGTATTTTCTGAGTTGTATCGCGTAAGTTTGTCCTAAATTAATCCCCTGATTCATCGGTGCTTCGGGTGTTAAGGTGTCGCTTTCTTCGACTTCATCCAGATTAAAGTCATCCGTATCAAGAAATGAGTAAGCATCTATCAAAGGTTCTGGTATGGGGTTTCCTGACACAGCCCATGACACATAAGCTTGATCGCCATTTCTAAAGCCTTGTCTTTGAATGAGCCAACTTAAAGCGTTGTGAGCTTTTTGGGAGATTTCAAAACCAATACCACAGGCTTCAAAATCATTAAGAAACTTACCGCGATAGGTATAGCCACTACTGTCATTTGATGAAATCAACTTAGCTTTATCACCGGAATGGCGTATTTTGGCGGGATGTTTAGTGGATAGAGTCTGATCGATACCGGTTATGTAACATAATCCATTATTGGTGCCGTCTAATGTATCGAAGGCTATCCAGATGGCTTGAATGGATGCATCTTTCCATGTGTCTGAACTGGGGTCATTAGCAACTTCTACCGTCCAACAAACTAAAGCATCACCCTGATCCTGAATGGTTTTTTCTTCTCTTGTCTCCTTATCTTTTTCTTTTTTCTTGGGTAAAATTTTAAATAGTAGGGGCGGCTCACCATCATCGCTATTCCATTGAGTTAACAGAACCTTGTCGGGATCTACAAAAACAATGTTATTGGCGAGTAAATCCCTAATAACCGTGCCTTTTTCGATATAGCGGTAAATAGCTCTGACCTTGTCGTGCACATGTTCTGATTCACACCACGCCTGCAACTGTTTTTTATAGCCTTCGAAATACGCCTTCTTCTTACCGCCAAAATCTTCATAATCCTTGGCAACATATTGCAATTTATCAGCAAGCGCATGAGGCGCTTCATTGTTACCTCGGCAGGCAGAATCTTCAGTAGCAGGCAAAATAATCTGTGTCTTTTCCAATACTGACGTTCGTTTAAAATTACCTTCGCCATCAATGACAATGTTGATATGGGCGTTTTGTAAGGTATGGCTGGTTGGCATCGGTAATTTTTCTTGAGGCAAGTCAAGTAAAATACCGGCTTCGTAGGTCTGATAAAGCTTTTCCATCCAGCTCATAATTGCGCCTCTTCATCCGCAACCGCCATCAGATTTTCACCGATACCGAATTCTTTTCTACTCATAGGCCGAACAAACCGGCGCACCTCGCATTTATCCGGACGGGGAAATTCCAAAATCCCTTTTTTGAGCGTTGCCTGCCAAAACTGGCTGTGCAGCTCGTCGATCCCGGTTTCGTCAGGGTAGGCAAAACTATGGAACATCAAGCCAAAGGCTAATTCGTCGAGGTTGTCATAAGCGCCTTCACCCTTACCAAATTCGCAAGGTTCGACATAGCCCTGACAATCGCGTGTACCTAAAAAAATATCCTGCCTGCCGCCTTTTTCTAAAGTGCGCTTTAGGATGCTGA
Source organism: Methylococcaceae bacterium (assembly GCA_013140705.1). Taxonomy (GTDB): domain Bacteria; phylum Pseudomonadota; class Gammaproteobacteria; order Methylococcales; family Methylomonadaceae; genus JABFSH01. Next base: position 6,709 of record JABFSH010000050.1, read on the forward strand.
AATGCTTGCCGTCTATCCGGTCAGCTGCCAGCTCTGGACGGTGTTCATTCCATTCAAAATGCGCTTCAACCTGGTATTCAACATCACGCAAAAACGTGTAAATCGCCAAGCTATTGCCGCCGCCCCACACTAACGGTTTGGTTCCTTTGGTTTGGGTGCGTAACGGTTTTATAACCCTGACTTTATCGACATGCCAAATCAGCGTCGGCTTCCAATAGATGGATTTGAGTACGCCTTTAATCGCCTCATAAGTCGGCAGCTGATATGAACATTTTTCACCGCCCACTTTGGTGATGGGGTCGGTAAATAACGCATACTTGCCCCATAATCGAAAACTAATGCTGTTTTTCACTTGCTCTCCTTTTGCTACGATTTTTCAAGGTTTTCGATAATGTGCGGCAGCTTATGGTTAAGACGTTCGTGGTGAGCATGTCGAACCATGAACGGCTTAACCGTCCACCCTTCGACGAGCTCAGGGCGAACGATTAAGCCTCGTTTATTATCTTGCATTAAGTGCGAAATCATTTTTTATACTTATAAAATAGTCACTTCGGCTTTGCCAACAGCTTCAGTAGACAAGCCAAATGCTTCGCTGTAATAGCGTTCATCCAGGTAATACACACCTTCGTCGGGATGAATTTCGAAGACCGCTTTTTGTTCCCGTAATTTTTTCCACACGTTCGGAAAAACATTAACGCTGTATTTTTGCGCTTGTTTTAAACAGCGATAATAGCCAGCGGCATCAAATTCTTTGGCAATTCCACAAAGTTCGGTAATGAGTTGTTTGCCTTGCTGATAAGGAACAATCAAGGATTGTGTCGGTGCATCTATGGCTTTAAAGGCATTGCCTGCCGTCATAAACGACTGCTTCAAGTGCAGCGGCGTGTTGGCACCAGTGTTGAATTTATTGTCGCTGAGTAAATTGAGTAGCGTGTCATCTCTTCCAACTTCTGTCGCTGTTAACGGATAAGCCATTTGATCGGCGCGCTCGTAAAAATAATATTTAAAATACCGCGCCATATTTTCCGGGTCTAACAAAGCTGTATCTTTAACCTCACTGAATACCCACTTTGTTTTTTCAATCCCGACTTTAATGTCAATCAGTTGGTTAATGGTTTCCTTTGCCGGATTAACGACATGTACAATAGCGGTATCCAAGCGGCCATTTCTATTACAGCGCCCAGCCGCTTGGGCTATAGAATCCAATCCAGCCAGAAATCGGATAACACTTGAAAAATCAATATCGACACCGGCTTCAATCAGTTGCGTACTCAAACATAACACCGGGAGGCCATCCGCCAGTCTTGCTCGCATTCTGCGGAAAAGATCACTCCGATGGGCGGAACATTGATTGGTGCTTAAGTGAAACAAGCTATCGCTATCAATGGATTCAGAACATTTGACATACAAGGCTTGCGCCCATGCTTTGGTGTTAACGATAACCAAACAATTGCCTTTTTCTTTGAGCTCGGAGAGCGCCAATGCGGCAATTTCATCTTCCGACCAGCCTTCGGATTTGGTTTTATTGCTGATTTCAACGCGCTTTAATTTTTCGAATAATTGTCTGACATCTTCTATTAGGTGATTTTCTTTGGGGATCAGCAGTTGGCCTTTTTCCGGGGACTTCAATTGATCGAGCAAAGGTTGAGTAGCTGTGCATAAAACCGCTGTGGTTTTGGTATACGCACTTAAAAAATTGAGAGCGTTACAAAATAAATGTGTGCAATTAATGGGTAAAGTTTGGATTTCATCAAAAATAATGACGCTATTGGCGAGTTGATGTAGGCGGCGCACGCCGCGCGTACCGCCGCTAAACAGTGTTTCCAAAAACTGTACCATCGTAGTCAGCACTATCGGCGCATCCCAATTTTCAGCCGCCAGCTTGCTATGCCAGGTTTGATTTTCCGGCTCTAAATTCGAGTGATGCTCAAGTACCCAGGGATATTGATCACCCTTCTCCTCTACTACCTTTCGGATGGCTTCGGCATTTTGTTCAATAATGGAAGTGTATGGAATAACATAGATAATCCGTTCTAATTCATGTGCTTTGGCATGATGCAGTGCATAGCGGAGACTGGCGTAGGTTTTGCCGCCACCTGTAGGCACGGTCAGCGAATAAATGCCTTGATGATCCTGCGACCGCTTTTTACAGGTATCGGAAATCTTCTGGCGTATGCTGTTAATCGGTGTGTCGTGAACTTGCTGTTCGGTTAAAAACAACTCCATGCGCTGAATAGCAACAATCCATGACACCGCTTTATTACGATAAGCCGCTTGTTGTGGTCTTTCAAAATCAGCACTATTGATGCGATCTGCATCAATCAGGCAACTGAATAAAAAGCGCGTCCAAAAGCCGATATAAAAATGCTTAATTGCTTCCTGTTGCTCATTTTTAGTAATTTGGCTTAACTGCTTGAGCATAGCCAACATCAATGGCTTTTCAGCCAGACTTTTGGCTTGAGCCAAAATATGTACATCTGCATTTTGCTTGCATTCGGCCAGATGGGACTTATCGTCTTCTTTATCTATGCGCTTTTTGAAGCCATTGGTGCCTTCGGGTGTCAGGCAATCAATCAGACCACTATGATGTGAGGCAATGCACAGCGCCAATATTTGACCACATAACTTGCCTTCGCCATTTTTCCCGTACTTACTAAGTTCTCGCCACACCCATTGTGCACCCGCTGTTGAATGGTCAATTTTTCCTTTTAACGCACCGGAATTAACGAAATCTTCACTATCAGGATTAATTAATCCAGTACCAGACTGAATATAAGTTTGAAAGGCTGCACTGTATTTACCAAAATCATGCAAAAGCCCTATCAATTCTCCTGCTTCGGGGACATTAATTTTTGCTGCTAATCGTTTTGATATATCAGCTACTTCGAGTAAATGATCTGCTACTGTTTGTTGGCTTTTGTCTGATGATCGAACGTGGGCGATGTAACGTGTGTTTGATTGGTCTGTTGTCATGGATATCCATTCAAAAAATACAGGGCAGTCAACCAACGCCATAGCTGACTACCCTTTCAGAAATATTCTTGTGTTTATGTCACTGTATTTTTATACCTTTTGTGAATCAAATTGCGATTTTTGATTCTCCTCACCCTAACCCTCTCCAGCAGGAGAGGGAAAGAAAGTACCGAAATTTGAAGTGCAATTGAGTATAGTCAAAGTGCATGAAATGCGGTTGATACGCCACGGTTAGCTTATTTTTTGCGCATTATCACTAACGCATCTACTCCGCTTGATTTTTATAGCGAATCGATGAGAAAACCGACAATCCGATAAATGCCGCGCCAATCAGCCCAGTAAACACTTCGGGAATATGATGACTGATGCTTATCAGCATAATGCCAGCCAATGCGCCGATAGCATAATGGGCACCATGTTCCAGGAAAACATATTCATCCAGTGTGCCCTGACGCACCAGATAGACCGTCAGGCTTCGCACAAACATGGCCCCGATCGCCAGACCCAGCATAATGATGACGACATCCTGGGTAATCGCAAAAGCGCCGATAACGCCATCGAAAGAGAATGAGGCATCGAGTACTTCAAGATATAAAAAGCTCATCATGCCGGCTTTTTTTGCTGCGGCCACAAACTGTTCACCCTCTTCTTCATCCTCAAACAGGGCGTCCAGACTATCGACGATCACAAACAGGATCAATCCGGCAACACCGGCTACCAGTGTGTCCAGGCGCATGACGGCATCCGGAAGCCAGTTTTGCGTCATAAGCAATACGCCCAGCGCTAGAACAATTTCGATGGATTCGAGTTTGCCAAAGCTGGACAATTTTTCTTCCAATTTACCCAGCCAATGCAGTTCCTTGCCTTCGTCAAAAATAAACGAGAAAAAGACCATCAGCAAAAACATGCCGCCAAAGGCAGCAATTTGCACGTGCGAATCGTTTAAATGCCGGGAGTAAGTGGCTGGATCGTGCAAAGCCATGTCTGTCACACCCAAAAAGTCAATGCCGGTGGCAGCCGAAACTATGGTAATGGGAAACAACAACCGCATGCCAAAGACTGCGATCAGAATCCCCCAGGTCAGAAAGTAGCGCTGCCAAAGTTCATCCATCCTCTTTAATACAGAGGCATTAACCACGGCATTATCGAAAGACAAACTGACTTCAAGTACACCCAGTATGATGGCGATAAAGGCTCCCATAGGGCCAGCCCAGTAAAAGGCCGCTGCAAGACAGAGTATGGTTACGATGATTGAAAGTCGAAAGTGCTGCATAAAATACCTTTTTGATCGTATTGGAAGAAGAGTTTAATTTAAAGCCAAACAGTGCATTGTTCGAGGAATATACCCAAGGGCACAAGTGTGCTTCACTGCGTTCAGCAAATCGACAAGCCGCCTAGCATTGAACAATTAGCGCTTACCCGGATTCGGCACGCGTCCCGCCAATCCCATTGCGTGGCGGGCAAGCAAAGCCTTGGCAGCAGGAATATGATCCAGTAAGGCCAAGCCGGCATTTCTGGCTGCCGCCAACGCTAACCCGTCATTTGAAAATAGACGTACCAAATTGTCTGTAAATAGTATGGTTCTGTCGTGATCTTTTTGTCGAGATACGGCGTAACGATCCAATTGATCTGCAGCGCCGATGTCTCCACCGGCATCATGCTGCTCGATCAGCATCTCCGCTAATTCCACGACGTCTCTGATACCGAGATTAAATCCTTGCCCAGCCACCGGATGTAGCTGGTGCGCGGCATTGCCGATAATGACGGCGCGGCCTGAAACCATTTTTTCAGCACGGATCAGTGTCAATGGAAAAGCGCGTTTGGGTTCTGTCAAAGACAGTTCGCCCAGTCTATAACCAAAGCACTGCTGCAGTTCCGTTATAAAATCGGCATCATTACCGGCCATCAACGCTTGAGCATCTTCGGCAGTTTTGGTCCAGACCACGGCGCAATGATGTCGGCCTACCGGCAGCAAGGCCAAGGGTCCGGCGGCGGTAAAGCGCTCATAAGCGGTATTGTTGTTGGGTAACGTTGACTTGATGGTAGTGACTAACGCGGTTTGTCCATACTCGGTAATACACTGTGGAATATCCAGCAATTTTCGAATGGACGAATTGCCGCCGTCTGCCCCTACCAACAGTTTGGCACTTACATTGACTGACTCATGCCCCTGTCTAAGACTCGCATCGACCGTCTCGGAACCCGACATCAAGCCGGCAACACGTGCGGGTGCAATGACTTGAATTCCCGATTGGCTCACCAGATTGGCAACATGCGTTTCGATGGTTCGAGCGGTAATCACATAACCCAAGGCATCCACCTGCTCTTTTTGAGCGGATAAACGAACTTTACCGAAGTGACCTCGATCCGAAACATGAATCTGTTTGATGGCTGTCGCCGATTGACTGATGCCTTGCCAAATCCCCTGCTTTTCCAGTAGATTGACCGTGCCGGCAGCTAGTGCCAGTGCTCTATCGCCTGCAGTTGAGTGGTACAGTTGTTCTTGAGTATTGGCTTCAACAATCGCAATGTTAAGGCTTGTCTCTTTCAGTGCCAATGCCAGACAATTACCGGCCAATCCACCACCCACAATCAATAAATCGTAATCGTGCCCCATCACGCTGCCTGCATCAGCGCTTCAATATCGGCTATGGCCTTGGGAACCGCACTGGTTAATATTTCGTGTCCGGTATCGGTGACTAACACGTCATCTTCTATACGAATACCGATGCCCCGCCATTTTTCATCCACTGTTTTACAATCGGCGGGAATATAGAGGCCTGGCTCGACAGTTAACACCATGCCGGGTTCCAATAAACGCCATTCCTGATCGACTTTATATTCGCCCACATCATGGACATCCATGCCCAGCCAATGTCCAGTGCGATGCATGTAAAACTGTTTGTATTTTTCATCCTTGATCAATTTTTTTACTTTGCCTTTTAGCAATCCTAACGTGACCATGCCACTGGTCAGCACTTCAACAGCGGCCTCATGCGCTGCCAGCCATGACATGCCCGGCCTGATTTGCCCAATGGCAGCGGCTTGAGCATCAAGGACCAGTTGATAGAGTTGTTTTTGCGGTTCGCTAAAACGACCGGTCACAGGAATGGTTCGGGTGATATCGGCGGCATAGTGATCGCACTCGGCACCGGCGTCGATCAGCAACAAGTCACCGCTTTTCAGCTTATCGGCATTTTCGGTGTAGTGCAACGTACAGGCATTTTTTCCGGCAGCCACAATCGACGGATAGGCAACGCAACGTAAACCATTCTGGCCAAAGTGGTAAATAAGTTCTGCTTCAATTTGATATTCGTACAGGCCGGGTTTGCAAATTTGCATGGCCTTGACATGGCCATGAGCTGACACTTCCGCAGCATGGCGCATTAACTTCAGCTCGGCAGGGCTTTTAAAGAGCCGCATTTCGTGCAGAATATGTTCCAGAGACACCAGTTCACCCGGCGCAACCACTCCCGTTCTGGACTGGCTACGAAGATGATTGATCCACTCCAGCAAACTATGGTCCAGATCCGAATCTCTGCCCATCGGGTAAAAGACTTTGTGCTTGTTTTCCAGCAAGCCTGGGAGAATTTCATCAAGATCGTCAATCGGAAATGAGTCATCGGCAGCATAATGTTCCGTCGCGCCTTCCAAACCGGCATGCGCACCTTCCCAGAGTGCTTTTTTCTCATCGAATTCGCGACAAAATAGAATGTACTCGCCCTGTTCACGACCGGGAATAAATACGGCCAATGAATCGGGCTCGTTAAAACCGGTCAGATAATAAAAATCACTATCCTGGCGGAAAGGATAATCCACATCCCGATTTCGGGTTCGTGTGGAAGCACTACCAATCAATGCGATATTGTTGGGGCCTATCTGCTGTAATAATAGTTTACGGCGTTTTTTAAATTCACTTTGCTTCATCTTGCTGCCATCGCCTAGTGAACATAGCCGTCCTTAATATCCTTGATGTCGTCACGAAATAGAACGACGACTGACCGGAGATATTCAGTAATTTCGACAAAAGCATTTTCATCTTCTTCGCCACTGACTTGAGTATCCAGTTTGGTAAACTCAGTAATATCCTTCACTATTTCACGCACATCATCCGGCCACTCTGTCTCTGAAACCGATGGATTCGTAATAATTCCAAATAAAAATCCCTGACACCAAAGTTTCAAGGCTTCAACCTGTTCTTTTAGTGGCGTATCCTCTTCGGGTAAAAATAATTCAAACTCAAAACCTTGACTGTCAAGGAGTCGACGAGTTTCTTCAAATAAGCGTATCAACAAGTTTTTTTGTTCTTCAACGACCGGCTTTGCATCTCTAAACAATTCGTCAAGCCATCGACTACTATCCGCCTGTTCATCGACACATAGCATACCGGCAGCAATACCGTGCGCTTCGGCTGCCGCAAGTCCCACATCATTTTTTGCAAAAATTGTGTTGATTATTTTGTAAACCATGATTTCCTCATAATTATTTTACTATCACTAAGAAAAATATGACGCTTATGCTACCATTGATCCTAGCATCGAATAATATTTGTTCGCTCCCAATCATTGAGCGGCTTATTATGAACTAAGTCAAGACTGTGCACATAATCTTAGGTGCAAATCTTGTTAAAAAAATGTTGCGGATTACTTTTAATGTTAGTGACCACCATGACCCATTCAGAACTTGATCAACCTTTAGAATTAAAAGAGCTCGAAGATAAACTGGACCAGCTCATAAACCAATATCACTCAGTTAAAACTGAAAATAATTCTCTGAAAATCAGACAAGAAGCCCTCGTCCGGGAAAAAGCGAAATTGCTGGAAAAAACCACCCTGGCAAGAACCCGTGTAGAAGCAATGATTTCCCGCCTCAAATCGATGGAGCACGGTTCATGAGCAAAAATTCCCTACCCGTTACCGTCATTATCATGGGTAAAGAATACAAGATTGCCTGTGAACCCGAAGAACGCGACAACTTGATCCGCTCATCCATCCAGTTAGATGAGCAAATGCGCAAAATGCGAGATTCAGGTAAGGTTAATGGTGCCGACCGCATTGCGGTTATGGCAGCTTTAAATCTGGCTCATGAATTGCAAGTTTTAAAAAATCAGAACGCCATCTTGAGTCAAAGTTTAAGCGAATGTCTGACCAGCATGCTTCATAAAATAGAAAACGTTTTAGAAAATCCATAAACCAGCTAAACTATAGGTCGTATCTCCTGCTGTACTCGATAGTGTGCTGGGTGTTTCCTGAACCTGTATTTACCCCGGGGGCGAACTTCAGTAATGGCGTGCATGCCCGTTTTATACAGGAAGCCCAATTTTCCGATCTTGTCCCCACTTGAACTTTCGGTTCAAGGACGAAGGCACACGTCGGCACAAGCGGGAGATGCAATTTTTTTGAACTTCTTCAAGTTAGACATATCTTAGTCAATATGTCCGAATCTTCACAATTATCCTTTTATTTCAACGCAGTCATACCAGAATGGTCTGGCGAGAACAAAAACAAAATAATACCTAAGGACAATCCGTAATAACCAATCTACAAAGAGTTATTGGTTCAACGATGATCAATCGCTAGTCTGCAAAAAACCTTAAGTGGTCAGCATGATGCTGTATAAACCAACCCTGTATCCATAACATACAGACACCCTATAAGAACCCCACCTACTTGTGAAGTGAAGGAAAATAGCGCTCACATTAAGCGGGTGATTTAACTAAACGATCTGTGCTCATTGTCGACAAACCACTTTGTCAGGATCTGCCCAGGATAATGCTGTATTTATTCTATTTTTAATTTAAAAAGGAAAATAATAATGAAACAAACAATTCTAACCTCACTGTTCTTGGGTTTCATCGTTTTTGCGCAGACTGTTTATGCTGATATCATATTGAATTCCAAAGAAGAAGTGCATGGCAAATGGAAGCTTCAAACCACCAAGAATTCATTAGCGGATAAAAAACCTATTGATCGGGAAGACACCTGGGTGTTTGAAAACGGCAAGGTAACTATCTTACATATCCCTCGCGAAGGAGCCTATTACGACCAACCGCCTGTGCCTTACGAAATTGAAGACGGTAAATTAAAAGTTGCGATTATTGGCACAAGCCGATTCGATCTGTTTACCGTAGTGGATAAAGACGACAACAATATGACCTTGAAAGGAAAATACGGTACCTATTATTACTTTACTAAAAAATAGTTAGCCGGATTGAGTGCTTGATAGTTTATTAACCACTTCAAGCACCTTCACGATAAGGTCGGACTGATCCGACTCGAAAACGCATGCATCCGATTCCCGACGAAGCCAAGTGAATTGACGCTTGGCTAATTGCCGCGTGGCAACAATCCCCTTTTCTGTCATGGTGGCATAATCGTATTCGCCGTGCAGATAAGACCAGATTTGGCGATAGCCAACGGCGCGTATGGATGGCATTTTTTCCGATAAATCCCCTCGCCTATATAGCGCTTCGACTTCATCAACAAAACCCTGAGCCAGCATGTGCTGAAACCGTACTGCTATTTTATCGTGCAAAATTTTTCTATCACTGGGAGCAACAATCAGTTTTATTTTTTGAAAGGGCATCTCGGTTGCTTGTGCATCTTTAAAAAAGGACGTTAGCGGTCTGCCAGTGATTTCATAAACTTCCAGAGCGCGCTGTATACGCTGCGGATCATTGGGGTGAATTCTCGCGGCTGATTCCGGATCAACTCTGGCCAAACGCTGATGCAAGGCTTCCTTACCCAGTTGTTCAAGATCAAAATCCAGTTGGGCGCGGATTTCTGGATCAGCTTCGGGCAATGTGGCTAAGCCATTATTCAAGGCATTGAAATACAGCATGGTTCCGCCTACCAGGATAGGCATTTTCCCGCGCTCTGAAATGTCTTTCATCAGTACCTGTGTCTGATTTCTGAATTGTCCGGTTGAATAGGACTCGGCAGGATCCAGAATATCAAGCAAATGATGGGCAATACCTCCCCTCTCCGCCACCGAGGGCTTGGCTGTTCCAATATCCATGCCTTTGAATACCTGTGCCGAATCCACACTGATGATTTCACCATTCAGTGCCTGCGCAAGTTGCACGGATAACGCTGTCTTGCCGGAAGCTGTCGGCCCCATTAAAAAAATCGCACCCGGCTTTTTATAATCAGTCTGATTCATGGCTTTGATTCATTAACAATTAACGCTGTATGCAATCAGCGTTTCGACTATTGTCCACGCAGGAAAAACTTGTCCAGCTCTTGAGTCGACAATTCAATCCAGGTTGGGCGGCCATGATTACATTGACCGATACGCTCAGTCCGTTCCATATCACGCAATAACGCATTCATTTCACTGACAGTCAATCGTCGATGCGCACGAACGGCACCATGGCAGGCAATGGTGGCCAAAATCTGGTTGGCGTGCTCCTGTATTCGCCGACTGCTGCCTATTGCAGAGATATCAGCAAGCACATCCCGAATCAAAGCTTCGACATCAGACTGGGCCAGCAAAGTCGGCACTGACCGCAATACCAGTGTTTCAGGACCTGAACGATCCAGTTCAAACCCAAAGGAAGTAAAAAACTCCAGCTCCTGCTCGGCCAGTTCAGCTTCTTTAACACTGACCTTAATTTTGATTGGTAACAAGAGCGGCTGCGTAACCACTGAGCTGTTTTGATATTGCTGTTTGAGTTTCTCATAACACACCCGCTCATGGGCGGCATGTGTGTCCACTAAAATAATGCCGTTATTCGTTTCGGACAAAATATAGACATTGTGCAAATGTGCAACTGCGTAACCTAATGGCGGGATTTCCTTACTGGTTTGTATGGGCTGTTCCGATTGTAAAAGTGGTTTCTCAACCGGATACAAGGACGCATAAGCCTTGATTTCTTCCTCCACCCTGAAAGGTAAAGCGACCTGTTCCGGCCGCCACGATCGAGAAACAGATTTTGCTTCGAAAGACGGTGCGGATGAAACGGTTGAGATAGGCGTCGACGTCCCTACCGGCAATACTTCCGGAATTTGAAACGGAATAGCCGATGTTTGACTCCCCGGCCGTAAATCTGCCAGTGACCGATGCAATGCGGAAAACAGGAAATCATGGACCAGACGCCCTTCCCTGAACCGGACCTCCAGCTTTGCAGGATGCGCATTAACATCCACCAGTGCCGGTTCCAAACTCAGATATAAAACAAACACCGGATGCCGACCGTGATACAGGACATCCTGATAAGCCTGTTTCACCGCATGTGAAACCAGTTTATCCCTGACCAGCCGACCGTTGACATAAAAGAACTGCATATCCTGCTGGCTGCGAGAAAAAGTCGGCAAACCAACCCAACCGGTGAGCTGTAAGCCGGACGCTTCAAAGTCAATGGTAACCGAATTTTCTATAAAGGCCGACCCGCAAATATCGGCAATTCTTTGTTCCTGGTCCTTTTCAGTGCATGCAGGTCTTAAGTTGAATATTTCTTTTTGGTTATGCGAGAGCACAAAGCCCGTGTCAAAACGGCTCAATGCCATTCTTCTGATAACATCATCAATATGTCCGAATTCGGTTTTTTCAGATTTCAGAAACTTGCGTCTGGCAGGCGTGTTATAAAACAAATCCCGAACATCAATTGTAGTCCCTTGAGGATGCGGATCCGGTTGCGGATCAAAATCCTGTTCCGTGCCATCGGCATGGACTCGCCACGCACAATCGGCATCTGCAATCCGGGAAATCAGCGTTAGCCGGGAAACCGAACTGATGCTGGGCAGGGCCTCACCACGAAACCCCATGCTGGCGACCTGTTCCAGATCTTTTAACGAGGCAATTTTGCTGGTCGCATGTCGAGAAAGTGCCAACGATAAATCGTCTTTAACAATGCCACAGCCGTCGTCCCTCACCTTAATGAGCCGGGCGCCGCCCTGCTCAATCTCAATTTGGATTTGTCTGGCACCGGCATCAAAGCAGTTTTCAACCAGTTCCTTGACCACCGAAGAAGGTCGTTCAACGACTTCTCCGGCCGCAATCTGATTGACAAGTTGGGTTGGAAGAGAATGAATGCGCATTTGCCATGCCTGAAGCAAAGCGCATATTCTATATGATTGGAATAGAATCGTGGAAGTTTAGCGGATACCGGACCGGAGTGGGGATATCCAGCCCTTGATGATTGCTTTTATCGTTCATCAAGGGGATCTCAAGGCCAGCTATTAGTAAAGTGCGGCGATACGACTATCAACAGGCACGGCTTGCTTGAAGTAATTACGCACACCCTTAAAAATGGCATTCGCAACTTTGGATTGATAGGCTGAACTTTGCAGATTACGCTCTTCCAACGGATTTGAAATAAATGCCGTTTCAACCAAAATTGACGGGATATCAGGCGACTTCAATACCATGAATCCGGCTTTTTGCACTGAGCCCTTATGCAACTCGCAAATGTCCTCAAAGTTTTTCAAGACATGACCGGCAACGTTAACACTGGCTTCCTGAGTGGCCGACTGGGATAAATCCAGTAATACCGTTTTCAGCACATCTTCCTTGTCATCAAGGCTCACGCCTCCAATCAGGTCAACAGCATTTTCACTATCCGCCAACCAACGTGCGGCTTCACTGGAAGCGCCATTTCTGGACAAGGTATAAACCGAGGCTCCCTTAACGTCTGCATCTCGGTAGGCATCAGCATGGATTGAGATAAACAAGTCCGCCTTGGCCGCCCTTGCAATTTGCATTCTGTTTCTAAGCCCCACGTAATAATCGCCTTTACGAACCAGAACGGCTTTCATTCCGGACTGTGCATTAATTAAGGCCGCCAGTTTATTGGCTATGGCAAAAGTCACCTTTTTCTCCACTGTTCCATTGGGGCCGCGGGCACCAGGGTCATCACCACCGTGTCCCGCATCAACGGCAATCACGACATCTTTGGCTTTTTTCGCAAGCGCTTTGGACTCCATTGATGCACTAGCTGTATGTTTGGACTCCGTCAAATTAGCCGTTGTTAAACGGCCGGACACAAGCTTATCGACATGCCTATTATTTACTAGTGGTTTATCAACGGGTTTATGATCCTTAATTTTGGCAAAGCTTTCGATATTCTTGTCCCGCAGATCAACAATCAAGCGATGGTTATCACTGTTACTCGAACTGAGAGAGAAATTTTTTGCAGAAATAGCCTGTTTAAGATCAACAACAACTCGAAGGTCCGATTCATTTTTGGTCGCCGCACGTATTCTGGAAAATAGCGGGTGAGAAAGCGACGGCTGGTTGATGGGGTGGCCTAAATAAGCATCCTTGATATCAATGACCAAGCGCGCAGGATTATCAAGTACGAAGACTCTATGGCTAGGCGACGAACTAACATCAAAGGTCATTCGAATCTGATTGGCCACAGTTGAAAAACGCAACGAATTCACGTTAGTTTGCGCAAAACTTACTACAGCCATTAGCTGCAACCCTGTAGCCAATAAGAATTTCCTGTACTTACTCACTGCCATTGCTCCATAGTGATAATTTTGTTTAGATTATAGCAGTATGTTGTTGTTTTTATATGTTGCTCAAAATAATTTTTAATGTTAATTTAATAATTCCATGGTCAGTAATCGGCCAAGTCCTTCATTACTCAGTGTAATTACCCTATCCGGTTCAGGCAAAAAACCTTGGCCTTGATCGGGCCATTCAATAAAGCAAATGCAATTCTGATCAAAATAATCCCTGATTCCAATCCACTCCAGTTCTTCAGGGTCAGTCAGCCGGTAAAGATCAAAGTGCACTATTTTTTGATCATGAATCAGGTATTCTTCTGCTAACGTGTATGTTGGGCTTTTGACCGCTCCGGAAAAACCGGCCGCCCTAAGAAATCCTCTGACCAGCGTGGTTTTGCCCGCGCCTAATTGGCCATGCAAAAAAATCAGACATTTCTCGGGTAGTTGCGCCCAAAGCTCAGCGCCAAACTGTTCAGTCTCCTGTTCGGAGTTCAGATATCGTTTCATGCATTAGCCCACTGTCTTATATAAGGCATTAAATCACTGGCTAACAGCCCCCTTTCTCCGGCGAATTGTGCCGCTTGGTCAGCTGCCAAGCCATGCGCATAAACACCCTGTTGCGCAGCAAGTTGCAATGAAAAGCCCTGTGCCAATAATCCTGCAATAACACCCGCCAAAACATCACCCATTCCGCCGGATGCCATGCCAGGATTACCGGTTGAAGAAACAGCAATCTCATCATCAGAAATAATGAGGGTGCCCACACCTTTCAGAACAGCAATACCACCATATTTAGCCTGAATGGCTGAAGCTGCTGCAAACCTGTCTAGTTGAATATCAGCTGTTGTACAATTATTCAAGCGCGCTGCTTCACCGGGATGCGGTGTTAAAATCCAGTTTGTGTGTTTTTGTGGTACCTGCGCCAGAAGATTCAATCCGTCCGCATCAATCACCAGTGGCTTTTGAAAAGATACAGATGCTGAAAACAATTCCTGCGCCCAAACACTTTGCCCCAGACCCGGCCCCACAACCACGACACTGGCTTTTTCCAATAACGCGCGTAACTGCCCGACATTTTCGACGCCATGACACATCAGTTCGGGTCTGTCCACATTTAAATAACCCGCATGTTCCTTTCGAGTCGCCACACTGACCAAACCGGCACCGATGCGTAATGCGGCTTCACCTGCCAATTTTATAGCTCCCGAATAGCCCTGCTCGCCGCCAATAATCAATACGTGACCATAATTGCCTTTGTGCGAACAGCGATTTCGACGCGGCCACACCGACTTGACAACGCGACTCGCCGACGAAGGTACTCTGTCAAAAACAGCATCCGTAACATCCAGCGAAGCGTATATCAATTCTCCACAATATTCGGGTGCAGAACCCGTCAACAAGCCCTGCTTCAGCGCAATAAACGAAACCGTACAATCAGCTTTCACCGCACAACCCATCACATGGCCGGTATCCGCATTCAATCCGGAAGGAATATCCACAGCAATCACCGGCGCTGTATGGCGATTGATCGTTTCAATCGCCTCTGCATAGTTACCTGAAACTGGTCGATCCAGCCCTGTCCCCAACAGGGCATCAACAATGACATCTGCGCTAAACGATAAATCGGTTTGAAATGACACTACATTTCCATGGGTTTCAAGATAATGACTATAGGCAGTGAATGCATCACCTTTCAGCCTATCTGGACTGACCAAGCTAAAAACGTTCACACTAAATCCGGCCCTGAATGCCAGCTCAGCGATAATATATCCATCGCCGGCATTATTTCCGGCGCCGCAAAATATCGCCAACGATTGCGCTTTAGGCCAGTTCCGACAAATCCGTCGAAAAACCTCATGACCGGCTTTAGTCATTAACTCGAAACCGGAAATTCCAGTCATTGCTATCGCGAGTCTGTCCAGTTCCCGGACTTGCTCAGCCCTATAAAGTGTAATTGGCAAATTTTTCATGATCAGGTGGTGTTACTGTATCAACGGAATTGTGTTGCAAATCACGGGAGGCCGTGCACTAATCCAGGCGGCAAAAGCTTGCCGCCTGATGGCGACATTTTTTTGTCACCGATCGGCTTAGCCTGCTATTCATGAACCTATCTTATTGATTACTTGTGCTTATGTAATATTGGCATAGTCCTGGCTTTATTCTTGACAACCACAAGACTTTAAGACCCGAGGATCTGTCATGAGCAAAAAATCTGCAAATCTGGCTGTTATCAGCAATTACACGTTTGAATCTGCCAAAGTCG
>JABFSH010000031.1 GCA_013140705.1 Methylococcaceae bacterium
CGTGTGCCGCTATGCGTAAGTTAATTCATATCGCCTTCGGCGTAATCAAATCCGGCAAGCCTTTTGACCCTAGCTATGCCATCTAAATATCGCTTGCTTTTAGGCCGGCAAGACGGTATCTGCCGGAGAGACGATATTGGGGAATTAGTGAGATCATCACCATTTCTATTTCGGCTGAAGTTTATACGTAATCAGGTAAGTCTAAGCACTGCGGCCGAAATGAGGAAATTCGTTCGTACTGAACCTGGTCGAGATATGAGCGGAATTTGGGTTGGCTCAACTACTCTTTCTATGGATTCGGCCCTGTGAAGTTTTAACTCCGCTCGCCTTGAGCTTGTTGAAAGGCCAGAGAGCTTCGACAAGCTCAGCTCGAACGGTTTAAAATACCATCAGGCCGAATCAATAGGTTAATAGATGCACTGGCAATGCGGGGTTTCAGATTCGAAGAAACACCGAGTTATGATGATGATAAGAAAATTGCTCATTGTAGTTTTCTGCAACGGAGCTATCGGCACGACTGTGGTCATGCCATTGAAATGATTTTTTAAACTTCCAAAGCCAAAAACCAAAAGAGAAGAGGAATCCATCATGAAATCAAATCTTCTAGTCGTTTTAATGACGGCTGCCTTGTGCTGCATTTGGACATCAAGCCAAGCTGCGCAAGAACAATCTTCAGGTACTTCCGCTACACTTGACCGCGCGACGCTTCCCATCAAAGAACCCACTTATCCGGCCATTACCGAATTGGATGCGCGGAAAGTAACGGCCCCAGCTCGATTTCAGTTGAAACCACCAGAAAATGCGCCGAACATTGTTATCGTATTGATCGACGATATTGGCTTTGGACATTCCAGTGCGTTTGGTGGTCCCATTCATACGCCGACACTGGAAAAACTGGCGGCAAATGGCTTGAAATACAATCGCTTTCATACCACGGCGTTGTGCTCGCCAACTCGGACAGCATTGCTGACAGGCTATAATCATCATTCCAATAATGCCGGAGCCATAATGGAACTGGCTACGGCATTTCCTGGTAATACGGGTATTCGGCCACAAAGCATCACCCCGATTGCCCAAGTGCTGCGTATGAACGGTTATAGCACAGCCGCCTTCGGCAAATATCATGAAACGCCGCCTTGGGAAGGCTCAGTATCTGGCCCGTATGACCGCTGGCCGACGGGCTCAGGTTTTGATAAGTTTTACGGCTTTATTGGTGGCGAAACCAATCAGTGGCATCCGATGGTTTATGACGGTATAACCCGCGTGTATCCCGATTTGAACAACCCTAAATATCATTTCACTAACGATATGACCGACCAGGCGATTGGCTGGATGAATACTCAACAATCATTGACACCCGACAAACCCTTTTTTATGTATTTCGCTACGGGTGCGACCCACGCGCCACATCATGCACCCAAAGCATATTCAGATAAATACAAAGGAAAATTTTCACAGGGTTGGGATAAGTTGCGAGAAGAAACTTTGGCAAGGCAAAAGCAATTGGGTGTCGTGCCACAAAACACGGTACTTGCCCACAAACCCACCGATATAAAAGATTGGGATAAATTGTCCGCCGATGAAAAACGTTTGTTTGAACGGCAAATGGAAGTGTTTGCTGGCTTTGGTGAACATACTGATGCGCAGGTTGGCAGATTGGTGGACGCTTTGTCAGCGCGAGGCAAACTGGATAACACGCTGATTTTTTACATTGTCGGCGACAACGGTTCCAGTGCCGAAGGCGGCATGATCGGCATGTACAACGAAAGCACCATTTTCAACGGCGTACCCGAAACATTGGCAATGCAGTTAAAGAAAATCAGTGAACTGGGAACGGAACATACCTACAATCATTTTGCGGCAGGCTGGGCGGTGGCAGGCAATACGCCGTTCACCTGGACAAAACAGGTTGCATCCAATTTTGGCGGCACGCGCAACGGCATGGTGGTTCACTGGCCTGCGGGTATTAAAGCCAAAAATGAAGTGCGTTCTCAGTTTCATCATGTCATTGATATTGCCCCGACAATTTATGCCGCAGTAGGCATCCCCGCCCCCCGAAGCGTTGATGGCATTGAGCAACGTCCGATGGAAGGGGCGGGCATGAACTATTCGTTTGACAATGCTAACGCTCCCGATACTCATAAGACACAGTATTTTGAAATGTTTGGCAACAGAGCCATATACCATGAGGGCTGGTTTGCCGGAACCGTTCACCGGCTGCCTTGGGTAACCAAACCAGACCATGCATTGGTTGACGATGTTTGGGAGCTTTACAATGTCAATGACGATTTTAGTCAGGCCAACAATCTGGTTGATAAAAATCCTGAAAAACTGGCGGAGCTCCAAAAGCGTTTCATGGATGAAGCGCTTAAATATAATGTGTTGCCGATTGATGATCGCTCTATCGAGCGTTTTGATCCAAAGATTGCCGGTCGCCCTGATTTGATGAATGGCAAGACGAGCTTAACCTTGTATGAAGGTGCGAAAGGCATACCGGAGAATGCTTTTATTAACATCAAAAATACCTCTCTGAGCATTGATGCAGAAGTCGAGGTCCCGGGCAACGCGTCTGGCGTGATGCTTTGCCAAGGCGGGGATTTTGGGGGCTGGACGTTCTACATGAAAGACGGCAAGCCTGCTTATACTTACAATTGGTTAGGTCTGGAACAATTCACTATTAGTTCAAAACAAAAACTGACCGCTGGCAAACACAACCTGAAATTTGCTTTTGCTTATGATGGTGGCAGAGGTGCAGGTGGCACGGGTACTATTTTACTGGAAGGGAAGAAGATAGCAGAAGGTAAGATCGGCAAAACGCATAGCAATGCCTTTGGAATTGATGAAACAGCTGATGTAGGGGAAGACCAAAACACGCCTGTAAATCCTGCTTACAAAGGCAAAAGCCAGTTCACCGGCAAGATTAACAAAATAACGTTGGAAACATTCCCCGCTAAAAAATAGCTATAGGTCAGGAGATAGCCTTGGCCCACACAGAAGCGACAAATGCTGGGTTACGCTATTGCGAACCCAGCGTTGAGGAATCAACATCAATGCAAAATTGTCCGAACTATAACGTGGTATTTTTTGAACTCCAGCCACGAATTGTCGATTACGTTTCAAATCTAATCGCCATGATGGTGAGGCCTTCTGGTGGCTAGGCATTTTTAATATCTCGCCTCCGGATGAGAAAACCTGATTAAAATAACTGTCGCGTTAGCGACACATACTTTTAACAAGTCCTGCACTTTTACATGTGTGCGTAATATCGGTTATTGATTACTTTTTCAACAGAAACCCTAAGTGCTATTGCCTCAATAGCAAGCAACACAAAACTGTGGGGAGTAGTATTTTATCAAGCTATGGATCCATTTAATGCCATAAAGGAGCTTACCCTAAAGTCCAATAGCCGATAACTACGAATGCAGGTAAATTGCACCAGTGCCGTTAAAAAACTTAAGGGAACCTCTAAAAACTGGTTACGTTAATGGTACGGCAAGCTCACCACGAACGTAACTTTCTAATTTTATTGAGATCGTTCGCGCTGAGATTGTCGAAGTACATAATTTTTAGAGGTTCCCTTAAAAGTATGGATTGACATTGCAGTATTTTAAAATCACCGGCATCAAGCTGGATTAGAGGATACGACATCTATATAAAGCGCTTTTGTGTAAACCTTGTTAAAAAGATGCGAAGATGAAAATCTATGCCCGAAACGATCTTTTATCTTACGAAAGAAAAAAACCAACAAAGAAGGACACTATGATGAATTCAAAACTGTTAGCTGTTTTAATAATGACTACTTTGTATTGCTTTTTGACACCAATCCAAGCAGCACAAGAACAGCCTTCAGGCTTTTCCAGTACTATTGACCGTAAGACACTTCCCATAAAGGAACCCACTTATCCTGCTATAACCGAATTGGATGCGCGGAATGCCAAAGCGCCTCCTCGGTTTGAGGTCAAACCACCCGAAAAAGCACCGAACGTCGTGGTGATACTGATCGACGATATGGGCTTTGGACACTCTAGTGCGTTTGGTGGACCTATTAATATGCCAACTGTTGAAAAACTGGCAGCCAGTGGTCTGAAGTACAACCGTTTTCATACGACCGCACTGTGTTCACCCAGCCGAACTGCATTGTTGACGGGCTATAATCATCATAGTAATAATATGAGTTCTATCACGGAAACGGCGACAGGCTTTCCTGGTGGCACGGGCATCCGTCCACAAGCCATCACCCCGATGGCAGAAGTGTTACGCCAAAATGGTTATAGCACCGCCGCTTTTGGTAAATATCATGAAACGCCACCTTGGGAAGCGACGGTCTCAGGGCCGTTTGACCGTTGGCCCACGCACTCAGGTTTTGATAAGTTTTACGGTTTTATCGGTGGCGAAACCAGTCAATGGCATCCGATGGTGTATGACGGCACAACGCGCGTTTTTCCTGATTTGAATAATCCCAATTATCATTTCACCACGGATATGACTAATCAAGCGATTGCGTGGATGAATACCCAACAATCACTTACTCCCAGTAAACCGTTTTTCATGTATTTCGCGACAGGCGCAACGCACGCGCCGCATCATGCTCCGAAAAAGTTTATTGAAAAATACCAAGGTAAATTTCCCGAAGGTTGGGATAAGCTCCGCGAAGCCACCCTGGCAAAACAAAAACAATTGGGCATCGTGCCGCAAAATACCGTACTTGCACCAAAACCACCTGAGATTAAAGATTGGAATAAGCTAACAGCAGTTGAAAAACGTTTGTTTGCAAAGCAAATGGAGGTATTTGCAGGTTTTGGCGAACATACTGATCACGAAATAGGGCGCTTGATTGCCTCGTTGCAGGATAGAAAACTGTTAGACAATACGCTGGTTTTTTATATTCTCGGCGATAACGGTTCTAGTGCTGAAGGCGGCATGATTGGTATGGCAAATGAAAACACTTATTTCAATGCTGTACCTGAAACCTTGGATATGCAGTTAAAGAAAATCAATGAACTCGGCTCAGAACATGCCTACAATCATTTTGCCGCAGGCTGGGCAGTCGCTGGTAATACGCCATTTACCTGGACTAAACAAGTTGCCTCCAATTTTGGTGGTACCCGCAACGGTTTGGTCGTGCATTGGCCAGCGGGAATCAAAACAAAAAATGAAGTGCGTTCACAGTTTCATCACCTCATCGACATCGCGCCTACTGTTTATCAAGCGGTCGGTATTCCCGCGCCGCGAAGCGTCAATGGTATAGAACAGCGTCCTATCGAAGGTATGAGCATGAATTATTCTTTTGATAATGCTAGCGCCCCCGATACCCGTAAAACCCAATATTTTGAGATATTTGGCAATCGCGGACTTTATCATGACGGCTGGTTTGCGGGCACGTTACACAGAGCGCCGTGGGAAAGAACGCCCAGACGACCTTTAACGGAAGATATATGGGAACTTTACAATGTCAATGAGGATTTTAGTCAAGCCATTAATCTGGTGGATAAAAATCCTGAGAAACTGGCAGAACTGCAAAAACTGTTCATGGACGAAGCCGTAAAATACAACGTATTGCCGATTGATGACCGTTTACTCATCCGCCTTGATCCTGTCGCAGCGGGTCGTCCTGATTTGATGGGTGGAAGGACGAGCTTAACTTTATATGAAGGTGCGGTTGGCTTGCCCGAAAATGCGTTTATCAATGTCAAAAATAAGTCAGTGACGATAACGGCTGATGTCACTGTTCCTGCTAAAGCATCGGGTGTCATGATTGTTCAAGGCGGTGATTTTGGCGGTTGGACGTTCTTTATGAAAAATGGTCTGCCAAGTTACACTTATAACTGGTTAGGTCTTGAACAATTTGATGTTGTTGCAAAACAAAAAGTACCCGCAGGTCAACACATGCTTAAACTGGATTTTGTTTATGAAGGCGATGGTGGTGGCAAGGGCGGTACGGCCACTATTTTCATGGATGGTACCAAAATTGGTGAAGGCAAGATAACTAAAACCCAAGGTGGTATGTTCGGAGTTGATGAAACCGCTGATGTCGGCGTAGACCAAAATACCCCTGTGAATCCAGCATATAAAGGTAAAAGCAAATTTACCGGCAAGATTAATAAAATAACGGTGGAAACATTTCCCAAGAAATAGCTTTAGATCAGGCGATAGCCTTGGCCCTCACAGAAGCGACAAATGCTGGGTTACGCTATCGCTAACCCAGCGTTGAGGAATCGACATTGATATTAAAACGCCAAACAAATTGGATTCGATCTGTCATGCTGTTATTGGCGATCATGGTAAGCACTAAGGTGCAGGCTACTGATGACTTTCAGATATGGATTCCAATCAACATTAATGCAAAGTTGACAGAACAATTACGTGGTTTTTTTGAACTTCAGCCACGAATTGGCGATAACGCATCAAATCTAACCTCCATGATGGTCAGGCCTGCTCTTGGCTGGGCGATTAATGACCGTGCGACTCTTTGGGTGGGCTATTTAATGTCTGCCGATTCTGTTACCCCCGATTCGGACACCTACCGGTTTGAAAACCGCGCATTCCAAGGATTTACATGGAAGGATACGGCTAATAAAAAGCAGTTTATATGGGAAGTCCGCAATAGACTGGAAGAGCGTTTTTTACCCAGAAACTCTGATCCCAGTATCCGTTGGCGAACACGTTTCAGGGTAGAGCAGTTAATTCCTGACCGGTCGTCCTGGTCTGTTATTGCCTCTGATGAAATATTCGTGACGCTAAACGACAATTCTAATGATGCCCAATTACAAGCAGGCGCACAACAAAATCGCTTATATGTGGGCGTCGGTTATCGTTTTACTTCGGAAGTTCAAGTAGAGACAGGCTATTTATACCAGCATGTATGGAAAAATCGGCCAACGCCCGATCAAAACAACAATATTTGGGTGACAAATCTTAATTTTTCTTTCTAAAGGACTACCGAAAGTTTGGAACAGGCCGAGTCAACTGAATCAGGACATATCAATGAATATACAAAAAAAATTCGAACAGATTGAACGCTTCGGAACGGATTGGAAGCGTTTGTTGATTCGCGGGTCCATCATGCTTTGCGTTGGCGCCATGCTGGTAATTGCAGCCTTGTTCAAACCGGATGTTATGCTTTTGAGCACGAGGGAATTTTCCTGGCTCCCTGCTGTCGCATTTGTAATATTGACGGTTGGACTTTTGGAGTGTTTCGACGCGTTCATAGCAAAAGAATTGAGAGATTTTTTTCTAAATCTGCAAAATGGCGTCTTCGATGTCGTTGTCGCCTTCTTGATTATTGCCAGTGTAGGCGAAGACCCATCCAGATTAAATCTCATGATTGCGGCGTTTCTAATGGTCAAGGGCATTCTCAGGACTATCATCGCTCATGCAACGCAGATGCCGCATAAAATTTCGACCATGATCGGAGCTTGCGTATCTTTTTTACTGGGATTATTGATCTGGCTGGAATGGCCGTCTTCCTCTGCCTGGTTTCTTGCCGTTGGTCTGAGTGCCGACATCGGCTTCAGGGGCTGGTCACTGATGATGTTCGGGTTTTGGGTGAAGATGCAGAAGGCAAAGGAACTGGCGAGCTGATTTTTATGCCCTGCCGAATATTGAAACCTGTTCGGATCGGAGTGAATCCCATTGATCAAGGATGATAGATCGTTTAACCGTAGATATTTGATACACATCAAAGAGGAGAATATTATGTCCAAATGTAAATGGAGCTTTAAACGCGCGGTCCTTTATGCAATCGTCCCGTTAATCGTGACAAGCTGCGCTCAGGATCAGGCGGCAATCCGGCCACAACCCCCAACCTCCGTTAGCTCAGCGGCAACGCCGGCTGCTGAAACGGAGCTCGACGCGAAAACAATACTCATGCGCATGGCCCAACTTCTGGGCAACACCGAGCAGTTTAGCGTAAACCTCAATGGAAGTTACGAAGTCCTGCAGGAAACGGGACAGAAAATCGAATTCGGCGAGAACCGAAGGATCATCGTGAGCCGTCCCAACGGTTTGCGCGTTGAATTGGAACACAGCAACGGCGAAAAACATCTCGTCCTTTACGATGGCAAGGAAATCACAACGTTTAGTCCTGCGCAAAATGTTTATGCGCAGACGTCCAAACCCGGAGGGATCGACGCTGCGATCATATATTTCCTAAAGGATCTGGGTATGCGTCTGCCGCTCGCCATGCTTTTGACCAGTCGGTTTCCGGCCGAACTTGAAGGCCGTACCCAAACACTCGATTACGTGGAGAGGAATGTTATTGATGGGACACCGACCCATCACCTGGCGGGGCGCACCGAAACGGTCGATTATCAGGTCTGGATTACGGAAGGGGCTCAACCATTGTTGCTTCGCGCAGTGTTGACCTACAAGAATGCAGAAGGGCAACCGACGTTCAGAGCTCATTTTTCCGATTGGAACCTGAAGCCCGACGTCAAAGATACCCAGTTCGCGTTTATTCCGCCTGAAGGCGCGCGGAAGATTGCCTTTCTCGCTGAACTCCCCAAAGTCGCGCTAGAGGGAGCGGTAAATACAAAAAAAACCGGAGCACAGAAATGAATACCAAACCTTACTTGATAGTTACGG
Organism: Methylococcaceae bacterium; assembly: GCA_013140705.1. GTDB lineage: Bacteria > Pseudomonadota > Gammaproteobacteria > Methylococcales > Methylomonadaceae > JABFSH01. The sequence continues at coordinate 8,584 of JABFSH010000031.1, forward strand.
TTATGACAGCCGCAATCGTTTTACTAACAGGAACCGTGGATGATGCAGTCGCCCGTGGATTCGGAGGCGGTGGTGGTGGCGGTGGCGGTTTTTCCGGTGGCGGCGGCGGTTTTTCCCGCAGTGGCGCCGCTGCGAGCGGCAGTTTCTCGTCCGGCGCGGGACAATACGGCTCAAGGAGTGCCGGAGGGGCGGCTACCGCTTCGCAGTCGGCTAGCCGGTCGCAGGCCGCACAGACCGCTTCCACGAACCGGTCTCAGACTGCGCAGGCCACTTCTGCGAATCGATCCGAAGCGTATTCGACAGCATCGACGAATCGCGCGACAACCCAACAAGGTCGTCAGGCAACTTCGACTGAGAATCAGGCACAACGGCAGTCAACCTCGACCACAAACCAAGGGCAGCGGCAGCAAGCTGCTGGACAATACTCTCAAGGAGCATACCCTTCTGGCTACCGTCCACCGGCTGGAGCCTATCCACCCGGTTACCGCCCGCCTGCGGGCTACTACCCACCTGCCGGCTATCATCCACCCGCAGGCTACTACCCACCCCCCAATTATCACTATGATAATAACAACTGGGATGATGGCGAAGTTGCTGCCGTGGCCGTCGGTGCGGCGGTGGTGGGTTACGTGGCGGGTCAGTCTTCGTCGAACACGACAACGACAACTACAACGGCGGCCCCATCCACGACAGTCGTCTATGCGCCGCCTCCGTCCACGGGCTCTGCGGGTCTGCCATGTAATCCCAGCACGGCCGTAGTCAAGGGTGTGACCTATTATCAGTGCGGTTCTTCCTGGTATACCCAGGCCTACGGTAATTCAGGTGTTATTTATATGCCGGTAACACCACCCGCCGGATATTAGTCCAGACCCTGTGCCAGTTGTTGCAGTCTTGATTCCAACGGTTGCGAGGGAGATCCTTCGTGGCCGGAGGTGTCGAGAATGTCATTGAGTCTTAATTTGCTGGAATTGGGTTTCGAGGTATGAAATCACTAAATTCATAGCTTCAGAGTCAATGGCTATAGAAGAGAATAAATCATGAATACCGATTTTCATCAGTCACACTGAGCAAGACTTAAGGGGACCTCTAAAAATTGCACTTCGACAGGCTCGGTGCGAACGATAATATTTTATAAATCATCGACTTATTCGTTCGTGCTGAGCCTGTCGAAGCATGAATAGATAATTTTTAGAGGCCCCCTTAAGAATATTCGTAACCGTTATTCCACGAGGCGTTTTGCCTGATCATACTCATAGCCATGCAGAAACAAACGTCGGACCAATCACTTCAGGGATAAGAATTGAGTCATTACATTTCGTGGCTATCGGGTTGGCATTCCCGGTTGGCCATTCAACAGCTCGGAACACGCAGACCTAGCTGGCGAAGCCGGATCTTAACTCGTTGACCAGCTTCAACAGAGTGCTGATCGAAGCATATGCAAAGTTGGGTTTTCAGCCAGCACAATCATGTATTAAATTTTCAGGAGATTCATGCGTTGATACCTTTTAAGCTAAATGAAGACGGGAGCCTATTTTCGCGGGCAGTCAATCCGATAGTACATCTTTCCTGCCCTAAGAAACTCGGTGATTTGAGCGATAGCTTCCGGCAATTCTTTCCGACATCGACGAGTGGGGCTCAGTTCATCTTGGGTCGTCAGTGCTTAATGAAATCTCACGCTTCGAGCTGTCAAATTAAAAAGGTTTGGTTGTTGTTTGTCCCGCTTTTCCTGTTTTTGATTTTTATTGCTTTTGATGTTTCGGCGCAGCCAAGCCCCCTTTTAACTAATATCCAGCCTAAACAGGATGAGGCGGCAAAAAATGCTATACCAAAACTGGATATACCGGTTGGGGAGCAATTAGTTGCCGTAAAGGCCCGGTTGGCTGACGCTCGGCAAAAACTGTCTGTCATTGGCGGTGTAATCCAGCAACATGTCGGCGCAACCTCGGAAGAGGCCGATGAGTACAAAAGTCTATGGGAGCGGCTAATTCAGTCGTACGAATTGCAAAACAGGGCGCTGGAGCAAATGCAGGTCATTGGAGCAGCAACGGATGATCTTCGGCAACAAATGGCCTCGTGGTCGGGTTTTGGTGAGGCACCGCCTTATCCCCTTGAATTGGGGGACGACTTATGGCGAGAAATTAGAAACAAGGAGCAAGATAACAGGGCTCTCCACATGGCCCTCTTGATTTTCGAAAATGATCTGGCGGATTCTAAAGAACGCTTAAAGCCTGCGACTTTGGCCATGCAGCAAAGCGCCGAACAGCTCAATCAGATTCAGCCCGATGAGAATGCCGCACGCCCACGCTGGCTACTGGAACTCAATCAACTCAGACTGAGAGTGGCCGAAGTTGAAGTCGCCACGCACGAAATGGAACGCCGGATGATGAGTTCGCGCATTGCTGAAAAAGAATTGGAGAATGACTTTCTCGCCAGAAAGCTGGATGAGGCTGATGCTCATATTCATTTCTCCCAGCAGGAGTTGAGTGAAAAAATTATTAAATTGGATCAGGAACGATTGGTTATACAGAAGGAAATCATGCAGGCCAAACAAGATGACGAACCTGTTTACCTTGAGCATACCAGAGCTCAGGAACGACTTGATCGTCTAAAAGCGGGATCAAAAGATACCACAAGCATGGGATCCGGGAGCGAAATCATTCGTCTGGAGCAGTTGGTAAATCTTCTGAACGTACGAACCGAAGCCTCTACGATGCGTAGGCGTGCATTGTTGGAGATGGAGCGGACTTTCGACAGGATACAGGCTATATGGAAAGAGCGTTTTGTTTTGATGAACAAACCTAATGCCGTCACGCTCAAAGGCAGTCTAAACAGCCTGCAAACAGAACAGGATCGCTATAAACAGCAACGCGATATTCTCTTATCAATACAAGCTGCCATTCAAACAAAGCTGGTCTACGAGCAGTCGCGGTCCAAGGACCCGTCTTTATCTGCAGCGGATCGCGAGCAAAGCAGAAAACTCGCTGAAGCTTATCGGCAACAGATTGACACATGGATACCTTTACAGACCAGGCTCGCAAGTTTCGGCGACTTGCTGGAGCGGACGTTGCAGGAAGCCGAACGCCGCAAAGCTAGTCTGTCGTTGACGGAACGCACGAGAAACCTGTTTGCAATAGTGGCTGACGCAGCCACCCAGCTTACTGATTTTGAAATCTATTCCGTAACCGATACGATAACCGTTGAAGGCGAAGAGATTTCTGGCACGCACCGTGTAACGCTAGGTCAGATTCTGTTATTTCTACTCATCATTACCGCCGGTTTTTGGATATCCACCCACGCTGTAAGACTCAGCCAGCGAACGGTAAGGTATCTCTTCAAGCTGAGCACAGACAGCACGGCTTTGTTCGCCCGACTGGCTCATATGATTCTGGCTCTGGCCGTAGTGGTAGCTGCGTTGACCACGATGAAGATCCCCGTCACCGTTTTCGCCTTCCTCGGAGGTGCTATGGCGTTGGCGATCGGCTTTGGTGCCCAGAACTTACTGAATAATTTTGTCAGCGGTTTGATATTGCTCATCGAACGTCCGGTCAAAACCGGCGATATCGTTGATGTGGAAGGAGTTACCGGGCGGATTACTCAGGTTGGCGCGCGCTGTTGCCAGATCAGGCGTATGGATGGTGTGGAAATGTTGGTGCCGAACAGCGCAATGATCGAAAAAACCGTCACCAATTGGACCTTGTCGGATCAAAAGCGACGTGCGTCGGTGACGATTGGTATAACCTATGATTCGCCGGTGGAACAAACACAAACATTGATTGAAGCAGTGACTCGAGCGCATCCTGATGTATTGACCAATCCTGGTCCTCTGGTTTTGTTCGAGGATTTCGGTGCTAGCGCTTTGATGTTCACTGTCTATTATTGGCTGGATCTGGCGCATGTGGCGGACAGGATGCTTGTGGCCAGCGAAATCCGGGTCAGTCTCAACCAGCGCTTGCCCGAAGCAGGCATAGTTATCGCCCATCCACAACGCGATGTGTATCTGCATAATACTCAGCCTTTTGAAGTGGTCATCGCGAATCCGGTGACGAGTGAGCCAGACGTTGGTAGCAGTGTCTAGGCTCCGATTCATAAAACCATGTCCAAAATGCTTTTTGGTGAGCTAGATTATTTTTGATGGGCTACTTTGCACCCTGTGCATCAAAATAAGACAGGGGGTTGGCCTTGGCTTAAAGCCAATAGGAACCTTATTGGCGCGGATATGGAATGCTTACATTTCCGTTTTGGCGTAACAAATCCTCTTCTGACAAATAATGCATTATGAAACACCTTGCTGTTTGATAAAATGAATCAAGGAAAAGGCTTGTTTTCAGGCCCCCAAACCATCAATTGCCGACGGATTTTGGAATCCCCAGCCGTTAAAGCGAGTTGATTTAGTGAAAGGAGCCTAACAAACAGCTAGCCCGCACACAATAAGGCAATAGATTATCGAGAATACGATCGGTCGGTTAAAGAAACTCATAAACGTGATTGAACATCGATGTGGCGTACATAAAGAACGTTATCAATTTAGGATGTGACCCATAATAACTTCCCTGAAGATTTTTAAAAGTCATACAGGAAAACGTAGGAGCGGCGCCTCGCCGCGGAGTACCCAGAATGCCCTGTTCGCGGCGAGGGCAGCCGCTCCTACGAAGATTTCAGGAGACTGCGGCTTCGGAAAGTTATTTTTTACCATATCCTTAAGTTCAGATAATGCAAAAGGAGAGAAGTAGTGAACAACAGAAAAAAACTGGTTCGATAATTCTGCAGAAGGTAACTTACCTTAATGGTTTGGATATGGTCATGGGGGGAGGTGGTGGCTATGAGTGCACCGAATATTCCATTGGCATCAGGTGGTGGCAAACAGGCGGTTTATGAGATGATGTGCCGTGATCAGGCTAAATGTATTGCTTTTGCGCAGGCCGGGCGTGCTTTGGAAGGTAGGCAATTACGTGACATGTTGATAATGTGTGGAGCATGGCCTGAGCGCGTGTTGTACCTTGTTGTCGACACCTTCGTATCTCGTTTCGCCAAGCTGATCGTGTTGGCGATCCTTGGGCTGGCGAGTTCGTGGGTGCGCGCGACGGATATTGAACCCAGATCCTATTCCAACATACCCATTGGACTCAATTTTCTAATCGCCGGATACGTTTACACCAAAGGTAATGTGACGTTCGCCCCGTCTGTGCCCATCACCAACGGTAAAATGGAAATTCAAAGCACCGTCCTTGCCTATGTTCGTTCACTGGATATTTGGGGAAAGTCAGGTAAGGTTGACATAATCATTCCCCAGGCCTGGATTTCTGGTCAGGCGGAAGTGGCGGGCGAGCAGCGAAGCCGGGAAATCTCTGGTTTTGCTGATCCGATAGTGCGTTTTTATGTGAATCTTTACGGCGCCCCCGCCTTGTCGATGAAAGAGTTTGCCAAGTACAAGCAGGACACTATCATAGGTGCCAGCCTTGCAGTTTCGGCGCCGGGCGGGCAATACGATCCGCAGAAACTCATCAACGTCGGCACTAACCGCTGGTCCATCAAGCCCGAAATTGGTATTTCCAAGGCGTGGGGACCATTGATCACCGAGGTTGCTGCCAGTGTGTTCGTCTTTACTGATAACGACCAACCTTTCCAGGGAAAAACGTTAGAGCAGGATCCGATCTACTCTCTGCAAGGGCACCTGATTTATAGTTTCGGAAAGGGCATTTGGGGCGCTCTCGACGCAAATTATTTCACCGGTGGTCGTACCACCAAGGACGACAGGATGGCTGATGATCTTCAGCAGACTTGGCGCGTTGGCGCCACGCTTACGTTTCCGGTCAGCCGACAGCACTCCATCAAGCTTTATGGCAATACCACCGTTTTCTCACAACTCGGGAAAAACTTTGACACGATTGGAATTGCCTGGCAGTACCGCTGGGGTGAAGGTTTATAGGGATTGAACACGGCAGGGAGGCAAGTAATGGCATCAAATATAAAAGATCTTCGGCTAGCTCAAATGTCGTTATACCTGCAGCTGTGTATTTCGCCAATCCCTGTTGTCATGACGAGCCTACGTAACTTAGGATTTCGTTAAAAATAACTTCCCGAAATCGCAAAATCGCCCGGCAATCCGTTCGTGCTGAGTAAAATAAGCCCCCCTTCGGAGACATGGTGTAACCATGAAACAGTCGCTGTTCGACGTACTTTTTTGTGTTTTCATATCTTTGCAAGTCATTGATTTTACAAATACAAAAAAGCTGTTTCTTGAGAGCTTGTCGAAGCATGAATGGCTTGCCGCTTTGGAGTGGAATTTTTCCATTCATCCTTCGACAAGGCTCTCCTGAGCGCAGTCGAAGGGCTCAGGACGAACGGAAAAATTTTCTCGGCACCCAATCGGTAAGTTATTTTTTGCCATATCCTTAATGGCAACGAGCTACATGCTCATTCTTGCGAGTTTACATCAATAATGGCGTTTCGGCGACTTTGATATTGGTCTAAAGTCCAATAGTGAATACTCTTAATATATTGGTATCATTGAGCCAATTTACCCTAAAGTAAAAAACCGTCTTACAACCAACCCTGAAAGGAGATTTATATGCTTCCAATCCACCGGCTTTACCGTCCGGCGGCGCTTGCGCTTTTCGCGCTGTCAGCCTGCCTCCCGTTTCTATCCGCGCAAGCAGCAGACAAGAAACCCAACATCCTGATTATTTGGGGGGATGACATCGGCCAGTTCAATGTCAGTGCCTACAACCGGGGTATGATGGGTTACAAGACACCCAATATAGACAGTATTGCCAACCAGGGCGCCCTGTTCACCGACTGGTATGGCCAGCAAAGCTGCACCGCCGGTCGCGCGGCGTTTATCACCGGTCAGTCGCCCATCCGTACCGGTCTAACCAAAGTCGGTCTGCCGGGTGCGAAAGAGGGTATGAAGAAAGAAGATCCAACGATCGCCGAATTACTCAAGGCACAAGGTTATATGACCGGCCAGTTTGGCAAGAATCACCTCGGAGATCGTGACGATATGCTGCCGAGCAACCATGGTTTCGACGAGTTCTTCGGCAACCTCTACCACTTGAACGCCGAGGAGGAGCCCGAAAATCCAGACTATCCGAAGGATCCTGCCTTCAAGAAGAAATTTGGCCCGCGTGGCGTCATCCACAGCTTCGCCGATGGCAAGATTGAAGATACCGGTCCGTTGAACAAAAAGCGTATGGAAACGATTGACGAAGAAGTCACTGTCAAGGCGCTCGATTTCATGGAGCGCGCAAAGAAAGCAGACAAACCGTTCTTCCTATGGTGGAACTCCACCCGCATGCACGTTTTTACGCACCTGAAGAAAGAGTCCGAGGGCAAGACCGGTCTGGGCATCTATGCTGACGGTATGGTCGAGCATGACGGTCATGTCGGTCAGGTGTTAAATAAACTTAAAGAATTGGGTCTGGAAGATAACACCATTGTGATGTATTCAACTGATAATGGCTCGGAATCCTTTTCCTGGCCGGATGGTGGCACGACCATGTTCCGCGGCGAAAAGAATACTCAGTGGGAAGGCGGCTATCGGGTTCCGACCGTCATTCGCTGGCCCGGCGTCATCAAGCCTGGCACGATTATCAATGACATTGGTGCCCATGAAGACATGTTGCCGACATTGCTGGCCGCCGTAGGCGACACCAGCGTCAAAGACGAATTGCTGAAGGGTAAGAAAGTCGGCAACGCCAAATTCAAAGTCCATCTTGATGGCTATAACCTGCTGCCTGCACTCAAGGGCGAAGGCGAATGGCCCCGTAAGGAATTCATCTACTGGACCGATGACGGCAGTGTTGCGGCATTGCGTTATAGCAACTTTAAAGTCACCTTCATGCGCCAGGACCACGAAGGTCGTCACGTCTGGCAGGAACCGTTCGTTAAATTACGCGCACCAATGCTGACCAACCTGCGTATGGATCCTTTCGAACTCGCTGATGAAATTGGTATGGGCTATGACCGTTGGTTTGTCGATCACATGTTCATTTTTGCTCCGGCGGCTGGCTATGTCGGGCAGTGGCTGCAAAGCTTCCGTGAATTCCCCCCACGTCAGAAGCCAGGTAGCTTCAACCTCGATCATGTCATGGAAGCAGTGACCAGCGGCAGTGCCGGCAAGCAGTAATATGTCGCGCTGACGGTACGCATCTAGCGCATGAACCGCACTCAGCTTTGAGTGCGGTTTTTCTGTAACCAAACACAGAGTTCTTTTCATCAAGGACACCGAATGAATACTCGTGAAGCCTTTCAACAAATAGCCGCTGCGATGAACGCTGCGGTCATCGGCCAGGAAACCGTGGTCGAGCGCTTACTTATCGCCTTTCTCGCCGATGGTCATGTCCTGATGGAAGGGCTTCCCGGCGTTGCTAAAACCCGCTCCATTAAAACGCTCAGCAAACTAGTCGAGAGCCAGTTTAGCCGAGTACAGTTTACCCCGGATCTGCTACCTTCTGATGTCACCGGTTCCGAGATTTACCGCGAACAAAACGGTAGCTTCGATTTTCAACCCGGTCCCATCTTCGGCAACCTCGTGCTGGCTGACGAGATCAACCGAGCCCCGGCAAAAGTGCAGGCCGCCTTGCTTGAAGCAATGGAAGAGCGACAAGTCACCGTCGCCGGTACCACGCACAAATTACCCGAGCTGTTTCTGGTTCTCGCAACCCAAAATCCCATCGAACAGGAAGGCACCTATCCGTTGCCGGAGGCACAGATGGACCGCTTTCTGCTCTACGTTAATGTGCCCTATCCGCCGCCGGAAAACGAGGCTGCGATCATGCGGCTGGTGCGTGGGGAGAAAGCAGGTAACGCCAGCCTGGCGTCACCGATTATTCCACAGGCGCTGATATTTGCTGCTCGCCAGGAGGTGAATGCAATTCACGTTGCCGAAGCCGCGGAACGCTACATTGTTGATCTCATCGTCGGGACCCGCGAACCTCAGCGCCATGGCGGTGACCTGGCACGCTGGATTCGTCTTGGCGCCAGTCCGCGTGGCACCTTGGCACTTGATGCCGCCGCTCGCGCTCATGCCTGGCTACAGGGACAGGATTTCGTTGCACCGGAAAACATCCGCGCTATCGCTCCGGCCTGCCTGGCTCATCGTGTACATCTGACTTATGAAGCCGAAGCTGCCGGCAAGACCCGAACGGATGTCATCGAGGCTCTACTGCAAGCCGTAGTGTCTATCTAACTATTTCGAGCATGAATGCGCACGTCACTATTGCCCTCGATGAATTGATCCAGCTCAAGGCCGACGCGCGGGGCTTTACTTTTCTGCCTCGCCAGCCGGTGAACTCACTGCTGTCCGGGCGCCATGCCTCGCGCTTGCGTGGACGCGGTTTGGCTTTTGAGGAATTGCGTCAGTATCGGCCGGGTGACGACATCCGTACCATGGACTGGCGGGCCACTGCCCGCTTGCGCTCGCCGCACGTGCGTGTTTACAGCGAGGAGCGGGAACGTCCTGTGCTGCTGCTGGTAGATCAACGCCGCCCGATGTTCTTCGGCAGCCGCCGTGCCATGAAATCCGTGGCTGCCGCCGAGATTGCCGCCCTGGGCGCATGGCGCGCACTGGCCGCAGGTGACCGCGTTGGTGGCATTGTCTTCAACGACGACGAGATCATCGATCTGCCGCCCCATCGCAGCCAGGCCCGTGTACTTCGACTGCTTCACGAGGTGGTAAGGCTTAATCAAGCGCTGGTTGGTAGCATGTATTCGCCTAACTCAAGCCAGGTCCCCCTGAATCAGATACTTCAAGCTGCATTGCGGCGCGCCACCCACGACCATCTGGTGGTGCTCGTCAGCGATCTCGATGGTGCCGATGACGAGACCCAGCGTTTGGCTACACTGCTCGCCGCACATAACGACATGCTCGTGGTTGCAATTTACGATCCACTGGGCGCTTCACTGCAAGGCAGTCCCGGCATGCTCGCCACGGATCGCGGCACCACGTTCGAGGTTCCTTTGGGTAACGAGTTTACTGCATCCTTCCAGCGTGCCTTTTCGGTACTCCTGTATCAGTGGACGGAGATCTTCAGTGCCCTGCAAGTACCCGTGCTGCCGATAGCCTGCACCGAGTCGCCCGCCGAGCAACTGCGTAACCTCTTTGGTCAACGTTTAGCCACCCGATGAACGATTCAGCCACTAGCCTTGACACACTCAATGATGTGATCCTGCCGTCTGCCGTGCCATGGTGGCCCTTGGCGCCAGGCTGGTATGGAATTCTCGGCGTGTTATTCCTGGCGATAATTTGGCAAATTTGCCGACTCTGGCAACGCTGGCAGGCCAATGCCTACCGGCGTGCCGCATTACACGAACTTTCCGGACTGGAAGATGCCGTTGCAATCGCCGAATTGCTTCGCCGCACTGCACTCGCCATCGTGCCACGTAAGGTCGTTGCGGAATTGACCGGCACCACCTGGACGGACTGGCTCGCAGCGGGATATAACGAAGCGATGCCTCCGAACGTGCGCCAGTTGCTCGCCGTCGGCATCTATGGTCTTGGTGCAACCGAACAAGAGATTCATATATTGCGTACCTACGCTGCCGCGTGGATAGTTCATCACCGTCTGCCTTTGAACTCATGAAATGATCAACGGCTAATCGGCCTAACAATAATTTAAATAGCGTACGAAATATATAGGAGACACAATTATGAAAAACCCATCTCAACAACCAGTCGAAGCATTGGATAATGATGACCCATTCAACACTATTTCACGTAGAGCATTGTCCCGCCGTGAATTCCTGGCTGGCGCAGCGGCATTCGGTGTGACGATCATCTGGCCCGGATTCCTTGCCTCAGCACCCACCGGGGCGAAGACCTTCACTATTCTACACACCAACGATCTTCACTCGAACTTTCTCGGGCTTGGGCCGGCCGCGGACTATTCGCCGTTCACACTCAATGATGATGCGACCCGTGGCGGGTACGCGCGTCAGGCCGCGCTGATCACGCAGCGGAAACAAGCGCTCAATGCTCAGGGTCCTGTGCTGGTGCTGTGCGCAGGCGACTACAGCATGGGCACTCCCTTCGGTGCCGCCACTCGCGAGACGGGTGGCGAACTGCAACTCATGTCCCGGATGGGCTACGACGCCACCACCCTCGGCAACCATGAGTTCGATCTCGGGCCTGAAGGGCTGGGCAAGTCTATCAGCGTAGCCGTGAAGGCGGGCCATATGCCGGCCCTGCTCGCCTCGAATACAGATTTCACGGCGAAGGATCCCACGCTGGCTGGTCTCCAACGTTTGGCTAAAAAGGGCGTAATCCGCCGATACCGGGTTATCGAGCGGGGAGGTCTTCGCTTCGGCCTGTTCGGATTACTCGGCAAAGAGGCCGTGTCAGTCGCTGTCGGTGCTGGCGCTGTAAAGTTCGCCGATCCTGTCGAAACCGCCAAAGAGATGGTGAAGCTCCTCCGAGAAAAGGAGAAGGTGGATGTGGTCATCGCGCTCAGTCACGGCGGTATGGTGAAAGACAAGGATGGGCTTTACACCGACGGCGAAGACGTGCACCTGGCCAGAGATGTGCCAGGCATCGACGTGGTGATCAGCGGCCACAGCCACACCGCTTTGAAGGAAGCTATGATCGTCAATGACCACACACCCGTAGTGCAGGCTGGAAAGAACGGCGAGTATCTGGGTGAACTGGTCATCGCAATGGATGGAGGCAAGCCGAAGGTCGTGTCCTACAATCTTCTCCCGATCGACGACACCATCGTCGGAGATCGAGTCATCGCCCAAGAGATCGAAAAGCTCAAGAAGAAAGTCAACAAGGCGGTATTCGCGTCGCGCGGTTACAGCATCGATCAGCCGCTGGCGATTGCGCCGCAGGATCTGCCCAACACCTTCACTGACATTACCGCCAGCACACTCTTGGCCAACCTCTGCACCGACGCCTTCCGGGCAGCCACGAAGGCAGACATCGGCTTCAGTATCAACGGGCTGATGCGCGCCAGCCTTACCCGAGGGAAGTCGGGCGTTCAAACTGTGTACGACGTGTTCGCCGTAGCACCGCTCGGCGCCGGGGTGGTGGATTCTACCGCCGGCAGCGCCCTAGTGACGGGCTACTTTACCGGCCAGGATCTGAAGACCCTGCTCGAGTACTGGCTTGTGGACAACCCGACCCACCCCGGCGAGTGGTATCCGCGTGCGTCCGGCATGAGGTTCAACTATGACTTGTCGCGCCCACAGTACGACGCCGTCACGGCCATCGAGCTGGGCGACCTCGACCGAGGCTACCAGCCCATCGACATCAGTGGCAAGGACGTACGCTTGTACAGCCTCACCTGTCCCTTGATGCTTGCACCGATCATCATGGCTATTTCCAAACTCACCAAGGGTAAGCTGACGCTTGTGCCTAAAAACAAAGAAGGTCAGCCCCTCAAGTCCCGGGTCGAGGCCCTCGAACTCCCAGCCAGCACGCCAGAAATACTGCCGCCGCCAGGCATTACGGACAAGGCGAGCTTGGCCACCATGACAGGAAAGGGCGCCGTACGCGAGATCAAGGAGTGGCAGGCAATCATGGATCATTTGCGTGGTCTGCCGGTCAAGACCAAGGGCGAACTCCCCGTGATCCCAGTCGATGAGCGCGCCGCAGAAGTCCGAGCAATCAAGGCAGGCTGATTGGTTCAGGCACAATTATGAAAACTATCCGCATACAATTGATACTCGCGACCTTATTTGTATCTGTAAGAGTGATTAATCACAACGGGCTCTGATATGCTCAATTTCGCCCATCATTGGTTATTTTTATTGCTGCCGTTACCGTGGCTGCTGGGGGCAATCCTGCCGCCGCGCGGTGTGATTCCATTGGCGGTCCGTGTACCCTTTGGCGGGCGTCTGCATGCGGCGGCTTCAGCAGGCGGTTCTGTAGCCGTTGCTGCGAAAAGTGGCTTGCGACATATCGTTCCTGCACTGATCTGGTTGCTGGTGCTCGCATCGCTGGCGCGTCCGCAGTGGCTGGAACCGCCGGTGACTCGCGATTTACCAACCCGCGAACTGTTATTGCTTGTGGATCTGTCGGGATCGATGCGCCAGGATGATTTCACAAATGCCACCGGTGCCCATGTGGACCGTCTCACTGCGGTGAAAGAAGTGCTGGGTGATTTTCTGGTTCGCCGACAAGGCGACCGTGTTGGACTGGTTGTATTTGGCGATGCGCCATTCTTGCAGGCACCATTTTCCACCGATCTCGGTCTGTCGCGACGCCTGCTGGATGAAACCGCCATCGGCATGGCTGGTCCTCGCACGGCCTTCGGTGATGCTATTGGTTTGGGTGTCACGTTGTTCGAGCACAGCGATACACCGGATAAGACCATCATTGCCTTGACCGACGGTAACGACACCGCCAGCCAGGTGCCGCCCAACGAGGCTGCTCGCGTGGCTAAAGAGCGTGGTATCCGTATTCATACAGTGGCAATTGGCGATCCAACTACGGCGGGTGAGGATAAGCTGGATGAAGTGGCGTTACGCGCAGTTTCTGAAGGCAGTGGTGGTCGTTATTTCTTCGCATCGGATCGTCAGAGTCTGTCAGGGATTTATGACGAGTTGGACAGTATAGAGACACATAAGGTTAAAGTTATCCGTCATCGCCCGCGCCGCGATCTTTTTCATTGGCCGCTGCTTGCGGCTTTACTGATTTCTCTGAGTGAAAAGCTGTTCGTGGTGCTGCGCTGTTCGCGTGACGCTTTTAACAAGCAAGCATCCGCAAGTGTTCGCGTCGATCCGCACAGCGGTCGCTTGAAGATATAAATGTTATGAACATAATCATGGCATTGGCAAATTTTCACTTTATCCGGCCTTTCTGGTTGCTACTGGTGCCGCTAGCCATTGTTCTGTGGTGGCAATGGCAGCGTCAAGTCGATCCCTTACGCGGCTGGCGTAAACAAATAGCTCCTGAGCTATTGGCTGCTTTGGTAGTTGGCGGAGACGATGCGCATAGGTGTCCAACAAAATGGCTACTTGCTGCCTGGTTATTGACGATTATAATCATCGCCGGTCCGACCTGGAAGTTGGAACCGAGTCCTTTTGCAGATGATGCCACGCCACTGATGATTATACTCAAGGCTGATATCAGCATGGAAACGCCCGATCCGGCACCGTCACGACTGGAACGCGCCCGGTTGAAAATAGCCGACCTTGCAGAAGCCCGCAAAGGCCAGCCACTGGGTCTGATTGCTTACGCCGGTTCTGCTCATCTGGTGTTGCCACCGACCCGGGATACTTCCATTGTCACACGCATGGCCGAGGAAATTAGCCCAGAAATCATGCCAATGCCCGGCGACCGTCTGGATCTGGCGCTCAGCGAAGCGGCCAGGGTGCTGGCCGAAGGTAAACTCGGGGGTAGTATTGTGGTACTAGCCGATAGCGTGGGCACCGATACCGCCGCGCTGCAAGCCTTGAAACAGGACTTTTCGCTGCCGGTGCAATTTCTAGTCATTAACTCTGTTGATTCTTCACAGGATGAGTCATTACGTGCTGCCGCGAATATACTGAATGCCTCGGTACAGACCCTTGATGTCGAGGGCGGCGATGTTTCTGCCATTGCCCGCCGTGCTGCCAGAACGCCGATTGCGCAAAGCGGTGAGCAGGGAGAGCGCTGGCAAGAGGCGGGTTACTGGCTGCTGCCGCTTCTGGCTTTGCTGGTGCTGGTGTCGTTTCGGCGGGAAAGTACATCATGAAAAACTTTATTATCATGCTGATGGCCGCATGGAGCTGCTTATGGCTTACACCCGATCAACAAGGTCAACGCTATTTTGAGCGCGGCGAGTTCGTACGGGCGGCAGAGGCCTTTCACGATCCGCTCTGGCAAGGTGCCGCCTGGTATCGCGCAGGTGAATTTTTAAAAGCGGCCCAGATCTTTGCTCGCCGTGACAGCGCCGAGGCGCAATACAATCAAGGGAATGCCTGGCTGATGCACGGTGATTATGCGGCTGCCATCATCAGTTATAATCGCGCACTGGAAAAGCATCCTGACTGGAAACAGGCCGCAGATAATCGTGCGATTGCCGTTGCCCGCGCCAAAATGACCGAGCTGAAAGGAGGTGAAATGGGCGATCAGAAGATAGGCGCCGACAAAATCGTCTTCGATAAGCAGGCAAAAAATTCGGGCCAGGATACCGAAACCACGGGTGGCAAGGCACTATCCGATCATGAAATACAAGCCTTGTGGTTAAGGCGTGTGCAGACACGTCCAGCGGATTTTTTAAAAGCCAAGTTTGCTTATCAACAGGCAAGCCAGGCGGACACTGATAAGCAATGAAGACTTGCCTGAAATTATTCATCCTTTTTTTAATGTTCTCTGGCACGGTATGGGCAGAGGTTGAGCCGGTGAAAGTGCAAGTGCCAGAGACGACCGCATGGATTGGGCAGCGTGTACCGTTCTTTGTCGAGTTGCGCAGTGCCGGTTCTTTTGCAGGTGCCGCCAGTTTCGATCTGCCTCAACTTCCGGGAAGTTTGCTGCTAAACGTTGGCGCCCCGGTAATGGATACTCAAATTATTGAAGGTCAGAGCTGGAATTTACAAGTACACGAATTTGCGTTGTTTTCACAAAAGTCGGGTGACCTGGAAATTCCAAAAATTTCCGTGCGCTTTTCTCGCCGCGACGCTTTCACTGGACCAGCCATGGAAATTCAAGCTGAAGTTCCTAGCTGGCAAGTACACATCAAGCGACCTCCCGGCACTAAATCGATTCCTTTTCTGATTACTACAGAAACCCTGGAACTTAGCGAAAACTGGGAGCCGGAGCCAGGCCCGACGCAAGCTGGAACGATATTCAAACGCACCATCGTGCAACAGGCATCCGGCGTCAGTGGCATGGCACTTGTACCGGCTCCAGTCTATGCTCCCGATAGCGTCCGAGTCTATTCGGGGCAGGCGGAGACAAACGATAAGCTCGAACGTGGCGATTTTTTCGGCGAGCGTCGCGAGACCCTGACTTATCTCTTGCAAAAGTCCGGCACTGTTACGCTGCCTGAAATTCGTTATGTCTGGTGGAATCCGAAAACCGAGCAACTCCAGTCACTAATTCTGCCGGCCGTCAGTTTAGAGGTTACGCCACTGTCGACTGTGTCGATGCCTGGAAAAATAGTTTCCCGCTATGCCTGGTTGTGGTTATTGGTTTTGGCTACTGGTTTGGTTGCAATACAATGGCGACGCCTTGCCGGTTGGACTACGCATTTCAGAGAATTCATAAATCCACCGCAGCGGAGTGCTGCGCGAAAGCTGCTTCAAGCTTGCCGCCTGCATGATGCCGCGATTGCCGAACATGCATGGAGCGCGTGGCGCAACGTTCAAACTACCGGTTTTACGCCGACGGCTGAATTGAGTTCATCGGTTCTTGACTTACAGCGCCACTTATATGGTTTTAAACCCACCGAATCTTGGCGGGGCGACTCACTTGCCAAAGCTTTTAGCGCACAACTTGATGCTGCATCCAGACACTCCAGGTATACGCCAGTATCAATCCTGCCTTTGCTCAATCCCGGAGAGTGATTTGATGAAGACTGCATTAGATGGATTTATTCTCGATAACAAGGCTGTGCGAAGCTTTGACATCAGCGTACAATTTGAGTATTGAATCAAGTTACAGTTTTTTCTCGAAGTGCAAGTAACCCAGTGGAAGAAAATACTGGCTTTATGGTGAATAAATCAAACAACATACTTTTAAATGACTATTAACTTTTTACAGGTTGTTTCCTAACCGGCCTTCAAAACACGGCGTGAATGTATCCGTGTAGCCTTGACGACAGCATCCGTGCTGTCGACAGTTTTGAAAACCGGTCAGGAAAGAACACTCAAATTAAAGTAGCCTGCAATTTGTTTATAGCCATTTACTTTTAATCTACAGAAGGAATCTTCACCATGTCTTTTACAATGCGACAATTCGTTTTTTGGTCCGGCGCTTACAATGCTGGACTGGCTTTGTTCTTGTTATTTCCGCCCTTATATTTGGCATTTGGCCTTAATATTCCAGCGCCTCTTTGGGGCTGGTTGCTTGCCAGTTTTCTTGGCTTTACCAGTGCTGTGCTGATTCTAGCGTCGCGTGACCTGCGTACCCGATTTTCCCTGGTCTACTGGGAATCATTACTGCGTTATATTGCCGCGCTGTTGTTGATACCCGCCGGCCTTTTCGGCGACCTGGGCTTGATTGCCGTGCCGCTGGGTTTGGGCGATCTCGCTATCGGTCTGGTATATATGTTCGGATTACCCAAGGAACTCGGCTTGCCGCACTCGGCTTTGTTGTGGGATCGTTGCAGTTGAACATCATCGGGAGTCGCGACTTATGAAAACGGCACTCATTCTTGGCGCCACGGGACAAGTAGGGCAAGAGTTGCTACAACTGGCCTTGAGACATCCCGAAATTTCCCGGGTAGTTGCACCTACTCGCCGCCCGCTGCCACCTCATGCTAAACTGGAAAATCCGCTAGTTGATTTCGAAGTGTTGCCGGAGGGTGCGCCGTGGTGGAAGGCAGACCTGGCCCTCTCTGCATTGGGTACAACGTTACGACAAACGAAATCCAGAGAGGGTTTCTACCACGTCGATCACGATTATAATCTGGCAGCGGCTGAGCTGGCCAGGCGATCAGGTACGCCGGTTTTCGGTCTGGTTTCTTCCCTGGGCGCTAATGCATCGTCCTGCCTGTTTTATCTCAGGGTCAAAGGCGAAACCGAGCGGGATCTGTCCGCCTTGGGATTTGATTCACTGACCTTGGTGAGACCCTCGCTGCTGATCGGCGGTCCACGATCCAGCGCCAGACGGATGGAGGCTTTCGGGCTGTTTCTTGGTAAACATCTGGCATCGATACTGCCCCGACGTTATCGGGCGGTGACAACTTTCCAGGTGGCGCACGCGTTACTTGAAAACACGCTTCGTGCACCCTTAGGAATAAATGTGATTGAATCGGAACAATTACATGAGATTATCGCCTCATCACAGTAAACCATAAGGAAACCCAGGTATGAAACTCATCGAAAAATTGAAACACGAATTTTTTCTCGTATTACCGCCAACAATCTTTTTTTTCATTGCCTTTACATTGTTAGTGACCACTCAGCGCCTGATTTTTCGCCAATACGGGATTCCGCTTACGGGATTCGGCGCGGCGCTTATCGGTGCCCTGCTAGTCGGGAAGGTCGTCCTTGTTGCTGACAAGCTTTCTTTCATGAATAAATTTCCTGATAAACCGCTGATCTATAATATTGCCTGGAAAAGCGGCATTTATTTTTTGACAACTTTCATTGTTCGCTATATCGAACATATCGTTGGCTTTCTGCGAGAGTATGGCGGGGTCATGGAGGCCAATCGGCACCTGTTTGCGGAAATGGTTTGGCCGCATTTCTTGTTGATTCAGATGTGGATGGCGGTTTTATTTCTGGTTTATTGTACTCTGCAGGAACTGGTACATGCCCTTGGTAAAAAGCAGGTTATTCGCCTATTTCTCGGCAGGGACACCTTCTTAGGATAAACTCTGCAACGCCAGATAGACACATGATCATAGTCCGGTTCACGTTTGAAGGAGAAAAGCCTCAACGGTTGATAGTACTCCTCTATTTGAAACGGTCAATTTGTCTGTCTACCTGTTATTCGCGTAGAAATTCGAAAGTCCCGACTATCAGCGGTAGAACTATTTTTTAAAGCATTGGAGGATGGAAGTAGAATGACCGTTCGATTATTGCTACTGTTTGGACTTGTTTTTATCAATGTATGTGGCGCAGCCAGTTCGGGCGAAATAAATACGGCTCTAGCGCCGCCAGCGGCGGTCGAACTGGACGGAGAAACGCTGTTCCAGGTACGCGGCATCAAAAACTACACGGCGCAGTTTCGGGCCAACGGCATCGCGGAGCGTATCAAGCGTTTAGCCGAAGACCCTTACCTGAGCATAGAAAGTATAAAGTTGGCCAGTGACGAACTGTCTACGGATGTTATTGCCGGGGATATTATTATCGTCTCGGTGCTGGATCCGGATGCTGCTGCAGAAGGTGTTTCCCGGCAGGAACTTGCTGGTCGCATGGCGGATAAAATTCGTGCCGGAATCAATAAATACAGGGAAGAGCACAGCATACGCAACCTGATTCATGGTTTGCTGTTCGCCTTCATGGCGACCGCCTTGTTGGTTGCATTTATTTACGCGCTTTTCTGGCTTTTCCGTAGGATAGAATGTGCTCTTGATGTGAGAGTTCGCCGCTGGCTAGATACTACCCGCATTCGAATTTTCGAGTTCATGATCGAGAGTGCGTTGGTCGGGGCGGTAAAGTTATTGCGCTTACTGATTTTGGCTGGGATTCTCTATCTGTATTTCAGTCTGATTCTCAGTTTCTTTCCCTGGACGCGGACTATCGCTGACCATTTAATAAGCTATGTAGTCGATCCCATCAAGCATATCGGTCTGGATATATGGAACGATCTGCCTAATTTGATTTTTCTCATTATTTTAATTCTTGTCGTCCGCTGGGTGCTGGGCTTATTGCGATTCTTCTTTACGGCGATTGAAAGAAAGGAACTGGAAATTGCGGGATTCTATCCCGAGTGGTCTGCGCCCACTTATAATATTTGCCGCTTTATGATCATTATTTTTGCCATTGCCGTCGCTTATCCCTATATTCCAGGATCCAAATCACGTGCCTTCGAAGGCATTTCAATTTTCCTCGGCGTGCTGTTTTCTTTGGGATCGACATCCCTCATTGCCAATATGGTCGCCGGTGTCGTGCTCACCTATATGCGCGGCTTTCGTGTTGGAGATATTGTCAAAATTGCTGATACGACCGGTAAGGTGACAGCGGTAACATTACTGGTAACGCGGCTGCGCACCCCTAAGAATGTGGAAATAACGATACCCAATTCCATATTGATGGGTAATCAGATAACCAATTACAGTTTTGCGGCCGGGGAGGGAAGACTTATTCTCCCGGTCAGCATCACCATCGGTTACGATGCGCCATGGCGGCAGGTACACGGCATGTTGCTGCTGGCAGCCGAACGAACCGGCCAGGCGCTGCGGGAACCTGCGCCGTTTGTGCTGCAAAACGCTTTGGATGATTTCTATGTCAAATATGAGTTAAATGTTTACGTCGCTTCTTCCGACGATATGCCGCGCTTTTATTCAGAGCTGCATCAGAATATCCAGGATGCGTTCAATGAATACAGTGTTCAGATAATGTCGCCCCATTATGTGGGGGATCCTGCGTCAGCGAAAATCGTTCCTCGCGAGCATTGGCGTCAGCCGCCTGCGTGTAACTCCGAGCTTAGCGATAACGCGTTTCCGAATCATTCAGGCCCCAAAGATTGAGATTGATTGCGAGGTTGGAAATGAGAGCAATGATCGGTAGTACCGATTGCTATAGTTCGGCGAAAATGTTTAAAACGCGTTCTAAGAAAACCCTGAACAAGCCATTGGACTGTCAGGTCACAAACAACTAATTTCAGAGTGAGTTATTTCATGACAAATCCCCTTATGACCCGAAGACAGTGGCTGTTCGGCGCCTGTTGCTTAAGTTTAGGCATGAGCTCTTGCGTTTCATCCGAAACAATAGAACCTGTAGCCATAGACATGGAAGCTTATCCTCGGGACGCCAATGAGGCCCTGGCGCGATTAATACAAGGTAACCAGCGATTCATGGCCGATAAGCCGCACCATTTTCATGAAAAATCCTCCTGGCGCAGTCTGCTTGTCAATGCCCAAAAGCCTTACGCGACGGTTGTCGGTTGCAGCGATTCGCGTGTGCCTCCCGAGCTTATCTTCGACGTCGGCTTTGGCGATCTTTTCACCGTTCGCCTGGCCGGTAACATTATTGAGGAAGACGTGATTGGTTCGTTGCAGTATGCCGTCGCGCATCTCCATACTCATCTGGTGATTGTGCTGGGTCATGAAGGTTGCGGGGCTGTTACCGCTACTGTGGAGGAGATGCTGAATAAAGCCGAAGAGCCCAAACATATCGAATCATTGATCAAATCAATCAAACCAGGGTTAAGTAAACTCGATTTAAAACAGGATAGAGAGAGTCTGCTGCGTGCAGCCGTTGAGGCAAACGTGCGTTGGTCAATGAAACAACTGCTGGCGCTTCCGGAAGCAAAACGGGCGATACAGGAAAGACATGTGGTCTTGCTAGGCGCCGTCTATGAACTCAACACCGGACAGGTTCGTTTTCTCGATTAATCCAGTCAAACCCGCTAAGCTCTGTAGGGTGCGCATCGCGCACATAAACGAATACTGGAGGATTGGATGGGTGCGCGATGCGCACCCTACATGACTATTTCCTTATACATAAGCCACACAAACATTCTCCCAACATTTGAACAAAAAAGAACCAAAATGAGCCGACGCAAGACAACTAAACCTATCAAGATCGACAAAAAACAGCCGCACGCTGCCTCGATAGGCGGAAAGCGCCGGATCGTAATAATCCTCGGTTTTGCTATGATCGCAGTGGTGATTGCGGCCGTCCTATATTTTATACCGCCGTCTAAAGCGCCGCAGCAGCCGCTGACAGAAACTGTCCCGATAAAACCTGAATCTATGCCTGCCTTAGCACATAAGGATTATGTCGGAGCAAAGACGTGTATTGAGTGCCATAAGAAAGAGGTCGAGGCGTGGACGGGTTCGCACCATGCCCTTGCGATACAGGTCGCGAATGCGCAAACAGTGCTCGGCGACTTCAATAACACAACTTTCAAGCACTTCGGTGTCGAGTCCACATTTTTCAAACATGACGGCGATTTCATGGTGCGGACGGACGGCCCGGACGGCAAACTCACCGAATATGCCATCAAATACACGTTTGGCGTTACGCCGCTGCAGCAATATCTGATCGAATTTCCGGGCGGCCGCTATCAGGTACTCGGGATCGCCTGGGACAGTCGACCGAAATCCGAAGGCGGGCAGCGCTGGTTCCACCTTTATCCCCATGAAAAAGTCGATCATACCGACCAGTTGCACTGGACAGGGCGCTATCAGAACTGGAATCTGCAATGTGCCGAGTGTCATTCGACCCATCTAAAAAAAGGATACGATGCAGTAACGGACAGTTATAAAACAACATTTAATGAATTGAATGTTGCTTGCGAGTCGTGCCACGGCCCTGCGTCGCAGCATATAGCCTGGGCAAAAGGGGCGAAGCTGCCTTATACCGAAGCCGACGACAAGGGGCTGGCGGTGCATCTGCAGAGCCGCTGGCGTGACGCGTGGAAATTTCCGGCAAGCGATGCGAAATTTGCGCAGCGTGATCTGCCTGCCGCCGATACGCTGATGAATACCTGCTGGGCCTGTCATGTGCGCCGCTCGACGCTGAGCGAAAACGGCTTGCCGGGCGCGCCGCTCGAAGATTCGCATCGCCCGGCGCTACTGACGCAGCCGACCTATTACGCCGACGGGCAACAGCGTGACGAGGATTATACCTGGGGATCATTTCGCCAGAGCAAAATGTTCCAGAAAGGCGTCACCTGCCTGGACTGTCACGAACCGCACGCGCTTAAATTGCGCGCAGAAGGCAATGCATTGTGCGTCCGTTGCCATAATGCCGCCGAATTTGACAGCAGCAAGCACCATTTCCACAAGTTCGACTCTAAAGGCGCGCAATGTATCGATTGCCACGCGCCGGAACAGAACTACATGGTTATCGACGGCCGGCACGATCATAGTTTCCGTTTGCCAAGACCCGACTTATCGCAGTCCCTGGGAAGTCCGAATGCTTGTACGCAGTGTCACCAAAACCGCAAGCCGGAATGGGCTGCCTCGACGCTGGACAAATGGTATGGCAAATCCTGGAGGCAGCGCCCGCATTACGGAACCGTATTGCACGCTGGTGCGACGCAAGGCGCCAAAGCCATGCCCGCGTTGCTCGAACTCGCGCAAGACAGCAATAGTCCGGCAGTCGTTCGCGCCACCGCGACGGCGCTCGCAGAGCCCCTGATGCGACCTGAATTCATCGCTGCGGCGCGGCAATTGTTAAAAGATGCCGATCCCACTATACGCATCTCGGCGCTAGGCTTCATTGAAATGATTGATCCGGTCAACCGTGTTCTGGCTGCAGCGCCTCTACTGGCTGATCCGATACGCGGTGTTCGCATTGAGGCTGTACGCATCCTTGCCGATGTGCCTGACAGTCAGTTTCCATCAAGTCGGCTTAGCGCCCGAGAAAACGCGACAAAGGAGTATCAGGATTACTTGACGATCAATGCCGATTGGCCATCGGAAAACGTTAATCAGGGTAATTTTTCGTTGCGGCAAGGCCGGGTAGATACCGCGATCGCGGCCTATGAACGGGCACTCAAGCTTGATCCGCTCTTTGCCGGAGCATACGTCAATCTTGCCGATGCCTATCGGCAACAGGGACGCGAAAACGACGGCGAGAATTTATTGCGCCGGGGCTTGGCATTGCTGCCGAATGCAGCTGATTTACACCATGCATTGGGCTTGGTGTTGGTACGGCAGGGCAACTCGCCCGCCGCACTTCAGGAGCTTTCGACAGCATCAAAGCTCGTTCCCGAAAACGGCCGCTACGCCTATGTCTATGCCGTGGGCCTGCATTCGGCAGGCAAGCGGCGCGAGGCATTGGCGGTTTTGAAAGCTGCCGATGCGCGCAGGCCCTATGATCTCGATATTCTCAGTACACTCATTTCAATGCAGCGCGAGGCTGGTGATGCTAAAGCCGCGCTGTTTTATGCGCGGAAAGCCGCCGAAGCACTTCCGGACGATGCCGGTGTAAAGCAGTTGGTGGAGGAACTCGAAGGGAAGAATTAAGCCGCTCTGGAGATCCGAGTTTTAAACGTGCGAAATAAACGGGGGAATTTAATAATGAAATCCAATAAATTATCAGCGCTCATAGTCTCGATGATTCTTGTCCTGGACACGGCATGTAGCAGTATCCCCAGTGGAAATATAACCGAATCAAGTCAAAGTGTTGCAAACCGGATTTTGACGGAGAATGACCTTGCCAATGCCATTTACGAGATCAATGGATTGGGCAGGTTTCAACTCGACAAAGGCGAGTTTAATCGACAATACGGCGAAGGCATGACACAGAGGCATAAGGTTACTTTGGAGAAAGTGGCTTTCGGTGATCTGGACCATGACGGAGTCAGCGATGGCGCAGTCATTCTTGCATGGCAAAGTGGTGGTTCGGGAACATTCAAATACCTGAGTGCCATGCGAAATATCGGTAATTCACTCCGCCAGCAAGACAGCATTTTACTGGGCGACCGAGTTCATATTAGTGCATTGTCGATACACGCCGGTGAGGTTGACATGGAAGCGATCACGACTGGCTCACATGATCCGGCCTGCTGCGCTAGTCAGCAGGTTAAACAAACGTATATTCTGCGTGATGGTAAGTGGACACAACGTGGTGCCAATATTGCGGAATCGGCGAAGATAACTGCTTCGAACCCAAATATTTTCGGGACTGTCTGGAAATGGGTGCGTTTTGAAAGTGCATCGAAATCACATGATTTCGTTATTGACGATCCCAACAAATACACACTGATATTACTTCAGAACGGCTCCTATCAGGCCAAAGCCGATTGTAACCGGATGCAAGGTCAATTCACGCTTGAAGACAGGCGCATCAAGATAGAGTCGGGGGCGACGACGTTGGCCGAATGTCCGCCGGGATCACGGTATGCAGACTATCTGAAGTATTTGACCGAAGCCATCAGTTTCGCTTTACACGAGCATCAAGTGGAATTGAGACTGATGACAAACGGGCAAAGCTTGGTTTTCGAAAAGGGCGGCGAGGTGCCCCAAAATCATCCACATTAGACTAAGGTCCAGTATCGCTGGTAGGCTAAACCAGTTAAAGTTAGGACATGAATATTGATGAAGCCATTATAGCCGTCATAGATGATGAAGCATCCGTTTGCAAAGGACTTGAGCGATTATTGCGTTCTGCGGGACGCACGGCAAAAACATTCTTGACGGCCTCTGATTTTCTGAAGTTTCTGAAAACCGGTCGGCTGGATTGCGTTGTGCTTGATCTGAATATGCCGTTTATGAACGGTTTTGCAGTATTGGAACAGCTGGCTCTGGAACATTCGAAATTGCCGGTCATTATCATCACCGGTGACGGTGACGAGGAAGCTTACGAAAACGCAATGAATTACAGCATTGCGGCCTATTTAAGCAAGCCGGTTGATGGCCAGGTATTGCTTGATGCCATTGCCAGCGCTATTGTTCGTGGAACGAATCCCGAGTAAGTGCAAGCAATGCCCTGAATGACTTTCCGAATGTTCATGGGTTTTTCAGCGAAACAACATGGAATGATAATACAAGGGGTCGACCACGAAACCCCGGTGTCGGAAGATTATAAAGAGGGCGATAATAAATTCACAGGCAAGCTTCAAAAAGTAACGATTGAGAATTTGTCGGGTAAGAAATAATCTAGTTCTGTAGTTTTATAGCTTGGTTGCGATAGAGCTGCAACCTACTCACGACGCCATTTTTTAAAAACAATTACTTTACCGAATTTGATGCTTAAGCTCGACCTCAAGGTATTTATGCTGGTTTGACCGCATTCGTTTGGTTTTAGTAAGCACCGTTACAAGTTTTCAAGTAATCGATTACCAATGGACCACAACCATGAACACCGCACACAAACAAAATCTTATTGCCGCGCTGGTGGCACTTATGCTGTTCAATATAGCGGCGCCAACTTACGCTGCCGATAAGAAACCCAACATCGTATTCATCCTGGCTGACAACCTCGGCTACGGTGAAATCGGCAGTTACGGCGGTGGACTTACGCGCGGCGCAGCCACGCCGCGCATTGACTCGTTAGCCAATGAGGGTACACAGCTCCTGAACATGAACATGGAGGCGCAATGTACACCGAGCCGCGCCAGTCTGATGACTGGCCGCTGGGCGATTCGCTCTGGAACTCATTCCGTGCCGTTTGGCGGCGTGGCTGACGGTCTGACGCGTTGGGAAACGACAATCGGCGAAGCCCTGTCGGATGCGGGCTATGCGACTGGGTATTACGGCAAGTGGCATCTCGGCAGTCATGATGGACGGCTACCCAACGATCAGGGCTTTGATGAATGGTTCGGCATTCCGCGCACAACAGATGAGGCACTCTGGCCGACCGCGTCAGGGTGGTCACCTGATATCATGCCGCCTGAAAAGACGATGGAAGGCAAAAAAGGCGAGAAGAGTCACGAGTTGGCTATTTATGACGTGGTGCAACGGCGGCTGATCGATGCTGAAATTACTAAGCGTTCGGTCGCGTTCATTGAACGAGAGGCGAAGGCATCTAAACCATTCTTCGCTTATGTGGCTCTCAGTCAACCGCATCTACCCACGCTGCCAAATCCCGCCTTTACTGGAAAAACTGGCAACGGTGACTGGGCGGATATGCTCGCGGAAATGGATGCCAATGTCGGTCAATTGCTCGACGCAGTGGACAAGGCGGGCGTGCGTGATAACACTATCGTCATCTTTACCAGCGACAATGGTGCAGAATTCGTCAAACCTTGGGACGGCTGGTCTGGTCCCTGGCGCGGCCAGTATTTCACCGCGTTGGAAGGCGGTATTCGTGTGCCATTTCTGATACGCTGGCCTGGCAAGATTGCCGCTCGGCACGTGAGTAACGAGATCGTGCATGGCGTAGATATGTTCGCAACACTTGCAAGGATCGCAAGTGCCAAAGTGCCTACAGACCGCCCTATGGACAGTGTTGATCAATCCGACTTCATTCTTGGCAAGTCTGAAAAATCTGCACGCGAAGGATTTCCTATCTGGTGCGCTGATCGTCTGACTGCTGTCAAATGGCGTAACTGGAAAATGCACTTCATTCGGCAGGACACCATGTTTGACCCGCCAGTGAAGAATCCCGTGCCGACGATTTATAACCTTTACACCGATCCGCGGGAGGAGAAGCCAACGGCGGACACGTGGGTGGTGGGGCCGATGTTAAAAATCGTGGGGGCATTTGACCAGAGTGTGAAGCACTATCCACTCATTCTGATGGGTACGCCTGATCCTTACACACCAAAGAAGTAAAATAACCATACTAATAAATACATAACTTAATAAGGTTTAATTATGCAAACAAAAAATCATTGGAAAATCCTTGGTCTTACTGCCTTGATCACTGTATCGGTTTTATCAGGATGCGCCGGTCCTGAGAGTAAAGATCAGCCGGTTGTTGCCACGACGACAGCGCCGACTATTGAACCAGCTCCACAGCAACAAGCGCCAGAGACGCAAATTGGGGATAAACCCGGTGTTATTGAAGGCGAGCTACTCGACATCTTTGCAACCGTGAAAGCCATCAACAAGAAAAAAAGGGTGGTTACTTTGAAATATGCCGACGGCAAAGAGTCGAAAGTGAAATGCGGCCCCGAGGTTCGTAATTTTGCGCAAATTCGCGTCGGTGACGAGGTCAGGGCATCATTTTTGGATTCCGTTGAGTTATTCGTGACTGGAAAGAGCATTCCCTCTGCGGATCGCACAACGCAAGTCAGCCGTGCTCCCCTGGGCAGCAAACCAGGCTATTCAGCCATTGATGCGGTCGAAATAAAAGCTACCGTTGAAGCCATCAATTACCAAACACGGGAAGTGATGTTGAAAGGCCCCGAGGGCAATGTCGTAAAGATAAAAGCCGGTCCTGAAGTAAGACGTCTCAACGAGGTCCTAAAAGGAGATACGGTGGTGGCGCGCTTGACGCGTGCGGTTTCCATAGAGGTTAGCAAGCCTGATTAATTAGCACCTCGAAAAAACCTGAATTTCGATAAGATCAGTGCGAACGGTATGTTATAAGTCAACCTGTTACGTTCGTGGTGAGCGTTTCGAACCATGACCGTAATAGTCAGTTTAGTCGGGTGGGCAGGCAAAAAAACATTTGCCCATCTTGCTTGGCTGTAAAGTTGCAAAAAACTGAACGTATAAACACAGAAAGGAAAACGATGAAAATCAAGCTTATACAGTATCTCACAGCCGTTGCGCTAATGGCGGGGATGGGGCTTGTTTCTAGCGGCGTCAATGCTGAGGAAGATCGCTCAGCACCGCCTCAAGCCAATGCCTCCGGTGAAAGTTCTGAAGAACTGGCAATGAAGCTGCAAAATCCTGTTGCCAACCTGATCAGTGTGCCAATCCAGAACAACTGGGATTTTGGCATTGGTTCTGTAGACGCTATGCAATACAAGGTTAATGTGCAGCCGGTGATACCGTTTTCGATTGGTGATGACTGGAATCTTATCACCCGCACTATCCTGCCGATTATTCATTCAGAATCGGCTGTTGCCGGCGGAGCGGATGTCAATGGATTGGGTGATATTGTGCAGAGTTTTTTCTTTTCGCCAAAAGCACCGGTTGGTGGCTGGATCATGGGTGCTGGCCCGGTATTCCTGTATCCCAGCGCCTCTGACGATGCGCTTGGCGCTAAAAAATGGGGCGCGGGACCGACGGCGCTATTGCTGAAGCAGAAAAGCGGCTGGACTTATGGCGTACTGACCAATCACATCGAATCGTTCGCAGGTACCTCCGGTCGCCAAAATGTTAGCGCAACCTTCTTGCAGCCGATCCTGTCCTATACCACGAAAACCTATACGACATTTGGGCTGAACACGGAATCAACGTATGACTGGCAGATTAGCCAGTGGACGGTGCCCATTAATGCGACTGTCAGTCAACTCGTTAAGTTAGGTCAGCAGCCGGTGCAATTTACGCTCGGCGGGCGCTATTATCCCGAGAAACCTAACGGCGGAGCCGATTGGGGCTTGCGTTTTGTCGTAACGCTGCTGTTTCCGAAATAATCTTATAACTTGACATGAGAAACTCCATGAATCATGTATCCGAAAAAAAACGCGATGACTTTTCTCTGGTACTCGGCGGCCCGCTTTATCAGCTTTTCATCCGCACGCGGATGGGTACTGACACGCTAGGTTTGCTCAAGCGCCGGATAATTATCATTTCCCTGTTAACCTGGCTGCCGTTGCTGTTGCTTTCGGTTTTGGCGGGGGAGGCGGCGGGAGGCGATGTTAAAGTGCCATTTCTTTATGACGTCGAGGTGCATATCCGGTTTCTGCTGGCCTTGCCGTTGTTGCTGGTGGCGGAACTCGTGGTCCACCAGCGGCTCAGACCGGTTATCCTGCAATTTGTGGAGCGCGGGATTGTTCTTCCTGAAGCAATTCCGCAGTTCGAGTCCATTATTGGCTCCGCGTTGCGCCTGCGCAATTCGGTCATGATAGAGGTATTGATGATTGCCCTGGTATTTACCGGAGGACATTATGTATGGTCAAGTCAGATGGCATTGCAAGCGGCCACCTGGTTTTCGGTCATGGCGGATGGGAGTCACCGGCTTTCTCTTGCTGGCTTTTGGTACGCCTATGTCAGCATTCCGGTTTTCCAGTTCTTGTTATTTCGTTGGTATTTTCGCATTTTTATCTATGCGCGATTTTTATGGCAGGTTTCCCGACTGGATCTACATCTCGTGCCGACCCATCCCGACCGCTCCGGAGGTCTAGGCTTTCTTGCGGGTAGCATAGCCGCTTTTATTCCGTTGCTCCTGGCTCAGGGCGTTTTACTTGCTGGAATGATCGGCAACCGTATTTTCTATGGAGGCGCAACGCTACTTGAATTCAAGCAGGAGATCGCCGCCACCGTGGTCTTTCTTTTGTTGCTCGTGCTCGGCCCCCTGTGCGCGTTCGCACCCCGACTCGCGCAAGTCAAACGTAAGGGCTTGCTTGAGTATGGCGCACTGGCGAGCAGCTACGTTTGTGAATTTGACCGGAAATGGCTGCGTGGCGCGCCTCCGCAAGATGAACCTTTAGTCGGTAGCGGCGATATTCAATCGTTGAACGACCTGGCGGGCAGCTTTGAAGTCGTCCATAGTATGCGGTTATTTCCGTTCGGCAAGACCGCCGTGCTGCAAACCGCTGTCGTGACGCTTTTGCCGGTGTTACCGCTGGCGCTTACACTGATTTCGCTGGAAGATTTAATCAAGAGGCTGATCGGTATACTTTTATAAAAAAATACTTATTATCCTTCAAAATCGGAATTTTGATGGTTTAAGAAAAAATAAATTGACCGTTTATTTCTAACCGGATGAGTTACTGAAAGTACGCAAAATATGCATGTTCAGAGACTAAAGCACTATGAAAGCGTTATAATTTTGATCTTGAATTTCTGTGAATTTCGAGGAAGTCTGTTTAATATTTTCAACAACCATAATATTTATCTTTAAAGGAGAAAATGATGATAAACCATAACACTGTTGCAAAACGTAGCGCGAAAGCCTGGGCTCCCGTTTCGGCGATGGCTCTGGGTGTTTTGCTGGTGAGCGCGTGTACGACAACACAGAAGGCGCCGATTGATCAGACATCGTTGAATTGCGGTCTGCTGGGCGATGTCTGCGGCAAACTGACACCGGGCGGAAAGGATCAGACGAGCTTGCGCTATATCAACCCAACCGCACAGTGGACAAAGTACAACAAGATATTAATTGAGCCTGTCACCTTTTGGGGAGGCGACTCTACGTCGGTTTCTGCCGCCGATCAGCAAATGCTCGTGAACTATTTTTCCCAACAACTCAAAGAGCAGCTTGGGAAGAAATTACAAATTGCCGACCAGGCAGGGCCCGGAGTCCTGAAGCTGACGGTTGCGATGACCGATGGCGAAACGGCAACGCCGGTACTGCGCAGTATTTCGATGATCATTCCGCAAGCCCATATGTTGAGCAATCTGAAATATCTGGCCACGGGTACTTTTCCGTTTGTCGGTGGGGCTCAAGCAGAAGCGAAAATTACCGACTCGGCATCGGGAGTCTTGCTGGCGGCGGCAGTGGATAAACGCATCGGCGGCGGAAGCTTTACAACGGGATTCCAGTGGCAATGGGGCGATGCTGAAAATGCCATCGACAAATGGTGTGAATTAACCGCAGAGCGTTTGTCTGCCTGGACTACAGGTACTGCAATGCCTTAATCCGGTTCTAAATTCATGATTATTGGCGAATGAACGAGTGTTCATTACACTTTTCTCTTTACCTGATGATCATGAAAATGATTTCATCGCCACGGAAAATGAAAGCCATGCAGGATGTGCCGATAAAGGAGGCGCATCGATGCCGTCGTCGGCACAACCTGCAAACCATGTACTTTCAAGTTAAGGAGATAAAGTTATGACCAAAAAAGACACTTCCAAAAAACATGCTCATAAAGACACTGCCACCATCAAGATCGCTGAACCGATTCCGGTAGATAGGCGCTCGCGAGCAGACCGCAAGGCAGAAGGTAAGGCGATACGTCTTGCCGTACCATTGGCAAGCCATGCCCAATGGCAGGCACCAGTCCATCGCCGCGACCCCATCGATCAATTAGTCGAATCCGGCGCCGGGCGAGTAGCGGAATTGCTGCCGATCCGCTATGGGCGAATGCTGCAATCGCCGTTCGCTTTCTATCGGGGCGGTGCAGCCATTATGGCGGCCGATCTCGCCGGTTTACCGTCCACCGGTATTCGTGTGCAAGCCTGCGGCGATTGCCATTTGCTTAACTTCGGCGCTTTCGGCACGCCGGAACGGCGGCTGATTTTCGCTATCAACGACTTCGATGAAACCCTGCCGGCGCCGTGGGAATGGGACATCAAACGGCTTGCCGCCAGTTTCGTCGTGGCCGGACGACACAATGGTTTCAGCGCCGGCGAAGCGCGCGATTCGGCCCAGGCATGCGTGCGCAGCTACCGCGAGCGCATGCGCGAATTCGCCAAAATGCGGGCGCTCGATTTGTGGTATTTCAGCATTGACGCAGAGGCTCTGATCGAAACTATCGAGGATGAGGCAGCCAGGGCACGCGGCAAAAAACGTTTAGCCAAAGCCCGCGACCGCGATGTGCTGGATGAGGATTTTCCCGAACTGGTCACCTTCGAGGATGGTGCGCATCGCATTCGCGACAATCCGCCGCTGATCTATCACCTTCAGGGTGGTGAAGAGTCGGTAATTGAAGCGCGCGTGCGTGAGGCTTTTGAAGGCTACCGCGCTACGCTGCCAGAGGACCGGCGGGTATTGCTGGATCGCTATGAGCTCAAGGATTTCGCGATGAAAGTGGTCGGCGTCGGCAGTGTCGGTACCCGTTGCGCCATAACGCTGTTGATGGGCGGGGCAGACGACCCGTTGTTTCTGCAGGTCAAGCAAGCGCAGGCTTCTGTGCTGGAGCCATATGCCGGAAAAAGTATCTACTCGAACCACGGGCAGCGCGTGGCGATGGGGCAAAGGCTGATGCAGTCGGCGACCGACATCTTTCTCGGCTGGACTGAGACTGATATTGGAAACCATTTCTATATCAGGCAAATGCGCGACATGAAAATCAAGCCGCTGGTCGAGCTGTTCGGACCAGCATTGATGAATCATTACGCTGAAGCCTGTGGTTGGGCGTTGGCGCGCGCCCATGCCCGTTCCGGCGATGCAGCGAAAATCGCCGGCTATCTGGGCAAGAAAGAAGAGTTCGATGTGGCATTGGCGGATTTTGCCGAAGCCTACGCCGACCAGAACGAGCTGGATCACCAGGTGCTCTTGCATGCCGTGCAACAGGGACGTTTGGAAGTTTATATCGAGCGCTGACAAGTGCAGATAGCGTCATACCACCAATCCAGAAACCAAGGAGAACTGCTCTACTCCTATCTCTGTTTCTGGATGCCGGCATCCGTGCTGGTATGACTCCTTAACTTATGGTACTTGGATGTTAGAAAGTTACGATGCAAAAAAATTACGTTAAACGATTATCGTATCAGTATCCTCAGACGGTAGTGATGCGCTTTTATTAAAACTGGAGAAAAAATTGAAAATGCTTATTAAAATTATGAAAAAACCGGGCATGTTATTTGTGCCGATTTGGCTTATTGGTTCACTGCTCTCGGGGTGTAGCTCCGTGCAGTCGGGATCGAACGATGTAAAAGCCGCAATGGTTGAACCGGCACCCGACGCCGGCTTTATCGAGCATCCCGAACTGCAGACCAAACGGACTGATCTACCGTTTCAGAAGGTCTGGATCAAGCCCGGCTTCGATATGAACACTTACAGGGATTTGTTTGTCGCCCCCGTTAATACCGAACACATGCTGAAAATGGATTGGCTGCACAGTACGAGTTCGGCTAACTGGCTTGGTGATGTCCATAAAGACATCAAAGAACTTGCACAATACTTTCAAGACCGGGTAATCAAGGAATTCAAGGAGGATCCCAATCATCGCCTGCAGATCATAGAGTATGCCGAGCGGCCGACGCATCCGGCTCTGCGCCTGGAACTGGCACTGATCGAAATAGACCCTTCGCAACCGGTACTCCATGCGTTGAGCTGGGCAGGTCCTCCTGGAACCGGTACGGCCGCCGGCATGGTCAATCAACGTAGAGCGGCTTTCGAAGGCCGCTTGCGCGACCTGCAAACCGGAGAGGTGGTCGCGACCTTTGCCGACCGCGATATGGCTGATGCCGGCCCCATCGATCTGACTCGCCTGACCTGGTACGGACCTGCCAAAGGCATCATGGATCAGTGGGCGAAGCAATTCGTGCAAATTGCCAATAGAAAACCCGGTGAAATGGTTACCGATCCCATTCCGTTCACGTTGAGGCCTTTCTAGTACTTTGTAGTGCAATCCTAAATTACTATACATAGGCAAGGATGCCTTCCGGCTATAAAGCAACCATTACAAATAAGAAGGATCAACAATGTCCTATCAACTCATTAAATCGTTTGATAGCGAGAGCTGGATCAAACTCAGCGGTAAACTCACTGTACATGACTTTCAGGAGCTTCAGTCGCTGGCCAAGTTGAGTCTGGAACGTTTCGGCCAGTTTCGGCTATTAGTGGAGCTGGATGGTTTTCAAGGCTGGAGCAGGGAACCCGGTTGGGAGGACTCTTTTTTCATCGAGGAAGACGGAAACCAAATATCCAGGATTGCATTTATTGGTGACGAGCACTGGAAAGATGACGTCTATATGTTTACTGGAAAACCAATGCGCAAAACGGCTATCGAATTCTTTTCACAAGAACAATTTGTCCAGGCAAAAGCCTGGTTATCAGAAAAAAACGCTCATTCCATATTCCTTGAGTAGATAAATAACATGTCATATCAAAATAATACTGCAAGCATATTTTGCCGCCAGTTGGTTCTTGTTGTTGGTTTGATCGGCGTAATTCCGGCCCACGCTGCAAACCTGCCGGACTCGCAAGAATTAATGCAATTGCTCGGCATCAAACAGCAGGAGCTTGCCGATCTCGATCAGGGAAAAACCGTTTCCTTTGATGTTGCAGAGGGGGACGAAAAAGAATTGGCGGCAGGCATTGTCATCTATTTGCCGGCAGCACCCTCCAAGATTATCGGGTTTTTCAAGAACAAGGGCGCAATAGCCATAGATGCCGATGTCACAGCGCAAGGCACTATTCCCCTGCAGGTAACGCTCGATACCTTCAAAGGCTTCAGTTTCAAATCGGGTGATGAAGCAACAAATTTTTTGCAGGCGGCGCCCGGCAGTCAATTTAATTTGTCGACGCAGGAATTTCAAACGCTTAAGGCTACTGATTCCACGCAACCTGATGCGGCAACACAAGCCTATCGGAAGATTTTATTGCAACGTTGGCAAACTTACCGTAAAAATGGTCTGAAGGGAATTGCAACGTATGACCGCGGTAACGGTACGGAAGCCAATCCAAAAGGAGAGCTGCAGACAGCGACCCAGGATAGCAAAGTGCTGGCGCGTTACTTTCCAGAACTTTATCAGGCCTGGCTTGAACATCCCGCCGCTATGCCGACAGGCGCCAATGAGCAATATTTCTGGCTTAATCGCAAGGTAGAAGGCCGCCCCACGGCGATACTTGGCCATAGAGTCATGATGACGACGGCTACGGGCGAGGTGCTACTGTCCCGTCAGTTTTACGTCGGACACTCCTATAACTCCAGTCAGCTCAGCATTGCCTGTCTGCCTCATCGCGATGGGTCGCTGGTTTTCTTCGCAATTCGAAGTTTTACCGATCAGGTTGCCGGTTTCGGCAGTAGCCTTAAACATTCTATCGGTCGTGAGCAAATGGTGGGCGCAATTGTCAAACAACTGACCAACTTGCGTAAGTTACTCAAATAAACCTATAAAAATCAGTTGAAAGGCGTGAAATCCGTTTGTGCTCGACTGCAGGGATGCAGGAGGTAGAGCACCGACAGTAGGCGCTTTAGGCGACGCATGGAGCAGTTGCCGAGAGTTTATCGAAGCATGAGCTGATTTCACAACAAACCTACTGGGTGAGCATTCCAAATCCCGTACATCCTTCGACTGCGCTCAAGACGAACGGGATTTGGAATGCTCATCTGATTTTTCTAGGATAAATGGAGCTTTTTGCCATCGATGCGCAGGATGATCTTCAGGTTAATATGTCGTTTTAACCCTGAGTTTCAAGCTTTCTGATCCGGAGGAAGTTTGGACTTAATTCCCCCACGTTCTGCCAGACGAACCAGATCGGCCAACGACCGGACTTTTAATTTCGTCATCAGATGCGCACGGTGGACCTTGATGGTTTTTTCGACCGTACCGAGGTCAGCAGCGATTTGCTTGTTTAACCTGCCAGAAACGACGTGTGCCAGAACTTCCCGCTCGCGCGGCGTCAGCGTTGCGAGCCTCTGAAGAATTTCGGCCAATTCGGCGCGCGTTCGCCGATTCAGGCGGTCTTTTTCGAAGGCGGCATGGATGGCTTCGATCAAGTCCTGGTCAAGCACGGGTTTTGTGAGAAAATCGACGGCGCCCTGCTTCATCGCTTGTACACTCAAAGGTATGTCGCCGTGGCCGGTAAGAAAGATTACCGGTAATCCGATGTCCCTGGCGGTAAGTTCCTGTTGCAACTCCAGTCCATTAAAATTCGGCATGGAATAATCAAGCACCAGACAGCCGTGGGTTTCCGGTTGGTATTGTTCAAGAAATTCATGCGGGGAACAGAACGCAGCCACTTTCATTTCCATGGATCGCAGCAGCAGCGACAGTGCTTTCAACACGGAAGGGTCGTCGTCGATCACAAGCACGGTTGGGGCGGCGTTGTTCATACACTTACTCCGGGTGATGCCGGAAGCGTGAAATGTAAGACGGCGCCGCCGCCGACGCTATTGCTGGCCCGGAGTTGTCCTTCGTGGGCGCTGATGATGTTACGGCAAATAGTTAGACCTAGACCCATACCCTGCTTTTTGGTCGTAAAGAACGGCTGAAAGATGCTTTCCAGGCTTTCGGGGGAAATTCCCGGCCCCCGATCGCCTACCGATACCTTGATGAGATCGGTGTCGGCCCGTTCAGTGCGGACAGACAACTGACGATTGCTTGTCTTGCTGCGGGACATCGCTTCACAAGCATTCAATATCAGGTTAAGGAGCACTTGTTGGAGTTGCACCCGATCGCCATTAACGACAGGCAATTTTTGATCGAGGTCGATGGTCACGGTAATGCTTTGGTTCACCAAGTCACTTTGAAGCAGTTTCAAAACATCCTTCACTACCTTATTGACATCCAGCGGCAGGCGCCGCACCTCGCCCTTCCTGAGCAGAATACGCAAGCGCTGGATGATTGCACCGGCGCGCCTGTCTTCGGATACGATGT
The DNA here is from genome assembly GCA_013140705.1 of Methylococcaceae bacterium. Taxonomy (GTDB): domain Bacteria; phylum Pseudomonadota; class Gammaproteobacteria; order Methylococcales; family Methylomonadaceae; genus JABFSH01. The sequence continues at coordinate 45,120 of JABFSH010000031.1, forward strand.
CCTTGAGAATGTCCAGCACCTCAGCAATATCGGCCTTGTCGCGCGCGAGGAAACGTTGTGCGGCCTGAGCATTGCTGAGAATGGCTGCCAGCGGCTGGTTCAACTCATGCGCCAGTGATCCGGATAGCTCGCCTAACAGGTTTACGCGTGAAAGGTGGGTCAGTTCGTTCCGTTGCTGTTGCACTTCAAGTTCCGCTTGTTTGCGCCGGGTAATATCGATCGAAACGCCAAGCATACGCAACGGCTGACCGTTGTCGAATTCGATGCGTCCACGGGCTGCTACCCAGATTATTCGACCATCCGGATACACGATGCGGTATTCGCTTTCAAAATGACCGTTTCCTTTTAGCGACTTTTCAACCGAAAGTCTCACCCGTTCACGATCTTCGTCATGAAGGACGCTCAGAAAGTGTTCGAAACTAATTTTCTCCGACAGGGCAATGCCGAATAACATACGTTGCTTATCGGTACTCCAGATTTCGTCATGGACGATGTCCCACTCCCACAACCTGAGATCAGCGGCACTCGCCGCCAGGCTCATGCGTTGTTCGCTTAAACGCAATTCGGCTTCATTTGCTTGCAACTGATGAGCAAGCTGCACCGAATGGAATAAGTCATGGCTTAGCTCATAGGACATCGCGAAAAGAATCGGCATGAAGGAAAGTCCGACGATATAGGGTGAGTCAAGTACTCCGGCGTTCACCAATGCGGTATGGCCGACTGCTGTGAGCATGAAGAAAATAATACTGCTACTGAAAATGATGGCTCGGCGGCGGCCGTTATCCGTTCCTCTGCGCCACATCGTAAATGCTGCGTCCAGCACAAACCCCGCAAGCGCCAGAGTGCTGAGTGGACCGACTACATACCAGGGATTGAGTGTGCCCTCAGCGATGGATATCGTATCACTGCCCAAAATCGTGACCGGCTTGAGACCGGTGATTTCGTCGAAAAACAGGTTCTGCCCGGTGGTCAGGCTCAGGATTAACGCAAGCCCGCGCAGAATACCGACCGTCCAGGCCAGCCAGGGGCGACCGGCATCGAAGTAACAGCGCACGAAACCAACAATTGCTACCCAAAGAATTAGAACGGGAAGATGGGCCCAGCGCAGAATCATCGCCAGTTGTTCGATGGATGCCGCCCGCATGGCCATCAATTCCATGCCGGTGATGACAGCGGCAGCGGTTGCGGCGACTGCGAACGATAAATTCGCCCAGGGTTGTATGCCTTTGGCCCAGATAAAAAGGTGCAGCAGCGCAAAGGTCAGGCACGCCGACGCCAGCATGGACCATAGCACAGTAATCCAGCTCATTAAATGCTCGCAGAATCGGGGTTCATTTTGGTAGTCTTATCACTAACCCAGGTAGTTAGGAGCAGGGGAGTCATCCTGATTATCCAATAGGTCATTATTATTGTTTTTTGTTTTTCCTGATTACGTAGAAGTTTCAGCCAAAATAGAACCGTTGATGTTCTCACGAATTCCCCCAAGATCGTCACCCCGGCAAGACGGTATCTGCCGGTATGACGGTTACTTGAAGGAGTATCACTTTGGCTGAGGGTTGTACGTAATCAGATTGCTTTTTGTAATGGGCTCAATACCGAAACGTGAAGCCAATTAAACAAACCGTTCGGTTTGTAATTGCGCTTTTATTCAAATGGGGTTAGCCCAAAGTCCAATAGTCGCGAATAACAAACAGAAGTACTATAACATGAAAAATTTGTGTTATTAACTGTTAGAATCCCCTGAGCTGACAACTAATCAGGGTACTTGACTTTTTTTCACAATCACATGAAGTTATTTCATAACTATTTTTTATAACAGGGCATTAACCATGCGTACGATCATTAAAATTGCATTATTGAGCTTGCTGGCATTGAGTCATGCCGCACAATGTGATGAGACCGCCGGCGGAGTAACATTTTCCGGGGATCTATTATCGCGTTCCAAATTGACTGGCGATTGGGGAGGTATTCGTAATGATATGGCCGATCACGGCGTGAGACTGGATTTGGATGCGACCCATGTGACCCAACATGTCGCATCCGGCGGTTATGACGGAGAGCTTTTAAGCCGATTCCCCGGCAATCGCATCAGCCAATTGTTGCCACATGGTAGTGAGACTACAAGCGATGCAATGTTCAACATGCTGTTAAAGGTGGATACCGGCAAGGCCGGGCTTTGGCCGGGCGGCTTTTTGACGGTGCGCGGAGAGGGAAGGGTTGGCAAATCGTTGGGGATTCGTTCAGGCGGTTTGATGCCAACCAACGGCGATGCTTTATCGCCGAATGTGCCGGGGCATGCGAATCAAGATGTACTGGCGCTCACTGAATTGACTTATGCCCAGTTTTTGTCGGAACATTTCGGCGTAGCCTTCGGATTGATCAACGCGGCGGATGCGGACAAGAATGAATTTGCCGGATCACTGCGTTCCCGTTCCAGCTTTATGAATATTGGAATGCGCATTTCGCCGGTCCTTGGTGCCGCCGCACCGTTGTTAGCGACTTTAGGGGCGACGGCCATTTTTCTGCCGACTAAAAATATTATCGGTACGATGGGATTTATTAATGCCGAAGAAACCACTGGCTACGATCCTTTCGAACGAGACAACGGCACCACTTTTATGACCGAATGGCAAGTCAAACACAACCTTTTCGGTTTGCCCGGCAAGCAAACGGCAGGCTTTGTTTATGGCTTCGACCGGAAGAAACTCGATTTTGGCACGGCTCCCCAATATCATCTGGCATCACTGTTAAGAACAGGAGAGGCAGTCCAGACCAACGCAGATACCTGGGCACTTTATTATAATGCCCATCAATATATTCAAGGCGATTCCAAGGGAGGATGGGGGCCTTTTGTGCGCGCCGGGTTTTCTGATGGACATCCCAATCCCATCAAGTGGAATGTCGCTTTCGGTCTGGGCGGTGTCGGTGTCGGATCCTGGCGACCCAATGACAATTGGGGGATAGGCGGTTATGCCCTGGGCGCCAGCAATGAACCTGTGCTCAACCGCTTGGGAATCCAGGACGAAACCGGTTTCGAAGCATTTTATAATGCGGCCTTCACACAATGGCTGCATGTAACAGCGGATGTGCAGTACATCGATTCGGCCCTGACCGGAGCCAACCTGTCGGGGTTGGGTCCGCTACCGGCAGTAAACCTGCCCGGACCGAAGGAGGCATGGGTGGTTGGTGTGAGAACAAACCTGAATTTTTGATTGGAGCGTCATGAATAGGGGCAATTGCACTATGTCTAAAAAATAGTATGGGAAAGCTTATCAAAGCGATACTAATGGGATTGTTCCTGATAGGAACCACTCTATGGGGTGCGTTGGCTGTTTATTTTGGCAATTCCCATAGTGGCACTATCCAGATGACTGTGGCTGCCGGATTTGGTTTTTTCGGTCTGGCAACGTTGATTTGTTTGGGTTTTCCGCGTTGGCGCGAGCGGTTATTGCCGGCTTGTTTGATTCTGTTTACGGCAATTCTCACGTGGTGGTGTTTCATTAGTCCATCCAATGAGCGTCAATGGCAACCGGATGTCGCCAAACTGGCCTCAGCCAGTTTCGAAGGTGATATCGTCACGGTGCACAATATCCGCAATTTTGATTACCGGAGTGAATTTGATTATCAGCCTGGGTATTACACCAAAACCTATGATTTGAACAAGTTGGAGGGAGTGGATCTGATGGCTGTTTATTGGATGGGGCCCGCCATTGCGCATACAATTCTCAGTTTTAATTTCGGCGACAATGATCATCTGGCTGTCTCCATCGAAGCGCGCAAAGAGCATAACGAAGGCTATTCGACAATCAAAGGTTTTTTCCGGCAGTATGAACTGATTTACATCGTGGCGGATGAGCGCGATGTGATTCGCCTGCGCACCAATTACCGTAAGGATCCACCGGAACAGGTTTATCTCTACCGGATTCAAGGTCCGCAACAAAACGCCCGGCGCCTGTTTTTGGAGTACATGAAAAAGATCAATGGCTTGAATACAGAACCGGAATTTTACAATACCTTGCTGGACAATTGCACCACGTCTATCTGGTTTAATGCCCGCATCAATCCGGAACATCTGCCGTTTTCATGGAAAATTCTGCTGAGCGGTTATGTGCCTGAATATTTGTATGAATCCAGGCGACTTGATTCTCAAGTCCCTTTTCCCGAATTACAGCAACAAGCACTTATTAATAGCCGGGCTCAGGCGGCCGATCAGGCGTCTGATTTTTCCACGCGCATACGGTCGGTTATCAAGTAATCAAAGTCCGAATGAGCTTTTATACTGAGAAAATCAAGGCAGCGACATGGCTTTGCACGGTTTATTTATTTCAGATATTGATAAAGCTAACTGTGATCGCGATACTAACAGGATTCACCTCGTGTTGCCTTATTTGCCCGCAAACACTATCAATCAGATGACAAACCCATTTTTTAATAAACAGGAATTACAAGCGAATGAATATTTTTTCTAAATGCAAAACTGTCAAAACCGGATGGTTAATTTCATCTTTGTCACTGGCCCTGTTTTTATCCGGATGCACCGGTATTGGAAAAGGCGTGGCCGAAGCCATCCTGGAAAAAACCGAAAAGGAAGATACAAGAGTATGCCAGGTCTGGGGGAAGCCTTTTACCGGCATTGATGTCGATCTTGCCAAAAGCAAAGGAAAAACCAAGGTACTGTTTGTCCATGGTGTCGGCGATCACATACCGGGCTATACCACCGAATTTCTGGAGAAATTGGCCAAGCAGCTGGACTTGAATGCACGTTCGGATGGACAGAAAAATATTAAGCTGTCAACTCCCATGATTCCAGACAAGGACCTTGGAAATTTGCGTGTTACGCACCTGCTGAACGAGAAAACTGGCAAGGAGCTGACTTTTTACGAGCTTACCTGGTCGGAAATTACCCGAAAAGAAAAAGAACTTTTGGCTTTCGACAATTCCGGAGAATACGATTTCCGGCGGGCCAAGATCAACGGTATGTTGAAAAAATTCAGCAATGATACCGGCCCCGATCCGATAATTTATCTGGGAAAAAGCAGAGAATCGATTCTGGCGGCTTACGGGCAGTCATTCTGCTGGATGGCGACAGGCGATTGGCAAGATCTTCCCGAAAGCGGACAACATGCTTGCACTAATTTGGATGATTCCAATATCGAGCATATCGCGAACGATGACTATGTGGTTATTTCTCATAGCCTGGGGAGTCGTATCGTGATTGACGGCATGCAGCGTATTGCGCATATCCTGGCAAATACGGCGAAATACACTGATGTAAGCCGTAAAATGGTCGTTACTGAAAAATCAATCCAGGCACTTCAGAACAAGCACATTCCTATTTTTATGCTTTCCAATCAGCTTCCGATGCTGCAATTGGGTCGGGAGCTTCCCGAAGTTACTGGTCAATACGCGAATTATTGTGATCCTCAGGGTGATCATTACAACAAACGCATGGTCAGAGAAACATCGATTATCGCCTTCAGTGATCCCAATGACTTGTTGAGTTACGGGATACCTCCCGGATATAGTGAAAAATATCTGGACTCCCGATTATGCGCCAATATCACCAACATTAATATTAATATAGCCAAGGTCATGGATGCCTTCGGTCTCAGCGATCTTGCCAATCCGATGCAGGCGCATGTGGGTTATGATCAAGATGACCGCGTGATAGCTCTGATTGCCAATGGCATAGGTAATCCGAAAACTTCGCCACTGATCAAGCAAAGATGTGAATTTACCAAAACGGTTAAATGAGTTGTTGGCCACTTTTACTCCGACGGAAAGGGATGGTTTGTACTCGTCTGTATTCTGGAAGAAAAAGAGTTCTGATGTGGCGCAGGTATCGGTCCCTTGTCAACTGACAACGCAGGATTAACCTAAAGTCCAATAGCCGCGATTAACGAATGTGAGTATATTGCCAGTCATTCATGAAATGAGACTTTAAGCGGAGCAAGCCATGAGGCATTCTGAAAAAAACAATAAGGGCATGGCGAAGCCGGTAGTGCTTGCCTTGTCGGCCGCAGTGGTGGGCGCACTGTCGGTGTTTGTAGTGATGAAATGGACGCAAAGGCCGGTAGAGCAGTCGCCGCCCGTTGCTGCGGGAATTCCGGCGACGCCAATTCCGAATACCGCTTTATCGGCCGTGCAGGAAACGCCCGCAGCAAAACCTACCGACCTGGAAACCTTGGTGGCTCCGATCGCCTTATATCCCGACCCCCTGCTTGCTCAGCTTCTTCCTGCCACCACGTATCCGCTGGAGGTGGTGCAGGCAGCCCGCTGGCTGCAAACCAGGCCGGATCCGGCTCAATCTAGCGGACAGGATTGGGCGCCCAGTATTGTCGTGCTGCTCCAGTTTCCTCAGGTCATTACCATGATGAACGACCGGCTCGATTGGACGACCCAACTGGGTGACAGATTCCTGGCCGAGCCCGAATCCGTGCTCGGCGCCATTCAAACCATGCGTACCAGAGCCATGACGGCCGGGTTGCTGAAAAATACACCGGAACAAAAAGTAACAAAAGCTGCCGTCACCAAGGTATCGACTACCGGTCAGGCAGACCAGGGGGCATGGATTCAAGCCCCAGCCGCGCAGTCGTCAGGTCAGACAAAAAAGGCCGAGGTCATTCGGATTGAACCGGCGAATCCGCAGGTCATATACGTTCCGCAATATAATCCGCAAGTACTGTATACCGCACAACCTGTACAGACCTATAGTACTACCACGACAACCACCACATCTCAGGCTTCGCCTTGGCTGACTTACGGCGCGGGAGTGGCTACCGGCGCGTTGCTCGGTTGGGCAATTTCCGAATGGAATGATGACGATTGGGACGATCATTACCACGGTTATTATCACTACCCGCCCATTTCCCATTACTCCGGCTACGGCTACCATTCTGGCTATAGTGGCTGGAGCGGCAACAATGTCAATATCGATCGTAATGTAAACATTTCCGGCAACGAGATTAATGTCAATCGTCAAAATATGATTAACAACCGTCCGGCGCCGACAGCCTGGGTTCACGATCCTCAGCATCGCCGCGGTTATCGTTATACACCACAAGCGCAAAAACGCCTGACTGCTGCGCAGCCTAAATCACAACCGGCGCTCGCAGGACAGCGGCAAGCAACAGGCCAGGCCGCCAATCAAGATTATGCCGGTTATAACCGGGATCAACTGGATCGTGCCCGACAAGCTCAGGTAGAAAAAACCCTGGGGCAGGGTGGTGCTGCATCCAGCCGAAAAAGACAGGACAGTGTCGCGCAACAGAGAGTCACTCAGCCTCAAAATCAATTGGGTAAAAAGCAGGGTGTTTCGCAGCAACAGGCGCGGCAAGGGATAAAACAGGATACTTACCCAGGAACTCAGAGAAACAAACCGGCCACCGCAGAAAGTCAGCAACGTAAAACACGCCCCACTACCCAGCAACAAGAACGCCTGTCAACCCTTAAGCCGAGCGAGTCATTCAAAGCAAAGCCACCAACAGCACAGTCTTTCGGTCAAGCAACGGCCCGGCGGAGTTTTACCGGCAGCGATTATGCATCAGGAAGTGCATTTGGTGGCGTTAGCGATGGCGGGAGAGCGCAAGCCTACAGCCAAAGAGGTCAGTCGAGCCGGGCGCAAGCCACTGGAAGAGCGGCGGGCGGAGGCAGGTCGGGCGGCAGTTTTAGAAGACGTTAGTGTCCTACTTACTGTTGATACGGGTGTTAGACTTTGGCAAAAAATAACTTACCGATCTGGCATCAAAAAAATTTTTTCGTTCATCCTGAGCTTGTCGAAGGACGGATTGCCGTGCGACTTTGCTATTTCGGGAAGTTATTTTTAACGGAACCCTAATTTTTCCAAACTATAAAGAGAGAGTTCATGTGAACCGCTTAATATTTTCCAGCACACAGGCTTTATGCCTGTTATCAAAAATTGTGGGGCTTACAGCCATTCTTGGCTTGACTGACGCGCTAGCGTTTGCAGCGAGCGATCAGCAATACTTTGCGTCGCCGGAACAAGCCGTGCAAAGCCTGCTGGAAGCTCTAAAAGCTGATAATGTCGATGCCTTACCTGCCCTGTTCGGACAGCAATACCAGGAACAGTTATTTAGTGGCGATCCAGTCGAAGACAAAAATAATCGCCAACAGTTCGTGGCTGCTGCCGCACTCAAACAGCATATCGAAAAACAGGGAGACAGCCGCGCAATTCTGATAGTCGGCAATGACGATTGGCCATTGCCGATTCCCATTGTCAAAGAGGGGAATAACTGGCGCTTCGATACCGATTCCGGTATTGATGAAATATTGAGCCGACGTATTGGCCGCAACGAACTCAGTGCCATTAACGTAGCGAAAGCCTATGCCGAGGCCCAATTCAATTATGCCGCCAAGGATAGGGACCAAGACGATGTTCTCGAGTACGCGCAGAAATTCCGCAGTAGCTCAGGGCAACAGGATGGCCTTTATTGGGAAAATGATGCCAGTGGGGAGCCCAGTCCGCTCGGCCCGCTGATGGCCGAAGCGAGGGCTGAGGCTTATTTTTCGTCCAAGAACAGTGAGCCACAGCCCTACCATGGGTATTACTACAAGATATTGACCCGGCAAGGAAAAGGCGCAGCTGGCGGAAAGTACGATTATGTGATTAACGGCAATATGATCGCCGGTTTCGGTTTGATCGCCTTTCCCGCCAAATACGGTTCGTCCGGTATTATGACCTTCATGATCAATCATCAGGGTAAAGTCTACGAAAAAGACCTCGGTGAAAAGACCAGCCTTTTGGTAAATGATATCAAGGCATTTAATCAGGAAGGCTGGAAGCTTGCTGAAAATCCGCAATAACCGCGGATTCCAGTTTTGCAGCCATGAGACGTTAAAGCTGCATTTACAACCATCAATATCAAAGTGAGGACACTATGTTAATTAATAAACGGCTGTATATCCTGCTGATCAGCTTGCTGGTTCTTGTCGGCTGTCAGTCCAGCGGTGGCACAAGAATGGCGAACTCTTCCGCAGAGATTAACCGTGACGTCGACCATGCGCTGCACAAACTCTATGCGAGCACCCCCGCCGCCAGAACGTTGGCGGCGCGGGCGAAAGGTATTCTGGTATTCCCCAGCATTGTCAAAGCCGGCTTCATGGTCGGTGCGCAATACGGCCGTGGCGGTGCTCTACGCGTCAAGGGCCGAACTGTCGGCTATTACAACAGCGTTGCAGCATCCTATGGCCTGCAGGCCGGTGTGCAGTCCTTCGGTTACGCGCTGTTTTTCATGAACAATGCCGCAATGAACTATCTGAATCGTAGCGAAGGCTGGGAAATCGGCGTTGGGCCGAGCATTGTTGTTGTTGATGCAGGCGTGGCCAGATCGTTAACAACCACGACAGCAAAAGATAATGTTTATGCATTCATTTTTGACCAGAAAGGCTTGATGGCGGGACTGGGTTTGCAGGGTTCCAAAATCACCCGCATTTATCCGGACTAGCCGATGCACCTATAGGAAGCGCCTGTTTATCATCAATACCGGGGAATTTACGCGGTCTGTCACCGTCATGAAAACCCGTATATTCGACCATATTCAAGACATGAGTCGACAAGTTGCTTAATCGCTTTGCATCAGGCGGTCCAGCACGCAATAAAAATACATAAAAATTTACCATTACTTTTTACGAGGCATCACGATGAAAACAAGTTTAAAAAATATAAAAATTACCACCACTCTCTTGATGGCCGCTTTGCCGGTATCGGTATTTGCGCAGGGCGTAATGGTGTATCCAGCACAGGGGCAATCGCCGGACCAGTTGTCTAAAGACCGCTATGAATGTCACACCTGGGCTGTTCAGCAGAGCGGTTTCGATCCGAGCAGCGGCGCCCCTGCTCCGCAATCAAGCGCTCCTCAAGGCAGCGTGGGCAGGGAGACATTAAGAGGTGGATTTCGTGGTGCGGCGGCTGGAGCCGCGATCGGTGCCATCGCAGGAGATGCGGGTAAAGGCGCGGCCATCGGTGCGACTGCCGGAGGATTGAAACGAGCCTTCGGTCAAATAGACGCAAACAAGACAGCCTCGGCAACAGGATCGAGTGACGCCGCTAATAATTACAATCGTGCATTGGGTGCGTGTCTTTCAGGCCGCGGTTATTCCGTTCAATAAAATCGGGTGAAGTATTGATGAAAACTACGGAGGCCAGGATTTACAAGTCGTTTCGAGAGGTATCAGGCTTGAGCGCATCCGTAGCCGATTTCCAAGAATGAATTTATCCGAATTGTGCAGGATATTTATTCATTTAAGTCACTGAAATAAAAAAACTATCGTTCGCACTCGACTGCATGGATGCAGGAGGTAGAGCACCGACAGTAGGCGCTTTAGGCGACGCATGGAGCAGTTGCCGAGAGCTTGTCGATGTCGAAGTGCAATTTTTAGTGTTCCCTTAAAGTCATATCCCAACTTGACGCTGCTCTCAAGTAGACGTTATAGCGGTTGCCACATCGATGGGATACTTGCAAAAAATCATGCATGGGGTTCGGAGGGCCCCAAACGGGAAAAAGTGCATAATTTCAAAACAGCACACGTTAATCCGAGTCCTTCGACTTCGCCGGATGACTTTGTCGAAGTCAGTTACCAGTGTTTTGCAGGTCTCTCACTTTGATGCTGAATAATTTTTCATCAGCTCATTGCCCGCATTTTGAAAATGTATAAAAAAATAAGCAATTTCTATAAAGATCGGGTAAATTGAAACTGATAACTGTTCCCTAAAAATTTTTCTATCAAACCAAATGATCCGGGTGCGGGGACATTGATAGAGAAAAATATAATAAGAATAAGGGGTGTATGAAAAAATATTATTTAGGCTTGTCAGTCACTTACCATGACCCTGCTTTAGCCATCATCGATGAGCAGGGTTGCGTCTTATTCGCAGAAGCCACCGAGCGTTATCTTCAGAACAAGCGGGCCTTGAACAACGAACCGGATCAGTTGTTTTATATGCCGGCGCTTTTGGAAAGCTATTGTGCGGATGCCGATGAATTTGTCATTGCCATTAACTGGCGAAAAAAACGTCCCTGTTACGAAACGCTGGTCTCCGGTTTAGGATTCTTATCGGCTCCGGGCTTATTGAAAACCGGCATCAAAAAATTGCGTTCGCCGCTGGAGAACTATCAACTACATCACATGATGGCCTGTCAGCGCACGAGTATTTCCACCGCAGGGATCAATTTGGTGCGTATTATCCGGGAAATTTATCCGCACTGTGCTGTGGCTTTTGCTGATTTTGATCACCACCTGACGCATGCCGCGACCGCTTGTTACAGTAGTCCCTTTGAAGAAGCGGCTTGTGCCGTGATTGATTCATTTGGCGAAAACGGCGCGCTGGCATTTTACCATTACCGCCATCAAAAACTGGCAAGGCTGCACGAAACACGCGGTATGGCGACTGCCAGCCCTGGTTTGTATTTCATGAAAATCACCGAATTGTGCGGATTTAACTGGTTACAAGGCGAGGAATGGAAAGTCATGGGTTTGGCGTCTTACGGCACGCTCAATCCGGAGCTGTATGAACTACTTAATTCGACCCTGGTAGTTAACGGCTTTGATTGCAGACACCATCCCGAACGTTTGTTCGAGAAAATGGCTAACCTGAATCGCTTTAAAAGACCGCCGGACAGACCCGCAGAAGAAGCGGCGGATACCGCCTACACCGGACAGGTGTTTTTTGCCGATTGGCTGACACGTCTGTTGAATCATCTCCAGGAAGTAACCAGGTCCGATCATTTGGCACTGGTCGGCGGATGCGCGCTGAACTCCTCCTTCAATGGTCAGATCACGAGTCGTACTGCCTTTAAACGGGTGCATATTCCGTCTGCGCCCGCCGATGATGGTTGTGCACTGGGAGCCGCCTGGCTGGCTTTTCGCAATGATCATCCGAACTGGATCGCAAAACCGGATGTATTGTCGCCTTATTCCGGGGCAAGTATCCCGGATGAGGCCATACAGCAACTCATCCGTTTTAATCGCGCGCTGAACATTATGCATTTGCCGGAGACAATTTGTGAACAGACGGCCGAATTATTGACGCAAGGCTGTCTGGTCGGCTGGGTGCAGGGACGCGCAGAGTTTGGTCCGCGAGCCTTGGGAAATCGATCCATACTGGCTGATCCACGCCACGCCGCCACGCAGGATCATATCAATCAGCAAATTAAATTCAGGGAGCGCTTTCGTCCGTTTGCACCATCGATTTTGCATGAATACGGCGCAGACTATTTTGAGAATTATCAAGAATCGCCCTATATGGATAAAACGCTGCATATTCGAACGCAGGTGCAGGATAAAATTGCCGCTGTTTGTCATGTCGATGGAACCGGGCGGCTGCAAACGGTCAAACGGGAATGGAATCCGCGTTTTTATCGCTTGATCAGCTGTTTTCATCAACTCACCCAAATTCCGCTGGTACTGAATACCAGCTTTAATGTGATGGGAAAGCCGCTGATTCACAGCCTGGAAGATGCGCTGGCCGTTTTTTTGACTACGGGCCTGGATGTGTTAGTGATCAATGACTATTTAATTACCAAACGCCGCGATGAATAATTCAAACCGTGCTTTCGATCCGTTACTGCAGCCGGTCTTTTCGGAGCCGATCAGTTCGGCTGAATTAAATATTCAGTCAAGCTGTCGACATTTGTTCTATCAACTGATGCAGGTGCAATCGCATCCTCAGGTTTTACCTATTGCGCATGACTACCTAACACAGCATTTGTCGAACATTCGGTCGCGTTATGTCAACACCTATTCCAGTGCTTATTCGGTCGATACGTTGAAGGGTCTGCTTAACCTAACGGATGAGCGTTTTCCGTTGACCGTTTCAACGCCAGGGGACTACCTGCAACAGTGTGCGCCGATTTTTTTGACCGAGCCTTGCTGGTTGCAGGGCGTGTCACAGGCCGCGACGTGCCAGTCACCGATTGCCGTTAACTTGTTGTCCGTGTACTTAACACTTACCGGGGACAGGTCGTATAAATCATTGTATCAAGGCTTGTTAGCGGCAGAAGGCCGTGACATACCGGCATTACATTGCTGGGCATTTGCCGAACAAGCGACTATTGCTGACAGTGTGTTTGATTTTGCCGTCACGCAGTTGGCTTTGGCGGCGTTCCCACGCGTTTTTTTTCCGGAATTGCTGGGTTTTACCGTGGCGTATTGCCGTAAGCCAGCGCTGATGGACTATTTGCTGACCCTCGAAAAGTCACAAACAAACACGCTGTTGAGCCAGTTTATTTTGCTCAGAATGCAAATGCCAGCTGCGCAATCAGCATCCGTTATTGACGTCATTCAGGATTACCTCCAGGTGTTTTCTGAGCACGAAGCAGCGCTATGGGGGCGTATTCAAACGGGTTTCTGGCTTTATCAGGACCAGAATCAACGTTGTGATCACGAAAGGGAGCAGCAAGCGGGCGCTGAGTTAACCCCGGTGCAGGCAATGGCTAATTTATTGCAGCAGAAAGCGGCATCGGCGCGTGGACATCATGGCACCATTCAACTGGCTGGCGAATCGCTTGATGACTGGTTTTCACGGTTGCCGTCTGACAGCAATAAATTTTTGAAGGCATTAAGTCAGTCGACCTACGTCAATCATCAACTACCTGAAAACAGTCGCTTGCTCAAACTGTTCGATTTCAATGGGCCGATGTTTGGCGTTTTGAATGACGCCGAAAAAGATACTTTAAAAAACTGGCTACGCGTAACGGATTCCGATTTGGAGGCTTCCAGTCAGGTTTTTTCTTCAGTCATTAAAGCGATGGCTGTAAGCCCGGCAAGGCATGATGGCGCTGGGCGATCATCAATCAACTATGCCAGGTTGAACAATCGGGAATTGTATTATTACCTGGTGAATATTGATGTTTATCCGGATGCATTGACTGCCGCGAAAAAGAAAGTAAATTGCGTTTTACGGTTATCCAGATTATTTTCTCGCATGCCATTCAGGCACTATAGCCATCAGGCTTTTGATGACTACATCAACGCCATCTATCAAACAGAAGTGCGCAACTATGAACCGCTTGATAATTCGCCAAAACTGGGAAAAAAAGCGTATTTATGGGGGATTGAACAACTGGCACCGACCATTTTAACGGATGGCTGCTGGTTGCAAAATGCTCATCGTGTCAGTACACACGCCAGTTCTACAATCACCGGCATACTAACCAATATTTATAGGGATGAAATTGGCGCAGGTATTCTGGAACAAAACCATCCTTACATTTATCAGCAGTTGCTGGAGAGTCTGGATATCTCCGTTCCTCCCATTTCCACACAGGCATTTATCAATTATTCGAGATTTTTGTCCAGTGCTTTTGATATACCGGTATATCTGCTTGCCATTTCCAATTTCACCAGCAGCTTGTTGCCTGAATTATTAGGTTTGAATATGGCGATAGAATTAAGCGGCCTAGGCCGAGTGTACCTGCGCCTGGCCGAAGAGCTCAAGTTCTGGGGTATTAACCCGGCCATCGTCAATGTGCATATTTCGATCGATAATGTAGGGAATGGACATGCCGCTGGAGCAAAGCGTGCCATTCAGTTGTACCTGGATGACATATTGGCCGTTAACGGTGAGCGTGAAATGCAGGTTCACTGGCATCGGATTTATAGCGGGTATCGTTCGTTAGAGATTGCCAGCAGCCGTTTCAAATACGCATTGGTCATCTGTTATTTATGGAAACTGATAACGGATGCCTGTTTCAAATCATCCCCATCAACCTGACCATGTTTTCCTTGATCATTCATCGCTTAGGTTATCTGTTCGCATTTGTATTGCCTGTCAGCACATTCTTTTTTTTAAGCACCGGACCGCACGACATAGCGGTCGCACTCGCCTGTACGCTACCTTTCTGGCTGATGCTCGCGGCTGATGGATTGATTCGCGACACTTCGCCTCAGCAGAATTCAAGGCTGAATAGCGGATATTACAACGGTATTTTATTACTATTGTCCCTGCTGCAATTTGTGAATGTCCTGTTGATGCTGGATGCAGTCAGCCTGTTACGCTGGGAGACACAGACGGATATTTTTCCCAACCTGGTGAATTTGATGGTGATCCGATTTTTGGTAGGAACCAGTTCGGGGACGTCCGGCATAGTTGTTGCCCATGAATTGATTCACCGTCCTCAATGGGCACTGCAAGGGTTGGGACGCTTATTGCTTAGCACTGTGTGTTATGAGCATTTTGTCATTACCCACAAGCGAGGCCACCATCTCAGTATCGGCATGCCGGATGATATTGCATCGGCACGACTCGGTGAAAGTTTTAAGCATTACTGGAAACGAGTCTATGGAGGCCATGTACGCTTTGCCTGGCGCTCGGAGGAAGAACGAATAGCCGGTAAACAAGGTCGTGTTTCAGGCTTTGCGGTTCTGAGAAATCAGGTATTTTGGGGGTTTTTGGCTGAGTTGATGCTCTGGGTATTGATCATACTGGTATTCGGATGGCTGGCGGCCTTTATGTTTCTATATCAGGCGCTGGCGGCTGTTCGTATACTGGAAGCAGTAAATTATTTTCAACACTGGGGCCTTGATGACGAGCGCTATGCCAATACCTATGGCTGGGTGAGTCATTCGCCCATTAGTCGTTACGCGTTGATCGGATTGTCTCACCACATTGGACATCACGAAAATGAACAAATGCATTTTCATAAGATCAAGTATTCAGATCAGGGTCCTAAAATGCCTTATGGATATTTTGTCATGAACTTTTGGGTCAAGCTTGATAACGCATCCTATCAGGCCATGGCTGTTCGGGAACTTGAGCGTTACTGTAACAAACGGATTCCTGATTAAGTATAAGCTTCAGCCAATATCAAAGAGCCATAAGTTTCCAGATACGTCGCCCCGGCATGGGCTGCCGGGGTCCAGGCTACACGGATGTAAACCCAGCGATTAGCTCTCCTGTTGAGTCACATCCCTGTGTTCTGGACCCCGGCAGTCCATGCCGGCATGACGGCTACTTGAGTGTCTGCTATTTCAGCTGAAACTTGTGGGTAATCAGGAACCGATTTGATGCTCGCGTTGACGTAATAAGCTGTCAATTTTGGCAGACAAAACCTGACATCTCTGTCAGTTATGCCCGTCATTGAGTCAGTCGTTTTTGTTATAATAATTCAGCTTACATGTTGATTTTTAAATAATTAAATGAGTTGGCACCCTTATTGAATAATATCGGGTTCCTAGTATTAGTTATTTAGAGGTTTTCAGTATGTTAAATAAAGCATGGTATGAATTATCACCCGCGATCTATTTGATAGTGTCAGTTAATTGTTTAATCGGCGATAACCGGTTGGCCGCCTTTTCCGGATTCATCTTGTTCTTGGTTTCGCTTCTTATCGTTGTGATGCGTGTGCAATATCGAACAGCATCGAGACAGAGACAGTTTGTCAAGTGAAGTGCAGGCAAGAGGGAATGCAGTTGATTTAATGCTTGCTCCTCTCACGCTTCGACGCCACCAGAGTGAAAGGAGCAAGCGAAAGCCATTGTCGCTTAGTTTTTTAGTATTCTTTGGCAGAGTTCCGGCAAGGCCAAGGGTTTCGCCGGTTCCGGCTTTTTTGCAGCAGGTGCTTTCGCTTCATCGGAAAACCACCATGCCAACGAAGCATCACAGCCATCGCCCTGTGGCAGCGGTTCCTGTGCCTGGCAGTATTTACTTTGTGCCGGGCACTTTAAACGGACATGAAAGTGATCATCATGTTTCCACCAGGGGCGTATTTTTCTAAGCCAGTCATGTGCTGTGGCGCTCATACAAAGATGGCGCTTAACACTGGGATTGACAAAGATCCGGTCAACTTCGGGCATGCGAGCAGCAAGTTCAAGAATCTTTTCATTATTCAATGTCCATTGCGATAAGTTGATGGCATCTGAATCATCAAGTAGTACCGAAGGGGCGCTCCAGGTTTCGCGTTCATTTAAGCCCAGTTTTCGGAAGGATGCCTGTTGAGAAAGCAAAAACCAGATGTCGACATCCAGGCCTGTTTGGTGGCTACGATGACCGGTTAACGTCGGTCCGCCGCGAGGTTGTCCCAAATCGCCAATCAAAAGCACGCCTAAATGCTGTTGAAATGCCTTACGCCCCAGATTTTCAATAAACTGTGTTAAGTCCGGATGGCCATAAAATCGCTTTCTTGATAAACGCATGACTTGATAGCCGAGTCCGTTTACAGGTAATGTCACGGCGCCACTCAGACAGCCGGCATTATAGTTGCCGATGCTTTCAGCCCTGACGCCAAATTGGACAGGGGTTTTAACCGCAGCCCATTGCAATGCGATTGGATTGGCGGAGCACTCGAAGCCCAGAGCCAGCAGCAGAACAATGACTATTGACTCAAACTTTATAGATGGCATTTGGCAGCGAAATATTGGCTTGCGGGACATGACACTTCTCACTATAAATCGGTGATGATCAGACAAAACCCATTGTACCCCATGCAGGTTAGCGAGTTGCGTCAAGTTGTTTGGTGTTGAATAGATGATGCCGTACTGTTGAGAGATATTGTTTTCAGCGCTGCATGTGTTACCAGCGGCGATAACAATTTAGTGACAAGTTCTTCGTCAGGGGCAATATAAAGTCTTGCAATTACTTGAAAGTTAACTAGACTTCGAAGAAGTTTCGGATCACCCATGCTTGTGCCGAATCAATTTGGCCCCAGACCTGCCCTGTTAGTTTCGCAAGCAAAATAATCTGCGTTACTTTAGACTAAATTAGATTCTTAAGAAGAAAAAATGGCGACCTTAAAATATTTCGAATCAACTTTGCGAAGCAAAGAATTGCTCAAATACACAATATCCTTTATTGGAAATCACCGTTTATCGGCAAATCCGATCAATTACACAGTATGCTATGAATATCTGCTGGGTGGTAATTTGGGATTAAACCAAGTGATCGACAAGGCGATTTCGGATAATAGTCCACTCACTGACCAGATGATGGGAGCATGGTTCGAGGCATATCTTTCTGGATCTGGTCAGGCCGATGTGGGGCAATCACAAGCTGATCTGATGGGAGTAATCTCGAAGCTGAATGACTTTGTGACGGTTGCCGAAAAGGATGTCAATCAGTTCAACCAGGCTTTACGTTCCAGCGAAAATGAATTGGCCACCTCTAAAAATTCGCTTGAATCCGTGGTGGCGGATTTACTGCTGAACACACGAACCATGCAGGTTTCAATGGAGATGATGAAACAACAGATGCAGGAAAGCAAACAGGAAATTACCTATCTGAAGGAACGGTTGGAGAAAGCCACTGAAGAAGCATTGACTGATCCTCTCACCAGCCTGACTAATCGTAAAGGACTGGCAAAGGCGATTGATCGGGTGTTGCTTGAAGAAGATATAAAAATATATCCCTGTTTACTGATGCTGGATATCGATCATTTTAAGAAAATTAACGATTCATTTGGACATTTACTGGGCGATCGCGTGATTAAAGTAGTTGCAAATACGGTAGGTAATCAAATCAAGGGGAAGGATACCGCCGCTCGTTATGGAGGAGAAGAATTTTGTGTATTATTGCCGGAAACAGAACCCGGGGATGCCGTTAAGGTTGCTGAAAACATTCGGCTGGCCATTGAAAAAACCCGGATCAATCGGTCCAGCGATAATCAGGAAATTTGTCGTGTGACCATTTCGATTGGTGTAGCCCGCTACAATCCGGAAGTTAATGAGCCCACCATGTCAATGTTTGAGCGGGCAGATAATGCCTTGTATCAATCAAAAAATGAAGGGCGAAATCGAGTCACCTTTGCTGAATAGCGAGCGTCATTCATAGCTTGAGAGATGACTCACAGCGTCACTGGGCCTTTACCGTCATAAACTTCAGCTCCTGTGCTTTCTGATCATGCCGGCAACCAGCAACATCAGCAGGGTGCTCCAAAGTAACGAGGGTCCCAGCCAGAACCATTTTTGATAGAAAGTGGCAGGCGGATTCTTTAAATAAGGAACCTCGTAAATACCCGTCCATGGCTGATGAATGGGCGAGCGTTGTAAAATTTCCCCGGTCGCCAGCGAAACGGTTGATATGCCGGTATTGGTAACCCTTAACACGGGTCGCCGAAATTCCACGCCTCTGGCCAAAGTCATATAAAAGTGTTGATAGGGTTCCTGCCAGGTGCCGTACCATGAGTCATTGGTGACATTAACGATGAATTGTGCACCTAGTTCAGCCAGTGATCGTGAAAATGCTGGGAATAAACTCTCATAGCAAATTTGCGCACCCATGTTGTAATCGTTCCAGTTCAATAGCGAAGTCGGACCTGCGCCGCGCGCAAAATGGCCTGTTGGCGGCAGCCACTGTCGGATTTCAGGAAAATAGTTTTCGCCCGGGATATATTCGCCAAAAGCCAGCAACACGGTTTTGCTGTAATGTGAGGGTAGCACGTTGCCGTTTTTATCGATGATGAATAACGAGTTCGTGATAAGTCCGGATGATTCATCTACACCGTATGCACCGGTGATCAAGGGTAGCTGGCGAGCGCTGAGAAATTTTGCCAATTCCAGCGGATATTCATCAAATTGAAATTTTTTGCCCAGTAGCGCTGGAAAGGCGGTTTCAGGCCACAGTGCAAAATCGATGGCTTTGCCTTGATTGGATGCCAATGCTTTATCGGTTAAAGCAAGATATCGGTTAAAAATTTCTTTGCCATAGCCTTTGTCCAGCTCAGCAGCCAGTTTTTCTGCATTGTCGATACTGGCCTGTACCAACAGCGTCTTCAGTGTCGCATCAGGCTGAGGAAATCGGGTTTTAAGGGCAAGTCCGCCGACATTCATCAACAGGAACCCTGCGAGTATGCCAGCCAAAATGATTTTACCGGAACGTTCACGCCGTTTTTCCCAAGCCATATAAAAGGCTAGATTGCATAATAACGTCAGAGCGCTCAGTCCGCTAAAGCCGATAATTTCAGCCCATTGATACACAGGGATGTTCGAACCATACCAGGAATAGCCAAAATTCCAGTCAAACAAAGTGAATGAATTGGCCTCACACAAAACCGTAATCATGACCATCAGCCCCAGAGAAAGGCGTCCAGACCACTGAAACTTTCGCTGCCCCACAAACCACAATACACCGGCTAAGGGCACGAACAGATGCGCTATCAAGGCATAAAACAACATGCCGACAACAGACAGGGCCCAATTTAAATGTGCAAATTCGTGTAATAAATAGGTTACCCAGTTAAAGCCGATAAGTGTGAAAACAAAGGCCGTCACCAAGCCGCCAATGAAAACCTGTTTTAAACGGGCTTGCTGGTTCCAGAATATCCATAAGGGTACAAAGCAAAACAGTGAGGCCCAAGGCGGGAAGGGGATATAGCTGGTTCCAATGAGTATGCCGGAAAGAATGGGTAACCGCCAGGCGCCGAAAGTTTTCGATGTAACGATATTCATGAATTCATTGAGTCAGGGTAACGATCATTTGTTGCGCGTATGATAACTCAAGCATTAAAAAAATGACGCCAACAATTCTGAGGCTTCTTGCGTCAAGTGAGCTTTGCTTGTTGACTGTACAAGTGTATCGGTTTATTTTTTTGGGTTTGGATCTGTCTTGATGTCATTCATCCAGATGACACTAACCGCAGGAGTATTTTCCTTAATTTCAATCGTACCGTTTAATGAGCTGTGCAATTGATAGACGCCTTGCCAGAAAATTTCCACCATTTTATTCATTCTGGCGATGGGATCGTTATATTTGCCTAATTCATGATCCAGACGAAATTGGGTGCCGGCGCATTTTTTGCGACTTATTTCGTCCGGAATGCTGGCAATATAGGCTTCAATCATTTGACGCGTAATCAATTGAAACTGTTCAGGATCAGTTTTATACAACCGGGATAAGGTATCGAAGTCAAATTTATCAGTCACATTTCCTCCTGTTACACTGTTTTTCCTAAAGTCTTGTTAATTTGGCAAAGGTTGGCACACTTACTTAATAGTCAAATTTAATGCCAACCGCTATTAATCTTTCAATATCGAACTATTGGTCTAAAATGAAGATTAACAACTGCCAGAACTGTCATCTTGACTGACAGTTCTGGCCTGGCAACTGGAATTGTTGTCAGTTCAGAAGACCCGCCCCCATTAAATGAGATTATGCTGAAAACTTCTTCTTTTACGCTTGAATCATTACTGGAAACTCACGATTTACCCTTCGTCATCATCAATGCAGATCTTAAAATCATTGCAGTTAATCGGGCATGCGAAGCGCAGTTAGGCATTGCTCGTGATCAGGTTATTGGTAAACCGTGTTGTGAAAGTGGTGATGAATGTAGACATCAACGGTTATTCCAAAAACTTGAACCTTATTCCGGAGTTTTTTCAAATAGCTCACTGGCTTCAAATCAAACGCTTTTTCGTTCTCACGGATATCCACTGCTCGATTCTGATGGAACCTTGTACATTGGTGAGTCACTGGCTTACGCTACGCCACCTTTAACGCAATCTCAGGGACCAAAGATGCTGGGTGAATCAGCCGTATTTTTGAAGCTTAAAACCAAGCTTCAACAAGCGGCAGAAACCCTCGCACCCGTTTTTTTAACGGGTGAAACTGGAACTGGCAAGGAACTTGCTGCTGAATTTGTGCATCGACAGTCCAAATTGGCCGCAGGTGAATTCGTCATCGTGGACTGTACGATACTGGGTGAAAATTTGTTTGAAAGCGAGTTGTTTGGTCATGAAAAAGGCTCATTTACCGGTGCAGCAACCAGTAAAAAAGGCTTGTTTGAATTGGCTCATAATGGAACGTTGTTTCTTGATGAAATTGGTGAGTTACCGCTTTCTCAGCAACCCAAATTACTGAGGGCACTGGAAAGTGGCCAATTTCGCCGAGTGGGCGGCACGACAACGCTGAGCTCAAAGGTGCGAGTCGTCAGCGCAACACATAGAAACATTGCCGAGATGGTGAGAGAAGGCTCGTTTCGGGAAGATTTATTTTATCGACTGTCAGTGTTTCCTGTTGAGTTGCCGCCTTTGCGAGACAGGCGTCAGGACTTGCCGGTTTTGGTGGATTTTTTGTTACAACAACTGAGTCAGCGAGATGGACGAAGCTATTCGATCAATAAAGAAGCGTTGATGAAATTAATAGGGCACTTGTGGCCGGGAAATATTCGTGAACTCAGAAACTGTTTGCAACTGGCGACTGGCTTATGCGACAACAATCAGATCAAGGAAAAGGACATTATGATTATGCGGCGCAGCAATAGAACAGCGGAGCAGAGGCCTCCTGAAAGCCATGAAATAGCATGGTCTTCAGTGCCGACAGCACCAATGCCGACGACGTCCACCAATCCGATGGATCCTTTAGAACAGATTGAAGCCAACTTTTTGAATAGTTTGATCAACAAATATAACGGTAACCGTAAATTGATCGCCAGCGAGATGAATGTCAGTGAACGAACCCTTTATCGCAAATTGAACCGATTCAACCTAAATTAGCAACTCAATGGCTGTAAACATTGAGCGTGATATTAACTTTATTTGACGATACCATGATGAATCTAATACTCATAGGCAGGCATTCTAATCGTGCCAGACAGGGGAGGTCCGGATTATGCAGGCCTCTTTGATCAACTGGACACTCAGTACCATTGATTCGCAGGTAGGTGTTTTTGTACCTCCTGTGGACATGCGTCAAAAAATAAATCAAATCAAGGCATTGCCACCCTTGCCGGCGATTGCGCAGAAAATTCTGCAACTGGGAGCCGACCCCTTGGCGGACGCCAGAAAGCTGGGCGCGCTGATTGAACAGGACCCGCTACTGACAGCGCAAGTGATCCGTTGGGCAAGCTCTTCATTTTATGGTTATCGAGGCAAAATCAGCTCAGTCGAAGATGCCATCAGCCGCGTATTAGGCTTTGACTTTGTCTTTAATCTTGCTTTGGGGCTCGCTTCTCTGGCACCCTTGAAGTCGCCAAAGGAAGGACAGATTGGCACCAAGATGTTCTGGACGCACGCGTTGGCAAGCACGCATTTAATGAAGGTGCTTAGTGAAAGAATACACGCTGCTCATCGTCCCGAAGCGCAGCAAATATTTTTGGCGGCGTTATTGCATAATATTGGCTTCCCGCTCATGGGAGATCAATTTCCTGAAGAATTCAGTTTTTTAAACACGCTGATTAAATCGAATCCTTCCTTATCCGTTTTTAATTTGGAAAATTATGCCTTTGGTGTCGATCACACCATGCTGGGTGTCTGGTTGATGACTACCTGGTCGATGCCAAAGCCGTTGACCGATATTGTCTATCATCATCACAATCCTTTTTACCGGGGCGATAATTATCAATTGAATCTATTGACCTTTCTAAACGATTATCTGTTGGGGCTTCTTGGAATTGGTGATGCTCAAAATCAGGCCTGTCCGGATGAGGTTTTTACCGGGTTGTATGTGACGCGTGCCTCCCTGGATGACATTCTCGATAAGCTGAATGATAAAATTGAGAGCATTAGCGCAACGGCGGAAATGCTGGCACTATAATTACCGTTTGTTGCTTCAAAGAGACGCTTCAAGAGCCTAACATAATTAACAGAATGAATTTTTTCTGTGCTGAGATCGGTTAATTATTGGTATCGATGCAACAAATAGCATAGTTGTTGCTGGTTAATAAGAAATTAATCGTTCTGTCATAAATCTGTAATATTTCCCCCTTATCCTTGCTCCAGTTAATTTAATAACCACTGAGAGCAAGTCATGAAACTTTCCAAACTGACCTTGGGCGTTGCTGCTGTTATAAGCGCAGGTGCATCATCTGCCGCTTTTGCCATCGATCTTTACGTCGATACCAAGACCAAGCAAATTTATGCAGAACCCGGTCCACAACGTCAACTGATGGGTTCCTTCGAGCGCGTTGAAGATAAGCCACAAATGCACGGTGACTCCACCTCGTCGTCTAAGCATCACACGGAAGATGAAATAACGGCCATTAAAGCGGATTTGGAATTAAAGGCCAATGAGCTCAAGGCACTGGAAGAGCATGTTGCCTATGATAGAGAAGTAAGAGCCAAGAACGATGAAAAATGGTTCAATAAAATCAATGTACGCGGTTACACGCAGCTCCGTTATAACCAACCTTTATCGGGTGACCGAACCGCCGGTGATCCGGAACTGAGATCGGTGGGTGATAGTGGCATTAAAAACAACAGCGGTTTTTCTTTCCGCCGCGTTCGCTTGGTCTTTTCCGGCGATATTAACGACTATTTGTATTTATACATACAGCCGGATTTTGCGTCCTCCGTTAGTGGCGTTAGTGATTCCACTAATGGAAATAATTTTGCCCAGTTGCGCGATGCTTATGCGGATATTGCCTTTGACAAAAAGCATGAATACCGTATCCGTGCCGGTCAGTCGAAAGTGCCATTCGGCTGGGAAAACCTGCAATCTTCACAAAACCGTATAGCCCTTGATCGTGATGATGCGCTTAACAGTGCGGTTCCGAGTGAACGTGATCTGGGTTTGTTTGCGTACTGGACGCCCGAACATGTGCAAAAACGCTGGAAAGACTTGACCAAGAAGGGTTTAAAAACTTCGGGTGACTACGGTATCGTCGGTGTGGGTATCTATAACGGACAGGGACTCAACCGGTCTGAAACCAACGACGACTTATATGCTGTCGCCCATACCACTTATCCAGTTGAGTTGAATTTCCTGGGCTATCCGTTCACCGGTCAGGTGTTGGAAGTAGGTGCGGATGTGATGTCGGGTTATTTTAATCCAACTGTCGGTTCTAGTAACGTGTTTGGTAGACCTTCAGCTGCAACACAAATTACAGCAGCTGCTAACGGTGTTGTTGGCACCAACACTGTCAGAGAAGATCGCGTCGGTGTTCACGCAATTTTGTTTCCACAACCATTCGGTCTACAGGCCGAATGGAATTGGGGGAACGGTGCCACTCTGAATCCGACGGCTAATGAAGGGAGAGGTGCTATTGAAAGACAAGGTCTTAGTGGCGGTTATGTGCAGGCGATGTATAAAATCGATAAAATATTCCGTGAAGACGGTGTGCTGATTCCATATGTTAAGTGGCAAACCTACGATGGCGCCTGGAAAGGGGCGACCAACTCGCCTCGAGTTTCGGTTGATGAAATAGAAGTGGGTGTGGAATACCAAATCATGAAAGCCCTGGAAGTTACCCTGGCTTATGCCACTATGGACAGAACCAACACCAACACTGGCTCTTCGTCTTCTTCACAATATCTTGGACAAGCTTCAGGTGACCTTGCAAGAATGCAGTTGCAATGGAATTACTAAAGCGAGTCCTGATTTAATGGGTTAATCCAAATAAAAAAGCCCGCTAACCAGTGGGCTTTTTTTATTTCAAGCGTTGCTAGCAGATACCATAGTAACGCAATACTGTGGTGCAGACATTGACCAGCCAGTACACCTCCGGATAACAGATCATCCAGTAATAATTACGTGCGGTGCCTACCCTACAGATTAAAATAACAAAGTGGAACAAAGCCGCGCTGATTGTTTGTGCGGCTTTGTTTATGGGCAGGATTTTCGACTATTTATAGACATGCCCTGCTAAAACAGCTATATAATAATCATGCAATTATCCGCCTCACAATTGCAGTCGCAACACAAAGCGCTTATTGATGCTCTAAAGCGTGGAGAAGCGGTTGAAATTACTTATCATGGCCAGACATTGGGCATTGTTCAACCGGTCAAGCCTTCTGTAAATAACAAGGAACAGGCAAGTGCCATGGCGAGTTTTTTCGGTATGCACCGTGACTTAAAGGATTCAGCTAAAAATAACTTCCCGAAATAGCAAAGTCGTGCGGCAATCCGTTCGTGCTGAGCAAAATAAGCCCCCCCCTTCGGGGCATGGCGTTACCATGAAACAGTCGCTGTTCGACGTACTTTTTTGTGTTTTCATATCTTTGCAAGTCATTGATTTTAAAAATACAAAAAAGCTGTTTCTTGAGAGCCTGTCGAAGTATGAGCGAATTGCCGCTGCGGGGTGGAATTTTTCCGTCCGTCCTTCGACAGGCTCAGGATGAACGGAAAACTTTTTCTTGATTAGCAAGAGTCTTACGCCAAGCCAAGGCGGCGTCATACCGGCATGGACTGCCGGTATCCAGGCTACAAGGATGTAAGCTACAAAGCCATCCTTGGCCTCTGGGTTCCGGCAATCTGCCGGAACGACGAAAAGGGATGCATTTTACGCATCGGCGGACAATTCTTGCTAATCAGGAACTTTTTTGATGCCAGACCGGTAAGTTATTTTTTGCCATATCCTAAGTATCTGGCAACGGTACTTTTTCCGATATTTCCGGAATAATTAATCACGACTATTTTCATCATTTTTCTCCACGAGTCCGGATTAGACGTGTAAGCTTTTCGTTTCAATTTATGTAAAGATTTTCCGAGCGTCGTGACCCAGCGGGTGAACATAACTATAGTTAGAGATGTTTTCTTGGCTCGGCAACCGCTCCATGCGTTGCATTAACTCCTCGGACATCCTTGCAGTCGTATTCCATCATTTAATTCGCTTTATTTTTGTTTACAGTAGATGATGAATTGCTGGCAACTTTTTTGGTTTGAATTTATGCCTGATAAACCACAGCAATATTAGCACCAATACCAATCCCAGTAACTCGATTGGCAGGAGCACTGGAAAGGGCTTTGACTGCTGTAAAGCTAAACCGTCACGCATTTTGTTTGGAAACGGCCGTGGCTCGACCGGAATGATCTTCCACTGATTATGGTCTGTAGGTGCTTGCTTCATATACTCGGCAAAGCTGTAAACCGGCGCTTTGCCAAATGCACGGCTGGAGGGGATTTGAGGGATGCGAATAAACCAAATGGCCTGGATATTTTTAGACATGGATTGCTCCAACTTACTCAACTTACGACCGGCATTCCCCTGTGCAAGCGCTAGAAGATCATTGCTCATGGCGTCGAAGGCGACGGCAGGATTAAGCCGCGTCAACTCGGTCGAGAGATAATCATAAATCTTACGACCTTTTTCCAGGCTGCTCTCAGATGTTGCTATATAGGCGTAAGCTGCGCCTGCCTTGAGGTAGCTTTCCACTCCACGAAGCGGTACGTGCCAACCCAGGGTGCGGAATGTGTCGATGCTGACTCCAGAACAATTGTTACGAGAGTGGTCGTACTCAAAATCATGACGGTAGAAGTGGTTAAAAACACGATTGATAGCACTTTGGTACAGTGCGACTGCGGTCTCGTCATTGATGAAGGTTGCGATCAGCATGTAGGAGGGACGGTAATAACTTTGACCGTTATTGAGATCCATCAGATATTTATCCATCGGTGTGATCGCGGCAATAATGCCTTTTTCGCTGTAGGAATCGAGGTTGTAGAAGTTGTTGACCAGCCAGCGCGAGTAATTCCCATCTTCTTCAAAACGACCGGTAATCACACCGAAGTGTCCCCCGTGAGCTTCATCATCATCAGACTGCGCACCATTGAGCATTAACCCCAGCACAGCTTTACCCGGTGCTTGCCGTGATGCCCCCGGTTTACGCTCCCACAACAACCTGGCCTGATAAGAGCTTTTTGCACCACCGCTCTCGAACTGTACTAGAGATTTCAAGGTTTCTCCATTAGTGAGCGGACTGGAATTGCTCCCGGGCATAATGTAAGCGTCCAGCCCTACCAATCCTCTCGACCTGATCTCACTTGAGTATTTCAATCATTGCCGGTGTCAAAGGCAGTAATTCATCAATACGACTATTTGGCCAGGTCGGCAATTTTTCCAGGGTGTC
>JABFSH010000025.1 GCA_013140705.1 Methylococcaceae bacterium
ATCCGATAGGTAAATGGAAAACAATTATCGATAAGAAAAAATCTGTAGTGCCATTTAAGATAAATTAAAAATTGTAACTTATTGAAATAATAAGTAATTATTGGTAGATGTCACGAAGATGGGTTAATGTTAGAGTATTTAGCATGGAAACGGTCAATTCAACATTCTTGGTGGAAAACTTTGCACATTAAGCCATCTAATGCTTGTCTGTTTTGTCGAAACATTGCAAAACCATGCTTTATGGCGACGCCATACAAACTAGCGACCAAGATACTTTGTCGCACAAAAACCATAATAAATCTGGGCCGTCAGTTTGATGCCTTAATTAAATGCTGTTTGACACGCGGCGGTCATGGCATATTATTTGCGTATGACAACACACCGGAGGTGCGCGGATGCGACAGATTCATGACACAAACGCCCCCAAAAAACCTACTAATTTAAGTGTTAACAGCGACTTGCTAAACAAAGCAAAAACGCTAAAGATAAATTTATCGGCCACTTTTGAGGCCGCTTTGCTTAATGAAGTAAAAGCCGCTCGCCGGGACATTTGGTTAGCCGAAAACAAACAGGCAATAGATGCCTGCAATCAATTTGCAGAATCACACGGGCTTTTTGCTGATAAACACCGAATATTCTGATGGCCCAGTTTGACTACTATGCAAATACAGATGGAGACACCAATACTGCTTTCCCATTTATTGTGAATATTCAAGACGCTCTGCTGGATGGACTCAACTCAAGGGTGGTTATTCCCCTAACACCATTATCAGGTCTTGAAAAATCTTATCCACAAAATCTTTGCCCGGAAATTACCATTGAAGGTAAGGAATACTCGCTTAACCCATCAAATGGCAAGCGTATCAACGAAAACCTTGAGTAATTGCAAAGGTTCACTGGCTCATGTCAGGACCAAAATATTTCAGCGATTGATTTTTTGATTACAGGCATTTAACAAATGGTCGTCTTTACCACCCCCCATTCATTCAACCTACTTATTCTAACCGCCTGATCTCGTCCTTGCTGTTCACCGGTTAATTACACATAAATGGCGATTTCATATCTGTTTACCGGTCAATAAACCCATCCACAGCACCAAAATATTCATCAACGCGTTACCGACGAAGACACTGAGCATGACATTCAGGTGGGCATCAAAGGAAAGACCATGTTCAATCATGAACAAAACAAGATACAACCCTGACAAAGTAAAATAAGCTCCAATAATCACCACAAGAATGATGGCGCGCTCCTCCATCGACAGCACAACTTTCTGAAGTAAAATGGCTGCCACCATTCCGATAATGAAGGCGATCAATGCATTTACAATGATAAGCGCATATGGAAATACACCCCCCTGCCACTGAATAACACCACCGTCGTAATGGAACAGCCATCTGCCGCAAAGCAATCCCACCCACACTGCCAACAAGCAGGTACCAATACTGGCGATGACATTGACGGCTGCCTTGCTGAAACTGCCCTGCTCCAGCAAATACAGTGTTTCCAAGGAAAAACTGGAGAATGTCGTGAAGCCACCCAGAACCCCCACCAAAATGGCGGCTCTGAATTCCAGAGCCATCGCGATGCGTTGCAATATCAAGGCTTCGGCCAACAAGCCAATCAGAAATGAGCCGATGACATTTACTGCCAGAGTACCGTAAGGAAAGCCTTTGCCCAGCCACTGATAGATGCCTGAAGAAACTAAAAACCGCAGCACGGAACCACTAGCTCCACCCAGTGCGATGGCAATGATGTGAGTCATACTTTTTTATCCGATCAATGACGCCTGTATCACGCCACTTCCCGGCTGACAATGAAATGCTCCCGGTAGTAACGCAATTCCTCGATTGAGTCTATGATATCATCCAAAGCCTGATGCTTCGATTGCTTGTTAAAGCCCTTCTTCAGATCTGGCGCCCAGCGGGCCGCCAATTCCTTGACCGTTGAAACATCGATATTGCGATAATGAAAATAGGCTTCCAGTTTCGGCATGTAACGATACAAAAAACGTCTATCCTGACCAATGCTGTTTCCACACAAAGGCGAAGTGTTTTCCGGCACCCATAGTTTTAGAAACTCAATCGTCAAGCGTTCCGCCTCAGCCGCGTCAATTGTAGAGGCCTTGACCCGCTCAATCAAACCGGATTGACCATGATGTTTTTGATTCCAGTCATCCATCGCCTCTAATGCAGAATCCGGTTGATGCACAGCCAGCACGGGGCCTTCAGCAAGAATCTGCAATTCTTTATCCGTAACAATCGTCGCGATCTCAATGATTAAATCAGTATCCGGATTCAAGCCCGTCATTTCAAGATCTAACCAGATGAGATGCTGAGTATCTTGTGCCATTGTATTTTTCCGTTATATTAAATCTGGTGCAGTTAGTGTAGCATTGGCTAATCTGTAAGCCTAATTCTTAACTTTGAAGAAACAACCATGAACACCTTTACCATTATCTTTTTGTTTGCACTAAGTCTTTCTTTTTCAATACAGTTTTGGCTGGCCAAACGGCAGGCAAACTTCGTTGCCAGACATCGTAGCGCCGTGCCGGAAGCTTTTAAGGACAGAGTCTCTTTGGAAGCTCATCAAAAGGCAGCCGACTACACAATAGAAAAAGGCAAGCTGGGCGAAATCGACAGCATTATCGGTGTTGTCGTGTTATTACTGCTTACACTCGGAGGCGGCATCAATTGGGCTTTCGAGTTTTGGACAGCTCACCTGGCATCACCAATCCTCGCCGGCGTTGCGGCATCGGCCAGCATTTTCCTGGTCATGACTCTGATCGACATTCCCACCAGTCTTTATCAGACCTTCGTTATCGAAGAAAAATACGGCTTTAATAAAAGCACGGTCAATCAGTTTATCAAAGATCATCTGATGCAACTCGGCCTGGGCGCCGCCATTGGCTTGCCGATACTTGCGCTGATTCTCTGGATTATGGACAGTGTTGGAAGTCTCTGGTGGTTTTGGGCCTGGTTAATCATTTTAAGCTTTTCATTATTGATGAGCTGGTTGTTTCCAACCCTGATCGCACCCTTATTCAACAAATTTACCCCGATGGAAGACGGCTCCTTAAAAAACCGCATTCAAGGCTTGCTGGCACGTTGCGGTTTTAACAGTCAGGGTATTTTCATTATGGACGGCTCCAAACGCTCGGGTCATGGCAACGCCTATTTTACCGGCCTCGGCAATAACAAGCGTATTGTATTTTTCGACACCTTAGTAAATTCTCTTGATGAAGAAGAACTGGAAGCTGTGCTGGCCCATGAGTTAGGACATTTCAAATGCAAGCACGTCATTAAAATGCTGGCCGCTACATCAGCCATGAGTTTGATCAGCCTTGCCATTTTAGGCTGGCTGATCGGTCAGTCCTGGTTTTTTACTGGCCTAGGTGTGCAACAAGCCTCGAATGCTGCCGCATTATTGTTGTTCATGCTGGTTTCTCCTAGCTTCACGTTGTTCATGCAACCCATCAGCGCTTACTTTCAACGGAAATTTGAATTTGAAGCCGATGATTTTGCCGCCAACAATGCCAAAGCAGCAAAAATGATCAGTGGTCTGGTAAAGCTGTATGAAGAGAATGCCAGCACCTTAACGCCCGACCCACTGTATTCCGCCTTCCATTACAGCCATCCGCCAGCCGCCATCCGAATTGCTCATTTAGAAGCCAAAAACGCCTGATGGCCGAAATAACAGAAGGACTGGTCATTGCCCATTTGGGACAAGGCATCGCTGTTGAATCATTCGATAAAATCATTCTCTGCCAAACACGGCGACGGCTTGATACCGTCGCCGTCGGTGATAAGGTGTTGTGGTCCTTATCTGCGCCTGACCAGGGACGAATTGAAGAAATTCTGCCACGTCGTTCGCTGTTGACTCGGCCGTCAGGGAACACTAAAGTTAGGCCGGTTGCCGCCAATATAGACAAGGTCTATATTGTTTTTGCCACTGAACCGGCCTGCGATTTTTTATTGATGGATCAATACCTGGCCATCTGTGAAAACAAAAACTTTGCCGCTGCATTAGTACTAAATAAGGTTGATCTTCCCTTGTCTGAAAGCATCGAGAAAGAATTATTGGATTATCAAAACCTCGGTTATCCACTGTTTCGGGTCAGTACAAAAACCACCACTGGACTCAATGAACTAAAACGGGCATTAAAAAACCAGGTCAATATTTTTGCAGGTCAATCCGGCGTCGGTAAATCATCGATTACCAACGCATTGATACCCGATAAAACGTTAAAAACCAATACGATTTCAGAAACCACCAAGCATGGCCGACACACAACAACTGCCGCTACGCTCTATCACCTGCCGGAAGGGGGAGATTTAATCGATAGCCCCGGTGTTGCCATTTTCGGTCTGGCCGATCTTACCGAACCAGAACTTGCTTATGGCTATCGGGAATTTCAGCCACTGCTGAATAACTGCCAGTTTAACGATTGCCGCCATCTACAAGATAAAGGCTGTGCAGTTCGCCATGCCGCCGAACAGGGTTGCATTTCGATGACGCGGTATCAGCGCTTTTTGAAGCTGAGAGAAAAAATGCCAAAGACATAATCGGGGCAAGCCATTTTTTTCGTTAGCAGTAAGTATGCATTACAATATTCAAAATAAATATAGCGGCCTTATTTTTGTGTCGAAATCAATGTGAAACCTAAAAATCGACGACTCTGCCCACATTGATTAGTTGAACATATATGTGCCTGACAATTCCTGCAGGCACGATTTAGTTGAGTACCAGTAACAACTAACTGGTGCCAAGAAAACAAAACACTTGTTTCCTATCTTTAAATAATTGTAGAAATGATACATTTAAAACCTAATGAGGAAAACTTGGCCCCGTGGCGTATAGGGCTATGGTTGAGTGCGGTTGTGATGACTGCGTCATTGTTTTTCAATGGTGGTGGACAAGACATAGATTTTTGGCGAACATGGACCTTACAGCTCCAGACGGGTGGTTATCATGCGCTTGACGCTAATTATCCACCCCTATTTCTACACTGGTTACGTCTATTCGCTTGGCTAAACGAATATCTAGGAATTATGTCTCACAGCGATTGGTTAGTGAAGGGGTGGACACAATTACCGATTTTCATAAGTCATTTGTATCTGTTAGATCTGGTGGGAAAAGAGTTAACTCGTCAGGGATTAAACCCTCTTCACTCGTCTATATTCTGGCTGACCGCATTCAATCCCGCGTTGCTACACAACGGACCCGTTTGGGGGCAAGTTGATATGCTACCGTTTATTCCGTTATATTTCTCTGTAGTTTTTGCTATGGACAAGCGTCGAGCTCATTGGAGCTGGCCCTTACTGGCGATAGCCCTGTTGTGCAAGTTTCAGGCAATCGTTTTTGTGCCACTATTGTGCGGGTTGTCTTTGCGTTTTCCCAAACGTCATGCGTTGGGTATCTTGGGAGCGTTTGTTGCTTTTGCTATTGCTTTTTCGCCATTCATGATCAGTGGTGATACGGTGAAAGCATTTAAAAACGCCTATATCAATAACTTGGGGATTTATCCCTATTCTTCGTTGAATGCTGCGAATCTATGGTACCTGGTAGCAGGTGGAAGCATGCAGCCTGACTCGGCCAATCTGTTGACTGGCGATTGGGCCAGACTCCCCATTGCCCGCTGGATAACTCCTTCAAAATTGGGTTTGGCGCTGTTTGGGCTGTTAAGCTTGATCATCGCAATCGCGGCAACCCGAAAAAAACAACTGGAGGAGGTCTATGGACTAGCGGTTTTAACGGTGGTCTGTTTTTTCGCTGTATCCAGTGGCATGCATGAGCGTTATATGTTTCTTGCCATACCTTTCGCTGCGCTTTGGGTGTGTAAATCAAAACGTCATTTATGGTGGTACCCGGTGTTGACGACTATAGTTTACATCAATATGAATTTTGTGTACCCCCTTTCGGGTAATAATGGAGCCTGGAATTTAATTTCCATTTGTGTGCTTTTAGTTTTGATAGTTATGCTTGCTCAAGTCATCTTCAATCAATCAATTACCGCTTCGAATTGGCTTGCAGGCATCGCTGAACGTTCACCTTTGTCGCCTTATCTATTTTCGCTCATACTATGGACGACTTTTATGAGCAATGAGATTCGACTTGAGATAAAACAATATCTTCCTGTCGTGTTCGGAAATGCGAATACCATCTATATCAGTTCCTTGAGCCCTGAATTACATCAACAGGATTGGGGTGAGCTAAAAGTGGACAGTAACTTGATCGGAGGTCCTCTTTGCTTACGAGAGCAGTGTTATCAGCGCGGTCTAGCCACTCATGCGCGTTCAATCATAATCTATAACATTCCAAACGAAGCCAGAAGATTTCTGGCCGTGGCAGGGTTGGATGACGAAAGTCAGAATGGCGAAGTTGAGTTTATGGTAGAAATCGATGGGAATGAAGTATGGCGGAGTGGAAAAGTTACTCGGGACATGGATCGAATCATGCTGGATATTCCCTTATTACTGAATGCGAAAAGATTGATGCTTCGTGTAGAACCTCTCGGCGTGATTCATAGCGACCATGCAGATTGGGCTGACGCACGGTTTGATCGGTGACTAATCAATTGAATCAATAAATAGCCGTTAACATAATTGAAGTCTATTCTTTAAATTGCATAGTCAAAATGGCCACCCCAAAAAAGTTATGAAACTTGATCCTGCTGCCTGTGTATTGTCTAGACTGCTACTTTTATAATTTCTATACGCTAGCGAAATGCCATTGTCGTTATTTTATTACCATCATATAAGCTGACTACGTTGATTTTTAAAAAATTTTTTCTCCAATCGACGCAAATTGCAATTTTAGTTATGCCCAATAGAATCCCATTCGCCTCGATAAAGTGCATCGGACTGTTCGAGTCGGATTTCTTTGATTAGAAAGCAACCTACTGTGGCTTCGTTTTTTAACTTTAATGGTTTAAATTGTGTGTCACTTTATACCACCTTCCGAAATGGATGGATTTATTAGTCAAAATTTTTAGGCTCCCAGTTATGTCTATTGCGTACAATCAGGATAAAAAGCCATTGGCAGTATCTGCAAAACTGGCAAGCCTTGAAGGATTGCGGGGAATCGCTTCTCTTTCCGTGGTGTTTCACCATTTCTTTTATGGATTTTTACCGGCGTTAATCTGGGGTGAAGTTGGAAGTAAAGGACTAATCTGGCCAAAGTTTGAAGAAGCGGTCGCACAGACGCCTCTAAACCTGCTTTGGAGTGGCGATTTTGCGGTGATGGTTTTTTTTGTGATGAGTGCTTATGTTTTGACATACAGATACTTTCAAAACTACGATCACAATATAGGCAAGTCGTTACAAGATGACGGAGAGTTTCTTCTCTTCTCAGTCATACGCCGATATCCGCGCTTAACTGTACCGATTTTCTTTTCATCACTTTGCGTATTATTTTTTTTCAATTTCGGCTTGCTTTACCATAAAGAAGCGGTTATTTACACACATTCATTCGAGTGGCTTTCCTTTCTTTGGGATTTGCCCAGCGCCTCATTAGCCGACGTTTTTCGAAACACCTTTATTGAAGTGACATTTGCCCCTGAAACACGTTACAACAATGTTTTATGGACGATTTGTATCGAGTTTTATGGTTCAATGCTGGCTTTCGCCCTCATTGGACTAACCGGCCGATTGCCTTGGCGCTGGATAATCTATCCGCTGGTGATCTGGTGGATCGGCAACTCCCCTTATGTCGGGTTTGTTTTGGGAGTAGTCCTAGCCGATTTGCGTTTCGCTCCTAGCTGTACCTTACTGCGCAATTGGTTAGAACGCCCTGTCGTATCGTGGTCTGCGGGGCTAACAGGACTTTATCTAGGTTCATTTATCAAGGGCATCGACTGCAGTCAAAGCAACTGGTTTAGTTGGCTTTATCTTCTAGATGGCGGCTCAATGCCCAATGCCCAATGGACTCATAATTGGGGGGCCTTCCTGTTGCTCACAGCTTTATTGTCTTCTCCAAGCTGGCAACGCGGTTTTTCCAACCGTTTTTTTGTCTGGTTGGGACGAATTTCCTTTGCCATGTATTTGATGCACTCCCTGGTGCTTGGCACTTTGTCCGCATGGATCGTCGCTACACTTGGTCCTACACATAGCTATGGGGAGATCATGGCGCTTACGATTCCCCTGACCTTAGCCACAGTTTTCGTGATCTCTCATCTATTCGCAAAATATATTGATGAACCGAATGTACGTTTTGGCAGAATTTTGTGTAAAAAACTGTTACAGGCACAGCTCAAACTCAGCCGTATGTACTTGAGCGAATCCTGCACATGGCTTAAAAAAACAAACCCAACAGTATTCCCGACTATCGTAGCCGAAACTCAGTCCTGTTGTCGCGTTGAATTTAAAATCGTTACTGCTCTTATCGCGTGTCTCTACATTTTCCTTTATTCATCTCTAAATCAGGGCATACTATCGCATAATGCCTTAGACTCTTATACACTCCAGGCACAAGCGTGGTGGCATGGCAAAATTGCACTGGATCAGGATTATAGTTATCTGGAGCTTGCACACTATAAAAACCATGTGTATGTTAGCTTTCCGCCAACGCCAACCTTACCGCAATTTTTGCTTTTCCCTTTTTTCGGAAGCGAAACGCCGAACAATTTACTGAATACCATTTATGCACTAACAGGTTTCTATCTGGCCGCTCGCCTTCTGCAGACAAAAACGAGCTGGAAGGGAATTTCAGTTCCCATTACCGCAGTTTTTGGAAGCAGCCTTCTTCCCTTATCTGTTAATGGCGGCGTTTGGTTTCAAGCGCAGTTGCTGAGTTTTGTCTTAACTACTCTTGCATTTTTGCTGGTTTATCAAGCAAAAAACAGTACGCCCCGAATTCATCTTGGCTATCTATGCCTGGCTCTATCGGTAGGCTGTAGGCCGTTCCAAGCTCTCTACTTCCCGATCTTGATATGGATAGTTAACCAATCAAACGATTCCCGAGGAGTTAATAACGCAGAATTTACGTTTTATCTCAAGTCAAAGAATGCCATTATCCGAAATTTTAAATTTTTTCTGCTACCTTGTATTATTGGAGCGATATTCGCTCGGTATAACTGGGCTCGCTTCGATAACCCTCTGGAGTTTGGACATATCTATCTTCCAGAATTTCAAAGCGCCGAACTAGGTCAATTTAATCTAAATTACATACCGAAAAACATTCTGAATAGTTTGCAACTTCCATTTCTGACTGAAGACGGGCGATTAAGTTTTCCACGTTTCAATGGCATGCTTTTTTTCCTGGCAAACCCAATCATCTTGATTTATTTTTTTAAGCTAAATCAATGGAAACGCCAGCAGACAGGACTCAACGTTTTAATAATTACCCTAACGCTTATTCATGTCTTGTTGTTGTTGAGTCATCGTACCATGGGCGGATGGCAATTTGGCAATCGTTATTTCGCCGATATTATCCCTGCTTTACTACTTTTTCTACGTGCCAATGATTTCAAAGCAAGCAATTACGATATTTTACTTTGCTTTCTTGGCGTGTCATTGAATGTCTATGGAACATTATGGCTATTCCTTGACTGGCCTTGAGTTAATTTGAATAAAACAATATCCCTCTCGTTCCCGGTCAGACCTATAACCGTTAATAACAGTTTAAGAAATCAGCAATTATCATGCAGAGTTGCTTTTGCTACGATGTAATGTCACGACAGAAACTAAGCTCTTTTCAAAATGGGCTGCTCGAAAAATCGGGTTATTGTCCATGCAGCCAGGACACTGATTATTGTTGCAAATAGAAAAAACTGCCATTGCCAGGTAGAGTCTTCGTGAGGGTCGCTACCGAAATAAGCAGGGATTTTCCATTCAATCAGTTTACGGCCAATTATTTGATGCCAAATATAGAAGTTATATGAAATTGTCGCCATAAAACGAAACATTGAATTAGCGATGAACTTTTTCAAAAAAGCATTGGAGTATTGGAGACTCAGCGTCATGATTAGAAAGTTCAATACGAGCCACGGCCTATATTTGATCAGCCATGCATCACGACTAATCTGATAACGCGCCTCATAATAGTTAAAAAGTAAAGCAAGAAAACAGGCAATGGAAGCGATTGCAACCATGCTGATTAACAGTCTGACATTTGCCGTTTCCATTTTCCCACGAAGTTTGGATGAAATATCCGCCGCTAATATACCTCCGAGGAAAAAATCCATAAACCCTGGAAATTGATTTAACCTAAAGCTGTCGATATTTGCGGGTGCTACAAATCCCCAATACCATCGATAAGCATTGGCAATCCACCAAACTACTATGCTGGTAAAGATGGGATATCGTCTGTAAAACCAGACGATTACCGGGAAAATACAGTAAAATTGTACTTCAATGCCTAAACTCCATAACACGCCATTAATCGAACCGTAAGTTTCGGGCCACCAAGTATGAATGAAAAGAAGGTGGGTTATGATGTCGTGTATGCTGGCTTTGAATACAGGTGCAAGTATCGCGATACAAAGCAGGTAAGATGGGACTATCTTGAAAAACCGCCGTCGCCAGTAATGAAGCCAGTTGAAGTTGGTGAGATTGCGTGTTAATGGGTGGAAAAGGCAAAACCCACTTAGAAAAAAAAACAATTCCACACCGATAAATCCGGAATTGGTAATGAAATCCAGCGTGTAGTAGTGACCAAAAATCGTGATAGATTGCGACCACCAGCTTAACTCCCAGAAATGGAGACCAAGCACCAACAATATAGCCACGCCCCGAAGGCCGTCTAATATATCTATTCTATTCCTTGAGTTCTGATTCATAGCTTTGACTAAATTTCCATAAAGATTTAGATTTTTATTGATGAAACGGGCCTGCACCCAAATCGCATGATCGATCGTTATATATACTCTTTGGATTGACGGCCCATTGTGCTCTGATAGTGGGATGAGCTTTAACCGCGCTATAACTCAAATTCGTCCAATAATACACTGGAAACTTCATCTCACCAGCTTCCCAGAAGAATTGCATAGAATCTTTTAGCTCCTGTTCCCGTTAAAAAATTATAGGCAATTGCAATTCATGCATAGATAATCGATGCGCAATATAATATTTCTTGATAGTACGGTTTAACCACCAATTTATAATTTTAGCTGACTTCACTTGATAGGGTTTAGTAAATCGACTTGGCCAAAGCCCACTACTTTTAGCTGTTTCGTTAGCTTTTGATGGGCATAGGCATACCTAAATAAATAATCAATATAATACAAAACCGTCATTATTTTGTTATCGGGTACGGATTCATGTCATGAAAAAGATATGCTATATCTGGAACCACCATGTCAACCATCGATAACCTTAAGAAAAAACCTTAAGCAAACATTTCAATTAACCAGTTTTTCGACGGTTCTGCAAAAATATTTGGACGAATAACTCGACTTCTAGAATAATACATAGACCCATCAGATTTGGTGTGTTACGGTCGAATACTCGTTGAAACTTGCACAATGGCAAGGACATTTCGTCTGGAAGGGCAATCCAGTTTAAACTTAATCATACAAACACTTTTAATAATAAGTAGCTGCTGATTAGGTTTGATTCATTAACAATTTTTGGGCGAATTAAAAGTAACCAGTAACCTTTATTAAAAATACTGTTATTACAATGAGTGTAGGAATTTAATTAAAACCGTCTATTTAAAACTTAAGGCGCTTAAAATTGCCACTATAGACTTCATGTTAATTCTCCTGTTACCAGTCTCTGCTCGAACCCCATCGTTTTGAATTGGTTATATAACCAAGAAGGAAAATTTAGATGACGGCAATCCGTTTTATACTCGTAGGTGTTGTTAATACTCTTGTTGGCTTAGGTACCATCTATGCGGCCATGTATTTTTTCAGTTTCGGAATTAAGTCTGCAAACTTGGTTGGTTACCTAGTCGGCATCATCGTAAGTTTCACCTTAAATAAAAAATGGACATTCAAAAATCGTGACGGAGTTGGAACAAGCTTGGTCCGTTTCCTTGTAGTCACGGGTGTCGCCTATGTTGCGAACCTGGAGACAGTCATTCTTTCCGTTTCTTATTTAAATATAAGCCCTTATTTGGCGCAGTTTTTGGGGGTATTCCCTTATACCATTATCGGTTATCTTGGATGTAAGTTTTTTGCATTCCCTAATAAAAAGGTATCTGCCTCAAGATTGATTTCTGCCGTTACTACAATAAAAAAACGCCCCACACAGTTACTCAATTTGGCTATTGTGATTCCCTGCTATAACGAAGAAGAAGTTTTAACAGAAACCAACAGTAGATTACTCGAATTGATGAAGTCAATGAAGACGACTGGTCTTATATCAGAAAATAGCGGCGTCTACTATGTTGACGATGGCAGTCGAGACAGGACTTGGGAGCTTATATCAAACTTTCATTCTGAAAATCCATTTGTGCATGGCGTTAAGCTATCCCGAAATCGAGGTCACCAGAATGCCTTACTTGCGGGTCTTTTCAGTGCAGAAGGTGACGCTATTGTTTCAATTGACGCAGATCTACAAGATGACATTAAAGTAATAATAGACATGGTGTGTCGATACAACGACGGCTATGACATTATTTATGGGGTTAGATCATCTCGAAAAAGCGATACGTTTTTCAAACGTATGACTGCGCAA
Organism: Methylococcaceae bacterium; assembly: GCA_013140705.1. Classification (GTDB taxonomy): domain Bacteria; phylum Pseudomonadota; class Gammaproteobacteria; order Methylococcales; family Methylomonadaceae; genus JABFSH01. Next base: position 12,621 of record JABFSH010000025.1, read on the forward strand.
TTGTATTACAAGGTATTAAAATTGATGGGTGTTGATCTTGTTTACAATCATGCAGATTACCGATTGATGAGTCGAAGGGTTATTGATTGTCTTAATAAATTTAAGGAAGTCAATTTGTTTCTACGCGGAATTATTCCGCAACTGGGCTTTCCTGCAACAACAGTTTTTTACGAACGAAACGAACGATTTGCAGGCGAATCTAAATATCCGCTTGGAAAAATGCTGGCTCTTGCAACCGATGGAATTACTTCCTTTAGTGTCGTGCCACTCCGGATGATTACCTGGCTTGGACTGTTTGTTAGCATAGCCAGTGTGGTAGTGATTGTTTGGATTTTACTTGATAAATTTGTTATGCATACCGTAGTTCCCGGATGGACATCAACAGTACTGCCTATTTATTTTTTGGGCGGAGTACAATTACTCAGTGTTGGCATATTAGGCGAATATCTCTCTAAAATCTATATGGAAACCAAGCAGCGACCCCTCTATTTTATTGAAGAGGAAATTTAAAGCGATTTTGGTACGAGTAAAGTTTCCTTTCAAATTTTTATATCTAACCACATGATTCGTTAAAGTTATATTAGCCACCTTGTTAACCATTTAGACAACACCCACCATTAATGGTGGGTGGCAACCAAAACGAATCAAGCTCAAGTAAGCCAGAAAAAAACCTTGCTATCTTTCCTTTTATCTCCAGCTTGGTAGCGCATAATACAGGGAATCCATGAAATCATTCTTAAGATACATGCCGGTGTTGTGTGGAAAGAACAAGACAAACCACAGCGAGGCAGCGCTTAAAACAAACACTTGCAGCCAGCGTAAGCCCGGGGTTTGACTATCACGTAAATTTTTCAACCAAAGCGCCAGAATAATGCACAGAAGCGGAACCGCCGGTAAATAATGATAAAACAACATCATTCGAGGTGAAAATAACCAAGGTACCCAAAGCATGAAATACGCCAATACGATAAAGCCCCTTTGCCAGCCAAGCTCTCCTTTCTCGAACACCAGACGCCAAAGGTTCCATAATACGGCGAAAAACCCGAAATAAAGTATCACTGCGTTACCGAGGTTATAGATACAGGCTACCTTATTAGGTACTGAGGCATCTACATACATATAGATAGGCCGCAGATCAAAAAGCCATTGCCAGGGAGTTGACTGGTAGGGATGGGTGGCTTTTAGCCCACTGTGATACCACCACATTTGTTTCTGCAATTCCACGAATTGACTCCAGTCATACCCCATATAAAAGTATTGGGTATAGGAAGCCAGATAAACCAGCACGGGTATCAACCCCAAGGCCCAGATAAAATCAAAACGAAACTCGGGCAATATTACTTGGTTCACAGCGGAAATAAATGAGGCCTTTGAACGAGTTCGGAAAGGATAGCTGGGCAATTCGTTTAGAGTATCCAGACGAACCAGGGCTTTCCAAAGCAACAAGCGGGTATTATCAGCCAGCCATAGGGGCAATATTAAACCGGAACAAGTTCTTGCAATCAAATCAATAGCAATAATGATGAACAAATAAAGGGCAGACCATTTCGTAGCCAGAGCTAACCCTAGGCCTAAACCGGTCAGATAGAGGTATTTCAATGATTGAGGTGATTTTCGCCAGCGCACATAGGCAATAAAAGTCAGCAACATGAAAAACACTAAATAGCTGTCATTCATGGCAACGCGTGATTGTGTCAGATACAGCCCCTCCAGGCTAAGTAACCCCATTGCCGTCAAAGCCAGGCTAAGTGAACCAAATAACTCGAAAGCCAATACCGCCGTGGCAACAATACCTAATGTCCCTAATACCACCGAACCAACGCGCCACCCAAAAGAATTTTCGCCAAAGATACCCATCATGCCAGCCATGATCAATTTGGACAAGGGGGGATGGGTCCATTCAAATGCGCGATTTTCAGGCGATTTGGCCCAAGGATCATAAGCTCTTTTATCGCCATGCAGATAAACGGTAGCGGTAAAACCATGATAAATCTCGTCAAAATAAAAGTCTTTTGGAAAATCGAGGCGATACAGCTTTGCAAACACACCCAAAACCAGGATAGTCAGAAAAATGGCCACCATAATTTTACTGGCCATCAAATTTCTATAAAATCCACCCGCTGAGGCTGACTCTATAGATTCTTGTTTGGTAACTATATTCATATCGAAAACTTCCAAATGAGCGACGCTATACTGAATCTGTTTTAATTTAACTGTTTAACTTTGAGCGTGAAAGTTCGTCGATTTGCATTAGTTATCAGTTTTTGTGATATTCGAAAAAATTTCATTTCCCGGGGCGAAACATCTGTTTCATGAACGTTAGTGTGAAATAAGCGCTTAAAATCCATATGGACGAAAAGAGTCTTTCCGCCGGGTAAGGATTGGGTGATGGAAAATGCGATCAATATAACTCGTTGATTTCATGATCTCAAGTTTAGTTCTTAATTCATTTTGCGCATGATTATCCTAACAACCCATCAAACACCATACGATTTGCGCTTACGCCAGAAAGTTGCCCTGCTCATTCCCATCAATTGCGCAGCCGTTGTCACCGCACCTTTGCTTTGCTCCAATGCCTGACAAATTGCAAGCTTCTCTTCGGCCGGTGACAGAGGACTTGCTTGCCGAATCTGAATTTTGACGGCACTCGACTCTCTGAATTCAGGTGGTAACTCTGATAAACGTAAAGTGGAGCCTCTGCCGACAGCAAACGCATATTCGACAATATTGTGTAGTTCTCTGACATTACCCGGCCATCGGTAGTCCAGTAACACGCGCATGGCTTGCGGATCAATTTTTTCAATCTTCCTAAGATTGGCGGCATTATGTAGATGGATAAAATGCCAAATCAATAAGCTGATATCTTCCCTTCGTTCATGCAGCGGCGGAATAAAAATGGGAACCACTCTCAGCCGGTACATGAGGTCTTCGCGAAAATGTCCTGTTTTAACTTCTTCGCGAAGAGAGCGGTGGGTCGCGGCGACGATACGCACATCAACCGCAATTGAACGATCACCACCAACCGGTATATAGTTTCGTTCCTGAATGACTCTCAGTAGCTTGGCCTGCAACTCAAGGGGCAGTTCTGCAACTTCATCCAGAAATAACGTGCCGCCATGAGCCCGTTGAAACAAACCCTGATGATCTTTAATCGCTCCGGTAAATGCCCCGCGCACATGGCCGAACAACTCGCTTTCGAGCAAATTGCTGGACAGCGCCGCACAATTGATTGCTAGAAAAGGGGCGTTTTGTCTGGCGCTCAGGTTATGAATTGCCCTGGCAACCAGCTCTTTCCCGGCCCCACTTTCGCCTCTGACCAATACCGTTGCCTCTGTTTCGGCCGCATTTTGAATAATCTGGAAAACATTACGCATCGCGGGTGAACGGCTGATAATGCCATGGAAGCTTTGGTTCGACCAAACTGAAGCTTTAGACGCTATCGCGTCAAGAGCCTGCTCAGAATTGGTAACCAATAAACCAACTCCACCCACAAATAATCCAGACTTGTCCCGTAAAATCCGGACGAATTTTTCAACAGGGATGGCATCCGCCCCTGCTAATATTTTTACATCAAGTTCACGAAGATTGTTATCTTCCGTAATTTCACATCCGGGCACACAGGTTATTCCGGTCACTTTTTCGCCGTCCAGCCCGGATAGCCTCTCCATTCCTCGGCTCCAATAACGAACCTTCTGATCCTGGTCGACAATATAAAAACAGTTCGCATCACACAGATCAAGCATTTTGAAAAAAAGCTCAGTGCTATCGAATTGTGCCAACCATTTGCGGTTGTTTTCTAAAAAAGACACAGATTTGGTCATAGTTTGTACTAAATCAGAATATTTTTAAACAAGCACCAGTTGAAGGTTTGCACCAGGTAATGAGGCATTGGCAGACCGTTCAGCAGCAACAAATCAGCGCCACATCAACTTGATTGCCATCACAAAGATCAACAGCGAAAAATAACGCTTCAGCTTTAGTGCCGGTAATTTATTGGCGAGCCTGGCACCTATTGGCGCGGTTAACATACTACTAGCCAGTATGCCGACAAAAGCAGGTAAGTAGACATAGCCGAGACTCCATTTGGGTAGCTGCTCGGCGTTCCAGCCAAGCAATGCGTAACTCAGCGTTCCTGCCACCGCGATTGGCAAACCACAGGCACTGGATATCGCAACGGCATTACGCATTGGCGCTTGAAAATGAACCAAATAAGGAACCGTTAACGTTCCTCCGCCAATCCCCACTAACGACGACATGATTCCGATGCATACCGCTACAAAAAAGTCGAGAAATTTGGAGGCCTCTGCGCGTCCCGGTTTAGGCTTGGTCTGTAACGCCATGTGTATGCCCACGTAGAACAGGTAGGCGATAAAAATGAACCGTAACACATCAACGGCAATTCGATCAGCGATAACGGCTCCAACCGCCGCACCCACCATAATGCCGGGCGCCAGTCTGAAAACCTTATTCCACCAGACCGCACCCAGCCGATGATGCGTAAACACTGAAGAAATAGCCGTAAAAATGATCGTCGCCAGAGATGTCGCAATCGACATGATCATAACCAGCTTTTCAGCAAATCCATGAGCAGAAAAAAGCAATACCAGAATCGGTACTATAATCAAACCGCCACCGATACCAAACAAACCCGCCAGCAAGCCAGCAACCAATCCCAGCAAAAGACTCGCCAATACGATTTCAATCATAAATTCCTGTTAGCAATGTCAACGATAAGGCGATGGGCTGTGTTTTATTAGCACTTATAACAAAATTTATATTTTGCGAGAAGGGTGGTGCTTTCGAATCGTCCTCGGCCCAGTATCCAAAACAAGGGTGGAGCAGTATATTACAGTTCGTACCATTTTTCATGACCACATCAACATTGACGCCATCTCCTGAAAAACCTATGATGGACCTTCTTTGCCAATCCGGGAAATTATGGGACAGGAAATTTCTTTAACACATTTTGATGATAACGACTTTAAACGTTTTCATCAGAAGCTGGAGCAAGAGACTTTACTGCTCGGAAAATTGATTGCACAGAAGGCATGCTCGACCCGCGATCCCGTCGCCGGATTTGAAATAGAGGCCTGGCTGGTCGATAAAACGATGCGTCCAGCGCCGGTTAACAAACATTTTTTGGCAACTCTTAATGATCCCCTAGCTTCAGCCGAACTAGCCAAATTCAATATAGAACTCAACTGCAATCCGATACCTTTAACGGGTGACGTTTTCAGTCATTTACTTCAGCAACTGCAAACCACCTGGAACAACGCCTGTCAACACGCGCAAACCCTGGATCATCATCTTGTCATGATCGGCATTCTGCCCACACTGAAACAGCAAGACTTGCATCTCGGTAACATGTCGGACATGCACAGATACCGAGCGCTAAATGAACAAATTCTGCATTCTCGCGGCAAACCGATACATATCGATATTTCGGGCACAGAACATCTGAAAATTGATCATCATGATGTCATGCTCGAAGCAGCAACAACTTCATTCCAGACACACATTCAGTTGCCCTTGCAGATTGCACATCATTTTTATAATGCCTCCATTATTGCATCGGCGCCTATGGTGGCTTTATGCGCCAACTCGCCTTTCTTATTCGGCAAAGAGCTCTGGCATGAATCCAGAATCCCACTCTTCGAACAAGCCATTGAAACCGGCGGCTATGAAGGCGCCGCTCAAGGACCAATCAAACGCGTCAGCTTTGGCTCCGACTATGCCAGGCATTCGATTATTGAATGTTTTCAGGAAAATCTGCTGCATTTCCCGATTTTATTGCCTGTAGACCAGAATTCTGCTGCGGATACCTTAAGTCATTTACGTTTACATAATGGCACAATCTGGCGCTGGAACAGACCTTTGGTCGGTTTCGACGACGATGGTACGCCTCATATCAGAGTGGAACACCGGACACCTGCGGCCGGACCTTCAGCCCTGGATGCCATTGCCAATGCGGCGTTTTATTACGGTCTGGCCTGGAATATTTGTGCCGAGATCATTGAAAAGGGCTTGCCGTTACCCTTTGCACAGGCAAAAGATAATTTTTATCAAGCAGCCCGATATGGCCTGGATGCGCATATTGTCTGGTTTGATGGAAGCAGTCACCGTCTGCAACAGTTACTGCAATCGGAACTATTGCCGAGAGCCATGGCAGGATTAAAATCCCTGGGAGTTTCCGATGCTGATTGTGATGGCTATTTAGGCATCATCCGGCATCGCATAGTCAATAAACAAAACGGCTGCTGCTGGCAGCGTCAATATAGTCATGAACATGACCATGATCTTACAGAAATGACACGGGCTTATTTAAAACACCAAAATTCCGGCAAACCTGTTAGCGAATGGCCTCCGTGTGAATAAAGTGGCCCTTGATCAACTGGATGACTTGCCGGAGGGTTTGCTTGAAGTCACAACAAAAACCTTGCACACAATTTTGCCGGCTCCCACCTTGATTCATTTAGCTGGCAAGCATACAACACCACTGTTTGTCTCGGTATTACTGCACGGCAATGAACCTACAGGATTCATGGCTGTGCAGTTGCTGCTTAAAAAATATAAAAACAAACAACTACCCCGCTCGTTGTCGTTATTTTTGGGTAATGTAAGCGCTGCCAGCCATGATTTACGAAGATTCGACGACCAACCGGATTATAATCGCATCTGGCCGGGCACAGAAATACCGGATTGTGCAGAAACTGAAATGGCCCAAACCATTGTCGCCATCATGAAAAAACGCAGTGTTTTTGCCAGTGTCGATATCCATAACAATACCGGTCTCAATCCGCATTACGCATGCATCAACAACCTTGATAATCGATTCTTGCAGTTGGCCTCTTTATTTGGGCGCCTGATTGTCTATTTTATCCGGCCTAAAGGTGTACAATCTGCGGCATTTGCCGAGCTATGTCCCGCAGTCACGCTGGAATGCGGACGACCCGGTCAACAACATGGGGTGGAACATGCTCTGGAATTCCTGGACAGTTGTCTGCATCTGACCGAATTGCCACAACATCAAATTCTACCGCAGGACATGGACCTTTTTCATACCGTCGCCCAGGTTAAAATTGACGAAAAAATAAGCTTCAGTTTCAACCGGATTGATACCGACCTGATACTCAATCAGGACCTTGATCGCATGAATTTTACCGAAGTCTCGCCCGGAACCCTATTTGGGCTATCCAGAAATAATACCGGCATGCCGCTCATCGCTAACGATGAACTCGGAAATATCGTCACCGATGATTTTTTCTCGATCGAAAACGGTGATTTGAAAATAAATCGGCTCACCATGCCATCCATGTTGACGCTGGATGAGCGTATTATCAGGCAGGACTGTCTTTGCTATTTAATGGAACGAATTCGTTTATGAACTTCTGGAAAACCAAAAAACTAGCTGAAATGTCCACGGAAGAATGGGAGTCCCTTTGTGACAATTGCGGAAAATGCTGTCTGCATAAACTGGAAGACGAAGACACCGGCGATATTCATTTCACCAGCGTTGTCTGCGATCTGATTGACTTAAAAACCTGTCGCTGCACGCGCTATAGTGAACGCACACGTTTAGTACCGGAATGCCTGGATCTAAAACAGCACGATTTTGCCGAATTCAACTGGCTGCCTTCAACCTGTGCGTATAGGTTGCTCAGCGATGGCAAGGACCTGCCCAACTGGCATCCTCTTGTGTCGGGCACTGTGAAAAGTGTGAAGAAGGCCGGTGTATCAATCAGCAGTTATGCCATGAAAGAATCCGAAATCGATGATCTGGAGGATCACATCATTGAATGGCTGGATTGATGATTTTCACCCATCCAGCCCAAAAAGCTTATTCTTTTCCTATCCACTCTTCCAGCGCTTCGATAATACTTTTCGCCTGATCTTTGCTGGAGATATTGAATTTCGATTTTGGTTTGTATTCACCGTTTTGCTTCTGGTAACGGCGAATGGTGTATTTGTCGGGACCGTATTCATTTTTAGTACGATTCCAATCCTGATAACGGAATATCACGGTGGCCCAGGCACCTTTGGTCAACACCTTTTTATCCAGCTCTTTGACAGTCTCAATACCGCCATCCTCATAGGTTACGGTTAATTCTTCTACAGTTTCAGCCATATCGTTTTATCTACTCGTTTATTTACCAAAAAATTGACCAAATGCCCGGCTACCTTCTCCGGTTTTAATCGTGTTGATTACTTGTAACGTCTTTGCATCAATAACCGATACATTACTATCAAACCAGTTGGCTACATAAACATGCCGATCGTCGGGATGTGTGGCAATACCTTCCGGTTTTGTGCCCACGTTGATTAAGCCGATTTCCTTCAGAGTCGCCGTATCGACAACCGAAACCGAACCATCGTCCTGATTGGTAACAAACAATCGGCTATCATTCAGCGCCAGCGCCGATGCATAAGGCAACATATTGACTTTAACCGTGGCTATTTTCTTCATGTGCACGGTTTCCACAACGCTGATATCGTCACTTTGTACGTTCGCGGCATAAATGCGCTGTCCGGAAGCATCAATGGTCAAGCCAAAGGGATGAGCACCGACCTTAACGCTTTGTTTGACTGTCAGTGTCTCCGTATTAACTTTAGAAACCGAATCGCTCAGGCGATTGGCCACATACAGCCAGCGATTATCCGGACTGACGGTCAGACCTGACGGTGACCGACCAACACGGATACTGCCTATAACTTTGAGCGTGTCAGAAGCAACCACGGAAACCGTGTTGTTGTACCAGTCGGCGACATAGATGCGTTTGCCATCGGGCGCAACCACGATCCCCAAGGCGCCGTCACCCACCGTAACCCGATCCGTAATCTTGTGTAGTACAACATCAAATACGGCAAAGCCTTTGGCTTCCGGCGTACTGATATAGACCTTGTCGCCAGAAGGAGCAACCGCTATACCTGCCGGTTTACCCGATACTTTAAGGGTGTCAATAACTTTACGAGTGCCCGCATCAATGATCGATACACTGTCATCCAGTTGGTTGCTGATATAGGCAAACGGAGCCGCAACAGCCCACGAGCAAGCTATCGAAAACCCGACAGCAATGACGACAAACGCTACAATCCTGGATCTGAATGCAGACACGACGATTAATCCTTATTTTTCAGCCAGGGCTTTCAGATTTTCCAAGCCAGATTTCAAAACAGAATTCACGGCTGTATTGGCCGCTTCTTCATTCATTTCTGCGGGTGGGTTGTTGTTCATGTAAGCGCGGTAGTAACCGGCTTTCCAGGACACCACAGCACTATTGCCCGCGCCCTCAACTTCAATGCTGGCCGCATAATTGTCAACTGGCAATGCCGGTACTTTTTCTTCAGCGCCTGCATGAGTAATTGTTTTAGCCGTACTCATATCGGTTATTTTGTAGGCATATGACATTTTTGACTCATCATATTTTTTCAATTCTTCGGTAATGGTTTCACCGTTTTGCAGGGTTAACACACGAATGGAACCTTTCGTGTTACCTTTGTCGACAGTCACGCTTTTTACTTCGGGCAACCAGGACATATCACCGTAGTCCTTAATCAGTGCCCAGACTTTCTCTGCCGGTGCATTAATCGTAATTTCTTGTTCTGCCTTTTGACGCACAGGGCCATGAGCACTTACCGCTGAAGCAAAAAAGAACAACAGCGCAACAAACCAGTAATTTTTCTTCATATTAACTTCCCATTCTAAGGTGATAAAAAACTAAGCCGATCATTATATGACAACTCAGAGATGCAATCATCAACGAGAGCATTTAAAATTTCCCGTTTAATCTGGCGACTGTTATCGTGCGCAATCACAACTGAACGCTGAATGACTCGGCAAATATAACCAGTTAAGCTTATTTTTATGAATTAATAGGGCATTTGAATGAATAGAAGAAGTATTTATGCACTTGATTTTGATGGCGTAATTTGTGACAGCGCTATCGAAACCGGCATCAGCGGCTGGAAGGCGGCGACTCAAATTTGGCCGGACATGCCCGCCGAAATGCCTGATCATACGCTGCTCGACCAATTTCGCTGTGTACGCCCCCTCCTGGAAACCGGTTATGAAGCCATTCTGATTATCCGATTGCTTTATTTGGGTGAATCAGTAATGGCGATCATGGATGATTATGCACAAAAAATGCACGCTTCGTTGGCCGATACCAAACTCGATGTAAAGTCTCTAAAACAATTATTCGGTACCACCCGAGACCAATGGATTGAAGCAGATATCGACGACTGGCTACAGATGAACCCGCTTTTTCCGGGCATTGCAGAAAAACTGCAGCATCTGGATAAACAGGGCCCCTGGTATATTGTGACCACCAAGCAGGAACGCTTCGTCAAGAAAATTTTGGCTACGCATCACCTCAATCTGTCAGATGAGCGGATTTTCGGCTTAGAGCGCACTATGAATAAAGCAGACATGCTGATCAATATTATGACAAAACACCCCGATGATCAGTTGATCCTGGTTGAAGATCGCTTGCCCACGCTGATCGATGTCGCAAACAACGCAAAATTGGCAGCGGTGAAATTGTTTTTGGCCACATGGGGCTACAACACGGACTCAGAAAAACAGGCGCTAGGAGCCGGCCCAATCAAATTGCTTGCCTTGGAAGATTTTCTAGTTTGCCGATAAATTTGGCACGAAGCGCATCATTTTTAGTTGCTTGTGTCGCGAGCAATGCGCTTCCTGCAGGGGATTATCTTTTTTTGAAGTTATGGCGTTTAATCTCCGGCTTTTCTGCAGGCGCTGGCTCGACTTGTTCCCTTTCGAGTCCGGCAAACTCAAACAACAAAGCCAGTTCTTTGTCGGTTAATTCATAAAATGAATGGGTTTTCAGACGCTCTGGCAAAACCACCGGGCCATAGCGTAAACGAATGAGGCGACTTACTGTCACCTGCTGAGATTCCCATAAACGCCTTACCAGTCGGTTGCGACCTTCGCTGACGATGACGTGAAACCATTTGTTGGCCCCTTCGCCACCGGCAAAATTTATGTCGTCAAACTTGGCCTTACCATCTTCCAGCTCAACACCCTGTTTGAGTCGCTCAAGTGTGACATCCGAGACATCACCCAGAATCCGCACCGCATATTCGCGCTCAACCTGCGAGGACGGGTGCATCAGGCGATTGGCCAATTCGCCGTTATTGGTTACGAGCAATAAGCCTGAAGTATTGATATCCAGACGACCTATCGCAATCCAGCGTGCCGTGGACAATTTCGGCAACTGGGTAAACACGACGGGCCGGCCTTCGGGATCGCGGCGGGTAACCACTTCGCCGGTCGGTTTGTGGTAAAGCAATACGCGCGTTGGTTGTTGCGCAAATTTTTCCCAGCGCACGACACGTTCATTCAGTAATAAAACGTCACCCGCCTTCAATCGGGCACCCAAAGCAACCGGTGCACCGTTAATTTTCAGGCGTCCTTCTTCAATCCAGCGCTCGATTTCCCGTCGGGATCCGACGCCACCACGCGATAATACTTTTTGAATACGCTCCCCGATATCGGCTTGATCGGTAGCTATTTTTTTAGAGCTGTCCCGCTCACTCTGTGGTTTCGGTGAACTCTTCAGGGGTTTCTTGCTCTTCACGTGTTGCCTGCAAATTTTGTTGAATGTCATCTATCGCCTTATCAAGGTCTTTTATTTCCTGCAAGGTCGGTAACTGATCTAATGCGGTAATATTGAAATAATCCAGGAATTGCTTTGTGGTGCCATAGAGTCCGGGCCTGCCCGGCACTTCCTTATGACCGATCACGCGAATCCACTCGCGCTCAAGCAGGGTTTGAATAATACTCGAACTGACACTGACGCCGCGAATATCTTCAATATCACCACGCGTAACCGGTTGTTGATAGGCAATAATGGCCAGAGTTTCCAGCAGTGCACGAGAATATCGAGGCGGTTTTTCTTCAAACAGGCGCGCCACCCAGCGCGATAACTCCTGACGAACCTGAAAGCGGTAACCACTGGCGACTTGCTTCAATTCGATGGGCCTTTGCCGATACTCTTCGGCAATCTCATCAATGGCGGCCTCGATTTCCGCTAGTTCAGGCTGCTCCAGCTCAGGAAAAACCTGCTGTATCTGCTTACACGTCATCGGACGATTGGCGGCAAACAAAAGTGCTTCAACAATGCGTTTAATTTCCACGTTGACTTCTATAGGATCAATGAGTTCTATCTGCTCAGCTTCCGGATACTGCGGCAGCGGCTCTAATTCGTAACTCGTCGAAAGGTTCGAGTTGTATGATGTCGATAAGTCGTTCTTTGCTGAGCTCGAGAATGGCCAGAAACGAGACAACGACACCGGGTCGTCCTTCCTGACGGACGAATAACTGCGAAAAAAGGAGACTATCCGCTCCTTTAAGGTTTTCCAGAATGGTTGACATTCGTTCACGGACAGATAAGGGTTCTTTGGTTATATGGTGGTGGCTGTGTTGCTCAACGCGTTTAAGTACTGTCTGAAAAGCCAGCAACATTTCTTTTAACTGGATATCGGGCAACGGTCGCTCATGGGTTAATGTCGATGCATCGACTGCACAAGCAAAAATTTCCCGTTCACATCGGGGCATCAAATCAATTTCTTCAGCCGCCTCTTTAATGCATTCGTATTCCTGCAGCCTTCGAATCAATGTTGCTCTGGGATCTTCTTCCTCATCCTCTGCTTCAGGCTGTCTGGGCAACAACATACGCGACTTGATTTCCGCCAACAGTGCCGCCATCACCAGATACTCGGCGGCAAGTTCCAGATTCAAATCCGTCATCATCTGAATATAGGTGATGTATTGATGCGTAATCTGGGCAATCGGTATGTTGACGATATCGAGATTCTGGCGTCTGATCAAATACAATAACAAGTCCAGAGGGCCTTCAAATAACGACAAAAACACTTCCAGCGCATCAGGCGGTATATAAAGATCTTCCGGCTTATGAATGAACGGTTCGCCGTTCACCATCGCAAACACTTGCGGGGAATCTATGATGTCAACGATTTCTTGATGCAAGCAGCAATAACAATTATAAAATAATCAATTTGGATAAAATCCGTCATCCAATATCTGAGCAACATCCCAAGGACAGCTTTCCGGAAAAACATGCTTTTCCAATCCGGTTTCCTTAGATGAACGAATGATGGCCAAGGCATAGGCCTCGTTAATCAATTGCTCAAGTTGCGATTTTAACCCGGGATTACCGCTTAACATCTTTGAGAATTGCAGTCTTTGCTCATCAATCATCAGCTGCCAGCTTCGACCTCGGCGAATGGGTTGGTATCGCCATTTAAGCAGATGCACTAACAATACCGCTAATCGGCTTTCAAGTTCGCGCTTTTCGCTTCGGCCCATGGTTTCTATTTCCTCAATCAAGTTTTCAATATCAAGCTCCTGCAAGCGGCCTGACCTCAATAACGCCGCTTGCTCTTGCGTCCAACTGTAAAAATCGGATTGATAATTAATCATGGATAAAACCTCTTCAAGACTTACGATCACAAACCGGCAATACTGAAAAACAGTTGTTGAGCGGCATACATGGGATAAGCCAGGATGACATTCAGTACCTGGGTATAAAGCAATATTAACAGGATTATAAACCCATAACGTTCCAGCTGATTATATTTCCACGCCCAATAGCCGGGCAAAATGCCGCTTAACACTCGGCTACCATCCAAAGGCGGAATCGGCAGCAGATTGATCAAAGCCAACACCAGATTGATCGAAATACCGGCTACACCGGTGTATATCAGCGGTAAAGATATAAACTCAACGCCAGTCATCACACCGATTCTGGCCAGTAATGCCCAGGCCAGCGCCATCAGCAGATTGGATGCTGGTCCCGCCAATGCAACAATAGCCATGTCCTTGCGTGGATTTTTAAAGTTTCGTGCATCGACAGGAACCGGCTTGGCCCAGCCAAAAATGAAACCGGTACCGGTTAACAAGAGTATGCCCGGAAGCAGGACGGTGCCTACCCAGTCGATATGCTTTATCGGATTAATTGTTAATCGACCCAATACGGAAGCCGTATTATCACCGTATTTTTTGGCAACCCACCCATGCGCCACTTCGTGCACGGTAATGGCAAAAATCACCGGCAAAATCCAGACAACAATGCGCTGCATTAAAGTCAATTCATTCATCATAACTTGCTGATCCTTGTTTAATCGAGCATCGGCGCAATGCCTTTACCTTGTCTGACAATTTCCGGGCCGTTTGCGGAAAATTCAATAATGGTTGTCTGTTCAAATTCAATGATGCCGGCATCGATAACCAAATCCAGCTGGTGTTCCAGTTTGTCCCTGATTTCGTAAGGATCAACCAGCGCATCGGTGCTTCCTGGCAAAATTAGACTGGTGCTCAATAACGGTTCTTCCAACTCCTTGACCAAAAGCAGCGCTATGGCATTATCAGGAATCCGGATGCCAATGGTTTTTTTCTTCGGGTGTTGCAAGCGGCGCGGCACTTCGCGGGTAGCATCCAGCAAAAAGGTGAAGGCGCCAGGCGTCAGTGTTTTTATCAGCCGATAGGCATCATTGCCGATTTTGGTAAAGTTGGAGACTTGTGCCAGATCTTTACAAACGAGCGTAAAATCATGCTTGTCGTCCAATTGCCGAATCCGGCGAATTCTATCCATCGCCTGCTTATCGCCAATGTGACACGCAATCGCATAGGATGAATCGGTAGGATAAGCGATCACGCCGCCTTGACGAATGATTTCCACCGCTCGATGAATCAATCGCAGTTGAGGATTCTGAGGGTGTATTTCAAAAAACTGAGCCATTTCTATATGCAGAAATCCCTATTTTATTATGTCCGTCAAAATCAAACCTCTAATGTTGCCATGTGCTTTCCAGGAAGATCGCAGTGAGTATCAAATTTTGAATACTGTGAGTGTAGATGTTCGGATATTATAACTTACATCCAACCGGGCTTGTAAATAATGCGACATTCCAGGTATAGATACCTTATTCCTTACAAATTAGGTAAAATTATAAAATCAGTCTTTCCTATTTTTTAATTTCCTGTATTTGATTCTATTTTGTCAGATGTGTTGAGGAACGGAACACATCGTTCGTGATTGATGCGCTTCACTGCGTTCAGCACATCCTACGGGCTTTTTATTTTTGTACACTTTTGTGTAGTCGTAATTGTAACAACCATGTCAACCACTGAATTAATCACTGAACTCAAGCGTCGCCGAACTTTTGCCATCATTTCGCACCCGGATGCCGGAAAAACAACCCTCACTGAAAAATTGCTGCTGTTCGGGGGCGCCATTCAGTTGGCGGGCTCCGTAAAAGGACGCAAAGCCGCACGGCATGCCACGTCTGACTGGATGGAAATGGAAAAGGAGCGCGGCATCTCGGTCACGACCTCGGTCATGCAGTTCGAGCACAAAAATGCCATCATCAATCTGCTGGATACACCGGGACATGAAGACTTCTCTGAAGACACCTATCGCACGCTGACCGCGGTGGATTCTGCGCTCATGGTCATCGACGTCGCCAAAGGCGTCGAAGAACGGACCATTAATCTCATGGAAGTCTGCCGGCTACGCACAACGCCGATTCTTACCTTTATTAATAAACTCGATCGGGAAGGCCGCGAACCGATTGAACTCATGGACGAAGTCGAGAATGTACTAAAGATCAAATGCGCGCCGATGACCTGGCCGATCGGCATGGGCAAACGCTTTAAAGGTGTTTATCACCTTTATAAGGATGAAATCCATTTATTCAGCGCCCAGCATGGCGGCAGAATTGCCGAGGCCGAAATTATCAAGGGCCTGAACAATCCCAAGCTGGATGAATTGCTGAAATATCAGGCTGACGAATTAAGGGATGAAATTGACCTGGTCAAAGGTGCAAGCCACGAATTTGATCTTGACGACTACCTGGCCGGCAAACTGACACCGGTATTTTTCGGTTCGGCAATCAATAATTTCGGCATTCTTGAATTGCTGGATGCGTTTGCTGAATATGCACCACCTCCCCGATCCAGAGAGGCGGAACAACGCACAGTATCACCCGAAGAGGACAAGTTTACCGGTTTTGTCTTTAAAATTCAGGCCAACATGGATCCGGCGCATCGCGACCGCGTGGCCTTTCTGCGCGTCTGTTCCGGAAAGTTCGACAAGGGAATGAAAGTCAATCATGTCCGCCTGGGTAAAAGTGTCCAGATGGCCAATGCCATCACCTTTCAGGCCGATACCCGAAAAAATGTCGAAGAAGCCTATCCCGGCGACATTATCGGCTTGCACAACCACGGCACGATTCAGATAGGCGATACCTTTACGCAAGGTGAAACACTCAAATACGGCGGCATCCCCTACTTTGCCCCCGAACTTTTTCGCCGCGTGGTTTTAAAAGATCCCTTAAGAGCCAAAGCCTTGCAAAAAGGCTTGGTTCAACTGACTGAAGAAGGTGCCACACAGCTGTTCAAGCCATTAAAAAACAACGACCTTATTTTAGGGGCCGTCGGCATCCTGCAGTTCGACGTAACAGCCTACCGATTGAAAGCGGAATACAATGTTGAGTGTGTGTATGACAACATATCGATTTCAACGGTGCGCTGGGTTAGTTCGGACAAACCGGCCAAACTGGAAGAATTCAAGAAAAAAGTCTTCGATAATCTGGCCGAAGATGGCGGCGGGCATTTGGTCTATGTGGCCAACAGCCGAGTCAATCTGCAATTGACGGAAGAACGCTGGCCGGATATCAAATTTAGTGCAACAAGAGAGCTGTAATACCAATCCCAATAATTACTCAATTATTCAGCTGCCTCTTCGGCCTGATTTTCTTCCGATGCCGCAACATCAGACGCCGCCGCTGCTTCAGGGGCCTCTGCAACGACTTCCTCGGTTTTTTTGCTTAATGACGCCATAAACTCCAAAAACCAGTCCCGATTCTTGACTGCATCAAGATCCGGATCGTTAAGAATATCCTGCGCATCCGGCAGGCTGCCTTTATCTTTTGAATTTTGCAGTGCTTTCAGGCACTCTTCGCTATCGCCTCGCAAACCATGTATACAAGCCAGGTTATAGGAAGCCGTACCTGCCTGAATTGAATTGGCTTTTTCAAACTGTTTTTTGGCCATTTCATAGAGTTCATCGTTCGAATTTACACCTTTGATACGCGCCAAATCCATATAGGCAACGCCGCCATCAATGGCCGCCCCCAGATAATTCGGATCGATCAACATACAAAAGGTAAACTTGGAGATGCAGTCTTCATAGAGCTTGATCGCTTCATCGCCGGACTTGGTCTTGGCATGATGCAACAGCGTAAAACCCCAGTGATAGAGCGCCGCAGCCCGCAAAGGATCATCCTGTAAGACTTCCGCATAGCCCTGATAAGTGCCTTTGAATAATTGATCCGCCTTGACGCCCTCGCTTTTACGCGCCTGAACGGTTTGTTTGATGGTCGCATCCAGTTTGGATTTTTTGGTGAACGACGCAAATAATGACATGCTTTCTCTCCTTTTTCAGTTAGTTGTTATTAATCTCTATAGAATAACAGCTTCAATGCGCATCCTGTCAATACCATCAGCGCTTCCCAGCGGGACAGCTGCACGGTTGCAGAAGCAATTTCAAATTGACCATGATCGGGTGTTCCGTTTAGTCCGCGTAACGGTCAACCTGGTCGTCATGGATTGTCAGAACCTCAGAACTCGCCAATTAATCAATTACTTAGCTAGATTTTCCTAGAGATCAGAATAACGACCATAACTAGCCTGATACACAGCCATGACATGTGAACGTGGCCGCGATTTCCGGTGCTTTTCAACTAAATCAAATAAAGCCTCGTCCACAAGCGCCTGTATCTGACGGCCTTCATTTTTGGCCAGTTCCCGCACTTGAACCAATACGTCAGCATTAATCTGTGTTGCGAATTTTTAATGAAGCCTGTAAGGAAGCGTAACCTAACAGGGCGTTAACAAGTTATGCTGAGGTTTTTTTGTCAAAAAAAGAACCTGATTACGTACAAACTTCAGCCGAAGTGGAAACGATAAATTTCCCAAGAGTCGTCACCCCGGGATTGCAGGGGTCCAGGCTACACGGATGTAAACCCAATGATGACTTAGGCGGTAAAAATCACAATCATTGTGTTCTGGATACCGGCAATCCCATTGTGCCCTTTGGGTATGCCGGTATGACGGTTACTTGAAGGTGTTCTATTTTAGCTGAACGTTATACGTAATCAGGAAAAAGAATGAATTTCTGTACCGCTGATAGCTAAAGCAACTTAACCAGTGCGGCGATAAGACCGATTGAAAACGCCATGAGAGCACCCAGCCTAATGATTAGGCGCTGCTCAAGATCACGCATTTCGCGATGCATGTCGTCCTTTGTTACCAAGTCCCTGAGATTAACCCCAAGCACCTCGGACAGCGCAGTAGCTTCTGCTTCTGCTTGCGCGGGAGGCACCCCTGCGGCCTTCAGTGTGTTGGCGAACTTTAAGGTATCGAAGGTCAGTGTCGTCATAAAAGCACTTTGCTTGGTTTTGAATGATGGTTTTCATTGTATAGCGCAATAAGCATAAGTCAAGGTAGCCAAAAACTGCGCGACCGACGGTATTCCTGAAAAGAGCAGTGAACGTAAGGAGAGCCGCTCGTGCTGAGCTTTGTCGAAGCATGAGCGGTTTTCATCACTCTAACCCTTTGGGGTGAGCCTACAAAATCCCGTTACCCTTCGACACGCTCAGGGCGAACGGAATTTTGATAGGCTCAACTGCTCTTTTTATTGATCCAGCCCTATGAATTTTTAACCTCCGTTCGCCTTGAGCCCGTCGAAAGGCCCGTGTGCTTCGATTCACTCTCTCAGCACGAACGGCTCAAACATTAAAGGGCCGGATCAATAGGATAAGTACAGTAGCCTACTTGCCAGTATCACATCCGTGTTCTATTTTTGAATTGCAACCAACGCCACCTCAAAAGTCAGCATTTCGTTCGGATCTATATCGTTATTTTAAAGTAGCATATTCATGCACCACAGCATCCGGACTGGCAAAACCATCCAGCCGAAGCCAGGATTTTCCTTTCGCTGCTCGCAAAAAGATGATTGAACTGTGATTCATCTTGTCGCCCCGATAGGCATTAAAAGCCTTCTGAATGGCGATACTCGACTCTACCGTGCCGGTATAGAAATCCCATTGAGAACCGGCATCAAATTTCTTGGCATATTCGATTAGTTTCGCTGGCGTATCGTTTTCAGGATCGATCGAAATCGACACCAGATGAAAGGGCTGTTTATTTTGCGTTAATTTCTCCTGAACTTTTGAAAAAATGTGGCTTAGCATCGGACAAATGGCCGAGCAGGAAGCAAAGACGAAATTCAGGATGACCGGACGGCCGTCATCGAGCTCCTTCAGCAGCGACACTTTTTTACCATCGTGACGAACAACTTTAACATCCGGAACATTGTAATTACTTATGGAATGACTATATTCAGGCGCCTCATTATTTAATTCCTCGGCTATCAACGATAGTGGCAATAAAAACATCGCACAGAAAATGATGACGCTTGTTGATACACGCCGCCCCATTAAATTTAAAGCTTGATTAGGGTAGTTCATAATATTTTTGAGTGAGTTTTACTCTCTGATAAAAACAAATTCAAGTTAAGGCACAATCCAGTCAGTTTCGGCTACCAGTTTGCCATCTTTGTCGTAATGAACAATATAAGCCCCTTTCGATGCAAAGTGCTGATCTACGCCTAGACCCAGATGAGGATAAATGCTGGTACCCTGCTGTTTCGTTATCGCACCGCTTTTACCCCACATTAGACGTTCGCGGACTTGCTGTTCTGATTTGACTGATTCACTGCGGCTCAGCATGTTTTCAGCCCGCTCTACCAAATAATCCCGGTAAAGGTTGTCCAGCATCTCGGCCAGGGTTTCCGTGAGAAATTCCACAGCAAAAAAAGCTTCAGCCTGCAAAGGCTCATCTATTAATGGCAATTTCTTCATTGTATGCCAAGCATGAAAATTAGTGAGATTGGATTGGCGCTTATCTGGTAGTTCGTAAGGATAAATCAGGTGCGCGACATTCCGCCAAGTAGTGGGAATGCCCTGTTCACCTCCAGCCAGTTCTGCGGAAAAATACGCCGCATTAACGATAGGCAGCGAAAACTTACCGAGTTCCATCAAATCGGTGCGGCGCAGCCAGAACATTGTCACATCATCCGAAGTCAATCCGCTGGTAACTTGTTGAACGGAGATAGATTCACCCGCCTTAAATACTCGCTCCTCTACTACTATGCCGACAGCGGCAAGTGAGGTGCCGAGACGTTTAGCTGCTTCTCTAGCAATCGAATCGTCACGGCGAATTTGCACTACGCGTTTCGGTTTCGCGTTTCCGGTGAGATAACTGGAGAACACATCGGCTTCCAGATTTACCCCCCTGGTGAAATATAAGGAATAAAACGATTCAGCCGCTGGCGGTAATGGCGCACTTGGAAACCAACAGAGCATATGAGTATTTTCACAGAAATTGTGAATCGGTTCCCAAGTAGTGTTGGTCAAACCGGATAACAGTGCAAATACCGGCTGAGCCTTATATTTCTCGTCTAATTGTGTTCCCCAAGTTTCCGGGGCCCCTTGCAGCTCCCAAACGTCCAAAATCCATGTTCGTTCGGTACCCAGCACCATCTCAGCCGCCGAAATCATATGACGGCGTCCTTTTTTATTTTGACTCGTCGAAGTATTTCCGTTTTTTTGCATGACAGCCTTTTGCAAGGTGTCTATAAATGCTTTTCGGCGCTCTCCTTCGACTTCCGGCGTAATCACCGTAGCCAATCGAATAGCATCTTTACTGACGCCGGGTGACCATTCCTTCGACAACTCTTTCAGATAAGCGGAAAGCGCGGTCATGTCACCTCTGTCGAGCGGATAGTTCGGCATCAGCAGATGCATTTTGCGTCCGGAATTATTCACGCCCGCCGAGATGGCTACGGCGAGACTTTCTTCGGTATAAGCTGCGTGTGTCAGGTTGAATTTCTTGCCGCTACGTGGATCCATGGTAGCGAGCTGAAATTTGTTAGGGTTAAACAGATAGTTTCCGGTAATGGGTTGAATCAAAATATCGCCCTCCACCGACCCCATCCCACTACGCTTGTGGCAATTCACGCAGGCCGCCTGCGCGCCGACAAGCTTGGCATTATCGGCTCGGATTCCTTGCAAAGGATTACCCGAACCGTCAATGCCCTCCATATAGATTCGGCGTCCTTGTTCGACTAATTCAGCGAGTTGAGGTGTCGATTGAGCAAAGACAGAGACTGGTAGCACAAGCCCCAGCCATAGTATCGGTTTGATAAGCTCCATAGCCTTGAAAAACTTCGACATAAAAATTGTTAGCATAGATAATTGCCTATAACACTGTATTTTAAACTTTAGGGTTTAAAGCCTTGTTGCTTATTGTCTGAATTAGGATCTGCTAACAAACAACTTACCGAAATAGCCGGGTAATCTAAAATCTTTATCAGCAGTGCCGTTTTCGCCGCTCCTATGTCTTTCTCTAAGAGTAGTTAATTCAGGAAACTTATGTCAGCTCTATCCCAAATTATGGGAAGCCGGACATCCAGGAAATAACTTTTCCTTTTCGATGGCTTTTTCGTAAGCGGAAACGATTAAGACCTCCATTGGCATAAATTACGAGAGGGTCACGACTCAACAGCCTATTTTTTGATATTGAGTAACTCAATATCAAAGATCAGCATTTCACTCGGGCCAATATCAGATCCAACCCCCCTCTCACCATAGGCATACTTTGCAGGTATAAAAAGCTGCCATTTGGAACCCGTCGGCATTAATTTTAATGCTTCTTTCCAGCCAGCAATCGTTTGGGCCAACTTAAGGCTAACCGGTTTTCCAGGCTGGCTGGCGTCAAATTCAGTGCCATCCAGCAATGTTCCTCGGTAATTAACCTCAATCATATCGGAATCTTGCGGCTTTACGCCATTGCCAGCTTTGACAATAATGTATTGCAAGCCGCTCGCTAGCGTCACTACACCTTTTTTCTTAGCATTTTCGGCCAGGAAATCCGCCTCCTTTTTCTTATTTTTCATGCCGAGTTCTCGCTGATTAGCCACCATCTTGCTGTGCATATCTCTTTGGAAGTTAGTTAGTACCGATTTGAACTCTTGTTCAGTTATTTTGAGCTTGGTACCTGATAATGCATCATTGAATCCTTCAATAAACACTTTCTGGTTAATTACCACGCCTTCTTTCTTGAAATTCCGGCCTACCGAAGCGCCGATGGTATAACTGATGGAATCGGCTTCAGATTTAAAGGCAGAATTGGGCGCTTTTGAATCGGCAGCGGTTGCAGCAATGCACTGGTGGGCAATCAATGTTAAAACAAGAACAGTGCTGAAATAAAATTTGTTAAAGTGCATATTGCCTCCTCAGGCAAAAAGTGAATAACGATGAACATGGCGTTGTAAAAGGCGCTTTACTGTTATCAGAAGAGCGCCGCTCTTACCATGTGCATGGGGTTGGAGCAGGTAGTGTTAAAATCAGGAAACTTTTGTTCAATCTGCCTTCAATCAAATTATTGACCGAGGGAGATGGGATATATAAACCCAAGTTCCCAACAATGTGTCAATGACTATCGCTGTTAGCGGATTAGGGTAGCTTGAATATTAGGGCAGATTGGAATAATGTCAATCTAGTCATTCCATACCCAAGAATCTGAGACAATTATATTAGCCAATCCCTTGATTGACCGTCATGTCCCCGGTTGCGGGCTTTAGCGCAACCGGGTTCTTATTAACTAATTCTTAGTGGTTTTGGTACTTTTGATACGCACCGTCAGTATGATGTCACTCTTGTCCACCTGTGAATCGGCGAGCAAGGTTCCTTCTGGCGCAGGCAGGGTACTAACCGAAAAGTTACCTTTAACGTCAATGTGATCACCGCCACGTATCAACTTGCCAAAAATTAAACCTTTCAGCATATAGGTTACCTGGCCATTTTCAAGATAGCGACCCAAAGTAACCTTGGACATTTGCCCGTCAATGTTACTGGTGCCGTCGTCATAGTGAATGGAACCACTTTTGAAAGTGGATGTTCCACTGGCAGCATCGACCTTGATAGGTAAAGTAGTGCTAAAACTGATCGGAGTGCCGATCAGTGTGACCTGGTTTTGTTCATTGACTTGGAATTCACCGGTTGCGACGCTGTTGGCAGCAGGATCCGGCAGAATCAAGGGCTCCGCATTAGCCGTGGAAAGGGCCATACAGGCCAGCACAGCGATTGCGAGTTGTTGTAATAAAGTTTTCATGATTTTACCTGGGTAGAGTTTAATAAATTCAAACAATTCTTATCAGTAGAGCGGTCACTTGGGTTGCGACAATGGCAACCCAAGTGGCACAACCTGTTTACAGTACCGTGACCTGATTGCTAGTCCGCCATTGTGAGGCACCTCTTGGGCTTACTGCACGAATCTCAAACTGAGTCAACAGACCGGAAGTAAGACCCGTTACAGGATACGAAGCAGCATTGGCGCCAGCTACTGGTAACGCTGTCCAAGCTCCCCAGACTCTTCCAACTCTTTGTCTAAACATCAGCTCATAACCAGCGTTGTTATTAGCTGCGTCGGCCCATGTCAGATTAACCGCTCCTGTTCCGTTTAATGCAGCTGTCAACGTAGCCGGACGGTTTGGCACTATGCTTAGGTCGACACGAGCGTTAGCACTGACCGGTCCCACCCTGACTGGAACTACTGTGTTATCAATCGCAGTGACTCGGAAGTCGTATCTAACTAAGGTGGATACCGGTACGGTTGTGCTCATCGGGCCCGTACCTGCAAGACCTGGCAGATTTGCGTTAACCACTGTCCATGCGCCGCCGTTTAAGCGTTGTTCAACTCGGAAACCTGACTCACCTGTTGAGGTGTCATTCCAGTTCAGCGTCATGGTTGTCGCATCGGTCATTTGCGCGGTGAACGCAGTGGCCACTAACAGTTCTGCCGGGGTATTGATCGCCAGTGCCGGTGCTGTTGTCGCTGTTCCGTTCAGACCCACTGAAACCAACGTGTAGCTATGAGCCGTCTTAGGCAATACCGGGATCGGACCAGAAGTCAGTGCCAATCTATCGAGAGTCGCAACAGTCATTCCGTTATCCTGTACCAAGATATTGGTTAATGGACCTTGTACCGGTTGTGCCCAATTTAATGTTACATTTCTTGCTGTGACTACCGGTGCTCCGAGAGTGACTGCCAGAGGTGTTGTCGTTGCAGTAACGTTAGTGCTGGCATTTGCAGCGATTCCACCTTGACCGTTTACAGTTATAACGTAAGTATATTCCGTATTGGCAACCAGACCAGAATCGGTCCAGCCGACAGACGTACCTGTAGCATCGGTATAAACCGGAACTCCGCTACGCGTCACAGTGATCGATGAAGGCCCAGCGATATTCGCAGCGTTACTCCAGCTAAAGGATGCAGTATTGGTTGTCGTGGTTTGTGTTACCACTAAAGCGACAGGTAAGGTACTGGTGTTTACCGCAGGAGCGACAGCTGTTCCACCATTTACCCCGGTGACAGTTAACGTATACGAATAAGCAGTATTGGGTGTTACAGCCAGATCAGTTGCTGTTGTTGCACCGTTGTCGACAGGGATAACCACGCCATCGTTACGAACTACGCTGACGGATGACACACCCGGGTTTGGATTGCTCCAGGACAAGTTCACATACGTTGCTGTAGTCGTTACCGGCTGAACATTGACGGTAACAGGTAAGGTGGTGGCCGACACTGCAGTACTTGTTGCAGTATTGCCTGCGCCGTTGGTAACGGCCACTGTGTAGTCGTACACAGTATTGCTCGCCAATCCAGTGTCATGGAAAGTGTTCGCAATCAGGTTGTTGGCCACTACCACACCGTTACGTAATACTTGGACGTTGTTAAGGTTGCCTTGAGCAGGCAGCGTCCAGGATATGTCAGCGGTGTCTGCAGTTGTGCCTGATACAGTGAGACCTGTTGCCGACAGTAGTCCGGTTGCTGTTGTGATGGTTGTTGACGCAGTGCCGTTGTCGCCTGTCACGGTTATCACATAGACATAGGAAGTGTTTGCAGCCAAGCCGGTATCCGACAAATTCAAACCATTCACTACTTGGGCAGAAATATCAGTGCCATCACGAGTAACAGTCACTGTAGTCGCACCCGCATTCGGATTAGTCCAGTTCAATTCCACTGTGTCTAAGGTTGACGTTGCCGCCAGATTGGCAACAGGCGCTACCGGGGTTAGCTCAGGCCCACCAACGTCTGAAGCTGTCGAACCGATGGCATTCACCGCTATGACTTGGTAGTAGTAGCTACTGTTGGGCACTACTGTATTGTCAACAAACCCGGTGCTATTCATGGCCAGGTTTGGAGCGATAGTCGACCAGGTAATATTATCGGCGCTGCGTAGCAATTGGTACGACACCTCGCCAGTCACATCACCCCAGCTTAGCGTGATATGTGTGGCGTCGTTAACTAAATAGCCCAAGACAGGTTTACCCGGAGGGCTAAATTGACCTGTGGTTACACTGGCTGATACTGATTCGTTTGTGCCTTTGGCGCCTACTGCCACCACTTTGTATGAATACTCCGTCATTTCTGCAGCAGTTACATCGGTATAACCTAATTCATTTGCCAGCGCCTGGCCAATTTTGGCATAACCATCTACCGCATTGAGACCATTGGCACGCAACACGTCAAAGCGGTATTCGGTGGCTGCCGTGTCGACCCAATTCAAAACGACGCCTTGGGCTAATGACTGTGCAACAGGGTTGGTAGGTGCTGCAGGTTTTGCCAGTTTACCTGGAATACCGTTTCCGGAAGTACCCGGTACGATCCACTCACCTGTCGTCGGGCTACCCACCACTGAGTCAATAACAAACGGATGGAACACCACCGGACGCATGAAGTCATTTTCTTCATGACCAAGGATATGGCAATGCCAAACGTATTCGTTGTCGAAGTTTTCCCATTTGTTGGTTTTAACTGCAGGAAATCCAGTCAGCGGGTCAATCGGTGTAAAGCCCAGTGAGGAACCTTCAGGCTGTGACGGATCTTCCAGACGATAGCTTTCAGGTAGGCCGAAACCTGGCAATTGAGGTGTTTTTGCTTTGGTCACGACATAGATGTCTTCCAGTGGGTTCATACGCACGGTTTCTTTCCAGCCCACCTCGTTCTCATAAGGCGGCTTGATGGTTCCGTCCCAACCGACACGGTTAAGCACCTGTACGTTAACCAGATGGAAATGCACTGGATGCGTGTCGACGCCATTGTGGGTAATTTTCCAAATCTGGAACTCACCATCCTTGAAGGATTCGGTCGCTTCATCGACATACGAGAGCGGAATCGTAGTTTGAATACCCGCATTGGTAAACGGCAGTTCAACCGCAAACGTTGCGTTCATGCGTCCAAAGACCGGTTCGAACAATTCGTGAATACCTTTATTCAGCACGGGCAAATGTTTGGTCAGCGAGGTAGTCACTGCTGCCGTAGCACCTGTGCCACCGCCGCCTACGAAGGTTACAACGGGATCGGCAGTATATTCAACACCACCATTAGCTGAGCCGCCGGGATTGGTCAATATCACCTTGGTCAGCATGCCTGAGGACTTGACTGTGGCCAGTGAAGTGACTGCAGGGCTTGCACCGCCAGCAGCGCCACCTACGAAGGTTACATCAGGCATTTGTGAAAAACTGCCTGGATTAGTGACATTGATTCCTTGGACACGTCCGGCAATAATAGTAGCTGTTGCTGACGCATAATTTGGATACGCAACCCAGTCTACCGGGTTACCTTGCGGATCTAAACCGCCGCTAAACACGACTGTAGGGGGGGTTATGTATCCACTGCCAGGTCTGGTAAGGGTAATACCGCCAATACCGATACCGGCTTTAGCGATTGCACCTGAACCTTGAGCACCTGCTGGTGGTGTAAAGACTACGGTAGGGGGCGTGGTATAACCAGTGCCGCCACCAACAAGATTAACGGAGGTAATGGTTTGTAGTCCGCTAGGCGTATAGTCGAAAGTCGGCTGAGCCAGTGAGCCTGTGGAAATTTTCGCGTAGTTATTGGCATCGGTGGTACCAAAAGCGTTGTTATACGCTGCTTGCGGGATAACAGGTCTATCCTGCTCGGCCGCGTAAGCGTGGGGTATTGCGTCAATCAGTTGTTGCGTATCGAACGCTTGAGGTACGCCCGCCGCATCAACTTCAATTCGCATCATGGTACGGGTGTTAGGGCCATAACCAGGCTTGGTGGTTTCTGAACCGCCGGATCCGGTGTTGTCACCGTTACCGGTGTAATAATCGATACGCGGATCACCAGCAGGTAAGGGTGCAGGGGCGTCGTTGTACAGAATTAAGGTTTTGCCGGCATAAGCAGAAAAGTCGACAACTATATCAGCGCGTTCTGCAGGGCCCATATACAAGCCATGTTCAAACACGTTCAATACCGTGATGCTGCGTCTGTTGAATTCATAGTTGATTGGCGTCGATGGGATTCTCACGGCATTTGGCAAGAAACCGCCTTCAGTACCGATTTGAATAATATCCGGACCGGCAGACAAGGGATCGGGAACGCCTGAGGGATGGTTCATCGCATCAGCGGTGCCCCAGCCTGTGCCATTTAAGCCGCCTTCTTCTGGAAATACGATGGCAGAGCCATCCGCTCTTGTACCGCCCAGTTCGAAAGGAACCATCGGCACTTCTGTCCCTAGAACTCCGGTGTCAGCCTGAACCGCAAGCGCCTGTGCCGAAGTGGTATCAGCCACATAAAAGCCCAGGTTGATAAAACGGTCGTTACAGGCATTCAAAATGCGCAGTCGATAGGCTTTGGGTTGTACTTTGGTAGTCGGATACACGGTGCCGTTGATGACAGTTGTGTCCATGAACGCTTCCGGTGTGGTAGACGCGTCGCCGTAATCACCCGTAGGTAAAGAATATTTAGCCGGGAATATTGGCCAGAACCATGGGCCCCAATCCCAACGACCGACAGGATTAGTACCATCCCAGGAATTTGGATCCTGGTTGGTTTCATAAACGTGCGGAAACCACAGATCGCCATACTCGCCCAACGCGGTCGCCATCGTTCCGTCGGATCTTTTATTCCATTTGGCATCTTGTTGAGCAATGTCCTTGGGTACAAAGGTTTTGTCCTGGATCACCAGAGGGATCTGGTCGACAGGTAATGTACCTTGTGCGATAGGATGGGCTGCGCCAAGGGGGTCCACGTTAGGAATTGATCCACCATTGACCAATGTAGTTTCGGTGTCGTCGGTGAGCAAATAGCCTGCCGCCAAGCCCGCATAAACGTTGAGACGTGTTAAGCCGGTAGTGTGGTCATGATAAAACATGAAACGACCACTCAAATTATTGGGGAAGTAGAACGTACCTGAACCGCGACCTGGATCCGGCATGTCCGGTACATTTTGAGCACTTACGCCTTTACCGTAACCCGTATCATAGGCAGCGATTTCGCCCGCAGGTGCGATCCATTGGTGTGGAGTGCCGTCGCTGATCCATGGGGTATCGCCACCATGCCAATGGATGGCAGCGCGGTTTTCTTTGTACAGGGTCACACCATCAGGACCTGTGCCAGCGCTCTGCATGGAATTGTCAACAGGGATGAAGGATTCTGCGCCCTTCATGCCGCCAAATGGCAGATAGTTGGTGTATTTGATACGTACTGCAACGCCTTGATTAGCGCTGATCAGGGGGCCCAGATAATGCGGGTTGTCGTAGGCGTAAACCTGAAGCCCGGCGTTATCTTTTATGGGCGAGCCATCTGGATAACTCAGTGCAATGTGTTTACTGCCTCTGCCAATTTGAGAATTCCAAGGGGTTTCAAGCTGCACATAACCGCGTAAACGAGTCGCTTTGGGTAAATCTGAGTGCAGTTTCTCGGCGTATTCAACGATGGCAATTTCGTAGTAGTCATCATTGGTATGGACACCATTCATGTTGACCCATTTTTCAGGGGCGGCGACAGGGATGTATTGTCCGATATTATTTGCATTCGCAGCACCCAGTCCAGGCAATTCATTAACGAATTTACGCAGGGCTTTGCCTGAATCGCAAAGCCCATTTAATGCAGGAACTGCCGTGGCACCAGTTGAATCGAAACAACTGGCGGCATCACGTAGACCCGATGGGCTGTTAGCGTAAAAAGTGGCGACTTTAACGTTTTGGTTGTTGGCATCAAGGTTGTCGCCCCAGCCTGCCCCGGCGTGAGCCAATTGCAATGCTGCGGGTGTAGAGGCTAGCGCTAACATAATCGCTAACGACGTACGTTTGCGATTGAAAGTATTGCTTTCTTTCATTTTTTTTCCTATGTAGTAATAATATTAAATGCTTACTCAGTCTTCATCTTGTGCATTGGACTGCTGATCGTTCTTCCCCCCATTCAGCAATTCATTCAAACATACACACTCAAATTTAATGCCAATAACCTGTTAGCCGGATTTGGCAGGCTTCAGGGCTATCACTACCAACGCAACCTGCCAGACTTGACAGGCCAACTGACAGGAATGTCCTGTCAGTTGGCCGCGTTGTCAGTTGTCAAAGCCTGATTCCAGAAATTCAAAATTCTCCTCAACTTCACTTGCCACCGTTTTATGCAGTAGCAATGCGCGAGTAAATAGAGATAGGTCGTTTCTGAAATAAACTTTATCGATGAGCTTCTACATTCGCTAGCAAGGACAATAAGCAATAATCAAGCCATTATTATTATTTATTGATTTATATAGTTTTTAATTACTTTGGTAACTGTCTGGAGCACACCTGCCTCCCAGTACTGTAATATTTTTAATACTCAGCACGGCATTCAGCATCCTTCAATGCATTAATCTACGTGGGCTTCGAGCGAATTGAGCTGCCTGTGTAATATTTTTGTTACACAAAATCAATTTAAGACCGACTTAAGACTCAACGTGGCTTGAACAGGTGTGCCCGTGTAATATTTTTGATACAGGCGAAAACATGACTTATCCATCCTGGGATTGTTGTTACGTTTTTTCGGGGGGGGGTCAGCTTCTTTTGCTTTACCCGAAGCTCTGTAGAAAAAAACGATTTTGCTACAAAGTAACCGTGGCGGTGACGAAGCTAAGGCCAACTTATTCGCTCTGACTCCGCACTTCGATCTGCTTAAGAAAACAGAATGTCCTTAGTTTGGCATCTATTCCTTTTGATTAATCGTCTTATCAAAGGAATGAACTCTTTGATTCTTTTTTGCATTTCACGATTATTTAAACCATGGCCTGATCACCTCCGGTTTAATAACATCAATGAAAAAAATTTCTGATCTCGGTTCTGGTGTTTCACTGTATTCACCTCTACAATCACGAACAAACCGTCGACTTGATTACCTTTAAATTTACAAGGCCTTACATACAACACTATAAAAAGGGGCAAAACCTATGAAAAAGCAAAAATTACTGGCGATGTTTTTTATTGTTAACATGCTCTCTGTTCCCGTAGCCTTTGCCGCTGAACACCATAGCGGGCACAAAATGGCTGGCGGAGGTAGCGGCGAATCAGCAAGTACTTGCCTAAAGCCGCATGTCAGTAAATTTACGCCCGCTCATTTAGCCAAGGTTGCGCCAGGATCGGAGTTTTCCTTCGTGGCCTTTAATATCAGTAATCCTGAGCACATCACGGCCACCGTAAAAAAAGTGCCTGTTGAGCTGGTTGCAGAATTTAAAGATCCTTTCTACGTGGTAAAAGGAAAATTACCTGCATTTCTAAAAAATACGGCCGCCCGCATCAATGTTAAAGTCAGCGGAAAAACATCGCATTGTGAATTGGAAAATGGCTGGCTGGTTAATATCACTGAGTGATATTAATGGATGACTGATGGGGTCTAATTTACATGGATTTAATCAAAAAGCTTACTTTGTAACCGAGTCACATCCTTGTGTTCTGGATCCGGCAACTACTCTGTCCATAGACCACCTGTGGTGGCGTTGCTCTATCTCCTGCATCCTTGCAGTCGACCGGCAATCCCCTTGTGCCCTTTGGGTATGCCGGGGTGACGGTGCAGTTCTCTATTGCTGCTTTATGTGAAAATTCTACGTATTTGGAAAAGACCAAACTATGCGTATGGAAAAACAACCCTGTGTTTATATCCTTGCAAGCAGCATTAATGGTACGATTTACGTTGGAGTAACGTCTGATCTTATTGGGCGCGTATACCAACACCGTCAAAAGCTGGTTGCGGGTTTTACCCAGCGTTACAGTATCTCTTTATTTGTCTGGTACGAAATTCATGAACGAATGGAAACTGCAATCTTGCGGGAAAAACAAATCAAAAATTGGACTCGTGCGGCTAAAAAGCGGTTAATTGAATTAAGTAATCCTCAATGGAACGATTTGTGGCCTGATTTGGCCATGCCACCCATGAATTCTGGATCCATGAAATACCCGTCGGAACGACGATTTGTATCGATAAATATGGCCAAAATAGAGGCTAACTAAATATGTCTGATGATCAGCCTTTAAAACACTGCGCCGCCTATTGCCTGGCACAATATTTTGACATCTATGCTTTAGTCAAAGTCATATCGGATTCTATGCTGATAAAAATCATCAAGGGGGCCTTGCTGATTGAAGACAATGACACCTGGTCCATTGTCTTTGCCTATGGGGCCGTGGTGCACTGGAATGTCAGTCCGCAGCAGCAATCCCAGCTCCATGCCCTGCTGCTGAATCATGCGGAAAATCCGTTGGCGCATAAAGAGGAGGATAATTTTACCTTTGAACTTGATTGCCCGACGACGCGGATTATTGAAGATCACATTGAGGTGGAATCATCCGATCCGATGCTGTTGTTTTCTTTATCTCAAGGCATGGCGCAATCCATCAAGCTGGCTTCTTTTGAAACTCACGCGATAACAACCATCAACAATACACGCTATATCCCCAATTCCCTGGCTGAAAATGGCAAGATCAAATTGAGTCGCCGTCAAATCGCAAAAATTCGTGGGCAGTTGTTTTTGACGAAAAGCGATATCATTTTGAATTATGATTTGCTCGACACGCCGGATTTTTTCTGGGAATACCCGGAATATGAAGACTATTACGGCATTACTGCCAAGTATCTGGAAATCAGCCAGCGAACCGAAGTGTTATCCAAAAAACTGGAAACCATCCATGAATTATTCCAAATGCTGGCCGATGAACAAAATCATCGGCATTCGATGATTCTGGAATGGATTATTATTTGGCTGATTGCGATTGAAATTGCCATGACGATCATCGACAAAGTGTTTTGATGGCCCGTCACTGTAAAAATTTCCTGTCAACCCATGCTTAGCTACCGACATGCCTTTCATGCAGGAAATTTTGCCGATGTCCTGAAGCATCTGATCCTGGTTGAAATACTGACTCATCTTAAAAAAAAGGACAGTCCGTTCTGTTACATCGACACGCATGCCGGCGCTGGGAAATATCATTTGCATGGCGACTATGCCCTGCAAACCAGGGAATTTGAAAACGGCATTGGTAAATTATGGCAACACCAGGATTTACCGGATTCTGTCGCCAACTATGTCAATGTGGTCAAGCAATTCAATAATAAGCCTTTGACTCACTATCCCGGCTCGCCAATGATTGCCAAAAAACTGTTGCGTCCTAATGACAGGCTGGTTTTGTTTGAGCTGCATTCGACAGACTTTGCTTTGTTGGCGCACGCCGTGAATAAAGACAAGCGTATCAAACTTTTCCACTCGGATGGATTTCAAGAGTGCTTAAAGCTACTGCCACCTCATGAGCGGCGCGGACTGCTACTGATTGATCCTTCTTATGAAATCAAAAGTGATTATCGGCAAGTTGCCGAGATGTTATTAAAAATGCACAGGCGCTTTGCCACCGGGACTTATGCGGTCTGGTATCCTGTTATTGACCGCAGGCGCAATCAGCAACTGGAAAAAACCATGGCCGCCAGCGGCATCAAAAATGTGCAATTGTTTGAGCTAGGCATTAAAGCTGATACTGACAGTCATGGCATGACAGGCAGCGGGATGATCGTGGTGAATCCGCCATGGACATTGGCAGCGCAAATGCAGGTAACGTTGCCGTGGCTTACGGATATTTTGGGAAATACCGTTGAAGGCTATTATCGGATCCAGACGTTAGTCGATGAATAACGCTATGTGAGACTTAATCAAAGGAACTTCGAGGATTTTGGTCACGATGGCGTCCCCAAGGGGGTTCGAACCCCTGTTACCGCCGTGAAAGGGCAGTGTCCTAGGCCGCTAGACGATGGGGACAAATCGTGATTTTGCTGGATTTACAGATGTAACCGGCGTTACACCTCTTCAAAAGAAACATCAAAGACATACTAATAATGGCGTCCCCAAGGGGGTTCGAACCCCTGTTACCGCCGTGAAAGGGCAGTGTCCTAGGCCGCTAGACGATGGGGACTAGATTATTTAGTTGTCTTTTTTTGGTGGAGCCAAGCGGGATCGAACCGCTGACCTCTTGCATGCCATGCAAGCGCTCTCCCAGCTGAGCTATGGCCCCGTCAATCAAGAACGCGCATTCTACAGTATTTGCCCTGCAAATCCAATACTAATTTGAATTTCTGATATATTTGATCGCGCGTTCAATTCTGGCCAGGGTTTTGTCCTTTCCGAGCAGCGACAATGTTATATCAATGGCCGGTGAAACCGATGTTCCGCACACAGCCACACGCAAAGGTTGAGCGACTTTACCCAGACCCAGCTCCATGGTCTCAGCAAGATTGATTACGAGTTGATGCAGGGTATCGCCATTCCAGTCTAAAACGTCTGAAAACTCGCCGTGTAAACGCTCCAAAACAATATCCGAACCGACTCCAAAATTCTTTTTGGCTGCCTTTTCATCGTAGTTATCAAAATCCCGATAGAAATAAATACTTGCATCGGCTATTTCCACCAGCGTTTTGCAGCGTTCTCTTTGCGCCTTGACAATGCCAACCAGATCAGGGCCCGTTGCTGGATCGATGCCCAACTGACCAAAATGCCAGCTTAAATGGCGCGCCACATGGGCAGGATCGCTGTTCATGATGTACTGATGATTCAACCACAACAGCTTGTCCATATTAAAGCTGGCCGCTGAAACATTGACGTGATCCAGATCGAAAAATTCCACCATCTCGTCTAACGAGAAGATCTCCTGATCACCATGAGACCAGCCCAGGCGAACCAGATAATTGAGCAATGCCTCCGGCAAATAGCCATCATCGCGGAACTGCATCACGCTGACTGCCCCGTGCCGTTTCGATAACCGCGCGCCATCGGGGCCCAAAATCATCGGCAAATGCGCGTAAAGTGGCAATTCGGCCCCCAATGCTTTCAGAATATTCATCTGCCGGGGAGTGTTATTGACATGATCATCCCCTCGTATTACATGGGTGATTTGCATGTCCATGTCGTCAACGACCACCGTTAAATTATAGGTGGGTGTGCCATCGGCTCTGGCGATAATCAGATCATCCAGTTCCTTGTTGGCGACAACAATTTCACCTTTGACCAAATCGTTGATGGTGACCACACCGTCCTGTGGATTTTTGAACCGAACAACCCGCTCCCGATCACTGTGCCCCGTGATTGAGCGGCATTTTCCGTTATAGCGCGGCTTTTCTTTATTGGCCATTTGATCGTTGCGTAACTGCTCCAGCTCATCCTTGGTACAATAGCAATAATACGCATCGCCCTGATCCAGCAATTGCTGTATGACCTGCTTGTACCGATCAAAATGATGGGTCTGATAAAAAGGCCCTTCATCATAATCCAGCCCCAGCCAGGCCATGCCTTCGAGAATTGCGTTAATCGATTCCTGAGTGGACCGTTCCAGATCCGTATCTTCAATTCTCAGGATGAACTTGCCACCATGCTTACGGGCATAAAGCCAGGAAAACAGGGCGGTACGAGCGCCTCCCACATGCAAATAACCGGTTGGACTCGGGGCAAAACGTGTTGTCTTAATATTCATTAAATAATCAAATTAGTTGGTAATTTTACTGGCTTTACAACCCTAAAAGCCGTTGAGCACATCAAATGCAGTTCTTACAGGAAGGCTGAAGGGTACTAGATTATCGATGTCCTCAAAAGCACGACCTCCATCAGTCCATTTATTTGGTCAACCCGCATATTGTATGTGTTCGAGCCTCAAAAGTAACCCCGTTCGTAAACTTTACAAGAATTCCTTTTCTGTCGTCGCACTAATTTGCGATTACAGGGTCCAATCCGCAATGACACTATTTACGCTTAGTTGTCCCATGGAATAAAAGTAGTGCATGGATAATTGGCACAAATTAAAGTCATTGATTTAATTTACATTTAGCTATCAAAATTTACTTATCCGCTAGAATCGAAACTCATGACGCCTCATGACAATCATGTGTCTTGAATACTCGATAAAAAAAGGAGATCTTCAATGAATAAAATACTCATAATGACTATAGCCAGTGTTGGCGCATTTTTATCCGGTTGCGCCACTCAACCCATCAGCACTTTTCAGAGCTTTGCGGCCCAAGACTTGAACGGCTTGATTGCCTCAGGCCAATACGAACAAAAAACCAATAACTTTTTTGTTATCAACGATTCTTCATCTTCGATGTCAGAAGACTATCTCGGTGCAGGTTACCCGGCCGATACGCCTCCGATAAAATTTTCAGTTGAAAAGGAAATTCTGAGCAGAATCAATCAGACCATACCAGACATCACATTGACTTCAAGTATACGGAGTTTTGGTTTTGGACCTTGCCTGTCGTGGGGTTTTACCAAACTTAATCAGGCACCCACCCCATACTCCAAATC
Source organism: Methylococcaceae bacterium (assembly GCA_013140705.1). GTDB lineage: Bacteria > Pseudomonadota > Gammaproteobacteria > Methylococcales > Methylomonadaceae > JABFSH01. The sequence goes on from JABFSH010000025.1 coordinate 48,413, forward strand.
ATCTTTCGGTAGTGGCATTGATGCACTAACGTGCGCCAGCGGTGGTTCACCGATTTCCAGTGGCATCGATGGAACTAACAGCGACTTGTCAGCCACCTCCAGTGATATTGCTGTCTTGATATTGAGTGACGGGTATGGGCTGGATTCAAATGGTTTTCCTGCATTGACCTCCCTGAAACAAACCTATGGCGACAGACTCTGTGTTTATACCATTTGGGTAGGTAACGAAAAAGACAGCGAAGGCCAAAACGTACTCAGACATCTATCCGATAAAGCCGGTTGCGGCTTCAGCACTACCGCTGAAGCCATAGCAAGCCCTGACAGCATGGCATATTTTGTCAAAAGCGTTTTCTTAAAGCAGGCACCTCCGAAATGTTCCGTGCTTGATTCGGATTCAGACGGTATCAATGACTGCGATGATAAATGCCCTGATACCTTGAAAGGCGCCCATGTCAATCCATTCGGCTGCTGGATAGTCGATGTGAAATTTGACAACGATAAAAGCAACATCAAGCCAGAATATTATAACGAACTAGATAATGCGGTCGCTGTTATCAACGCGAATCCCGGCTTTCGCATCGAAGTGCAAGGACACACCAGCAATACCGGATCGGCTGATTATAATCAAAGATTATCCGAACGCCGTGCGCACGCCGTCAAATCCTATTTGGCTCAGCATGCCAACGAGAAAGAGCAGGCCGAACACAACCTGACTGCGAAGGGTTATGGCTTGACACAACCCATTGATACCAACGAAACTGAAGCGGGACGAGCCAATAACCGCCGGGTCGAGTTAAAGGTTATCAAGTAATTTTCACCAGTGATTGAAACAAAAAGGGGAGCTTGACACTCCCCTTTTACACTCGTATTAAGTACCATTCCTTAAGAAGGCCTCAAACATTAATAACGACCAAATGGGCGCACTGTAGTCACGCATACCGCTTTGATGCTGACTCACCATTTCCTGTAAAAATGACCGGTTGAACAGACCGCATTGCATCATGTGCTCGCCCAGTAAGGCATCCCTTACCTTGTTTTTTAAGGCTCCCCTAAACCAGGCGCTCAAGGGTACGGCAAAACCCATTTTGGGACGGTATAAAATATCGTTAGGCAAATAGTTTTCCAGGGATTTTTTGAAGATATACTTGCCTTCCCTGCCCTTCAACTTCATGTCGGGCTGCAAACCCGCCATCCATTCCACCAGTTTGTGATCCAGCAATGGCACTCTCACTTCCAGCGCATGCGCCATACTTGCCCTATCGACTTTGGTCAGAATATCGCCGGGCAGATAGGTTTTTAGATCCAGATATTGCACCAGAGACAACGGATTCTCCGTTGGCGCCTTGTCGACATAGCGCCTGAATACCTCGACCGCTTCATAGCCTTGTAAGTTCTGCTTCAATGGGTCGCTGAATAATTTGCCACGCATCTCATTCGAAAGTACCGAAACGCTGTGAAAATAGCCCTCCATGGAGTCCCGAGCAATCGATTCCAGCGTTGATTTGGCCCTGAATATTTTCGGTGCCCAATCGGCTTTCGGATAGATCTGCCCCAACAAACCAAACACTGGTTTTCTGACACTGGCAGGCAACCAGCTACGCATTTGTTCTTCATAGACATGCCAGCGATATCGCCGGTATCCGGCCAGATTTTCATCGCCGCCATCGCCGGACAAAACCACCGTTACCTGTTTTTTGGCCAGCTCACAAACCCGATAAGTAGGCAACGCCGAACTGTCGGCATACGGCTCATCATAAAGGCCGGCCAATTGATCAATCAGACTGAAATCTTCCGGATCAACCTGCTCAACACGATGCGCCGTGTGGTATCGCTCGGCTACCTGGGCGGCAAACTTCGATTCATTGAAGGCCGGATCGCCAAAAGAGATCGAACAGGTGTTCACTGGATCAGGCGTTAAACCGGCCATCATCGCCACAACGGCACTGGAATCGACACCGCCCGACAGAAATGCACCCAGCGGCACATCGGCGACCATGCGTATTTTTACAGCCTCACGAAAACGCTCAATCAGTTCTTCTTCCGTTTGTTTCAGGTCTTGTGCTGGACGAGGATTGAATTGCACGTCCCAATATTGGCGTGGCCGATAGCTGTTAGTGCCTCGCTGGATCGTCAAACAATGTCCCGGCTCCAGTTTATGAACATTTTTATAGATGGTCTTGGGATCAGGCACATAACCGAATCCGAAATAGTCTTCAATCGCCGTCTGATCAAGCTGCCTGGGTAAATCAGGATGTTCTTTTAATGACTTTAGCTCCGAACCAAAAATAAACTGTCCGCTGGCAAGTTCCGCATAATAGAGCGGTTTAACCCCCAGACGATCGCGTGCCATAAATAAGGTTTGTCGATCGCGATCCCAAATCGCAAATGCAAACATGCCGCGCAGTTTATCGACACACGCCTCCCCCCAGGCTTGCCAGCCATATAAGATGACTTCGGTATCGCAGTGCGTATCAAAAACATAGCCCAAGGCTTCCAGTTCTTTCCGAAGTTCCTGGAAATTATAAATTTCGCCATTAAAGGTAAGGATGGTATTTTTATCACGGCTGATCATCGGCTGTTGACCACTGCTCAGGTCAATAATGGATAAGCGGCGGTGACCAAATCCCAGACCGGGTTCGGTATGCAGACCGCCCTCGTCGGGGCCTCGATGAAACTGGGTTTCATTCATGCGAGACAGCAAGTCGCGATTGATTTCCCGTTTTTCTCTAAGGTCGAAGATGCCGACTATACCGCACATGTGATTATTCCTGTTTCAAAAGTGAATCGTAAACCGATTGGTAGCGCGCAACCATAACTCCCAAAGAAAACTCCGTTAATGCTCGCCGATAGGCGTGTTGCGCGTGCAGACGCATTTTTTCAATATGAGCCATGTAATCCAAAATTATTTCTGCCATGGTCTCGGCATCTCCTGCCGCCGTCAGCCGGCCTGTTTTACCGTCTTCGACTAACTCCGAATTGCCGCCCACATCGGTCGCAAGCACCGGCAATGCGGTCGCCATGGCTTCGAGGATGGTGTTGGAAATGCCTTCAGCCTGCGATGGCAAAACGAACAAATCAATTCGGCGCATAATTTCCGCGACATCGTTCCGTTCACCGGGCAACCAGGCATTTTCAATTAACTGGTGTTCGGTCAACAACACAAGCGCCTGTTGTCTGAGAGGGCCCTCGCCGATGATCATCAATCGAACGTTCTGTTTGATATTCGGCACGCGCTGACAAGCCAGAATAAAGGCTCTAACCAAGGTCAATTGATCCTTGACGCCATGCATGCGCCCCACCGTGCCAATGATGAGGTCTTGCGATCCAAAAGCAAACGGACAATCCGTCAGTGCCGTTCTGTAGCCTTTCAAAGGAAAAAACACCTTGGTGTCAACGCCATTGCAGATCCGGGTGATTTTTTTTGGCGAGACATAAATTTTATCAATGAGATAGCGCTCAAGCTGCCTTGATAATGGAATAAACCGATGAATCAGCGGATCAAGCAGACGCCTGACCCATTGATATTTGACATTGTTGCCATCAGGATCAAAAACATCCCAGCCGTGTTCGCCATGTACCCTTGCCTTCACTCCCGCCAGCCAGGCAGAAAACTGGTATTCGATGGCCGCCAGATTGCGTGTATGCACAATGGCCGGTTTAAGCTGCTTTAGTAGTCGATATACTCTAACAAGTGACCCCCAATCCTGGCCTTCTTTCTTGTGAATTTGATAAACCATCACATCGCTTCGGGTCAGTCGCTGCTGGAAATCGGTGCTGTCTTTAAGGCAGACAATGGCATGACGATAAGCGTCTTTGGGCATGTGATTAATCAGGTTGACCAAACCATTTTCCAAACCACCGATGCCCAAGCGGTAAATAATATGCACTACTAATGGCGCTTGGTCAGAGCTGGTGTTTAAATCAGGGCTATTCATTTTCAGGCCTGTAACATCTGAGTCAGGCGATGGACATTTTGCTGCCAGCTGAATTCGGCTTTAACAAACTCGCGATTCGTATTATCCACCAGTGTTGACGGCCTGGCATCCAATAGTGCAGTGATTTGTGCAACCATCAACTCAGCCTCATCAGCGACGGATACCGACACTTGTTCAGCAGACGGAATACCTTCCATGGCGGCCGACGTAGCAATCACATATTTCCCCAGGGCCATCGCCTCCAGCACTTTATTCTGAATGCCTCGTGCGATTCTCAATGGTGCGACCGCCAGTGTGGCATGAGCAACATAGGGCCTGACATCATCGACGGCACCTGTCACGATGATATTTTTATTCTTGGCCAAGGCCTGAACGTCCTTCGTCGGCCTCGAACCGACGATATAGAAAGTTGCCGAAGGATAACTCTTTACTATTTGAGGAAACACAGCCTCAGCAAACCATTTTACGGCATCGACATTGGCCCAATAATCCATGGCTCCGGTAAATACAAAAACATCGGTACGGTCAGGATACGGGCAGGCAAACGTGTGCTCGGGAGAGAAATAATCGGTATCGACCCCGTTATTGACATAAGTCACTTTATTGGCTGCCGATGGTGATAATGACTTAAATAAGGCCGCTTCCTGTTCCGAAACAAAGAAGCTTTGTTTGGCCTTCTCGGCCAACTGCCTCTCATAAGCCAGCAAAGTGTTGGATTCTCGTTGATAAACCCACCGGCTTAGGCCGGTTTTACTGGCCGCGTACTGCCGCCATTTGTCGGAGTCGACATCGACAAAATCCACAACCAAATCCACTGCATGAGACGGCTTGATAAATTGCGCCATCACGGAAGAAAAAATCAGCACTTTCTTGATAGTGTGTTGCTGAATGTTCTGATCAACCCAGGCCTGCATGGCTTTGTTTTTGTAATACGGCAAACTTAGCGGTTCTCCCGTCAACAATCCTTGCAGACTTTTGACTTTCGCTGGCAGAGACTTAAGCCCCTGATAATTTGTTTCAACACAAAGTTCATCAAGTTTAGGGATATATTGCCAATCATTGGGGTCATCAATGAAAGTCCCCAAATAAACGTTATATTCTGCAGCCAAATGCTTCAAGAAGTGATATGAACGAATTTTATCGCCTTTATTGGGAGGATAAGGAATTCTATGTGCAAGAAAAAGCAGATTTTCCATAGGCGTTATGTCTGTTTAGTGGAATGTTGCCAACTGTAATTAACCCAGATCCTTTGATAGCCAGGGACCCACCCTCTGACTGACAGCCAGCGGCAAACGCTTCCAGGCGGCAATAAATAATTGATACTTGGGATTGAGCGGATTGACGTCGGGTAATGCGGTTGCTTTAACTAAATGAAACTCATAAAACAAAGGTTCCGGAGTAAATCCCCAGTTTTTTTTGAAACTGTAAGATCCGGTGCCCAGTTTGCTGCGCCCATAATCGAATATTTTGATGCCTTTTTCCACGGCTCGACGCATTACTTCCCAATACATGAAATCATTACCTTTAAGATCCCTTGCCAAACGGGTACCCCCACCGTAGTAAGGCAGAACCTCATCCTTAAAATAAAAATTCATGACACTGGCAATTAACTGGCCGTTATGCTCAATACTCAATATTTCGCATTGCTCGCCAAAAACGGATTTAAGTGTCTGAAAATATTTTTTTGAAAATACCGGTGTTCCCAAGTTTCTGACGCTTTCGGAATAGGCTTGATAGAGCCGATTAACATGGTTGTCGACGACACTGACCAAACCGGCATCAATTCCCTTTCTAACCATCGCCCGTTGCTTTCTGGGAATGGCCTGAAAATTTTTTTCAGTATCCGCATCCAGCGCCTTTCTGAATGTGACATAGAGATTCTTGTGTGGCCATTCAGGATGCTTTTGTTCTCTGTTGCGAATTTCCAGACAATCGACTCCCAGGTTTTCAGCTAGACGGCAGGCTTCGCGATCAAGCGCCAGAAAACTGGTTTCATTATTGGCAACAATACCGCCGTAAACGCAGAAAGCGGTCGATGTCAGTGAATTTCCAAACAATCGACTGTTAACATGCACTAAAGGCAGGATGCCCTGTATGACGCCATCATCTTCAGCATAGAGAAAATAGGTTTTGTGTCCGAATGATTGTTCAATGACTTCTTTCCATCCCGAAAGGTGGAAAAATGTCGAATCGTTTGCCGCCTGGACAAAACTGTCCCAGCGCGAATAGTTGGATGCGTCCAGCGTTTTAATCATGCTTGCTATTCCTGGTTTTTTCTAACAACGGGAAACTCAATGGAGTCTGTCAGATGATCAACGCCGTGTTGTTTGGCCATTAAAATATTGGAACTTGTAGCACCCTGCAATAAAATTGCGTCAGGTGTTTGGGCTTTTTAAAAAGACATTTTCCATGGTATCCCAACTAAAATCGGACAGCAGTTGAGTGATCCTTCGCTCCATCCTGTCGAGATTCAGATAGTGCCGTATTTGTGTTTTCAGATTCAGGCCCGACTGACGCGGTTGATCCGGATCAATTTCCCAAGGATGAAAGTAAAAGATACCGGCTTGCTGCTCTTTATTGTTGACCTGATTAAAAGCCCATTTTGAAAAGACATAAGGATAAAATCTGAAAAAACCGCCGCCACCGCAGGGCAAATTTTTGTTGCCAACTCTGAGAGTCGTAATGGGGATTTCTTTAAACGATTGATTTTTTATCGGTTCATAGATAAATCGAGGCGCGTCCGGGATACCGTATAAATCATGCTTGACCGGATAAATACTGGAACTGTACTTAAAACCTTCTTCCTGCAGCACATCCAGAGCCCACAAGTTTTTTTGAACGATGGAGTAACTCGCCGCCCGGTAACCTTTCACCTCATGACCACTCAAATCTTCCAGCAATTTTTTTGTTCTGGAAATATCCTTGCGAAATTCATCGGGCGTCTGTTCTGTAACTCTAATATGCTCATAACCGTGACAGGCTAATTCATGACCGTCCTTGATGATGCGTCTGATCAAATCCGGATAGCGTTCTGCAACCCAGCCCAGGGTAAAAAAAGTGGCCTTGATGTCCCTGGCCTGAAACAATGCCAGAATTTTATCGGTATTGACTTCAACCCGATGTGGAAGCGCATCCCATTGAGTTTTTGCTATGTACGGCTCGAAGGCGGAAACCTGAAAATAATCTTCGACATCGACCGTCATTGCATTTTTTATAGTCATGTGTATTCAGGTTAACAGCGCATCGAGGTTATAAGTAGATTTTTTCGATTTCGGCAACAATTCGTCTCGCCGCGTTACCGTCCCAATATTCCGGTATACGCCCGGATTTACCGCCGGTAACCAAAATATCTTCAACACAGGCTTTAATCATTGCGGCATTCGTACCAACAATCGTATTGGTGCCTTGTTCAACCGTGATCGGCCGTTCGGTATTTTCCCGTAATGTCACGCAAGGAATACCCAAGGCCGTTGTTTCTTCCTGCAGACCGCCTGAATCAGTCAACACCATTTTTGCAGATTTCATCAAGCCCAACATTTGCAAATAACCGACTGGCGGCAAACAGATGATGTTGCCGGAATCAATCAGATCCGACAAGCCATCCTGTTCAATGCGCTGCTTTGTCCGCGGATGAATGGGAAAAATAACAGGGAGTTTATGAGAAATATCGACAATGCTCTGTAATAAACGACTCAAAACTTCGGGATTATCTACGTTAGCCGGACGGTGCATAGTTAACAGCGCATAATGTCCCTCCTGAATGTTGTCAGACTTCTGGTAGTCGTTCAGTGTTGTTGAGAAGGGTATAGCCAGCTGTAAATTTGCGAGTAAGGTATCAATCATGACATTACCGGCAAAGTGAATACGTTCGGCTCCTATACCTTCCCTTATCAGATTTGCTTCAGCGCTGCGTTCTGTAGTAAATAAACTATCTGAAATTTGATCCGTCAAAATCCGGTTGATTTCTTCCGGCATTTCTCGATCGCCGCTCCGTAAACCGGCCTCTACATGGATAATCGGAATTTGCTTCTTTACCGCGACCAAACTGCAGGCAATCGTTGAATTGACATCGCCAACCACCAAAACTGCGCAGGGTTTCACTTTGTCTAATACCGGCTCAAAGCGCAGCATGATGTTGGCCGTTTGTTCGCTGTGCGAACCTGAACCGACTTCCAGATCAACATCGGGTTCAGGAATGCCCAGTTGCTCAAAAAAAGCGGCTTTCATCGCCTGATCATAATGCTGTCCGGTATGCACCAGGTAGGGCTGCACCTGATCAGTCAAGTTATTGAGCTCCTTGATGATGGGCGCAATTTTCATAAAGTTGGGTCTGGCACCCACGACGCAAACAAGAGTTTTTTTCATGGCGTAATCTTTTATCCTTGGGTGGAATCTTCGTTATAAACGTTATCCATATCCAGCTGCAATAATATTGCTTTCCTTAATAAAGCCCGTTCTTTATTTAAAGTCGTTTGAAGGTTATAAACCAGTTTTTCCAGCGCAGTAATGCGTTCATCATATGCACCAAACCCTTCTGTCGATATCGGATACACCGGAGGGGTCGGCAGGACATCGTGAAACTCATCCGTTACTGTTGAGGACTCTTCTTCGATGTCGGTAATCACCTTCTGCACAGCAGCCAAGCTAATAGTCTGCAGTTCGTCCAGATAACCGAATAATAGAACCCGATCGCATAAGGTGTTAATTCTTCTGGGAATCCCCTGTGTATATCTACATATTTCGCTGAATATGTCATCATTGAACTGCGGAGAGTTTTTCCAGCCGGCTTTCTGCATACGAAACAGTATGTAGTGTTTGGTCTCCTCTTCATCCAGCGGTTTTAATTGGTAAGTGGCTACTATGCGCTGCCTGAACTGCTCCATTTCCGGCAAAGTCATGGTATCACCCAGCTGTCTTTGACCGATCAAAAATGTCTGAAACAGTGATTTCCCTGACATCTCAAAATTCGACAACATCCGTAATTCTTCCAGGGAGTCTTTGGGCAAATTTTGTGCTTCATCAACGATCATCAGCACTCGCTTGCCATCCATGGCCTGCTTGATAAAAAAGCGTTCGATTCGTGTTAACAGAGTGGACTTATCCTCGCCATCGTACGGTAACCCGAAGGTTGCAGAAATGATTTTTAACAAATCGTCCGCACCCACTTGCGACGAAACCATAATCCCTATGGTAATGTTTTCCGGGTTCAAACTATTAACCAGTTCTTTGACCAACATGGTTTTACCGGTACCGGGCTTACCGGTAACGACAACAAATCCTTCTCCCTGGGTCAATCCATAGCGCATGTAGGCCAGTGCTCGTCGATGCACGGCGCTATTAAAGTAAAAGTCGCTGTCTGCATTGAGTTGAAATGGTTTTTTGGTTAAATTATAAAAACCGTCATACATAATTAAAATCTCATAAACATAGTGGCTGTTGCGCGGTTTTCCTGATAATCATTGGTATTTAAATCAGAAGATTGGTTGATATGCCGAACTTCGAGTCGTCCGGAAATTTTTCGGGTAATCGCTTGACTTAAACCAACGGCAATATCATAGCGCTGATCCTTTGAACCATTGGGATTAATCGACCCATCAGGCATCGAGGTGTTTGCATCCCTTTCCGTTTCCTGCCAGGTAGGCTGTAAGTAAACACTTGTTTTAGGAGCAAACTGCCAGTTCCAGCTGGCATTGATACCCCTCACTTTTTCGTGATTACCGCTAACCTGAAACACTCTATTTTCGTTGTAGGCATTTGAACTCAAGGTTGTTTTACCGGAACGGAATGAAACGGAAAAACTCCAGCGTTTTCTAACAATCACTTCATTATTGAACGTGGGGAGATTGATTGCTGAAGGATTTGCCTGAGGATTATTGATCGGAGTTCCAAATTCATCTTGATTACTAAATATTTGCAGATTAGATAATAAAGTCTGCGTGGTAGTCGTATCGTTGTCATGCGTCAACGACCAAATGGAGCGTCTGGTCCGGTAATGTAATGCTGTTTGCCAGGTTTTTCCTGAATTTAAACCAATAGAGTTGTCTCTGTAGGTAGTCAGCCAGGTAAATCGTTGTATGGGAGAAATATAAACCGTCACGAAACTGTTGTTTCCGTAACCTGCTTCAATATTGTAATGTTGGCTTGGTGTCCACTTTCCGCCAAACGTATAAAAGAATCCATTATTGTTGGAATCCGTTATAGTGTCGAAACTGTTGTTGCTATACCCACCTTGCGCGAATAGGTTGAAGTGTTTGTTGATATAAGGCCTCAATATGGCAGATGCATTTTGAAACGCCACGTTATTTGCGCCGCCCGATCTGAAACTTTCAGTGTTATTGAACGACAAGCCCCAACTCACTCGACTGAATCGGGAGCCGCTGTTGATTTGCACACTTTCACCCAAAGTATTGGTATCCGAAAGACTATCTGATGATGAACTCGTGCCGGTATTGACAGTATCATAGTTCACAGCCACCCTACCGTTTGCGTAGTGTCCAAATGTAGGTGTCCAATACGGAGAGATTCCAAATGTACTCACTGTAGAGCGATTGCCTACGCCTGAAATATTGTCAACCGCAATCTGGCTGTTATTGGTATTTTGCTGACTGATAGAGCTTCTGGATGTCAAGAACAATTTATTTCGCGCCAGGATATTAAATGAATTGTACTGTAACTGGTTTGATGTATTGAGTCCGCCGTTACCGCCGGCATTGTATAAATTTTGCATCCGGTAATTTAAATTCAATGTGGTTCTTGCCGTTCTGCCAATAACAGAAAATCCAGGGTTTATTTCTGTCACCAATGCACTTGTTTCAGCACCCTTCGGTGATAACCGGATGTTGTCGGAGTAAATTTCCTGAGCCATAAGGCTGGGTGTTATGTGCCAATTGACGGCATACGACTGAGCTTGATGAAACAGACAACAGAAATTAACTACATGAAAGAAAACTGGAGAAATTCTTATGGATTTCGGCCTTTTCAATTGAGCAGCAGGTGAAATGGGCGGTTTACTTTTCATGTAGTTGCTAGGCAAGAATAGGTGAAATCGTTATTCATGACCCACTGTCAATAAATGAGGATTTAAAAAAATTATTTCAGCGAAGAAGTCAATTGGCTATAAAGGGCTGCACTTTGCTCTGGATCAATATTAATGCGAGTATTGGCCGTAGCCATAACCGTAATGAGCACCCTCGGAAGAAGTTTGCGTTTTATTAAAAACGGCCAAAACCACATCGCAGGACGCCAATTTTTCAACCGATTCCATCACCATACTTTGCAAAGTCCTCTCTGCCTCTATCACTAATACTATCTGCCCCACTAATTTAGCCAGCACTTCAGCCTGTGTTGCCGCAAGCAAGGGCGGCGAATCAAAAATGACTATTCGATCCGGATATCTCTTACTCAATTCTTCCGCTAACATAACCATTCTGTTGCTGGACAGAAGTTCCGTGGAATGTTTATGTTGCTTGCCCGCCGGTATGACGCGCAGGCCTGGCATATTGGTTTTGTGCACAATATCTGCAAATTTTACGTCCTGGCCTTCCAAATATTCAATCAAACCAGGCGAACCTTTAATTCCAAGAGTATTAGAAACTGACGGCCGAGCCACATCCGCATCAATCAACAACACTTTCTTGTCACGCTCATTGGCAATGCTCAGTGCAAGATTAATGGCCGTAAACGTTTTCCCTTCCCCAGGAAGACTACTGGTCACCAAAATTAAATTAGCTCGCTGGATGCCATTATTACCCTTCCCAAAAGCATTACTAACGAGTGGATGTTTAATATTTCTAAACTCCTCTACCGTTTGTGTATTGGAGTCGCCGGGTGTTACAAATCCTAATTCAGAAAGTTTATCCCAATCCAGCTCATCTATTTCCTGATTTTCAACGATTTGCTCTTTGACAACAGGGACGACTGGGGTAGAAGCAGGCACCACCTTATTAAGTACATTGATTTTTTCTTCCAGTTTATTAGCAAGTTCGGCTGACATTTCAGCGGGCTTATTGAGCTGTTGCCCTTCTTTGTTTGCTTTGTTTAAAGCACCTTCAATGATACTCATGGATTAGCCTCCAAATACGATTCAATTTATGCTTTACAACAAATGAGAAAGGTTAAGTATTTTTATTTCCAAAATTTCAACTGCCATCAAACCCGCGTAAGCCATTACCAAACCAAACGTAGCAACGCCATATTTGATAAAGTCCTTCCTTTTTTTTGCAGAGTGTCCAGTCGTTGATTTCATTGAAACGCTACCTAAAACCGGCAATCCGGTTAGCTGCCTCAGCTGTGAAGTCGACATAATCGTTGGTCTGACAAAATAAAGCAAAAACGCAATTCCAAACCCTAATACAATACCGACCGCCAAAACAGCCGATAGCAGGATCTTTCTTTTGGGTGATGACGGCTGTAAGGGCGTGTTGGGTGCATCAGCAATTTTAAATTTAAGGGCTTCTGCCTGGTCGTCGACATCCTTGGACATTTTTGCCGACTCTCTGCTCTTCAGTAATTCATCGTAATTGCCTTTTATCGTTTCATAATCTCTGTTGAGATTTTTCATCTCGGTATCAACAGATAACCGCGTATTCAATTCATCACCAATCCGGTCCTTTCGTTGTTTTAACTCATTAAAACGCGCCTGAGCAGCTGCAACCTGGGTGTCCGCTTCATTTAGGGCGACTTTTATGGTTTGAATATACGGATTGGCTAAAACATCGGGTTTGGTAAAAATATCCGTAGAAACCGGATCCTTTTCTTCATCCTTTTTGCTCTTTTTGATGGCATCGATAGTTTTATTAATCGAGACAATTTCCGGATGATTAGGCGTAAATCTGACCAGCAATTCCTTTTTCTTCGCATTCAGGGTCTGAATTCTCTCATCTTCTTCAGGCAAAGCCTGATTGACGTCCGTGACCCCCCAATCTTCACCAGTGTCCTTGATTTCGTTGAGCTGCTCCTGCAGGACTTTTTTACGGGAAAGCGCTTCATTCAATTGCAACTTGGCATCTTCTAACTGCTTGTTCACGCCTTGCACATCTGCAATTGAATTGCCGCCCTCGCCACCTAACAATCCACGATTGAGGTTAAGGCGGGTAAACTCTTCCCTTGCTTTTTCAGCATTTTTGAGTCGAGTTTCATATTCCTTAATTTGCTCATCGATAAAGCGTTGCGCAACATCTGCACCCGACATTTGATTCATCTTGGTTTGTTCAGAGAAAACCGTCAGTACAGACTGTACGACATTTTTCGCCACAACCGGACTGCTGTTTTCATAACTGATATTGAAAATATCATCTGCTCCGCCGGTAATGTGAATTTCCTTTTTTAAACCAGCAAGCACTGACTGACGATCGCCTTCATCCTTGATTCCTTTTTCAAGATCTGAAAGCTTGATTATCTGTTCAAGATTTTCTTTTGTGAACATCAGTTGTTGCATGACTCGCAACAAGCCCCTAACATCAGACTGTATGGTCATATGACTTAGCAACGGCAGAAGCATCGTTCTGGTTTCTACATGAACCTTCGCTTCAGACGTATATTTGTCAGGCATAGTGGCAATAAACAGCCATCCACCGATACATATGACCCATGCGACTATAATGGCTACCCATTTGTACTTTAAGGTGCCTTTCAAATAAAAAAGAATTTCAGATAACTGTTCTTGCATAGGGCTTCAACGCTACGTTAATGATCGTACCGATAATCATGTTATCAGGTATTAAAAAAATGATTCCGGTATTATGACAATATCTCCAGGCAAGATTTTTACGTTGGCAGATAAATCCGCTTCTTCAAGTAAGTCATCAATTCTAATACCAAAATTCTGTGGCTCGCCATTAACATTACGAATAATACTGGCTCTATTACCCGCGGCATATTGTCCTAAACCACCAACCTGTATCATCAGATCAAGCAGGGTCATATCTTTTTTGTAAGGAAATGTTTTGGCTGAAAAACCCGAGCCTCCGCCAGACGAACCGATGCCGCCACCGAAACCGCCACTGCCGCCTCCCCCAATACCTCCGCCGCCGAAACCGCCACTTCCACCACCGCCGCCACTTAACTGTCCGATAATACGGACTTGCTGCGCATAGATACCTTGAAATCCTGACACCATAATTACAACTTGTGGATCACGAACGTATTTTCCCAATTCTTTCTCCATAACCCGCGCCAATTGTGATGGCGTTTTTCCACTTGCAGGCAAATCCTCTGCCAATGGAATCGTAATTTTCCCGTCGGGTCTAACGGTAGCGGTCGTCGATATATCAGGATTTCCCCAAACAAAGATATTAATATTGTCACCGGGGCCTATTACATAAGTGTAATCTGACGGAACCGCAACATCCTCATCCTGACTTAACTGAGGTGGTAACCCACATCCTGAAGCCAGCAAGATAGACACCGGCAATGCCCATTTTATCTTTTTAAGATATTTCACACTTATTTACCTCAATCATTAAATAATTTGAATTTGTCGTACTAATTAACAGGATCAGCCGTCTGATGACCGCCGGTGCAGGTCACCAATGCTTTTTGTCAACCTGGTTGCCTTCGAACGGGCAACCCGTTCATGATGTCTACTACTATTTCCCCGTTACCGAATTCATTGGCTACAAGTAAAATAACCGACATAACAATATGAAACAACTTTTTAATGAAACATGTTAAAGGGCATTTTTCAAAGCCTCCAAAGAGAAATTCCTTCAGGAACAAGTTTTCGGTCAAGCTTGGCTTTAACATCAATGACGACACCGGAATTATTCACCAACAAACTTGTTATATATGTCCAGTCCTTAGTGACAAAATAATGATGGGGGACCGCTAACAACACTGCATTCGCAGGTTTCAGACTTGCTTCACTCGATAGTTCGATATGGTACTCTTCCCAAATTTCATGTGCATCGGCCATCGGATCGAATACCTGCACGTTCAGCTCATAATCTTGTAACTCCTTGACAATATCAATTACCCGCGTGTTTCTGATATCAGGAACATTTTCTTTAAAGGTAAAACCCAGAATTGTTACCGTACTTCCTTTTACACATTGTCCGGCTTTAATCAATCCTTTTATTGTTTGCCCCGCTATGAAGCTGCCCATACTATCATTGATACTGCGACCGGACAAAATGACCCGAGGACTATAACCCAAGATAGTTGCCTTATATGTCAGGTAATAGGGATCAACACCGATACAATGTCCACCCACTAAGCCGGGCTCAAAAGGCAAAAAATTCCATTTCGAGGATGCCGCTGCCAGAACATCACGTGTATCAATATCCATTTTATTGAAAATCAATGCCAATTCATTCATTAACGAAATATTCAAATCCCGTTGGGTGTTCTCAATCACTTTAGCCGCCTCAGCCACCTTGATTGTTGCCGCCCTATGGACACCTGCAGTCACGACTGATTCGTAGACAGCAGCGACAATTTCCAATGTCTCGGGCGTATCTCCCGAAACAACTTTGGTAATCGTTTTAAAAGTATGAAGTTTATCGCCAGGATTAATGCGCTCGGGTGAATAACCAACATTAAAATCCGTTTTCCAGGTCAGTCCAGACTCCCTTTCCAGAACCGGAATACAATCTTCTTCTGTTGCGCCAGGATAAACCGTCGATTCATAAACAACGATATCGCCTTTTTTGAGCTGTTTTCCGACGGTAATTGAAGCTTTGATAACAGGCGACAAGTCTGGCTGTTTTGCATCATTCACCGGCGTAGGAACCGCAATAATATGAAAATCCGCTTTTTTTAAATCACTGGCATCATAAGTGAACAAAACGTCAGTTTCGGATAAGGCCTTGGGATCAACCTCGTTTGTGCGCTCAATACCTTGTTTTAACTCATCAATTCTTGCCTGATTAATATCAAATCCAACCACGGATTGATTTCGACCAAACTCAACCGCCACGGGCAAGCCCACATAACCCAAGCCAACTACCGAAATTTTTCTATGATGCTTACTCATTTATTAATCCTGTGAAAACTCAAATATCGTTCTTGAAAAATTTAAGACATCTGCATACAAGCATAATTAAGGGAAGCTCTGAAAATTGCACCTCGCCAGGCTCAGTACCCACAGGGCATAAATGCGAACGGGGCCTAGTTAAATTAGTCACTAATTCTTACTTTCGAAACATGAACGGATAATTTTTAGAGGTTTCCTTACCTCATTTCAGCGCATTTGCTTGTCGTCAATAGCGGGCGGAATTGGATGAATTTTTAGAGATGCCCTTAAGTATAGAAACTATTTATGAAACATCAATAACTTGTGGTTTTTGCGATTATTTCATCCAAAAGTGTTTCAATAGCTTTGGCATCCAGCGGATTTTCTTTGTGTTTAGCTAATTCAAGCGCCTGCTTTAGCTCAGAAATGGCCTGGGCATTACTGCCATTTTTGTAGTTAGCAAAACCCAAATGATAACGGAATACCGCCACCTCCGGCGACTTAATCACCAAGTCATTTAACAGTTTCAGCCCTTCATCAATTTTGCCCTGCTTGATCAGCACCCAGGCATAAGTATCCCGAAAATAGGGCTGATCAGAATCTTTAAATTTCTCGGTTAACTGAGCCGCTTCTTTTAGAGATTCTTCGTTCGAAGAGTGGTCGGTTAATATCGAAGCCAAATTATTGATGGCGACATCCAGTTGCGGATTCTTTTTCAACATCGCCCGATAAAGCGCTACGGCAGAATCATAATCTTTTTGTAGTTCATAGACGGACGCTAAGGATAATGTAAGTTTAAAATTCTCAGGAATCTGATCCAGGCCGTTTCGATATACTGCAATAGCTGCATTTCCATCATTCTGAGCCAATTTTATTCGAGCCAGTGAAACGTATAATTGAGGGTTTTTAGGGTTGCCATTAACTAAATTGGCCAGCAAAGCAGAGCCTTTATCGTAATTTTTGTCCAATATATATAATTCACTCAACAGAACACCCGCAGAAATATTGAGCGGATTTTTCACTAATAACTCATTCAAAAAAGCAATCATTTCCGGACGTTTATTCATATTTTCGTAGCAGCGCGCCATGCTACCCAAAGCATCGCTGTTTTCCGGCAATTTACTTAACAAATCCCTGTAAGCGGCAACCGCCTTTACACAATCACCCTGGCCTTGATAAATTTGTCCTTGTAGAAAGTTGGCCAAATCATTGGCTAACGGATTTGATAAACCTGCAATAGCATCAACTACCGATTTGGCGCCAACCCAATCACTCTCTGACAAATTCAATTTGGCCAGCTTTTCAAGCAAACCAATATTACCGGCATTCAGACTAATTGCTTTTTCCAGAATCTCTTTTGCATATTTGACATTATTCGTAGCCAATGCTTTTTCATAGACATAAGTTAATGCTTGCAGATTACCTGGGTCAGCATTTAAAGCACTGGTAAAACTTTTATCCGCCTGCTTTTGATCACCCTTTACCAAAAGAGCTTGTCCTAACAACAGTAACGCTTCCGAAGAATTAGGCTGGCTAAAAAGCACTTTATTCAATAACTCTATTGCGTCATCATATTTTTCTTTGACCAGCAGCAACCGAGCCCGGAGAATTTTCGCATCATCATAATTAGAATTATCATCCAAAATTTCCTGGACAATTTTTTCGGCTCCATCAAAATCCTTACTGTCAAATGCCATCTTTGCCAACAAAGTCTTGGCGGATAGTCCCACCTTGGAATCTTCTTCCAGTTCAATGACACGGCCTAGCGCCTTTTTGGCCTCGTCAAAATTATTTCTGGCAATCATCCAACTGGAAAGATTCAGTAACAGACGAGGCTGATCTCTATGTTGTTCGGTAAACTGGTGAAATTGCTCGACGACCTTTTCTTTGCTTGTCGCCGATAAAAAATCCAGTAAAATCAGTTTCGGCTTCACATTATTCGGTTCTGCTGCGACGAGACCCCTAATGAGCTCTTCAGCTTCTTTTGTCTTTCCTGTCTGTACATATATTTTAGACAGAGTCACTTTAAAGTCTTGATTATCCGGATATAGGGCAATTAAATTCCGATAATCCGCTATTACGGCATCCGCGTCTTTTCGTTTTGCATCCAGTTGAATCTTGAAGATATGCAATGAAATGCTTTTAGGATCAGCCTTTATCGCCATATTGATTAATGCCAAAGCTTGGGTCAAATCGTCCTTATCCATGTAAATTAGTGCTTTCAACGATAAAGCATCCGCGTGATTTGGATTTATTGTTAAAATGCCATCGATCACGTTTAACGCTTCGTCCAACTTCTTTTGCCTGAGAAGCGCTGACGCTTTCAAAACTTGGGCATCCAGATTCCCGCTAGCTCCTTTTAATATAATCTCGGCTTGTTCGATAGCTGCTGCAGGTTCATTAAACAAAATCTGCACTTTCCCAAGCTTTAACCTGGCTTCGGTATTTGACGGTGCCAACTCAACCGTTTTTTGTAAATTTTCCCTCATGGCCCTGTACTGCCTGTTCTTCTCATCCAACAGTGCGAGTGCATAATAGGTTTCAGCGTTATCCTTTTCTGCCTGACTTGACGTTTTCAATTCAAGTTTCGCTTTTTCATACTCGCCTTTGTTAATGTATTCAAGGCCTTTCTGCAAATGCGCCTTTGAGTCCTCTTCTTTATCACAACCAATCAACAACAACAAAACTGAAAAGACTAAAACACCGGATGTTTTGCTTCTTTTGCCTTGATAAAAACGGATCATTTAATTAGCCTGCTAAAATTGTATTTTTAAAAAAACCTTATTGTCGAACAAGGAAACTGGCACTTCGTAGCCATCCAAATTTATCTAAGAAAAGCAGAATCCTCTTACAGAACAACATCGCCCTTTAGCAGCAATTGGAAAAGCCCGTTCGGTTCGGGCCGCCTGGAGATAGAAAATTTTGAACTTACAAACACCTAAATTTTGCCTTGCGAATCATAATTTTACTTTGTTAGTTTGCATGAATCCCGGCGGTTACAACGCGCTTGCGTAAACTCTGACAACGTAGAACTAAGCTTAAAGAATTATATCCTAATTGACAGGCATTTTTTTAATAAACAGGCCTAGCGAACAAACTGATTCCAGCAAGATCAACGGAAATTCCATGCCCTGAATTCGCTGAGTAACCATAGTCTGTCATGCACAGGGCCTAGACGCTTTCACACCAGCATCTGTTCTTGCAATAACTTGATTTCATCCCTGATACTGGCCGCCTGCTCAAATTCAAGATTTTTTGCGTGCCGGTACATGGCTTCTTCAAGCTGCTTGAGCTTTTTACCCAACTGCGCAGGCGTCATAGACTTGTAATGAGCCTCCGGTTCCGCAACTTTACTCAGCGCACGGGCATAGGAGCCACCCGATCCTGGAATCGCCACCTCCAGAATGTCGGTGATGGATTTAAGGATGGTGGTCGGCACAATATGTTGCTCGGTATTGAATTGATGCTGTTTTTCCCTACGACGTTCGGTTTCCTCAATCGCCTGCTGCATGGATTTGGTCACCCGGTCGCCGTACAAAATGGCTTTGCCATTGACATTGCGCGCGGCCCGACCTATGGTCTGAACCAGAGACACGGACGAGCGCAGAAAACCTTCCTTGTCGGCATCCAATATGGCAACCAAGGATACCTCGGGAATATCCAGTCCTTCACGCAATAAATTGATTCCGACCAGCACATCAAATTTCCCCAGGCGCAAATCGCGAATAATCTCGACACGCTCCACGGTTTCAACATCGGAATGCAAATAGCGAACATGCACACCATGCTCGACCAGATATTCGGTTAAATCTTCGGACATTCGTTTGGTCAACGTTGTCACCAGCACGCGCTCTTTTACGGCAATGCGTTTATTGATTTCAGAAAGCAAGTCATCGACTTGCGTGGTGGCGGGCCGCACTTCCACTTGCGGATCCAGAAGCCCCGTCGGCCTGACCACCTGTTCGACAAATACGCCGGAATGTGTTCTTTCATACGGCCCCGGTGTTGCCGACACATAAATTCGTTGCGGCGATTTCAGCTCGAATTCTTCAAAGGTTAAAGGTCGATTGTCAATCGCTGAAGGCAATCGAAAACCGTATTCGACCAAAGTTTCCTTGCGGGACCGATCACCTTTATACATGGCGCCGATTTGCGGCACCGTCACATGACTTTCGTCAACAATAACCAAGGCATTTTCGGGTAAATAATCAAACATTGTCGGCGGCGATTCACCGGGCCCTCGGCCGGACAAAAATCGGGAATAGTTCTCGATACCGGAGCAATAGCCCACCTCCAGTATCATTTCGATATCGAATAAAGTCCGCTGCTCCAGCCGTTGCGCTTCGACCAGTTTATGTAACAAACGCAAATGCTCCAAACGCTCCTTGAGTTCTATCTTGATCGCGTCAACTGCCGACAATAACTGCTCGCGTGGCGTGACATAATGGTTTTTCGGATAAACGGTATAGCGTGCCACGCGGTGAAGAATTTCGCCCGTTAATGGATCGAACAGCGACAGGCGTTCCACTTCATCATCGAACAATTCCACCCGCAAGGCTTCCTGATCGGATTCGGCCGGAAAGATATCAATCACCTCGCCCCTCACCCGATAGGTCGCGCGGCGCAATTCGACATCATTGCGCGTATACTGCATTTCCGCCAGCCGCCGCAGAATATCACGCTGGTTTATCAGATCGCCCTTAACCAGATGCAGCACCATCTGGAAATAGGACTCCGGCTCGCCCAAACCATAGATGGCTGAAACCGTGGCAACCACAATAGTGTCTTCGCGCTCGATCAAAGCCTTGGTGGCCGACAGGCGCATCTGCTCGATGTGTTCATTCAGTGAAGCATCCTTGTCGATAAAAGTATCCGAGGCTGGTACGTAGGCTTCCGGCTGGTAATAGTCATAATAAGAGACAAAATACTCGACGCTGTTTTCCGGAAAAAATTCCTTCATTTCACCGTATAACTGGGCCGCCAGCGTTTTATTCGGCGCCATGATCATGGCCGGACGCTGCACTGTATTGATAACATTGGCTATGGTAAAGGTTTTGCCGGAACCGGTCACACCCAGCAAGGTCTGATGTACCTCGCCATCATTGAGCCCTTCTACCAGTTGCTGGATGGCCGTTGGTTGATCGCCGGCCGGCTGGAAACGGCTGTGGAGTTTAAACGCTTTCTGCATAATGACTATAGGGAACCTCTTAAAATTATCCGTTCATGCTTCGACAGGCTCAGGAACGGATAAGTGACTGATTTAACGAGATACCCGTTCGCATTTATGCCCTGTGGGTACTGAGCCTGTCGAAGTGCAATTTTTAGAGGTTCCCTATAACTGATCCAGTGGACTCAACACACCCTTGCCACCTTTGTTAAGGACATGGGTGTAGATCATCGTCGTACTGACATCCGCATGACCTAACAGTTCCTGCACCGTGCGGATGTCATAACCGCCTTCCAGTAAATGCGTGGCAAAAGAATGCCGGAATGTATGGGGTGTGGCCGGTTTGGTTAAACCGGCTAATTTAACGGCTTTTTTGACCGCACGTTGCACGGTTTTTTCATCCGCATGGTGTCTGCGAACTGTTTTAGAACGGGGGTCAACCGAAAGTTTGACCGAGGGAAAAAAGTACTGCCAGCACCAGTCCTTAGCTGCTTCAGGATATTTTCTATCCAATGCCATCGGCATATAGACTGCACCATAGCCAGCGCTTATATCCTGTTCATGTAAAGCCTTTACTTTAACTAAATGGCTTTTCAGCGGTTGTGCCAAGGCAACGGGCAACATCGTCACCCTGTCTTTAAACCCTTTACCCTCGCGAACTAAAACTTCCCGCCTTGCAAAATCTACATCTTTCACGCGTAAACGCAAAACTTCCATAATGCGTAAACCACTGCCATACAGCAGGCTGGCGACCAGCCACATCGTCCCATCCAGACGGTTCAGCACCGCCTGCACCTCTGCCTGCGTTAGCAC
The DNA here is from genome assembly GCA_013140705.1 of Methylococcaceae bacterium. Taxonomy (GTDB): domain Bacteria; phylum Pseudomonadota; class Gammaproteobacteria; order Methylococcales; family Methylomonadaceae; genus JABFSH01. The sequence continues at coordinate 70,278 of JABFSH010000025.1, forward strand.
CACGGGTAAACGCTTGGGTGCTTTGGCCTGGGTAACGTTATCCAGCCACGGCAACTCAAGTTCAAGCACCTCTTTATATAAAAAGAGCAACGCACTTTTAGCTTGATTTTGAGTACTGGCAGAAACATTTCGCTCTACCGCCAGATGGGTTAAAAATGCCTCCACTTCCGCAGCGCCCATATCTTTGGGATGCCGCTTGTCGTGATGCCTTATATAACGCTTTATCCAATCGACATAACTTTTCTCGGTTCGCAGGCTGTAATGCTTGAGCCGCATTTTAGCGACAACTTGATCTAAAAGCCTCGGAGATTTGGGTTGCTCAGGTGTGTTTAGCATTTTGAATCGCAACTTTTCAGGTGTACTAAAATTTATTTGCACGTTGAAATTGTTTACATTATAGTTTTATCCATGATATTAACAAACTGTCCAGATAAAAAATTAAGTTTTTATTTGGGGTCTAATTTTAGTTAGGCGTCACAATCGTAAATTTGTCGTGAAACTCTTTCGTCTCTCTGACAAAAATCGTGTGTTCGTTGTCATCCGTGCAATAAATCACAATACCAGTTCCGTCTCGGCTGTTGGTGCAGTCAATTCCGTGCGCTAACAGGCGGTATATTTTCCCTGTCTTGTCGTGTGTAAAAAGCATTTTTCCTTACTCCGTAGTAACCAAACACCTAACGAATAAGGTTAGATTGTGTGAGCGAAGCGAACCACAATCTGAACCGGTTGTTGGACAAGCCCGGTGATTGTCGATGCAGACTATTAGAATAAGAAAATATCTTTTCGGATATTGATGGTTGCGGCGAAGAATCTAAAGCCGCACGAGATGGGACGCAGCAAAAAGTAATTTTTTAGCAAAATCTTGCGCGGGTTGTGATGATTTAAGGCGCGCACAGCCTTTTTTCAGGCAAGCGCGTTTATCGGCTTAGAAAAAAGGGGTCAGGTTACTTTAATATGCTATCATGACTCCATTATGCCCTATACCTCCAACCACTATGGCCCGCCTTCCCCGCCTTAACTTACCGAATATTCCTCAGCACATTGTGCAGCGCGGCAACAATCGCCAAGCCATTTTTTTCCAC
>JABFSH010000071.1 GCA_013140705.1 Methylococcaceae bacterium
ATTTATTATTTTGTGGTCTTCGTGGGTTTTTCGTTTCCTGCTTTTTATTTCTTCAGCTTCTCCATGGCCTTCTTTGTCCATTGTCTGGTGATGAAGGCCTGATGGGGCGATAGTATTAGAGATTTGCGCTCATGGCCTTCCGCTATTCCTCTGAGGTTGCCACCCCCGCTAAGGCCTCTAATGATTTACTATCTAGGTCTGTTTCTACGAGAAACTCGGTTAAAGGTTTATCCAGCGCATCTGCAATCCGTTCCATAATCCGTAAAGACGGATTACCTTTGTCGTTGGATAAATTTGAAATAAATGAGGTAAGATACCCTGACATTTTCGAGAGTCATTCTTACTTGACCGCCATTCTCATCAAGCATTCGAAGGATATTGGTAAAGAATATGTGGTTATACATTAGCTACATATTGCCCGATAAATTAAGCGGCTAAATTTTTCGGTGGTTTTTTCCGGGCACTTAATTGATTCTATGAATTTAATGTACGATTCCGTTTCTTAAAATATATAATCATTATAGCGATTATTAATTAACTATGATTGCTTTATTCGAAAGTGAACCAAGTGACGATCTTTTCCGCCCAACTAATAATAGGCATTCAATCGTGGATTATCCCTATTGGAATAATTAATGCATCGTAAACGAATTATTGCAGTGTTGTTATACGATTGCTTAGTTTGCTTGACAAAAAACGGCTTAAAGGGGTTTATATTACGAATTCTAAGTCAACCACCTAATTTATAATCCTAAATCATAGACTTAGACAGGCCTTGTCGATAACCAAAGAAGGGTTAAATGCAATGGGTAGAAATGATAAAATAGCCACTGATAACGGGGCACCGGAATATTGACGGTGGTGCTGGCGATCAAAATAGGTAGGGCAGCGAAAGCCCAATAATTACCGTTAATAATACGGAGTAATAGCAAGGCTACCACAGCTATTATCAAGGGTGCGATTTTCGGCGTTTTGCAGTACCACCATAGTGCGATCCCAAACGCTAAAACAGGCCACCAGAATTCTACTGATGAACCGCCGACAATAAATACAGTGCAAGCGATGAGATATCCCCTAATCGTCTGTTGCTCAAGGAAGTAAATAATGGCCGTCATTGACAATAAAGCAAACAGAATGTTTAACGGCCACCATCCTGCTAACAAACCACCCAAGGCGATGAATGGCGGTGTTGCTAAGAGGCCAAATAGTGCCAGGCGTTTTATGGTTCGGCTATGTGCGCCGCGCTTATACGCATCTGGCCGAGCCAGATTATAAGCAAGCACAAAAACGAAGAGGGGCATGGCTATTCGACCGAAGTTAAATAAAGTGTGCGATGCATCGTGTAGCAGATATTTATTGGTATGATCCGCTACCATAAGTAGTAGAGCCAACCATTTAAGGGCTTCAAGGGTGCCATCTGATACTACTACGCGTGGGTATTGCAAAGTCATTTACTGCTGGCTACTAACGACAATACGACGTGGAACATAGGCTGTTTTAATAGCCTGTGCTTCATGGGTTGCTTGACTGGCTTGTTTAGTCTCGGGCTTTATCGTGTAGGTATTGATCGTCGCACTTTTGGACTGCATGAATTTATCTAACCAGTTAGCCCAGCGATTAGCTTTTACCATCAGATCAGCCCGGTATAGCAGATTGTAGTAAGGTGTCCGGGAGTGATAATTTGCCGCTCGTGTCCATATATCACCGGGATCTTTGGTTAAATGCCCATGAATGCGCCATGCGGCCAGATCATAGGCATAACAACCGCCGCTGGCTACATCTTCAGGTGAAATGCCGTATTTCCCGAGTGTTTTGAGGTAAGCGGTATTAAATTGCATGGCTCCAACGTCGTGGGTGTCGTTGGCATTTTTCACCCAAATACCGGGCTTGCCATTTTCTTTTTCAGCTATTGCAAGCAGAATGTTCGCTGGAACAGCGTATTTTTCAGCCGCTGTGATCGAGCAAACTATCCGCTCCTGTTGATGGTGTGACGGTGGTAAGTCAGGCATTGCCACCATGTTGTCTCCTTATTGCAAAATTCGATAAACTAATTGTTATCTCAAGTGCCCAATTTTATGATAGTGTTTTCCGGGAGCTTTTGTTGTTTTTTTCGTTTCCGCTAGCCATCACGGAATGCGGCGATTTCATCCGCCCTTGAATCCCCTGTGCCGGTTGTTTCACCAGACAGACTATTGTTATCGAATGTTTGGCTTTTGGCTTTGTTATTGTACGCTTGCGTTTCTGTTGACTGATTGATGGCTGAAGCGACTTGTCCACCAACGGTTTGATTTATCCGTGATTGTATTTTTTCACCCAAAACCTGGGTGATTCCCGATGCTAAGTGTGCAGCAGTACTGCTGGATTTACTGCCCTGGTTTGCCGTACCTGATGAGCTACTGGAAAAGTTATTACTCACCAAGCTATCACCCATTGCCGCTGCTAGTGGGCTTGCTGCGGACGATGATGAGCTAGAGGAATTGCTATCAAATGCGCCACTTACTATGCCGCCCATCCCCGAAACAAGATCAGAGGTGCTTGATGAGTTTTGTGATGCCTGTTTCGCCGCTGCCATTACAGCCTGAGCGCCGCCCGCTATATTTGCGGCACCAGCGACAGCCGAACTGCCAGCCATTGCAGCGGCAGCCCCCGCTACCCCAGCAGCGGCTATCGCTGAACCCGCGCCGAAACCACCACCCAGCGCATGTGTTCCCCCGCCTTGAGCGATATGCCCGATCATCGGTGGGATTTTGTTAACGAGCACCAGTAGAACAATAACAGCTACTAACATTGAAGCCATGTCGTTCAAGTTCATGTTGGCATCCATCTGGGCGTAATAGGTATTGATAAACTGTTGTCCAATGCCCACCAGTAGAACCATAGTCATCAGTTGGACGCCAATATTGAGGACGGTCTTGAAATAGGTGATTGCGATATCCGAAGTCCATCGGCTACCGCCAAAACCCAGATAAAAAACCCCCGCATACGCAAGTATCCATCCAGACACGAGCAAAATAAGCATGTTTGCTGCGATCAGTGCAAGAATGGTGATGACTATGGTGGCCATGATGAGTCCGGCGGTGCTCATAATCGGGCTGGCGATTGACGACTGTTGGACAACCGTATTAAATATTTTAAAGCCAACATCGACAATGCCAGACGGCGTGGTTCCGGCGATTCCCGATGCCGTATTTCCAAGAGTTTGCATTGAACCAATGATGTCATGTGCCATTTGTGGGCCGTTGGTAAGCAGCCACCAGAAAAACCCAGTGAAGACAATAAAACGAATAAATTCGCCATAAAATTCCGCAATGTCGGCTTTACGGAACAATAACATGCCGTGTGTCCACACCATAGAAATCAGGGCGAGCACCCAGAACAGCCAGGATGCTCTGGCTGTTAGGGCTGAAGCCCAACCAGAGGCGACAGTTTGAAATTGGTTTTGAACATCATCAAGGATGCCTTGGCCATTGATTGCTGCAAATACTTCCGGCGTTTGAATAATTAGACAAACAACAAGTAATATGATGTTATTTTTCACGGTGTTTTCCTATGTCCTTGTCAAAAAACCCAGTTTTTATGCTTAGTTGTCTTAAGTGTGCTGCGACGAGCACAGTTATCAGCCAGTGTTTGCTGAATGACCTTATCTGTAATAGATTTCATATATTCAAACTTACAATTCGCATCATTGACTTCCGGTACTGCATTCGGTTGTGCAGGAGGTTTTGACACATTTTCTATATTAGCCGAGTTTTTCGGTGGTTCTGGTATTTCCTGAGTACAAGCAGTTAAAGATGCAAGAAATGCGAATGTTATATATTTTTTCATAATAGACCTCTATTAATATTGCCAATTGCTATGTGTGACGGGTGTTAGTGTATTCTTGCGCCAACTTTGATCAGCGGCGGCTTGTTGTGCCTCACGATCAGCTATGACTTGATTGCGCGTGGCCTCTGCTGTTTGTTGGGCTATCAGTAGAGCCCTTAACTGCAATAGCTGGTTCGCTTGATTGCTGGCAAGCTGATTGGCATAACCAATGGCTTGCATCTGTCCTGATGCGGTTTGAGCGTTTGCTTGCAGTCTTTGAAGCGTCGCCGCGTCGGTTTGCAATGCGGTTTGTTGGCTATCGATGGCTTGAATTTCAGCGGCATTCGCTTTTTGTTGCGCTTGTGATCCCAGTTTAAGCGTATTGTTCAGACTGGCTAATGCGCCGGGGGTACACGCAATACTATTGAAACAGGCAGAATTCGCATATTGGTTTAGATTTTGGTAGTTGTTCACATAATTGGCTAGCGAACCAAATTGGCTCTGGAAGCCTGACAAGGTATTGAGGGTACTGGTCAATCCGGATATGGTTTGCGATGCGTTAGCCCAAGTGAATGAACTTGGCGCTGCGGTATTCTGCATCATATTTGAGTATTGCTGCAATTGCGTAGAATACTGCGACAGTTGTGTGGAGTATTGCTGTACCTGCTTAATCGTCTGCGCAATTTCTTCTGTTGCCGACAACACATTTTGCGATAGATTGGTGCCATCTATAACGGGGATTCCGGCAAAGGATGACGTAGGCGTCGTTACGCTGATTAAAATAGCAAAAACGACTTTAGAAACTGACAATTTTAGCGTTTTCAATGTCTTCTCCTCTAATAATCAAATGCTTCGTAAGGTTTGCTGAGCGTTAAATCTTTGGTCACCAAGATGTTAAACCGATAACCCGGTCTAATTTCCAATGTGGGTGCAATATTCATATTTTTGGTAATCATTTGTACCGTCGCTTGCCCCAGTTGTTGGCCTAAGGCACTACTCAACGTGCTTTGTGCGTTGGGTGCAAACACGCTGCCGGTATTTTGGTTTTGTTGGCTATAAGCGACGCCAGCGGTGATGGCCGACATTAACAAAGCTGAACCAAAGATGCGTACATAGTGGTTGTCTACCTGGTCTTTGAAACCTGCGAAGCCTGCGCCATCAGCGCCCGGCATGGCGCCGATGTCCATGGCTTTGCCATCGGGGAAGACAAGTCGTTGCCACGCAACCAGTATTCGCGCTTGCCCGTAAACGACTTCGCTGGAATAGGTGCCTACCAGGCGGGATCCTTGTGGAAACAACTTGTGTTTGCCAGTGGCGGTATCGAACACATCCTGCGACGTTTGCGCCATAATCTGGCCTGGCAATTGTGAATTGACCCCGGATATCAGCGTACCCGGTATGACAAAGCCCGCTCTTAATTCATACGGTGAATGGGGAGGTTCTGGTTTCGAGTCCAATCGCCAGCGATCACCTTGTCCAGTGTTTGCATACTGGTTGATGTTATTCTTGTCCTCACCTGATGCCCCCGTATTCAGCAGCTGCGGTGCTGGCTCTGTATTGCTCCCGCTATTAATAATGCCGGTATCTTTTAGTTGCGCGAGACGTTTTTTGTAGGCGGATATCGGATCGGTTTCTGTCGTCTGGTTTACTGCAATCTGTTGTGCCAGCAGCGCTTGTTGTACCGATAATTTATCGGAGGCAACGGGTGCTGATCCCGGGCTACGTGGCGCTACTACGCTGACCGTCGTTTTCGATTTAACCGCCTCTTCAAATTGTTGCAACTTAACTTGGCGGATACGCGCCGTTAAATCGTCTTCGGGTGTGGGCGGATGGCTTGGCGGTAGTGGCGGCGCATCCAGGCTGGTTGGCCTGACCACGGTCAAGGCCGGCGCTTCTGAAGCCATAGGCAGCGGCGGTATTTCTAAAGGCTTCGTTACTATCGGTATAATACCGCTGATGTAGTCACCTGCTATTTCATGAGCGGCCATACTGGTATTGACAACCTTCTCTTGCTCAGCTTTGTCACCGGCTCTGTTCTGTTTAGCGGCTCGATCTGCCGCGACCAACACCATGATGACCAGAAAGGTGAGTGTTGCACCGCCGACTAGAAATAGGGGGAGATTATTGACGCGCCTGACACCGCTTCTTGCTGAGACTTCGCCGGGTGACAGTGCCGGCGACAGTGCGTCTTCGATTTCAGTCTGTTGCTGCCGCATGCTTTACTCCATTTTTGCCCAGGCACCGGCGGGGATAGCGGTGTCATTTCCGGCCGTGTAGGCTCGGGTTAAGATGGTTTTACCTACGGTCAACTGCACGCGATACAGTCCTGCGAACAAACTGGATGCGGGCTTATCGACTGTGTATAAAGTACTAATTCCATCCAATGCTTCTGCGGGTTGTGAGGAGTCCAATGTTTGCACGGCGTAGCCTTTTTCACGCATCTGAAACACCAGTGAGGTGCCGAAACTATCGGTTTTAGGCACCGACTGACCGATGTTGAATTTCGTGCGTGCGGGCGGATACAGGGTTTGCAGTTGTTTGATGGCATCCGCTGCCAGGCTGCTACCCAGTTCAATGGGGACCGGTGTTGTTGTAAAATGATCATTTCGAACGGCCGCGCAGCCTGATAAGCTACTTAGTAAGAATAATGTGACTAATAAACCGTTCATTTTTTCACCCTTTTAATCGCCACTGCGTCTTGATTTCGCCCCACGCCAGCGATAAGGATGGCCGAATCAAAAACCGTATCGACAATATAGCGATTGCCTTGTATGCGATAGTTAACCTGCACGGTTTCGTCGTCCTCAAAAACCCCACCTTTCCGACGTACAACCAGTAAAGTGGGCGCTTCTGATTGCGCCATGGCCTCGGGCATTTGGATGATGGTTTTTTGCTTATCATTAAAAACCCGGATGGGTGTCCAAGCTATAGAGCCGTTAGGTGTTATTTCATACGAAAAATCGAGGTCGCCCAGGTATTCGCCTGTTTGTGGAAGGGTCTTGTCCTCCCGTTCCTTGAGGGCGTGGTTACGGTATGCATCCCATTTGGCTTGGTCTTCATCCGGGTAGGCAAACATCACTTGCGGCATGTATTCTGTTCGGTGTGAGCGCAACCTTATATGATAGGCGCGACGGTCGGTGGTTACCACTAATGAGGTTTCCAGACCGACATCCATCGGTTTTATGATAATGTGTTGTACTTCATTAGCACCCCTGCCGGTAATAGCAGGCTCAATGGACCACCGGGCCGTATCCCCCAGGTTGATCGAATTCACCTGTTCCCCGGGCTGCAAGGCCACATCACAGACTTGCAATACGGCACAGACGACACTGGGCTGTTGAACTCCAAACAGGTAGGTTACCACGCCGTTTTTTCCTGATGTCGGCGCCATGCCGATAGCATTGTAGCCTTTCCACTTATTAGCAATTGCTATTGCCTGTTGTTCCTGCCGGCTTAGAACTGGGTTCTTGTCCGAGAAATACAACTCAGCCATATCCTGGTTTGCCGATGCTTGCCCTATGGCGAGCAAGGTTACAAAGGTTGCGGTTAGGTGCTTATTCATACTGGCTTCCGTTACGTATTAATGAGGGGATTGCTGTTTTGACCATGAAAAATCCCGAATGAATAGTCCCATCGGGTTTTTCCGCAATTGCTCTTCTGTCGTGGCTGACGTGGGTGCAGCAATGAAAACAGTCATCATGGCGCGCATGGGTACCGGCGGACCTTTCATGACGCCTTGTCGATCCCGTGTCGTTTCCAGCCAATCGACTTGCCAGGTTTCTGGGGTCAGTGCCATGGCCGAGCTGATTTCAGTACTGACCATTTCCTGGGCGGCGCGTTTGAACGGACTGGATTCATCGGTGCCATTGTAAAACTCGGTCATCTTTTGCGTGGATGGAGCATTAGCCGGTAACATCGCGTAGACGTCAAATACCGCCTTGCGTTGCAACACCACATCGGGCGTCACTAGGCGTGCATTCGCTATGCAGGCGGAAAGGGCTGAGGCTATCACCCGTGGGTCTGCGGGAGCGGCTTTATCGGCGACAGAGACAGCGGCGGTTTGCCCCAATTTATCAATTTGTATCACATAAGGTATAAATTTTGATTGTTGGCCTATGTGGATCATGCCGGCCACACCGATCAGTGCCACTAGTAAGGACAGGATGCCCATGATTTGCCAGGCTTGCCGTGACGACATCACCGTTTGCATGTGATCGTTCCAGGTGCGTCTTGCCGACAAATAGGGGTTTTCATTTTCACCCTGACGACGACCGCCCAGCAGGTTTTCGTGGCTATGCCGTGGATCACTGAAGGCTGTTTTTAGTTTTTTAGATAGCATGATTTATACCTGGTAATCTTCTAGTCGTAAGTTTTTTAGAGCAAGCCATTCACCCACCCAGCCATATCCGTGAATTGACTCCAGATGCCTGATGAGCGCTAATGAGTCTTTGTCGGAAACCCCGACAAAAGCCATGGTCAGCGGGCCAATGGCCAGATCGAAAAGCCTGCGGCCAACTTCAGACAGATAGTAGTAATGACGTTTTGGAATGGCCGTAGCGAGCATTTCGATTTGCCGGGTATTAAGCCCCAACCGTTTATACAGTTTGGCGGTGTCCTCATCCCTGGCGTAAATATTGGGCAACAGTAACTTGGTGGCAGTGGACTCAACTATGACATCAAAGATCCCTGAGTTTGCCGCGTCAGTAAGGCTTTGTGTCGCCATCAGCACAAAGCAATTAGCCCGGCGTAACACTTTTAGCCATTCACGAATTTTCTCGCGGAACACGGGATGGCCTAGCATGAGCCAGGCTTCGTCCAAGAGTATGGCAGCCGGTTGACCTTGCAAGGACCGTTCAATGCGCCGGAATAAATACAGCAATACCGGCAGGGCGTAACGATCGCCTAAGTTCATCAACTCCTCAATCTCAAAGACAGTAAAATCGGACAAACTTAAACCGTCGGTTTTAGCATCCAAGAGATGGCCCATGGCGCCATCCACTGTGTAATTTTTAATGGTTTCACGAATCTGTTCATCTTGAACGGTGACTGAAAACTCGGATAACGTATACGCCTGGTTCTTTTCCATATTGACGATGGCGCTGGCGATGTCATTGCGCTGTGCGGCCGTGGTGACCAGACCGTTTAAGGCCAGAATGGTATTGATCCATTCCATCGCCCAGGCTCTATCCGCGCGAGTGTCAAGAAATTGCAGCGGGCAAAAGGCGAGTTTGTCATCGTCACCGGCAACAGTGAAGTGTTGGCCGCTGACCCCCTGGGTACTGGCTCTGATGGCGGCGGTGAGTGGGTATAATGACAGGCCTTTATCGAACGCATAGAGGGTCATATTGGGGTATCGCCGTAGTTGGGCGGCTATGAGCGCCAGAAATGTCGATTTGCCGGAACCCGTGCGACCAAACACCACGGAATGTGCAAGATCGTTAACGTGTAGATTTAATCGGAAGGTGGTCGATCCCTGGGTCACACAGTGCATCAGGGCGGGCGCTAAAGGCGGGTACATCGGACAAGGCGCGTCGACGCGTCCAGTCCAGATAGTGCTGGTCGGCAAGAGATCGGCAAGGTTCATGGTATTAATCAACGGCCGCCGGACGTTTTCAACGCCGTGCCCTGGCAAGCTACCTAAATAGGCATCCATCGTATTGATGGTTTCGATTCGGGCCGTAAATCCGGTTGCGTTGATTGCTTTTTCGACGCGTCTGGCACAGTCCTGAACCACTTGTCGATCCTCGTTCATGAGGATGACCACGCTCGTGTAATAGCCTTGAGCAACCACGCCGCTATTGACTTCGGCCAAAGCGGCTTCAGCGTCCCCAACCATGGCTAACGCATCCTGGTCTATCGGCCCCGCGTGGGTGTTAAACACCTGGTCAAAAAATCCACGAACTTTCTGCTTCCATTTTTTTCTGAACACTTCCAGGTGCTTTAACGCTTCGTGGGGTTCCATAAAGATGAACCGTGATGACCAGCGGTATTCAATAGGTAATTCTCCCAGCACTGTTAACATACCGGGCGTCGATTCTAACGGGAAGCCACCAAGAGCGACGACCTGAATATAGTGACGGCCTATTTTGGGTATGACCCCGGTCCACAGTTCCTGACCACCGATGAGGCAGTCTAAGTACATGGGGTTGGTCGGTAACTGAATGGGTTGATTGATGCCGGTAATGCAGTAGTGTAACCAGCGTAAGAAATCATCCTGGGTGACAGTTGCACCGGACTCGGTGACCATTTTATTGCCTTTCAGGCGGGTTAATGTAAGTGCTGATGACAAGCGCATTTCGATGTTGTGACATTCGCGCGTAAAATGGCCAAGAAGAGCGCGGGTGTGACTCTTATTATTGGGTGCCTCGGCATCATCCTCGAACATTAGCTCAATAAATTTGCGTTCGTTCAACAACGGTGGCAGATAGGTCACGGTTAACACGAAATAGCCTTCGTACATCGTCCCCAGCCCTTCAAATTGCCGCCGTCTTTCTTCGTCGATGGCAGCGGTAATGGCGTCGGGGAAAGCGGATAAGCCACGTTCAGCGTAGGTGGGCGCGGGTCTTCGCACCGCATCGACATGGATCATCCATCCGTTGCCAAGGACGGATAAGGCCTGGTTAATGCGCGCCGAAACCGACTCGCGATCTTGCTCTGTGCTGCTATCCTTGTCGTCTCCCGTATAGAGCCAGGCGGCCATGAAGGAGCCATCTTTTCCTACGATGATGCCATCATCCACTTCGGCGGCATAATTAAGCAAGTCAGCAACGCTGGCCTCTTTTGAGCGATGTTTGCTTAACTTTCGGTCATTATTCGCCTTGGCAATGAGCAACAGTAACATCACGACCAGCGCGATGCCACACCCTGCAATAACCCACGTCAGTGCTTCTATCATCGGTATTGTTGCCCCTGACTGTTCGGGTTTATTCTAAACGGCGTACTTTGCGCCGGGTAATAGCGCTGGTAACGACGATGCCGAAGATAAACAAAGCGCATTTGGGGATCGGCTTTTGCCATCAGTCTGAGCAGGTAGAGCGAACACAGCCACAATATCATGCCATAGAGGGAGGCTCTGAGTTCTTGGGCACTGAATACCAGTGCAAAGGCGATAAGCCCTGTGAACATCACTAACTCGCGATCCCCACCCATAAACAGATTGGTTCTATTACCGGCCCGCCGAATAGGTATCGCCCGGAGCGCCATTAGTTGTAACCGCCGGTACGGGTCATTACGACAGTATGGGCTACCTCACTATTAGCCGACGGTGTAATGACGGCACCTCTGGCAAATAAGGTTGACATTATGTTTTGTGCACCTACGAGTAAGGCCATGACCAGGACAATAAATATCAAGGTTCTGAAAAAGCCATTGAGGTCGCCGCCAAAAATTAGCACACCCCCGGCCACAACAATGCCGATAATAGATAGCGAGAAAGCGACCGGGCCGGTCGCCGAATTTTGTAAACTGGTGAGCCAGGTTTCGTAGGGCAAGCCACCGCCGGTACCCACCGAGGCCTCAGCAATTTCAGGGGTGATGATCCACAGCATTAACAGCAGCAGCCACGACATACTCTTAAAATGATCTAACTTCATTTTTTATGCGCCTACAGTTTGAGTGATGTATTTGCCGTCCTCATAGCCGAGTATTTCGATTATTTCCGCTACGCGACGACCTTCTTGAGTTCTGGCGATATGAATAACGCATTGCACCGCTTCGCCAATCAGCGGTTCAATCTGTTTGGGGGAATCGGAGTGCATACTAATCAATTGTGCCAGTCGATTCAGCCCCGCTCGTGCATTATTGGCATGGAGGGTTGCCGCCCCACCCTCGTGACCGGTGTTCCAGGCCATCAGCAGGTCCAAGGCTTCTGGTCCGCGCACCTCACCCACCAGTATCCGGTCCGGGCGCATGCGGAGGGTCGTTCTGAGCAACATCGTCATGGTGATGTCGAGCGTGGTGTGGTACTGGACAAAATTTTCAGCCGCACACTGAATTTCACCGGTATCTTCGATGATGACGATGCGCTCGGTGGGGTCAATGACGACCATTCGGTTGATGATGGCGTTGACCAGGGTGGTTTTACCTGAACCGGTACTCCCCGTCACTAAAATGTTCCGGTGATTTTTGACGGCGGCTTCAATGACGGATAACTGTGCGTGGGTCATGATGCCAGTCGCGACATACTGATCCAGGGTGAAAATGGCGACTGCTTTTTTTCGAATCGCAAAGGTGGGAGCTGGCACGATAGGCGGAAATTGCCCGGCAAAGCGAGAGCCATCGAGGGGCAGTTCGCATTCTATGAGGGGTCTGCCCTTGCTGATTTCTTTGCCGTGGAAACCTGCGATGGTTTTAATGATCGATTCACTACGACTCGCCGACAGTACGCCTATAGGCCGCATCTTTTCCCCGAGCCGTTCCTGCCAGAGCTTGCCATCGGAATTCAGCATAATTTCGACGGTTTTAGGATCGGCGAGAGCTGCCATAATTTCCGGACCGAGATCACGCTCCAGTTTGATTTTGGCGCGTGCCTTTACAGAGTCCTGCATTTGATCGTCTTGATGATGTATGTTGGGCATATCGATGCATCGCAAGGTGAGTAGTTTGACGTAATATTACACTATATAACGAGAATAATATTGTTTTTATATAAATATAATGAAATAAATAAGACATTTCCGCTTATCACTGATTTTTTTTCAACTGCTATTAGCTGATAAGTTATCGATTATCGATAAGCCAACAGATAGATGGCCGGGAGGATTGGGGTGATGGCTATGGGTCGTTGATGCCTCTATGACTATATATTTTTTTCTCTTCTGTGAGGCTTTAGTCCATACCAATTTGTCACGCGCGCACGGTTCGATTACTCATATTTCAACTTTTTTCATTTAGAAAAGTTGTAGTTTGGGCTTGAGTAAGTCCTTTATAGCCAGGATATCTATGAACTCTTGTTGGTTTTAAGTGCTTCTTGAACTTGTTCCATTTTTTAGTTGTTTCGAGAGGCTTTTTGTTGAGTTAGGCCGCAATCCTATAAATTTAATATTAACGACCGCTTAATTAAGCTGATTTATTGGCGTGTTTTCGATGCAGCTTTGGGGTCGGTGAATCAGAGGAGCGATTCGCCATTACTCTGGATAACCGCTAACAAGCACCAAGAGATCTTCGGCGTTAAGTCTATGCATCAGCCGCTCTTCAACATTGGCGCTGTAGAGTACTGCGGGCAGCATCATCTCCAAGCCTGGCAGATAAAAGAAGAATTCGACAACACCCAAATTATTCCAGCGAGGGTTGATATCAAGTGACTGGAAACCAACCTCATAAAACGTTGATTATGTCACGCAAAAGCGGCATTAGAGCATTGTTTGTGTGCTATGGAAAAGGCTTGGGCGCTCGCTTTGTGGGTCAAATCGACTGGATTGGCGAATGGACAAAAAATGCATTCATTTTAGTTTGAACACGGGCCTTGAAACCAAAAGTTACGGCAATCAGCATGACGGGAAAGATCAAAACGCGCTGGCGAATAAATGCTGTGGATTGGAGGCTTGATTGCTCTAAGAGTTCAGGGGAATGGGAATAAGCGCTGAGATTATTATTGCTTATCTATCAATTCCCTAAAATGAAATATAAACATCTAATCGATTGATTGTGTGAAACTTTCGCTTAAGTTTATAGCGATTGAGTTATGCAGAGCTATTTTATACGTTTTCTGATCCTTTTTTCTTTAGTTGCGCCATCGTCTCCTTTGCCCATTGTCTAGCGATGAATGCTTGATGAGATGGCAGTATTAAAGAAACGCGCTCATAGCCTTCCGCTACGCCTCTGAGTTTGCCACCCGTTAAGGCCTCTAATGATTGTCTGTCCAGGTCTGTTTCCTCAAGAAGCGCGGGTAAAGGTGTATCCAGCGAATCGGCTATCTGTCCCATAATCCGTAAAGACGGATTACTTTTTCCGTTGGTTAAATCACAAATGAAGCCCATAGATACCCCCGACATTTTTGAGAGTTGTTCTTTTGTGATCCCCTTCTCGTCAAGTATTCGGAGGATATTGGTAAAAAATATGTGGTTATACATGGGTTAGTTATTGCCCGAAAAATTAAGCGGCTAAATTTTTTGGTCGATTTTGATGAAACATTTTTCTTGGTATCACTATGGATCTGCCGGCATTCAATATTAATGCTTCAGGTAGTATAAATGTTTTTTTGCCTATTTTGCAGAATGGTTTTTTCTGACATTTTATTGACTCGATTAATCGAATATACGATACTAGCCATTAATAGATATAAACTCATTATAATGATATTAAATAGCTAGGGTTGCTATGCAGAAAATGAAGCAAGTAACGAGTCTCACCACCCATCAAATTAGGTGCATTCAATGGCTGATGATCCCAATTGGAATAATTAATGTGTTTTTTGCCGTCATCATTAAACTCACAATGACAGTGCCGTGTTCCCATGAGCCTCAGTGACAACGCCTTTCAAGAACGGATCGTTAATTTAGGCAAGCAGGCTTCTGCCCGAGCAAGGGATAGTCAGGTTTATCAACTGCCCCTATGGCCCGAACCAGCGAGAGGGATACCCAACCCGGTTTTGCGCGGAGCATTATTTGCCGCGGTACAAGGTAAATACAGGGCGGTATTTCAGCGTGAGCTGTTAGCGTGTCAGAAAGGACTGCAAATTCGTTTCACAGGCATTCAGCTAGACCAGTCAGACCTTGATGTTTGGGAGCAGGCTTTACATTTAGCGAGACTCCATCCGTTAGGCACACGATGCGAATTTTCCGTGCATGGTTTTTTAAAGGCGTTAGGTCGAAAAACCGGTAAAAGCGAGCATGAGTGGTTAAAAAATTCATTTGCGCGACTGATGGGCTGCGGAGTTGAATTAACAAACCAACAAGAACGGAAAACTTATGGCGGGAGTTTGTTAGAGTTTATGCGCGATGATGATAGTGGTCGTTATGTCGTTATTTTCAACCCCAGGATACTCACTTTCTACGAGGGCGGCTGGACGGCCATTGATTGGCAAGACCGGCAGTTATTACGAGGAAAGCCTTTAGCGTTATGGCTGCACGGCTATTTGGCAACCCATGCTAAACCGTATCCTATCAAGATAGAGACCCTCCGCTCGTTCAGCGGCAGCAGTAATAAGGAAATTAGATGTTTCAAAAGGAAGTTGATTGCCGCATTAAACGAACTCAAAAAAATAGAATTCATTCTGGGTTTTGATTTTGAAGGAGATAATGTCATCATCAATAAATCCCCCACACCCTCGCAACAGCGTTACCTTATCAATCAATAAACACCGGTTGCAGCTCACTCCTTTCACGGGATACGAGGCACAAAGGCACGGGATACGAGGCACAAAGGCACGGGATACGAGGCACAAAGGCACGGGATACGAGACACAAAAGCACGGGATACGAGAAACGCTCACGGGATACGAGGCACCGATTTCACGGGATACGGGGCACGCTATTCACGGGATACGAGACACGGATTTGACGGGATACGAGACACAAGAAAAATTATTAAAATGGCCTGGAGCGCTTATACAGCATGGGTTTCGGGATTCCGAAAAAATCATCTAATCTTATTCTAATCTTTTTTTAATCTTTCTTTAATCATAAGGCTTATCTTGTTCACGGTTTCACCAAACCAAATAGCAAAAATCCTTGGACTAAGCGACAAAAATAACAATCATAAAAACAGATTGCCGCCATAGAAGGCGATGTGATGCCAAAGGCCCCCTTGAGCGCGGGGCGTAACGAAAGTAAAGCTGGAGTTAAAAGAATTTTAATTTTTGATTTATAAAATTGTGGTTGTAATACTGACAGGCTGTCAAACATCTAATTCTATAGGCGATAAAAATGAAATCAGCTAAACTTTATCAGTTTCCTCGGCACGCTCGAAATGCATCTATCCCTAGTGTACATTCCAAGGATTTTAATACCCAAAAGGGTTCTATAAAATCAAATAGAATTGCCTGGTGGGAAAAGATGTTGTCCTGGACTATTGGGCTAGTCTGGTTGTTTTTGGGCCTATTTTGGCCTTTACTTAATTGGCTAGCAGCAATGGATGTGGTTTTCCAGTTTTTAAGGGCGCTTTATTATTCAAGCACACCTGCAATCCACGCGACACTCACGGCATCCATACATGTCGTTTTGTACATTATCCTGTCATTGTTTGTTTATTTGTATAGACCCAAGGCATTTTGAAAAGATTTAGCAGCTAAACTGATTGACTTGGTATAATTGTTTAGCTAAATTAGTTCCTAACGACGAGTCCCCTCTATTTTCCAATAGCCTGGAATTAAATCATGGTTTATATACCCTCCATGGAAATGTTAATGAAACGAATGACTAAAGATCAATTCATTCAGGCAACCAGCAGGTTAACAATGGGAGAAAGCGCCCTGGAAATTGCCAAAGGTGTTTTGGTTGATGGCAAATCCCAGGCGGATTACGCCAGAGCGAAGCACATCACTCGGGGCGCTGTGTCACAAACCGTGAATCGGATTTGGAAAATCCATCTCAAGACGCTCAGCATTCCTGACAAGTACGTGGAAGTCACCGCGATTCTGCCAGAACATCAGGCCTTCATCGTCAAACAGTGGGAAAAGGACGCACAAAGAAATGGCAAATGAAATCCAGGGAAATCGCCGACTCTCGTGCACTCATAGCAATAAGAACCCTTGCCGATAACCGTCATAAATCATGGCACTGAAATAAAATGCAAAAACCTAAGAAAAAAGAACTGCTGGATTTAGACCTTAGTCTGATTGATGAAGATCCCCTTCAGCCCAGACGGGATGATAATCCCGGTTTTTCAGAAGAAAAATTAAACGAACTGGCAACATCGATTCGCCGGCGCGGTGTCAAAACACCGATCTCGGTGCACCAGCATCCTGACAAGCCGGGCCGGTTCATTATCAATCACGGTGCACGTCGCTTCAGAGCCTCGAAACTAGCCGGTAAAACGACTGTGCCAGCCCATATTGATAATGATTACACCCGGACCGATCAGCTGACAGAGAATTTGCTGCGTGAAGGCAATACGCCGATGGAGATCGCCAAGGCCATTGATGACTTTCTTAAAAAAGGCATGAAGAAAAAAGACATCGCCGAGAACATTGGCAAAACGCCCGGCTATGTGACGCAATATGCCTCGCTCCTGAAATTGCCAAAGTCGATTGCAACGGCTTTTCATGATAACCGCATCACGGATGTCACCCTGATTTATGAATTGGTCCAGTTGCACCGTGAGCATCCGGATGACATCGATACTTGGGTCAGTGATGACAATCAGGAGTTTACCCGTGGATCCATGAAGTATTTGCGTCACTATTTGAACCAAAAAGCCGAAGACAGTGAACGGGATAGCGATCTGGGTGGTGAGAGTGATTTAGTCGAAACGAATCAAACAAACCCAGGGCAGGATACTCATTACGATACACCAGACCACACAGTGTCGCCGCATCACGCTGACACAGCGGAAGAACACAGCTTAGAGTCATTCAGCGGCAGTAAAAATACCAGACACCCAGGCAACCAGAGCCTACTCAACAAAGTTATTGTAAAAGTCTTGCATAATAACCGGACTGCACGACTCATGCTGGAGCGTAGTCCATCGGTTAAAGGTTATGCCTGGCTACAATATGACGCGGATGGTTTTGAATTTGAAGCGACCTTACGTGATGTTCAACTGATGGCCATCGAGGGTGAGTGGTGAGACAACGATTACTGGTCATGAATGGCCAATGCTCCCTGCAGCAGGAAGACCAGGATCAGTGGCGTAATGTGAAGGTTGAGAAAGCCAAAGGCGTTAAGCCGGGCATCTACAATATTTATACGGCAAACAAGGCCGATAAATCAAAAGCCCATTCGGGCGTTATCTTGTATGCCGATAAAACGACGGTCTATCAACAAGTCGGCAAAGGCCAGTATGTCAGCCATGATCGGGCCGATTTTAAAAAACCGCCGGAACCCGGTGAGACTAAGCGCATCAGCTATAGTGAGGAGGGTAAAGCCGTTGTTGCTGAAGCGACACTGGGCCAAAGCCAATCACGGAAAATTTAGCCGTTAATTTTTTCGAGTTTAACGGCAGTTTGTTATTTCGGGTTCTTAAAGCTAACAACGGCTTGCCAGAATCAAGCTAAATAAGGTTATCGATTTTTGATATGTCCTATGCCATAAAAAGTTAAAACATTCGGTTAATTCCTTTCAACTTCATAGGCATATGTCAGACACGACATACCAAGAAGCAGCCGGCTTACTACGAGAAGATGTCATCATTCCGTTATGCGGCATTGGTCACGCTTAGCGTCCACGCGATCACTGATTTCCTTCCCCGGTTTGAAGTGAACACCGACCTTGGTCGGTAAAGATACCGCTTCACCAGTTTTTGGATTACGTGCAATCCGGGGCGGTCGTTGCCGCAACACAAATCGCCCAAACCCTCTGATTTCAATGCGCTCTCCTTGAACCAAGGTATTGATCATCTGATTCAGGATGCAATTTAACGCCAATTCCACATCGCTGAGCGGAAGATCAGGAAATTTCTTATTGATCGCAAACAGCAGTTCGGATTTAACCACAGCTTCACTCCCTTAACAAAAAGTATCATTATTTTAGCAGCTTACGTTGCAACTACTAGAGGCACGACCAAAAAACCTTATGGGTTGGTGAAAACGACCAAGCTCCCATAAGGATTACCTCAACCCGATGTAAAATACCCGTTGAACTTAATCAATGTGCTTGAGCAGGTTGGCAATGAACACCCTTACCGAAACCTTGACAGGTATAGTTAACAGAGTGACTTATCACAACCCCACAACGGGTTGGTCTGTGCTGCGTGTTCAACCATTTCAGTCGCCTCAGCAACAAGAAACCGTCACGGTTCATCAAACCAAAGTTTTTGCCGGTGCCACCATGGAATTTCGTGGTGCCTGGACGATCGATCAAAAATACGGTCGTCAATTCAAAGCCACCGAAGCCATTGAAAAGAAGCCTGCCACAACAGCATCGATTGAAAAATATCTGGGTTCTGGGCTCATTAAAGGCGTGGGCCCTGAAACAGCCAAGAGGATTGTTCGTTATTTTCAGAAAGACACCTTGGCTATCTTCGAAAATGAGATCCACCGACTAACAGAAGTCCCTGGCATAGCCCAAAAGAAACTGGACATGATTGAACACGCCTGGACTGAACATCGGGCAATCCGGGAAGTCATGATGTTTCTTCAGGGCCACGGCATCAGCACGCTGTTTGCGGTGCGTATTTACAAAGAATATGGCGATCAAGCCATAGCGATGGTGACCGAAGATCCCTATCGGCTGGCCAATGATATTTATGGGATTGGCTTTTTCTCTGCGGATAAAGTGGCGCTGAGTATTGGCTTAGCGGAAAACTCCCAACAACGGATCATGGCGGCGATCAAGCAGGTGCTGGCCGCGAGTCGAGAGCAAGGCCATTGTTATCTGACCGAACAACAGATCAATGCCGGTATTGTTGAGCTCATCGCAATCACTTTAGGTGAACAGCTTATTGACTATCTGGGCTTCATGAAACAAGACGGTCAATTGTGTGCCCGACACCTGACCAAAGATTCCGTGGACACGATCGGTTATTATTCCAAGTCACTGTTTTATGATGAAACCGCTGTCGCTAAGCGATTACGCGGAATGAAGGAGCCGGTTGCCAGTGAGCCGGAACGGATTGCACACTGGATCAAGGCGTATTGTCAGACGAAACACATCGCGTTAAGTGATGAACAAGCCCTTGCAGCCAACGATGTGGTGCAACAGCGTTTTTCCATTCTGACCGGCGGGCCTGGCTGCGGAAAAACTACCACGACCTTGGTGATTGTCCGTTTACTGGAGGCCATGAAAAAGACCGTGTTACTGGCAGCACCAACGGGACGCGCTTCGCAGCGGATGAGCGAGGTGATTGGCCGAGACGCTAAAACCATTCACCGGTTGCTGGAATGGAAAGGGGGTGAGTTTCAGAAAAATGAAAACGCCCCATTAACAACCGATTTTTTAATTGTGGATGAATGTTCGATGTTGGACATCAGTTTAACCGCGTCGTTATTAAAAGCCGTGCCCCCTCATTGCCAAGTGCTGTTTATCGGCGATCCAGATCAATTACCGGCGGTTGGCGCAGGTAATGTTCTGAAGGATATGATGGCTTCCGGGGTTATTCCTTGTTTTCGATTAACGCAGGTATTTCGTCAGGCGCAAGCATCCTTGATCATCCAATACGCCCATCAGATTAACCAAGGGCAAACACCGTCTATTGCTTCCCCGTTTAAAAATCCAGACCTCTGGACAACCAAAGCCGATTGTTTGTTTATAGATTCGGATGAAGCGACGCAAGAGCAACTGGGATTTATTAGCCGGGTCAAACGTCATTTTGATTGGAAAACCCATGAGTTGGAGGATTTAGTTGCCGAGAAGACTGAGCAATCACCTTTCGAGTTCAGAATCGAAGAAGCCATCCAGTCTGCTTATGACGTGGAATTCGTGGTGCCTGATAAATTCAAACATGTGGATATTGAGCAATTAACCCAAACAGAAGCACAGATTGATGCATTGAAAGCGGTGGTCAAGAAAATTCATCCCTGGTCCTCACTGCATTATGGTCTATCTGCCGTTGATTGTGTGGTTAAGCTCTATCTGGAGTGGATCCCTAAATACCAAGGCCAGGATACTGAAATCCAGATATTAACGCCCATGACCCGGGGCAGTTTGGGATCCGCTCATCTCAATCAGGTGATCCAAGCACACGCTAACCCACCTGCTGAAAATAAGTGTCAATTGAAGGTGGGAGAACGGCTATTCAGAGAAGGAGATCGGGTGATTCACCGCCGAAATAATTATGATCTCAATGTCTTCAATGGCGACATTGGAAAAATCGTTAGCATCGATAATGAAGAACTGACGGCGGTAGTGACGTTTTATCCAGATCACAGAGAAGTGCACTATAAAAAAGAAGATATTATGGAACTCGATCTGGCTTATGCCATTACGATTCATAAGTCTCAGGGCAGTGAATTTAAAGCGGTGATTATCCCTGTCCTGACTCAACATTTTAAGATGCTGTATCGTAATCTTATTTATACAGGATTAACACGGGCAAAGAACTTAGCGGTCTTTGTCGGCACTCGAAAAGCCTTGTCCATGGCGATACGCCAACAAGATGTCAGCCAGAGGCAAACAGCTTTAGAGGTCTTGATTAAGTCTTAAGTCATGGAAGAAAATAAAATCCGCAACCTGAAAAATGGAAACCGCCAGCTATTTTGGCAAATTTTTCTTTTAATAGCGCCTTGGATTTTACCAAGCAGACCTTGGGAAGATCGCAATTCTTTGAAGTGTGATCGCCTCCCACCGGCCAATTACGGCCAAACCGGCCATTGACCGGTTTTACCAAGCAGACCTTCAACCAACCTGATTGAAGCACTTTATAGTTAAATCCGTAATCTATTTTACCCCCCTCTTTAAATGATCGATGACGAAATTAAGCGTCACAA
>JABFSH010000033.1 GCA_013140705.1 Methylococcaceae bacterium
GTATTGTCCTTAGTCACTAAAACGAATTCAGCCAGATTGGTATTGGTCAGTTGTTGAACAATGAGCAAAAAAAACCGTGGAGTGCCTCCTCCGATATAGGTCGCATAGTTAACTATTTCTTTGTCTTTGGCGAGAATAGCTTCCATCCGCTTGGCAACGGTTTCAGTTTGCGCTAAGGCGCTGCCTTCCGGAAGCCATAGATCGATGATCAGTTCCGGCCGATTCGATAACGGGAAAAACTGCTGCGGGACCTTAGTCAATGTCATCACACCCACACCGAAAAGAGCGATGGTAGCAATGATGATTGTTTTACGGTGCTCCAGGCAGTAATCTACCCAGTGGCGCAGACGATTATAGAAAGGAGTGGCAAAATGATCGTGGCTGGTTTGGGCAGTGTTAACTTTAACCTTGAGAATTAAATAGCCCAGGTAGGGCGTGAATACCACTGCGCCTAGCCAAGAGAGAATAAGCGAAATACCGACCACCTGGAATATAGCAACGGTATATTCGCCTGCTGAGGATTTCGCCAGGCCCACTGGCAAAAACCCTGCAACCGTAATCAATGTTCCGGTCAGCATGGGAAATGCGGTAACCCGGTAAGCATAGGTTACGGCACGCATTCGATCCCAGCCATCTTCGAGTTTTCGTGCCATCATTTCAATGGCAATCATGGCATCGTCCACCAGCAATCCCAAGGCGAGAATGAGCGCACCCAAAGAGATACGATGAATTTCCAAACCGAACAGCAACATACAGAGCAGAGTTCCGGCCAGCACAATCGGCACTGTCAGGGCGACGACCGAGCCTGCCCGCATACCAAGGCTTAAAAAGCTCACCAACAGCACCGCCGCCAACGCTTCCCAGAAAGTACGCAAGAATTCGCCGATAGCGGTATTGACCACTTTGGATTGGTCGGCCGCTTTCTCAATATAAACGCCAATGGGTAGGCTTCCTTCGATAGAAGCCATGGTACCTTCAAGCAATTTGCCCAAGGCCAATACATCACCTTTTTTGCTCATGGTGACTCCCAGGCCGATGACATCCTTGCCATTGAACCGCATTTTGAATTCGGCAGGATCAACGTAGCCTCGGGTTACCCTGGCAAAATCACTCACCCTGAAGGTTCGCCCTTCGATACGGATCGGAAGGTTCGCAACACTGGCTACCGAATCGAATGAACCGGTAAGCCGAATAGGCAGATTCTGTTGTGGGGTAATTACCGTTCCTGCCGGTACCATGCCATTTTGCGTTTGCAGAACCTGGGCAACCGATGCCGCATCCAAGCCTAATTCAGCTAACTTCTTGTCGGAAAATTCGACAAAAATCTTTTCATCTTGCACACCGATGAGATCGACTTTTTCAACATCTTTTACGCGCAGAATTTGTTGCCGTGCCGAATCGACCACATCTTCGAGTTCAGCGTAACTAAAGCCTTCACCGGAGAAGGCATACAGTAAACTATAGGTATCGCCGAACTCGTCGTTGAAAAAAGGTCCGATCACACCGGGCGGCATGGATAGTTTTATGTCGGCAATCTTTTTGCGTACTTGATACCAAAGATAGGCAATTTCGGTAGCGTGAATGTCTTCCCGTGGCGTAACGAAAATGACGGATTCGCCAGGCTTTGAATAACTGCGGACATAGTCCAGGCTTGGCAGTTCCTGTAGCTTTTTTTCCAGCCTATCCGTTACTTGGTTTTCGACTTCAAGTGCTGTTGCACCAGGATACAGGGTTTTAACCACCATTAACCGAAAAGTAAATTTCGGGTCTTCCCGCTGTTCCAAGGTGAAATAGGCAAATATCCCGCCCAGCAACAGCAACACCATGACAAAACCCGTGAAAGCACGATGTTCCAGCGCCCATTCGCTTAAATTGAAATGCTTCATGGCTGTTTTCCTGAACTTTCAATGCCCTGATTTTTCAATGTCAGCGGAAGTGACTCTGACAAGCGTACGGCCTGACTTTCCTTTAAACGCTGCACCCCCGCGCTGACTATCAATTGTCCGGCCTGAAGACCTTCAATTGAAACAAGTTCGCCCGGTAATGCGGTTCTCAATTGAACCGGCACGGCTTTGACTGTACTAGTGGCTTCATCGATTAGCCACACTTGCTGCTGTTTTGGCTGAGCCTGGGAAGTGAACACGGCTGAAAGCGGCACGGCGATACGTTCAGCGTTATCCGAAGCAACCCACACCGTTGCGGTCATACCCAGATGCGCCTCTTCCTGCCCTTCTAGCATTGTTGCTTTAGCTCGGTAAGTACGGCTAGCGGGATCAGCAGAAGCACTTATTTCACGAATTTTGGCATTGAATTTACGCTCGTTATCTGACAACAAAGTGACAGCCACTATCTGATGGTTTTTGATTTCAGAGATGCGCTGCTCAGGTATGTCGAAGTGAATTTCTTTTTCGTCAAGTTGCGCCAGTTTGGCTACCGGCTGGCCAGCGGAGATAACCTGTCCTTTATCAACGTCCAAAGCGGTGATAACACCATCGCGATCGGCTGATAATTCCGTGTAATGGAGTTGGTTCGTCGTTTGTTTAAGCTGGGCTTCGAGTGCAGAGACCCGTTCCTGTGCGTTGGTGTAGGCTGTTTGGTGACGATCAAAATCGGGTTTACTGATAACCTTTTGGTCTAAGAGTTCCCGGTAACCTGTCAAATCATCCTTGGTAAAATCTCGGTCGGCGACTGCTGACTTGAGTTGCGCTTTGATTGACTCTACCGATAAACGAAAATCATTGGTATCCAGCTTTGCCAATAGTTGTCCCTTGTGGACACGATCCCCTATTTCGACAGGTCTTGCAAGTATCTTACCCGTCACCCGAAAGGATAAAGTTGTTTCAAAACGTGCCCGAACTTCTCCGGCATACGGTGTGACAGCCTCTACACTGCTATTTCCAACCCGAAATACTTTTACCGGACGGGGTGGTAATTTAACCTTTTGATCTTGGCGGGAACACCCCATCAACAGGGATACAAACAAACACAGATACACCAAAGGTTTGAACAAGCGAAATTTATTACATGTAGCCATAAATCAACCTATATAGATGTAGATACACTTTTTTAAATTAAAAAATAGTCCTGCTTTCATTTTTGAATCTCTCCAGTTTGCGCTCCACTCACCGCCTAGCGCTTGATGGCTCAGGGAAGCAATCAACCTAATCCAAAATCTTTTCGCAAGCTGGAATCCACAAGATTGGCAGGCAAGAAACGTCTTAATTTACTCAATAAAAACGCCTGGCCATTAGGTTGGTGTCGCATTCTCCATTTGCCAAAAGCGGCATCTATTATCGTCTCTGCTACTCCATCTGGCTCTGGGGCACTATTGACGTTCTTATTGATTGCCTTCGACACGTTACCGCGCTCATTTTCATAGGTCGGGATTAATGAAGCTGCCTGTGGTGAATTAGCGTCCAGATTGGTCTTGGTGAATGCTGGTTCGACGAGTACTACGCGGATTCCGAATTGGCGTACCTCATGGTCGAGCGATTCAGACAGTCCCTCGACAGCGTGCTTGGATGCGGCATAAATACCCAGATAGGGAGCCGGAAGAAAACCGAGCACCGAGCTGATATTGATGATTCTTCCGGAGTTCTGCGCTCGCATAGAGGGGAGCACCGCTTTGGATATACGAAGAATCCCAAACACATTGGTGTCGAACAGCGATGCAGCCTCAGTAAGCGATGTTTCCTCTACCGCGCCTATCATCATCATTCCCGCGTTATTGACAAGCACATCAATGCGATTTGCCTGATCGATAACGGATTGGATCCCCCGTTGAACGGAAGCATCGTCGCGAACATCCATTTCGACGAACTTTATTCCAGGGATTGGCTGTGCTTTGGCGATACTGCGCACCGTACCGAACACTTGGCATCCCCGCTGGGCAAACTTTTCCGCAGCTACACGCCCGATGCCCGATGACACGCCTGTCACGATTACGACTTTGTTATCAAATTTAATTCTCTTGTTCACGGTTATCTCCTTATTAGTGTATATACACATATTTGCTAAAAAATTATCTTGCTTGCGATACATCTATCAACGCGGACAAGTCCGCCATTAAAGCCTGTAAGCGCTCTTCGCCCATACTCTCTCTGATCTTGTCTTGTGCGTGCTGCCACAGCGGGTAAGCCTCTAACAAGACGGCGGAACCTGACTCAGTAATCGTCACACAACGCGTACGGCGGTCTTCACCGGGTACAACATTAACAAGCCCCTGTTTTTCCATCAATTCCAAATTACGGCTTAAGGTTGTGCGATCCATGACAATTTTCTCGGCCAAATCCGTCACCAACACAGGCCCCACTATCTTTAAAACCACAAGCAATGAATACTGCGTTACACGGATACCTGCCGGACGCAACATTTCATCATAAAGTTGGGTTACTGCCCGGGTGGCCTTACGGAGATTGAACCCTACGCAATCCACGCAACATAGAAAATCTGGTATTTTTGGTGATTCAGTTACATCGGACATATTTAATTTCGAAGTGATTTTATAAAGGAGTATATACACATAATTATGCTTGTCAAAGCTTTTTTAAAAAATTAAGCGCAAGCGTCATTCGCCAATTAAGTCTGTTCTCAAAGTTAAGAATAACGTTTTCTGAATGTCGGCTTTACGGAAATTTTAAATCTTCCAACTAACTACCGGTATGGGTCGCTATGGATAGCTATCCATAGTCGACCCCTATGTATAGAACCTAACTATGTATAGTTGCAAATTGCAGTTGGTTAAACGCCCTGTTTTATTGATGTTTCTGCCAATATCGAGCTTTTTAACTTGACATTGCGTATTCCGGTGAAAGTTGCCACTCAATCCACGGGAAAGCTGCCACCTAAACCGGTGAATGCTGCCACCCTGATCGGAGCGTAGCGACGCGGGAAGTTAAGTTTTACTCTAACTTATTAGTTGT
>JABFSH010000047.1 GCA_013140705.1 Methylococcaceae bacterium
ATTCATGATAGAAAGAAATTAACTCTTCATTGGATTTATCAGCATACTGGTTTCGATAAAAATCTTTCAACTTGTTTTGCGCTTCGGGATGTCCCTGATCTGAGGCTTTACGGTGCCAAAACATCGCATTCTGATCATCCTTCTCTACACCCTGTCCAATGGCGTACCGACAACCTAAATAATGCTGAGCAGTCATATAGCCCTGTTCAGCGGATTTACTGTACCAAAGCACTGCTTTCCGGTCGTCTTTTTCCACACCTCGACCGTTAGCGTACATTACTCCTAAATTATATTGTGCAGTAGCATTACTCTGCTGGACAGCTTTGCTATACCATAGCAAAGCTGTCTGATCATCCTTCTCAACGCCGCGACCATTGTTGTACATCCAGCCTAAATTATTTTGTGCGCTAGAATTGCCCTGATCAGCTGCCTTGTTGTACCAAAATACCGATTTCTGATCATCTTTCTCTATACCATCTCCATTGGCGTATCTCCAGCCCAAAGAATATTGAGCACCTGCATGCCCTTGCTCAGCTGCTTTTCTGTACCAAAAAACTGCCTTCTGATCGTTTTTCTCAACGCCTCGCCCATTGGTGTATTTCCAGCCCAAGGAATATTGAGCATCAGATTGTCCTTGCTCAGCAGCTTTTATGTACCAAAAATACGCTCTTTGATCGTCTTTATCCACCCCTCGTCGAGTTCCGCTCAATCGAAACGGCATCAACCTCAGGTGATAACAGCCCAATGCTGATCCATGCCAAACTTAACAAACCGTGTTTTCAGGTGGAGCATTGGGTTGTCATTCCGCAATTGGTTGCTTTGAGTGGGCTATCGTACTGGTACCAAGCCACACACTGTGCGGCCACGCTGGATCGGATATTGGCACTCATCCATCGTATCGAGATTCCGGCCTTGCAAACCTGGCTGATTCGGGTACTGCGGCACCGAGAGATTGCCCAACCGTTCTTCCAGTTACCGGCCAGTCGACAACATCACCATAGCCATCCGGGTGGATTACTGCTGCATAGCGTGGAATGCGCGGAATGGGTCGAACGCATTGCCAAAGTTAGCCTGAGTCGTAAGGAAGCGGCCTTGGCTGTGACTACGGCGCTACTGCACGATCTCGGTAAAATCGAAACTCTGCGCAACACCGACCTAGGCCGGATGGTGGAACACGAGGTATTATCCTTGACCTTGCTGGAACCACTGCTTGGCGAACTGGAAAAATCCTGGTCGCAAGGTGCTCACGCCTTACGGCAAATGTTGAGTTGGTCTAGTACATCCGGTAAATTCCCCAAGTTTCCGGGCATGCTGCTGGTCAAAATGGCGGACCAGTACAGCACAGCATTATCAGCAAGGGACATGGCGTTTGCGGACAGGCCGGCTCATTACTACTGGCCAGTTTGAAAATGCCGCAGGGTGTGCAGTTGTTCAATAGAATCAGTTGATTGACCAGAGGGTGTTCGGCGACAATTACGATGTCCGACAAAAATAATTGACGCCGGATAAGCGGGTCCGAGTAACTGCAGCAACATTACTTGGACCCTCAGTGATATAGTATCAATCTAATCCAAACACTTATTCTGCATTTCCTTGACACATCAAATTTATCTAGACTACGCTGCAACCACCCCTATGGCGCCCGAGGCTGTTGAAGCCCTTTGTGACAGCCTCACATTACAGAGAAACTTCGCTAATCCCGCGTCGTTGCAACACGGTTTTGGTGAGCGTGCCTATAATTTGGTTGAAACGTCCAGAACTAAAATTGCAAGATATTTGAATTGTAAGTCCGGTGATTTGATATTCACCTCCGGCGCAACAGAGTCCAACAACTTAGCCATCAAAGGCATCGCACTCGATTCTCAGCGCAATGGAAATCATATCATTACCTCGGCAAGTGAACACAAGGCTGTATTAGACACCTGCAAGTATCTTGAGTCGATCGGTTTTAGTGTTACCTACCTGCGGCCAGATATAGAAGGCAAAATCAGTCTTGATCAAGTCCTATCAGCGATAACGACAGAGACTATTCTGGTATCGCTCATGCATGCCAATAATGAAACAGGTTACATTCAGAATATTGACCAAATCGCAAAAGCACTTGAGCAGCAGGATGTCTTTTTTCATGTCGATGCGGCGCAAAGTGCAGGTAAGCTGCAGATCAATCTCGCCGAATCGCCAATCGACTTACTTTCGCTTTCTGGGCACAAATTTTACGGCCCAAAGGGTGTAGGTTGCCTGTATGTTAGAAATCGAAAAGGAACTCATCTCGCCCCACTGTTCCATGGAGGCGGTCAAGAACATGGACTACGACCTGGCACTTTGCCAACGCACCAAATCGCCGGCATAGCAACAGCATTTGAATTGGCCAACAATGTCCGTGATGCTGATTATGAACACACAAAAGCGTTACAACAGGCGTTTACAAAGCAACTAGGCAAACTAGACGGCGTATATTTCAACGGAAACCAGGAGAGCAAGCTGCCTAATATCATTAATGTCAGCTTTGAAAAC
This sequence comes from Methylococcaceae bacterium, assembly GCA_013140705.1. Taxonomy (GTDB): domain Bacteria; phylum Pseudomonadota; class Gammaproteobacteria; order Methylococcales; family Methylomonadaceae; genus JABFSH01. The sequence goes on from JABFSH010000047.1 coordinate 2,515, forward strand.
GTAAGCGCCGACGCGTTAATCATTGCGCTCAGAGACGAAGTAGCCATCGCATCCGGTTCGGCCTGCAACAGCGGCGCCGTCGAAGCATCGCATGTTTTGCGATCCATGGGAATCGAAGGGGATAGACTTTATGGCGCTGTGCGCATCAGTTTTGGACGCTACACTACCCTCGAAGAAATCACATGGGCCGGACAACGCATTGGAGAGGAAGTCATGCGTTTAAGAGAACTGGCATTGGAATAAACGGTAATAAGGCGTAACCGCATGTTCGGCAAAAAAGTTCTAACCAATTTTTATTGGCACTACACTCTCACGGAATCACAAGCTGCCGAGGTTCAAGAGACCATCAAGACCGCTGAAACCTTAGCCAATTTAAAACCTAGTCGTGATTACAATGTCATCAAATACGATGGCAAATCAAGCATGCTGTCTTTACTGTGGTATCCCAATTTCTTCGAAGAGCCATTTCCCGCTTTAGAGACGAGTTTTCGAATCGACCTTACCCAGCAAAAAGTCGAAAAACGTAGTTATCAAACCTCGTTAAATCCGCCTATCTTACATCGCAAGGAATTATTACTCGGCCGCGACAGCCCAAACATTGAGCAATTTAAGCAATTAACCGAGACCGCCGAGCAACTAGGTCTATTCGAAAATCCCATAAAAATCGGCTTCAAACAAGCCTGGGAAGCCTTAATACGCGACCAGGGCTTTCAAATCATCGATTATCAATTTGTACCGATTGGCAACGATGAATCGACTGACAGCCTTACGTTTGAATCGCCTGAAAGCAAAAGTATCGCCCGGCATCTAACGGCGCTTTCCCGCAGTAACTTATATGCGCCGATGCAATGCCTAGCGCGTCGCGGATTTTTAGACGGGTCATTAACCGTGTTCGATTACGGTTGCGGCAAAGGCGACGACATACGCAATCTATCAGACAATGCAATTACCGTATCCGGCTGGGACCCACATTACGCGCCGGATCAACCCAAGCAAGCCGCCGACATTGTCAATTTAGGCTTTGTGATCAATGTCATCGAAAACTATCAGGAAAGACTGAATGCATTGATTGGCGCTTATAACCTGGCTAACCTGGTTTTAGTGGTTTCAGCATGGATTATTAATCCAATACTCTTATGGCCTCAAATCAGGCCTCTTTCAGATCATCCGAATCAATAACACCTTTTAGACGAGCAAATGTCCGCATATCTTCGGTTGCCCGCATGGACTCATAGTTTGGATTATTTGCGATCAACTCATAATTCCCCGGTCCCAATTTCTTAACGTTTCGCAATAAATACTGATCATCCCCTGATACATCTTGCCTTTCAATCGCCACTATCTGATTACTCATGCTTCCGGCGTTATTTGGTGTGATGACTTCGAACAAAAGATAGTCTCCATCTCTGATCGGGTTTTTTCCGCCGTCCATTGAGCTCCCGGTCGCCTGCGCAATGAAATGCCTTTCTGTATCGAGGTGTCCATAATGCTCCGGCAGTAACAACTTGCGGACACTTTGTTCATCGTGCTGACTGACTTTGAAATGGCCACAGGCAATCTTGAGATCTGGAAAATAGGAAATTGCTTGTCTTCTGGCTTTTTCGATTCTGATAACTGAAGCCTTTGGTCGAGAATTCTCTTTTCTATCTTCCCGGAGTCTGTCTTCATATTGCATATATCGGTAATCGATCAACTCACCGGTAAATCCCAGGAAGCTGTCAATTTCGTTTACCGAGATAGCACCTTGGAAAATGAAACGATCATTTTCGACTTTGAAAAATGCCTGGCTGGCATCATGCATATTGCCCCCCGTCCAGGCGTTGATGGGATTGTTTTTCCAATGACTATGCCACGCATTGATGGCCTTGCCCTCCAATTGATCAGACGCTTTGAAACGTTCGGGAAGATCCGCTATCAATGCACGACGGCGTCGAATGATGCTGAAACTTCTGGTGGCTAATGTCTGGGTATCGACCGCCTTTTGAAAGCCATCAAGCTCTATCAGCGCTTCCAGAAGCACAATTTTGTAAGATTTATTCAGATTGGTGGTTTCGAGTGCTTTGAAAAAACCAGCAAAATGACTCAGGCATTGCTTGTCCTCGTTGGAAATATCCTGCTCGGCGTCGACAAATGCCAGCCACTGCGCATGATGTTGACGGATCGACTGGACATCGCCATCCGCTTTATAAAATTCCGCCAATGTTGGCCTACGATCCTTTGCGTCTCTCAGAGAACGATAAAGCTGCTCCTGAGTGTCTATTTTTGTGGCAATCAGTTTTGCCAGAAAATCAATGGACTGTAAATCGTAGTTGACAAAGCAGCCGTTCGGAAGTGTTAAGGAACCCGTTTGGACTTGCCTGATAAACTCGACACGCGCCTTTATTGAAACCCCGATATTGAACAAGGCTTCCGGCTTGCGAAAGAAACTTAGATGATTACCGATAAAATCCAACACCACCAGTTTTTCTTTCTTGGAATGCGTCCTAAGTCCTCGTCCCAATTGCTGCAGAAAAATAATTTTCGAATCGGTTGGCCTTAACATCATCACCGTATCTATTGACGGTAAATCCACGCCTTCATTGAACAGATCGACGGAGAAGATAATATCGATTTCTGCGCGTTCCAGCCTTGACAGCGCATCGTTACGTCTAACGATGGAATCACTATGCACGGAAACCGCTTTATAACCCTGGTTCCGAAAATATTCGGCCATGTAATCGGCGTGTTTTTTGGAAATACAAAACGCCAATGTTCTGAGTTGCTTCACTTCGTTCCAGCGTTTTAATGCATGCTTGGCGCGGGCCTTAGTTGCTAATTTGTTTTGCAGTTGTTCGGGATCAAACTTGCCGTTTCTCCAGGGGATACTTTGATAATCGACTTCCAGATCGGCAATCCCATAATAGCTAAAAGGTGACAATAGGCCGGAATTGATACCATCGAACATATCGCGACGATAAACAAGATTGTCATCACAAAGTGCGAGAATATCGGCCTGATCGGTTCGTTCCGGGGTTGCCGTCAAACCCAATAAAAAGCGGGGTCGAAAATGTTTCAGCAACTGTCGATAAGTCGGCGCGGATGCATGATGAAATTCATCGACAACAATGTAATCAAAATGGTCGACTGGAAATTTGTTCAAATGATGCGTTTTCCCCAAGGTCTGGATCGAAGCAAACAGCATGTCCGCGTTCAATAGATCAGCCAATCCGCTATAGCGAGAAACTTTATATTCGGGACGTATGCGAACAAACGTATATTCGGCTTGCGCCAAAATTTCTTCCCGATGGGCAACGAACAACACCTTTTTACTGGCTAACTGCACGCTATCAAACGCAGCGAGCCAGGTTTTTCCGAGACCAGTCGCCATCACAACCAGCCCGCGCTGATAGCCATCATCACGTGTCTGCTTCAATGCACTCAATGCCGCCTTCTGAATAGCATTGGGTTCTGGCGGCATTAAAGGTACTTCTTGCTCTAATTCAGGAAAAAGAAAGATAGGCTGAGTTTTAACCTTTTTTTGATAAATCGCTATCCAATCATTCGATAGCCGTTGGGTGTTTTTGTGAAAGTAGATTTGCTCGAATTTCCGGCAAATTTCATCAAATCTTGCCGGATTTTCTTCCAATTCGACTCTCAAATTCCATTCCAATCCTTGATTCAATGCGGAACTTGAGATATTGCTGGAGCCGATATAAGCATGGCCACCTAACTTTCCGTGTTCGTCGGCAAAGGTGAAGATATAAGCTTTCATATGAAAGCTTTGTTCGCCCCGTGTTTCGAAAATTCGAACGTCGGCGCCGGATTCTTGCAGCAGCAATAAATGGCGCAAAGCTATCGGTTCGGTAACATTTAGATAGTCCCCGGTCAAAATACGCATTTCAACGCCCCGATCCAGTGCATCTATCAGCGCATCGAGTATCAAACGCAAACCGCTTTGCCGTATGAAAGAAACCGTAAGATCGATTCTTTTGGCTGAATTGATGTCAGATATTAGCTTTGGCCGAAAAGGATCGTCGCCACCTGTGACCAAATGTTGAAGGTTGCTAGCCGTCATTTAACCTGCTTTTTTGCGAAAACATTTAACCAGGTCTGGAAGCCGCCTCTTAAAGGTTTTGATTCGGTAAATATTTCAACAATCTGCAAATCCGCATGCTCTGCAATTGTTCTAGATATATTGGCTTCCGTATAATCGCTGAAAAAACGCCCCCGTTCATCAACGCGCTCACCTTCTCCATACTTAAATGACATATAGATAATGCCACTCGGTTTCAATGCTTTGGTCATTCTTTGAATAACTGCATGCATTTCCGATTTTGGGCAATGTAACAGACTGGCACAAGCCCAAATTCCATCGAATGTTTCTGAATAATCCAGTTCTTGAAACGAACGATTTTCTACCGCTTTGCCGATAAATTCACTGGCGAGTTTTGCTAATTCAGATGAAGCATCGATAGCGGTGACTGAATATCCATGATCGAGAAAAAAACGGCCATCACGGCCTGAGCCGCATCCTAAATCCAAGATATGGCCGCCTTCAGGAATAAGATTCAGAAAAAGATTACGGATGTTTGATACATCCAAACCAACGGTTTCCTCAACATATTGCATGGCTTGCGTATTATAGAAATCCAAAGTTCGATTTTGGCTTATTGCATCGACCAAAATACAGTCTCCTTCAAAGATCAACAGATTTATTGGTGTATGGCTTAATAAACGCAACAACCCTATTAAGTACATCCAACAGTTGTATTGCTAATTCGAATGCTTTATTCAAGATTTCCGCTTGTAAATCCGGGTCGTCAGGATAGTCATGCGAAAAGGCATTTCTGATTTCCCGCATCAACAGCCAATCATCGGCGGAAGGAATCGCGCCGATTTTTTCCAGGCGGTATAACTTGTCGATAAAGGCTTTCAAATCACCCGGTTCTTTAGTCAGTTCTAGGATCGCTGGAAATAATTTTGCGCCCATTAAGTCCTGTAACTTTCCAAAGCGTGTGGAAAATTGATCTAGTATGGCTAGTTCAATATCGCTTAACTGGGCTAATGCTTGTTCTGAAAAAGGCAAATGCGGTCTTAACTCTATCATTGCCCACTGTAGACGGTCGGCGTGACGCTCACAGATCTTTAGAACTTCGTGAATTGTTTCTTTCATTTCAGCAACACCCCGGTTTGTTTGGCTATCCGATAAACAGGTAAATCCATTAGGCTGTTAGGTCTATGCAAAACCACATCAACTTTTTGCTCACCAATTCTCTTATGCAGATCGCGTAAAAACTGTAACTTGGCAGCGATGAGTTCTGCTGGATTTTGTATCTGTGGTTCTATGTATAAATCAATATCGCCACCCTTGGCTTGATCATTGACTCTAGAGCCAAATAACCAGACCTGAACATCTGCACCAAAATATTTTGACGCTGTTTCACAGATCGCAGTTTTTTGCAGTAAGGTTAGGCGCATAATTTTTTTTGCTACGTCATCAATCAATTTTCTTCGGCTAATTCGCGCATTAGGTTCGCTAGTATCGCTTGCTTTAGGGCTTTGTCAGCCTTATTCAATTTCAATTCCGCTATATTGGCATCGGCTTGTTGCTTTAATCTATCCGTGATATAGGCAATTTGATTATATTCGCCCTGTTCACTGACGAGCCGGATTAACGTGGCCTGACTGCCAACATCAGCTTTTTGCTGTTCGGCGTGTACTACTGCCAATTCCTTTAAACGTTCACTGAATTCGCGCAGACGATAATCGGCTTGAGTGATATTGTTCGGCTTCCATTTATCGGGCGGAGCACTACCTAAAAACGCTGCAACCGATTCCAACCAGCCGTGGTCGGTATCCTTTTCGTTTTGCAGTCTTATGATGAAGGCTTTGAGCCCTTGCCCGTCAACGGTGAACTTTTCTAGGCCTGCATAACGTTGGTTTAGCGTATGTCTTAGTGTGCTGATCTCTTCCTGTTCGGCTAGTTCAAAAGCCTGATAGAGCTGGCGTTTAAACTGGGACAATAAATTCTGATAGGCTTTATTCAGGATATTTAGGCACTCGACCAGCACATTTAGAAAATCGTTTGGATTACTGCCGTTAAAGTGCTGCGCGTCGGAAAAAGCCTTAAACCCACATGCTTCCGGTAATTCTTTAAACAATAATTGCATCGAACTTTGCGTGCTTTGGAAAGCATCGCGCACAGCTAAAGCTTTTGAGTCTAAGTCCCGAGTAGCTAAGGAATACGCCGGTAATTGATGGATGAATTTTGCCAACGGTTTAACGATGTCCAGCAAGGTGCTATTGTCCGGCGACTTACCCACCAATCTTTCTAAATATTGATTAAACAAATCGGCACGAATTCCGCTAAAGTCAAACGCTTCGACAGAAAATAACTCGGGGCGCTTTAATAAGATTTCAAAATGCTCCTGGGTTATATGTGGGCAAAAAATACCACTTTCATAGAGTGCCAGTGAACGCTGATTAGCTAGAAGATAACCAATAAAAATCAGCGATGACACACCTTTTTGCACACCATAAGGTGGTTGTTCTATCAGCTTATAGATGTCGGTGAGCGGCTGCGGACGCTGACTGCTTTTTAATTGCTCTTCGATCGCTTGCCATACGCCATAAAAACGATATTTGTCAGTTGGGATTGGATTAACGAATTGCCACACTCCATTGTGTAGTTCATGAATACCAGGTTCTTTGAATACCGCACGATAAATCGTTTTTTCAGGCGGGTATTTTTTAGGATCGAATCCCAAGTCTTCCAAATGAGGGTTAGACAATAACGCCGCTACTAATTTGTTTTTTGCGGCATTGGCTTGGCCGGAGGTTTTGTCGCGGTTTATCAGTTCGTTTTTAATCAACGGCGCTTTACTAAAAACTGTCTCTAAAACTCTAGACAGTAGCGTTTGCAAATTCCTTTTACTGTTCAGGAGTCTTTGAGTGCCTTTCCAATACCAATCAAAAGACTTCGGTTGTTCCAAATACAAATTGAGTAGATCGAGTTCTATTCCTTTCACGGTTTGAAGTCGATCTTTTAGTTCTCGTTGCGAAACTGGGTCTGACTTTAATTCCGCCCGCTCGTTTTGAATTTTTTCCAAAGCAATCGCTTCGGAAACCACTTGTTTGATTTGCGGTGCGTTATCGCATAAGACGTAGATCGTAAGTGGGTCAGGGTAAGTCTTAACTTTTTCGCTGAACAGTTCCCGATCGTCTTGCCCTTCAGCCAGAAAGAAAACGATCCTAGGTTGGTCGACGATTTCGAAGAAAACATTTCGCGTCGTAACGTCTGCATAAAAAGGCTGAAAATAGCGCAATACGCCGCTGGTTATTGAGTACCTGCGGGCGACGACCGACATCAGCTGATTTCGATTTGTCAGTGCCTCAGCCAATTTGACGCGACCAAGCTGCTGTGTCGTTTCGATAACAGTGGCATCAAGGTCAAAATCACTACCTTCCCATACCCGATACTCCGAGCTGTATTTGCGATAGTTGATAATGGATTTTTCCTGCAGGTTCTTGAGCAGTTGCTCCGTATCGACCGATTTTGGGAAGCACAGGGTTAATATTTCCTTACTGGCTTTAAATCCTGCTTGACGGCCGATGATGTTAAATAGGCCGATGGATTTTAATAATTGAATTTCTCGATCGTCGGCATCGCCCAACCGTTCCGCAGCAGTGATGACTTCTGCCCAACGTCTGTGGGTCGCATGATCTGTGGTGGCTGATGGTTGATTTTCGATGAAATATTCAAAGACTTCCCAGGGCAATACCCAGTCACCCACATTTTGGATACGACTTAAACTGTCCTTAAAGCCGAAGTATTCCTGACTGCCGAGATAGCTAAACAGAGTTCTTTCGTTTTGAGCGACTTTTTGACACAGCGTCGGCAATAACAGTGTCGCAATCGGATGCAGCGGATAACATTTTGTCAGAACATCTATGGCCGCATCTGCAGATAAACCTGAAAGGAGGTCGTTTTGTTTGCCTAATACGCCTACGATTTCGGCGACCTGTTCGTGAATGTCTTGTCGGACTTCCGGCATTAACTGGCTATGAAAAGCCGCCGATATGACCCGTAATGTTTGTTCTGTTGACTCCAGAAATGGAACATTTTCGAACCGCCCCTGTACTTTTAACCATTCCTGTTTTTGTGCTTCGGCAAGGCCTCTTGAGTATTGTTCAAAAGCTTGATGCATCAATACCACGAGTAGGATGCTGGTATCCCCGCCTTCAACACATAATTCGCCTAGTGCTTGCAGCAAGAAGATGTCATTGCTGCCCTGATGACGGGCCTCGTATTCAAGAAATTTGCCCAGCTCGTCGATGACGATCAAAATGCCTTTGCCGGAAACGTGCCTGACGGCCTCGCGCAGTTTTTTTAACAGTTCGATAATTTCGCTGGTTGTTTGCGTTTGGAGACTTGCTTGCTCTAGATCGTGAATGATCGACGGCGTGCTTTCTGTATCGATTTCCTCGAAATATCCAACCGCAGCCTGGTATAACGTTTGAACGAACCGCTTACTCAACGATTCAGGGCTACCGGTTAATAGCACGATGCAATAGGCATTAGAGTCGTGTGTGCATGCGGAAAATTTTTCTGCGACTTCAGGATTGTGTCGTTGCAAAATTTCTTCGGCAAGTACGCTGTTTGTCCGTTCTTGGTTTTCCAAAAGATGTGCCAGAAAGGCGGCAAACGATGATTTGCCTGACCCATAAGGCCCAACTAAAGACCATGCCCTAGGCATCGCCTTTTGGTTAAACGTTTGTGCGATTTTGTCTAACGTCTGAACGGCTCGGGATGTTGGAATATAAGCCCTAAGGACGTCGCTTGACTCGGCATCTCGTTCTAAGTTGATAGAACGGGTGTAATGGGTGTCTACTTGTACAATGTCTTTCATATCTTCGCCATTACCGATTAGGTTTATAATAATGACGGAGAAAAGTTAACGACTCGGTCTTGCTATCTTGTCGGTAAAGCTGATTGACACCAGCCGTTTCATTGATTTGAAAAATGTTGGGGTATGCTTTCACTAAATTTTCTAATTTTGCCAATAAGGCGCTTTCTGTAAGTCTAAATACGCTTCCCAATGCAATCCCGTTTTTTGGGCCATACATTAAATCGGCAATCGGGAGATATTCGGTTTGCCGTTGATTAAATATTTCGTTGGCAGCATAGCCGATCAGTTCTATCGGTAAACTCGATTGCAAATTGCCGTAGGAACGGTAAACGTGTTGATCATCTACAGCCGAAACCAATTTTAAAGATGCCAACGGCGAATCCAAGCTTTCTTCAATAGATTTAGCATTGCTTTTAGAAGGACAATACATCCGTAATATCATTGCAACTTCTTGTTTTACGGTTCTTTCCGAGTGCTTACCATTAAGGTTGTTACGAACAAACTCAGCTAACGATTCCATTGCATCTTCACTAGTGAATTCTGCCTTGTGGTAACAATTGAAAAACCAATACCAGGCTGTTGCTAGTTCAGCATTCGTGGCTAGCCGCCAATGAATAAGCCAGAGCGTCGCTTCGTCTTCAAGATAGGGGTCCAAGCCATCGTCGTTAAAAATGGCTTTTCCAAGATCCGAAACCTCTAACCCGTCGTCCGCGTCCAGAAGCATAGCGCTGGCGCGCAACCAGTATTTAATGGCGTTGACCATGTTTTTACCGACGCCCAGTTCTATCGTGCCTTCGTCCGAAGAAAATATGGATTTGTTTTTTTCGAAAGCCTGGAATCCTTTGGTTAGCCATGAATAACGCAGCGCAAAGGTTTCGTGACGACCAAACGATGCTTTTTTGTGGCTAATTGGCTTGAGCGGACTTTCCATGTATAAATTTATTATTAGAATGTATAAATTCCAAAATTGAATGATTGCTATGCGTCGCAGGTAAATTAATCTGATTAATTCTATCACCCGCACAGATTGAGGTCTTCCTGTTTTTAACACGCCTTCCCAAAGGGTTCTAATGTTCACAACACGAGTTCTTAGTTAATAACTGAGTAAGGGCAGACAATCAGCACTATGCAAACATGCAGTCCATCAACAGTGAATCAAACTCGGCACTGTGAGCCATAATCGTTTTTTTGAAATCCTGTACCCAACGATACAGCTTTGGGCTATCGTATAGGATTTCCACGGCTAAATTGGCTCGATGATAAACCCGCTTGTGCGTCAGCTTTTTGGCCTTGCAAACACTGTCTTTACCCGAATATTTTTCCAGGTGCTTTAAGAAGGTCGATGCGCGTTTTTCCTGATGTTTAAATAATTGTAGAAAGACGATTTGATCGTATAAAGGCTCGGATTCGGCAAGCAATCGGCAGAAACAAAGCGGTTTTTGCATTTTCATTTTGCGATAGTAGAAGCGTGCCATACGAATCCATTCGCGCGGTGTCAGCAATTCGTCTGCGCCACAATTACCCAACGCATGCTTAATCAGGCCGGCCAAATCCAAATCGCTTTTGGCTTGATTGGCAATCGTCGACACGATGACAATATTATCCGGGCAGTAACCGCGCGTATTATCAATTCTATCCACTGACCAGTCGTTAGCGTTGTGTTCTGCAAATGTGAAGGGTTGGCCTGTGATCGGGCAGGCTTCGTTGGCATCAGCTAACTTTTCGCGCAGGTCGTTTTTACTTATACTGACGTCTAACCCTTTGACAAGCGCTCGGTCGCGGATAGTCAGCAGTTTTCTATCAAATAGGTCAGGCTTCTTCAGCGTCACGTGCTGCATTTTAGCCGCTTCGAAGCCATGGCGAATTTGAGGGCGATGATAGTCTTGGAAGCGACAAATCTCTAAAGGCAAACCGAAACGGTAATGATCAAAACCGATTTCAAAGGCTAAACTTGTCATGACTATTCCCCTCATGGTGGTTGAAGAACTGGCTAGCTATGCTGGCCGAGGGTATAGCTTACTGATGACCCTTACAAAGTGTGTCAGGGTAAGACGTTATCAATTCTAGGTTTGTAGGAGTGAAACTTGCCTGATCAAAAATCTCAAGCTGTTCTGCAGCGACGTTTATTAGTTTTGGAAGGCATTCGTCGATTGAGCGGGCGTTCCGAGCGGTGGGTGACCGTCGGGGACATCGTCAATGATTTGCAACAACAAGGTTATGCCGTGGAAACGCATAGCATCCGCCGCGATATGAAATCCTTGCTGGAAACTTATTCGCAGTTGGAATGTAACGACAACAGTCATGGCAACGGCGAGGCGAAATCGGGGTTAGCCCATGGCTATCGCTGGGTAGGCAGGGATGAGCACATGCAGGGTGGCATTACATTGCCGGAAGCCTTGTCGCTGGTGATGGTTGAACGTTACCTGAGCCAATCGTTGCCGGTGTTATTGAATCGACCCTTGCAAGACATTTTCCTAAAAGCGCAGCAAACGCTAGAGCTGCATAAGAAAAGCCAGATTACCCACTGGCCGGAAAAAATTTGCGTGATTCAACCGGCACAGCCGTTCATTTCACCTTACATTGATCCTGATGTTTTAATGGTCGTGCATAAAGCCTTATTAAACGAAAAGCAACTTCGCGTGACTTACCGAGCAACACAGAAAGTCGAGGCTGAAACCAAAATTTACAGATTACATCCTTTAGGACTGATTCAACGCGGCCCCATCACCTATTTGGCAGCCATGGCCAATGACTATGCGGACGTGTACCTTTATGCGGTACATCGCATGCAGACCTTAGAGATTTTAGCTGAGGATTGCCGACAGAAGTCGGGGTTCGATTTAATTCAATTTGCGGCAAGTCAAGGCCATTTCGGTTCAGCATCTTCCATTCAACTTGAAGCCAAGATTTGTGACCATTTAGCCTTAATTCTGCAAGAGTCGCCTCTCAGTGAAAGACAAACCGTTACCGGGGTTGATGGGGCAGGGTATCGGATGTTAACCGCTGAAGTACTGGATACCTGGCAATTGCGCTGGTGGATTATGGGGGAAGGTGATCGGATTGAAGTGCTGCTACCAATCGCACTTCGACAGGATATCCAAACGATGATCACCAACAGTTATAAACAATACAATTAATGAAAAAAGCTAGTACATACTGAACAAAGGACCAACCAATATTTTATAATAGCAATTTATTATCTGAGCTTAAAAATGGAAGTCACAATTCAACTTGAAGAGTATTTTAATAACTCAAAACACTCATCGTGGATTGGTATTCAAAATTTTCAAGGGATAAGGGAATACACAAAAATACCTTTAGCCCCATTAACGCTAATCTATGGCCAGAACTCAGCCGGAAAAAGCACGATTCATGATGCGCTAGAATTCATTAGTTCATTTTTTAGTGGCACTTGGAACCATGAAACAACCTGCGACTACTTAGATCGTTGGGCCAACCACAAAAGATACTCAGAATCTTCTGACAAGGGATTCAGAGGTGATCCTAGTTATGTAATTATTTCACTAAGTTCTTACATAACTGAGTCAGATTATTTTTGCTGGGAAACAGATCACTTTAACAATCGACATTTCTTAAGAGACCACCCAATATATAACCTATTCTCTTGCAGTGACCAAGGCATTGGTTTTCAGTTAGTTCTGCATTTTTCGACAGATGATAAAAATCAATGGTATGTTAACTACTTAGGCTTAGTTCTTGGTGATGATTATCTTTTTGAGTTAATCACAGATCCTGAAAAAAAAACCGAAAATTCCGACCTATACTGCCTATATAAACTAAACACTCATCATCCAGCTTACACCTATCTAGATTCACATTTTGAAAATAGTCTAACAAATTTAATTTCAGGAAGTTTCGAGCATTATTCGAATGATTGTTGGCTCGTTATTAGGAACGCCGAGTTATCTAGTAGCCTTAACTGGAAAAAACCTCTGGACTGGTTTTCATACGATCTTGAAAACTTTGAAGAACTACCAAGAGAAGTACCCATAGTAAGAGATCTTCTTATCGGGTTAATAATGGTGCCATCCTTAGCTGCGGCAAATCGGTTTAACTACAAATCAATCCCACCACTAAGGCCCATACCAAGCAAAAGAGATGCTGTCATTAGATTAAATTTAATCAATCAGCAATTTTCAGATCATTGGCATTTTCTAGCCAAACAAGTTTGCTTAAAATCTATCAACGAATACTATCCATCCGAGACAGATCAAAGGAGCACATGGCTAGACGCGATCGATCAAATCAACAGAGTTCTGTCACACTCTCACTTCTTAGGCACAGGTTATCAAATAACAGGAAGCTGTTTCTTTCTCGCTCCACTTGACTTATTTTCGGATGCTTTAGGCGACATAAAATATATTCGTGAAACACTCATCAATAAACTAGATGCTGAAGTTCATTTAAAATTACTCGATACAAAGTCAGGCAAGCTCATCGATATCGAAGATGTTGGCGTTGGCATTTCTCAGATTATTCCTGTACTGGTTGCTATTAGCCTGGGGAACCAAGTTTATATTCAGCAACCTGAGCTTCATTTGCATCCAAAACTACAAGCTCAACTGGCCGACGCTTTTATCGAATTTTTAAATAAACCTTTATCAGGGTCTAATTTTATTGTTGAGTCTCATAGCGAACACTTTTTATTGCGGCTATTACGACGAATACGTGAAACCAATAGAAGCGATATTCGCCACCAGCTATTCGGACTGACAGCAGATCAAGTTAGTGTCCTGTATGTGGACAAAATGGAAGATGGTTCGAGCAAAGTTATCCCACTAAGAATCTCAGCGGACGGCGAATTTATCGATCGGTGGCCATATGGTTTTTTTACCGAACGAGATGGAGAGTTGTTCGATGAATGAAGAGTTTTTAATTGAACCTAAAGGATTTAAAAATTCTCTCGAGCTTAAATACTTGTTCGAAAAATTTGGCTTTTATCAAGGGAGATTCATCGGTCAATTCCCAAAATCATGGCGCAAGGAAGTGTTTGAGCACATGGCATCACTTTCTGATGTCGAGCAATCGCGGATACGCATCCTGATGGATCGACACAAAAACTGCTTAGTACCTTCCGGGCAGAGTTTTAAACCCACTCTTTCATGGCTGGAAAATGCTCACCAACAAATTAGCGATAATAATTATGATGGTGTCATTGCAGCCTCAGGAAATCCGTGGAATTACCCCACAATTGACAGCGTTGAAATCGATTATCTCCAGGGAGGACAAGATGTTCGCGTCCTGGCTTCTGGACCAAACTATGCAAAAGTCACCTGCCGATTATTACAACTCAGTCATGAAATAATATTAGTTGACCCCTACATTCAGCTTAACAGCGCACGTTGTGCTCAAGTTTTGAAGAACATTCTTACTACTGCCCAACAAGAAAAATGTAAGTCCTGGGTCATTTGGGCAAGACACAAAATAAGTAGCATGAAAACCGAACAAGGGTACGTTCACATGTTGAAAAAAAACTACCTTGAAATGCTTTTACCCGGGTCATCGCTTACCGTAAAACTGGTAAACGATGACCAATCCAGTGAAAAAATGCATGCTCGATTAATGCTTTCTACCTTAGGCGGTTTTAGATTCGACCATGGATTTTCCGAATTCACTGAAAATCGTTATGTGGATATTGCAATATTGGGCAAGGCGGTGCACGAACATCATTGCCGGTGGTACGTAGATCCAAACTCTATCTGTGACTTTGAAATAATTGAAGAGCATACGATCAAAAAATATTAATTTATCTACTGCTCAACACTAGTTTTAACTTTTGTTAGGCTGAATTGCTATAGTTAGTTCGGGATGAGACCATGACACACCCAAAAGCCAATCGAATTGCGGTATTCGTAGACGCCGAAAATGTCACTAACTGGATCAAGCACGACGGCGTCAGGTTGCTGATGGACGAACTGAATCAGCATGGTCAGATCATCATCCGTCGTGCTTATGGCGTTTGGAGCAAGCCACAATTGGCTATGCACCAAGCGGCAATCAATCAATCTGGGTTTGAGCTCATCCATTGCTACCATCCCGTAACCGGAAAGAATACGGCGGATATTCAGATGACGATGGAAGTCATCGAATGCGCTTGGCAATTACCAAACATTTCCTGTTTTGTGCTGGTCACCGGCGACTCTGACTTTACGCCAGTCTTTCGCCGACTGCGGGAGATGGAAAAAGATGTCATCGGTGTTGGCCAACATTCGACATTGAGCGAATGCGTCAAGACCTCTTGCACTCGGTTTATTTATACGGACGATGTCATTCACACATCGGCCAGTAATGACGCTCTGTCACAAGCGCCACTGGCGCCGCAGCCATTACCGGATACGCCACCAACGCTTACGCAGGCACAGGCTGATGAATTGGTCATTGCTCACTTGAAGGCTTCGCCCACACCGGTCAATACCTCGCAAATCAAGACCTTACTTAAGCAGCATTCAGCCGACTTCGACGAAATGCAATACGGTTTCAAATCGTTTACCGATTATCTAACCGCTAACGACGCGATTGAAATCAGCAAAATCGGCACGGTTAATTTTGCTAGTTTAGAGAAGACTATCCAGCCAACCGAAACACTCAAAGTTGCAACCGCAGAGGGCTACAAAGCCCTACTGAAAAAACACAATGCGTTTCCAGATAATGCCGATACGCTAAAGAAAATTTACAAACACGCTGTCGCCATTAAGGATATCTGTCCTGATACAGCACAACTTAGAGTGGCCTTATTCGATCTGTGCCATAAGGCTGACCCGAAAACTAGCAAAACGATCGTGAATAAGGCATTTTACTATTTTGTCGTCATGGAATTGGTTCATACCGAAAAGGCAAAAGGTGGCATTGATGCCGTTCGAGTGAAAAAAATGGCACTCAAGGATTTTTTATTGAACTCTGACAAGTTGGTCATCGCCAAGCTATTGGAACTTGGAAAAACCCAAGCCTTGGATTTGAAAGCTAAGGAAATCAAGAAGTTGACGCTCTCGACGATCAGTAAGGACAGCATTAAAAAATTGATTGGTGAAAAGTGATGCCACCGACGATTAATCTTCATAACTGAAAGGCTCTGTATGTCTTCTAGCCACGCCAATCTTTCGTTGCCGCTTTCCGAAGATGAGTTCGCGGAACTGGATCTATTTTTGATGTCGGATGCTACATCCGATGAAACGATGCGGATCGATGGACTGGATGGCTATTTGATGACCATTGCCATCGGCCCGAAGCAGGTGCCATTGAAGCGTTGGCTCCCTGAAATCTGGGTCCCCGATGAACAGGATTCACCCCAATTCAATTCCAAAGCGTAAGCCCAGTGCATCATCGATCTGATTTTTCGCCATTTCAATGGAATTGCAGCCACCCTGGCTTCTGATCCAGATGACATCAATCCGATGTTTGAATGTGTTGAGATTGAGGAAAATGAGGACACCCACCGGGATGGCAAAATGTGGAGTCATGGTTTTCTGATGGGGGTTCAATTGAATTGTGATGATTGGCATCCCCTAATGACCGATACCTAAGGGTCGAAACAGTTTTAGCCAATTTATCTACTGGGAGGGGATTTGCTTTCCGAGGCGTAAATAGCGATTAGTACAACCTTGGAACAACGAGAAGGACTCACTAACTTGATTCCGGACAGCATCGCCGGGACGTATCGATTTTGGTAACCCCATCGCACCAGCCATGCAGACTCGACCCGTATCGGAAAACTTCTTTCATCCTTTGAAAGCGGAGATGATTCATCATCAGACCTTTCGCAATCGGGATGAAGCTAGGCAGGTTGTGTTTGAATAAATCAAAATATTTTATAACCGTGAGCGACTTCATTCCGCCAATGGCTATCTATCGACCGTAGATTTCGAATTATAGTAAAAAGCTGCTTAACCTTGTGTCCGGGAAGGCGGTTGACACATCATTTTTAAATTTCTGACACTGGTGCTTACATGGCCGATACTGCAGTTGAAGACCTGCATGAGTTCCAAACTACGCAAAAAAGCAATTTTGACCGCACCTTATTGATGCGGTGACATAAAAATGGCAAGAAAGTAAGGTCTAAATGAATGCATAGAAAAGACGAGGTTGGTCGTTGCCGCCGTAAAAAAAATACAAAAAAACTAAAGAGGTCGAAAAACACGACCTTTCGATTGCACAAAAATATTATTTGTGCAATATCATAAGTGTCGGAGTAAACAAACCAACTAACTTGGAGTAAACATGTTTCTATCTGACAAAAGCTTTCATCTCGCATTTAAAGCTTGTTCTTTCGTCACGTTGATAAGTGACTTCGCTGAAAAACAAAACAACAGAGGGACTTGCAAAACCCATTAAGGCGAGCGGAATTAGTAGCCAGAACGGCCAAAAAAAGAAAATAACTTGCTCAGTGTGATAAAATAGAAGCTTCAAAAATCCAACTTTATCAAAGACATGAGCA
>JABFSH010000001.1 GCA_013140705.1 Methylococcaceae bacterium
TATGAGGCGCTTCGCGGCTCCGCGTGATCGTTTGTAAAATTTCTTGTAACTCAATATTCAGTTTCAACGGGGGTAAAGGTCGTGCCATCTGTTCTAATGATTGTTATTTAAAACAGTGTATTATCCAACATATTTTAAGTTGTTTGTACTAGCTCCTGAAAAGCAAACCATGGTTGCCAGTCGATTGGCGAAACGGTTGCTTCATTTCGGCTTAAAAACATATGGGCAATACTATCAATTACTGAACAATGGTCAGCATCCCCACGAGTTTCAGTTAATGATCAACATCCTGACGACCAACGAAACATACTTTTTCAGGGAGCCCCAGCACTTTGACTATGTAAAGGATAAAATCCTCAAGCATTGGCGTGGCGATAATTTTAGACTGTGGAGCGCTGCAAGTTCGACAGGTGAGGAAGCATACTCCTTGGGAATGTTACTGACTGAGCAATTGGGAAGCAGGAGGTGGGAAATTTTTGGATCGGATGTCAATACGGATGTATTGGATGTAGCGAGAAATGGTGTTTATCTGATGAATCGATTGGAGAACATGGATAAACATTATTTGGACACCTATTGCCTAAAGGGTGTACGTTCTCAAAAGGGTTATTTTAGAGTCGATGAAAAAATCAGAAATCACGTTCAGTTTGGGCAGATTAACCTGAAGGCTGACTTATCAAAAAACTTAGGTTTTTTTGATGTGATTTTTTTACGTAATGTTCTCATTTATTTTGATAAAGAAACAAAACAGGAAATCCTCCGACGAATAATCCCCATGCTGAAATCCGGCGGTCATTTTTTTATTAGTCACTCCGAGACCTTGCATGGTTTATCGGTTGACTTACGAATGATTAAACCATCAATATACCAAAAGCCACGAAAATTGCTGAATACCAGGGGTTTCCTCGGATCACGATAGATCCCGGTGAAAATTATGTCACAAAAAAAAATGAAATCATTTCTACACTTTTAGGTTCTTGTGTAGCGGCATGCTTGTACGATCCCGTCAATCGCGTCATAGGCATGAATCATTTTCTTCTGGCTCAACAGCACTGTGCGCATAATACAACGATACTTGGAACAGACGAAGGACGTTACGGTATACACGCGATGGAGCTTTTAATCAATAAAATGCTTAAAAGCGGAGCTCAACGAATTCATCTGAAAGCCAAGGCCTTTGGTGGTGGTGATGTATTAAAACTGGGTAATGATTTGAGAGGTGGTAAATCAATAGGTGCCGGCAACTGTGAATTCATCAAAACTTTTTTAGCCACCGAACGGATACCCTTAATAACATCAGATTTAGGTAACAACATTGGTCGAAATATTTTCTTTTTAGCGACAGACTTTTCTGTCTATGTCAAAGCAATCGAACCAGCTTATCAACAAATCATCGTTAAAGAAGAACGACAATTTCTGCGAAATAAAAATATACCCGAGCATGGCCGCCTTAAAGTGGACCAAGCTGATTTTTGGTAACCTCCTACTTTCCAGGACTAATTATCATGTCAACTACCATAAAGGTGCTAATAGTCGATGATTCGGCGGTTGTCAGACAGGTTTTAACATCCACTCTGGATGGCGTTTCCGGTATTCAAGTGATTGGCGCCGCGCCAGACCCTATCTTTGCAATGAAACGAATGGAATCGGAATGGCCGGATGTCATTATTCTGGATATTGAAATGCCACGGATGGACGGCGTAACATTTTTGAAAAAAGTAATGGCTGAACGCCCTACTCCCGTCATTATTTGTTCCACTCTGACTGAAAAAGGCGCTGAAGTTACCATGCAAGCCATGAGTGCAGGGGCTGTGGATATCATTACCAAACCTAAAATGAATCTGAAGACATTTTTACTGGAATCCAAAAACACTATCGTTGATGTGATTAAAGCTGCCGCTCAGTCTCGGCCAGGAAAAATGAAATTTACTGGCGCAACCTGTTCATCAGATCCGTTCCGAGCCAACAGTCATTTAGAAAGGCCCATGGTTGAAACCACAGACAGGGTCATCGTCATTGGCACATCAACCGGAGGTACACAGGCGCTTGAATTCCTGTTTACCCAGTTACCCAGAACAGCACCTGCTATCGTTGTTGTCCAGCACATGCCGGAACATTTTACCGCTGCATTTGCCAAGCGCTTAAACAGCATTTGCCAGGTTACTGTTAAAGAAGCTGAAAATAACGATCGCGCTCTACCTGGCGTCATACTGATTGCCCCTGGCAGAAAGCACATGCTGCTGCAACGCAATGGCGCTCAATATCGTGTTTGTGTCAAGGAGGGCCCTTTGGTCAGTCGACATCGACCTTCTGTAGATGTTCTTTTTCGATCCAGTGCTCAAGCTGCCGGCGCTAACGCAGTAGGCATCATACTTACTGGCATGGGCGATGATGGAGCTCACGGCATAAAGGAAATGCATGATGCCGGTGCTTTGACAGTTGCTCAAGATGAAGCGAGTTGCATTGTCTATGGAATGCCCAAAGAAGCCGTTAAATTGGGGGGCGTAGATGTGAGTTTACCTTTATCAGCCATCCCGC
This sequence comes from Methylococcaceae bacterium, assembly GCA_013140705.1. Taxonomy (GTDB): domain Bacteria; phylum Pseudomonadota; class Gammaproteobacteria; order Methylococcales; family Methylomonadaceae; genus JABFSH01. The sequence goes on from JABFSH010000001.1 coordinate 2,539, forward strand.
AATTGATTTTGCAAGCACCCAGTCGCAGACAATTCAAGAAAAACTGATTTTATTCATAGCATCCTGTTTGAATTAGTCACAGACTCTAAAGATACTTGGAATTAAGCAATTTCGTCATGGCAGAGTGAAGAAAAATAGGCTGCTAATCTATTTAATCAGAGACATTATTTTTTTACTTTGCATTACGTTAACCAGAACAAATTACATTTTCATATGCTTACATTAATAACATTTCGAACCCGGATTTTTTTAAGTTTTTGCTTGTTCATCTTCATGAATATTATCGTTCTTAATGTCAGCATGTATCAGTTTTCCGAAGCGCATCAAGAGACTTTAATCGAGGATGCCATTCAGAAAGACATTACAATTGCCACCGAAATCTCGTCCTTGATCTATCAAATTAAGGAAGGCTTGACGACTGCGGCTTTTTCAAGCGAATCAAATAACAGATTACAGAGTTTTCAGCGTGCTGAAGCCGACATCAATTCAGCGGTTAAAAACATCGTACAGCTAAAAACGAGCAGCAATGTTTCTCCGTTAGTTATCCAAAGCCTTCATGCTCTGGAGAAAAACGTTCAGGCATTCTACAGGCTGGGTAAACAATTCGCATTTTCCAATACTTCTGAAAGCCCCGAGACAAAACTCACTAATCGAGCAGATTTTGACAATCATCTCTTGTTATTGGATAAGCAAATTAAAAAGGTTGTTTATGACTTAACGAATAAGATGGTTTTGATTAACGATATCAATAAAGTTGAGCGTAATCCGTCCAAGACATTAATTGTATTATCATCTTTACTCATCATTGTAGGTTTGGGCATCGCTATCTATCTCAGTCGATATTTAAATAACCAACTGGGTATTGATCCGTACTATGCTAAAGGCATAGCCAAAGAACTTGCGCGGGGCGATTTATCCCGGTCGATAATGGTTGAATCCAGCGATAAAAAAAACTTGTTGTTCGCGTTGGAAAAAATGCGTCAACAACTGTTGGGAAGAAAAATACAGGACCAAAAAACCCTTGAAGAAATAAAACGAATAAAATTTGCCTTGGACCATGTAAGTGTAGGCGTTCTGATCACCGATACGTATCACCATATCATTTATACCAACAATGAACTGGTTGCCATTTTTAAAAATGCAGAAGCTGAAATTAATCAATTGATGCCCAATTTTGCTATTTCAGATTTATTGGGCAAAAAAATCAATGAACTTAACTTCCTACCCGCCGATGAAGAATTACTGAATTCATTGACAGAAACCCATAAATTCCCGGTTGTATTGGGCGGGCGTCACATGATGATAGTTATCAATCCCGTTGCTAATGAGCAGGGTGAACATTTAGGTCTGGTCAGTGAATGGCATGATCATACAGAGGAAGTGATGGTGGAAAATGAGCTAGCTGCAGTTGTGGCAGCCGCCTCTATGGGCGACTTCAACCGGATATTCAATGTGCAAGGTAAGGATGGCGTCATGCGTTTATTAGGCGAAGGCATAAACCAGCTGATGCATACTAACAAAGTCAGTCTTAATGAAATATCGAGGGTTCTTGGCGCCATAACGCGAGGCGATTTAACTGAAAAAATTACCAATCCCTACTTTGGTACTTTCGGTGAATTGAAGGATAGCACGAATGCAACAGTCGATAAACTGAAAGGCATTATCACTCAAATTAAAGAAGTCACAGACGTTATTCACAATGGTGTTAAAGAAATTGCCTCAGGAAACAACGACCTGTCGCACCGCACAGAAAAACAGGCTGTCAGCCTTCAAGAAACCACGGCCAGTATGAAAGAATTAACCTCTGCAGTACAAACCAATGCCGAAAATGCCCAAAAAGCCAATCAACTTGCCATTAAAGCCACTGAAGTTGCCACTAAAGGAGGTAATGTCATTGGCGACGTTATAGTCACGATGCAAGGTATTAACGATTCATCCCGAAAAGTGGTTGACATCATTTCTGTGATCGATGGCATTGCATTTCAAACCAATATTCTTGCACTCAATGCTGCTGTTGAGGCCGCCCGTGCGGGCGATCAAGGCAGGGGATTTGCTGTTGTCGCCGGGGAGGTTCGAAACTTAGCTAAATTGGCCACTTCGGCAGCGGCTGAAATTAAAAGCTTGATTGGTGATTCGGTTGAAAAAATTGAAGATGGCTCCAAGCTGGTTACACAGGCTGGCAAAACTATGAATCAGATACTGGATTCAATTCGTTTAGTCAGCATTATCATGGGTAATATCACCGATGCTTCGGCTGAACAAAGTATTGGCATTAAGCAGATCAATGAAGCCATCACTCAAATGGATGAAGTTACCCAGCAAAATGCGGCGCTAGTGGAACAGGCCGCAGCAGCTTCGGAGTCAGTAGAAATACAGGCACAAAATCTGGCCACAACTGTCGAGAGTTTCAATCTGGATTAGCCATTCCATTCAAGACAACACGTCCGGTTATTTGCCAGCTTCCAGCGCGGACAATTCTGTCAAGCTGTTCAAATTAATAAATACTTCGGGCACAGCACTAAAATCTGCAATTGCCAACTTTTGTTGTTTCAGCCAGGTATCGACTTTGGTTTGACCACTGGCCAAGTAATGTTGCAGGCTCGATTTTAATTCCGTTTTAAGGGCTAAAAATACCGGATGCAATCGTTTTCCGTCAAAAGCGACTGCAATATCGGCATCGTTTTCATTAAGAACAGTTAATAATTTGTTTAGATGCGTGGACTCTATCAATGGAGAATCACAAGGTACTACCAGCAATTTTCCGGTTTCAGCAAAAATCATTGCCGTAAACACGCCCGCCAAGGGGCCGTCAAAAGTATCCGTTTGATCAACCACTACGGGTAACCCAAATTGTTGATACTGGTCGATGTTTCGATTGGCATTAATAATCACCTGATTGCAAACCTCTGCTAACGCCTCGATACCATAACTCACCATCGGACGTCCCCGATACTTGAGCAAGCCTTTATCCTGATGATTCATGCGCCGGGCGCGGCCACCGGCCAGAATCACGCCTGTTACTTTTGTTTGTGTATTCATAATGCTAAGCTTTGCACAATAAGATGAAGTTTCGCTTCCGGCATTCAATGACATTCAATCGCACAATTATTTACTCGGCCTTTGTTGCAATGACAGGATGTGCTGCGCAAACAGCGGGCGAATTTCTGCCTTATTACCAAGTGGAAACTCATAAACCCTATGATGAAGTTTTGTCTGAACTGCAAGTTGCCATCAGCGAAAACAACTTTAGAATAACCGGACATAGCAGAGTCGGTAAAGTCATACGCGACCGTGGCACTAAAAATTTCCCCGATTATGACACGATTCAGTTTTGTAATTTAACCGAGGCCAAAACCATTTTATTGATGTCGCCTGCCACCATTCGCTTTATGCCCTGCAATGTCGTACTGTATGAATATCAAGGCAAAACGATTGTCAGGACGCATTTATTACCCACGGACAGTGAAAACAAAGAATTGAATACATTTTCGGATAAAATGAACGCTGTGTTAAAAAATATTGTCAATTTCGCAATTGAAGAATAACGAAGCCATGACGAAGCCAGCAATTAAATTGGCCACCTATCAGGATATTATTGATTTGCCGGAAAATATGGTCGGTGAACTCATTAACGGATATCTCGAAACCCATCCACGGCCTGCGCCTAAACATGCCGTCGCTTCTTCCTCGATTGGTGCAGAACTAGTCTCGCCCTTTCAAAAAGGCAGAGGCGGACCGGGTGGCTGGTGGATTATTGATGAACCTGAATGCCATTTGGCTGCGCATGTTCTGGTTCCCGATCTGGCAGGCTGGCGCAAGCAAAGAATGCCAGCCTTGCCTGAAACGGTCTGGTTTGAAATTACGCCCGACTGGGTTTGTGAAGTTTTGTCGCCGTCCAGCACACGTCTGGATCGAATGATTAAAATGCCCATCTATGCGGAATTGGGGGTTAGCTATCTCTGGCTTGTTGACCCGCTGTTGCAAACCCTGGAAACCTATCAACTGCACGACACACACTGGCTGTTAATCGGTTCCTACACCGACGATCAACCGGTTACTATTGCTCCCTTTGCCGAGCATACCTTTTTACTTTCAGACTTATGGGAATAAGAATAATATCAATGAACTATTACCACAGACCTTTAATTTTAAGCATCGCGTTAATGGCCGCCATTTCAGCATGTACCCCTACGCCGCTAAAACCGGCAGAGAGCACACCTGTCGAACCCGCTCCGTTTGTCAGCGACTACCCCACCCGTGATCGCGTGGAATATGTATTAAATTGCGTCGCTCAACATGGCGGCCTGACCTACATCACTCAATATGCTTGTGGATGCAAAATCGACAAGATTGCTGAAATGCTGAAGTTCGATGAATACGAGGCTGCGAAAACTTTTTCCTATCTTCGTAGTACACCCGGCGATGCCGGAGGAGTTTTTCGCGATCCCACTCAATCAAAGGATTTAAGAAAGCGCCTTAAAGAAGCCGAAGCGTATGCCGAAAAAGGCTGCTTTGTTAAGTAGAAAGACTTGGGCGACTTCAAATTCAATGCCGCCCTTTACTTTACGGATTGATGGCGTAAGTTTCAGTGTAGGTTTTGCCTTTAGCACAAGCATCACGTGCGATGGGGCTTTCGCATGACGTGTCGGTAATCTCAGCCTTTAATTCACCCGATGTTTCAGGGACAAAGTAAAATCTGAAATTGGGATCAGAGCTAATTGCAATGTCGGTTTTCGCAGTCAAAATCGGCTTGTTATTAAAAAACACGCGCATCTTTTCCACAAAATGCGATTTTTTTACAAATCGGCTAATCTGATCCATCTGCATACCGGTGACATTGGGATGACTAATCAACAATTGAACCAGCGTCGGCTCCGACGTTTTAATGCCTTCGTCCAATCGGAATTTCATTTTACCCAGGCGCTGCATCGCCGCATCCAGATCCTTGCCAATAGGTGCTGAGCATCCTCCACTCGCCTTTACAAATTTTTTGCTCATAAACAGTTTGCCGTTATTCATTTGCGCAATGACACGAATATTACTGTAATTATTGACGCGAACCCGCATGGCTAAATCGGCCTTCCCGCTATCCGGACTCAATTCAAACTCACCAACAAATGGAAAGGGATTTTTATCAATTAAAACCAGAATCTTTTTAATATAGTTATCTTGTGATTGTTTTATTTTGCTGACAATCCTTAATGGCACCAGAGAGGGATCTTCAGCCCTGTAAGGCGCTTCGAGCTCGATGACATCATTTGTCTCGGCTATCGACTGGCCGGGAAAATATTGATTCTTCAAAACTGTGTTCCATTCGGATTCGTCACCATTATCCGCAACTGCCAACGTGCTTGTTAACAGCAATAAACAAAACCTAAGCCCGTAATTTAATGATTTCATTTTTTCTACACCTGCCTTGATAAGTAATCAGTCCGGCATCATTTATGGTTCCGGACACGCATTGTGATTATAATGCTTAAAATAGAATTTCAAGGAAATTAATATGTTCAAGCTTCTTCTTCCTCTCATCATGATACTGACAATACCGGGCTGCGGTTATAATACTCTGCAAAGTGCCGATGAAAACATTACCGCTTCCTGGGCAGAAGTGTTAAACCAGTATCAGCGTCGCGCGGATCTGGTCCCTAATCTGGTCAACGTTGTAAAAGGCTATGCTGCCCATGAAAGAGAAGTGTTGACTGGAGTCACCGAAGCGCGTGCCCGAGTCGGAGCCATTCAAGCTACGCCGGATCTGGTAAACGATGAAAATGCCTTCAAGAAATTTATAGCTGCCCAAGGACAAATGACCAGTGCGATTTCCCGTTTATTGGGTGTTGCTGAAAATTATCCGCAATTAAAAGCCGATGGCTTATTCCGCGATTTACAAGCGCAACTGGAAGGCACTGAAAATAGGATCACTGTTGCCCGCAATCGTTATATTGACGCCGTCAAGGACTACAACATTACTGTGCGCTCCTTTCCCAGCAACCTGACTGCCATGCTTTTTGGACATAAAACCAAGCCCGGGTTTACCGTGGAAAATGAACAAGCGATTGCAGTGCCGCCAAAAGTCGATTTCAGCGCACCTGTCCCTGCTTCTTCACAATAATGGCGTATTTCCGCACCATGAAAACAGGTTTCGCTCTCGGTCTATTTCTGTTGCTGTTTTGTAACAGCCTATGGGCATTAGTCGGTGTCCCCCAGTTATCGAGCCGAATTACGGATCAAACGGGTACGCTCAGCATTGAGCAGACATCGGCTCTGGAAAACAAGCTGGCAGACTTTGAGCGCAAAACAGGCAGTCAGATTGCTGTTTTGATGGTACCCACCACACAACCTGAAGATATTGCTGAATACGGCATCAAGGTCGCCGATCTTTGGCAGGTAGGCCGTAAACATGTCGATGACGGGATTATTTTGATCATCGCTAAAGAAGATCGAAAACTGCGGATCGAAGTGGGCTATGGTCTGGAAGGCGTGATTCCCGATGCAGTCGCTAAACGGATCATTACAGAAACCATCACCCCATTTTTTAAAAAGGGTGATTATGCGAACGGCATTGATGCGGGCGTCAATCAACTCATACAATTGATCGACGGAGAGCCTTTACCTGCGCCAACGCCGAAAATACCGGAAATTCAAAGTCAGGGATTATTCATGCTGGTCTTGTTTGGCGGCATGTTGGCAGGCTTTATCTTGTCTGTCATCGTTGGACGTGTCATGGCTGGATTGCTGGCAGGACTTGGCAGCACCGCACTGGCCGCTGTATTGTTTGGCTTCAGCCTGGGTATCGTTATCATAGGTTTGATGATCTTTTTCATAGTGGGCATAGGACATCGAAGTGCTACCTGGACCAACGGGGGCGGTGGATTTGGCAGCAGCCGTGGAGGCAGTTCCTGGGGTGGCGGCGGCGGTGGTTTTGGCGGCGGAGGCGCATCGGGGTCATGGTAAGGATTAAACGCTTGTTAATTCATACATTCATTCCACCCTGGCGCTGGCGCCTGGCTTTTCCATCCGCATTGCTGAAAGACATCGAACTGGCGGTCAAGCATTCCGAAGGTCTGCATAGTGGAGAACTTCGTGTCGCCATTGAAAATGCCCTGCCTCCGGCCTGGATCTGGAATAATTGTTCTGTCCGACAGAGAGCAACAGAGGTTTTCTCAAATTTACGCGTTTGGGATACTGAAGATAATAGCGGCATTTTGATTTATATTCAGATGGCTGATCGGGAAGTACATATTGTTGCCGATCGGGGTATTGCCAAGAAAGTGAAGCAATCCGAATGGGATAGCATAGCCGGAGTCATGCAGGTGGCATTCAGCAAAGGCGACTTCCGATGTGGTGTTATGGACGGCATTACCCGCCTTACCCAATTGCTGGCTACCCACTTCCCTCCCGGGATCAATAATCCTGACGAACTCCCCAACAAACCTGTGATCGTTAAACGATAAAACCTGCAAATTAACAATAAACGTAGGGTACGCGCCACGTACCGCCGGGTTAAGTTAATATGAGCATTTGAAATTGTTATGCGTTGGTACCCTGCGTTTTCCTATCGTAAGAATCGTATAAATAACCATAAACCCATAAAAACTTGATGAATAAACAAGAAAAATCTTTAACAATGACTGTACTGATGACTCCGGATATGGCCAATTTTTCCGGTAATGTGCACGGTGGCTCCTTACTGAAACTGCTTGATCAGGTGGCTTATGCCTGTGCGGCAAAATATTGTAAGAATTATGTGGTAACGGCTGCGCTGGACCAGGTTTTTTTCAGACAACAAGTCAATGTGGGTGAACTGGTGACTTTTTTTGCCCACGTCAATCATGTCGGACGTTCTTCGATGGAAATTGGTGTGAAAGTGGTGGCGGAAAACTTAAGAACCCATGAAAAAAGACATACCACATCCTGCTATTTCACGATGGTAGCAATGGATGAAAATGGTCGATCTGTCGAAGTGCCCCAATTGCAACTGGACACAGATCTGGAAAAAAGAATCAACGCCGCTGCGGCAATGCGCAAAAAAATGCGTCAGGAAAGTCTGGAAAAAATTCGCGCCCTGCATGTCAATTTACCGGAGGATGATTTTTAAATGGGCATTCAAGAAAATTTTGAACAACTGCCGTTAAAGGACTTTGCCGAAAAAGCCTACCTGGATTATTCCATGTATGTGATTTTGGACCGGGCCTTGCCGCATATCGCTGATGGCTTAAAACCGGTGCAGCGGCGTATCGTCTACGCCATGTCCGAACTGGGCCTGACCGCTTTGGCCAAATATAAAAAGTCCGCACGAACCGTCGGTGACGTGCTGGGTAAATATCATCCGCATGGCGACTCGGCCTGTTATGAAGCAATGGTACTGATGGCGCAAGATTTTTCCTATCGCTATCCTCTGATAGATGGTCAGGGCAACTGGGGGTCGCCGGATGATCCTAAATCTTTTGCCGCCATGCGCTATACCGAATCGCGACTGACGGCGTATGCCCAAACCTTGCTCAGTGAACTGGGCCAAGGCACTGTGGATTGGACAGACAATTTCGATGGCACCTTAAAAGAACCCGAACTGCTTCCCGCTCGTCTACCCAATATCTTACTGAATGGCACCATGGGTATTGCGGTCGGTATGGCCACCGATATTCCGCCGCATAATCTCAGAGAAGTGGCGTCTGCCTGCATACAATTACTGGACAATCCTGACAGCAGCACCGATACACTTTTCGAACATATCAAAGGCCCGGATTATCCAACCGATGCAGAAATCATCACAACGGCTGACGACATTCAGAAAATGTATATCAGCGGCGGCGGCTCCATAAAAATGCGTGCCAAATATGAACAGGAAGATGGCACAATTGTCATTACCGCCCTGCCCTATCAGGTCTCCGGCGCCAAATTGATGGAACAAATCGCCGCACAAATGCTGGCGAAAAAACTCCCCATGATCGAAGATCTGAGAGACGAATCTGATCACGAGAACCCGACCCGACTATTAATTATCCCCAAATCCAAACGCATCGATGTTGACGAAGTAATGTCGCATTTGTTTGTCACCACCGATCTGGAAAAAAGCTATCGCGTCAATATGAACATGATAGGCCTGGATGGTCGACCCAGGGTTAAAAGCCTTAAGGACATTTTGGCGGAATGGCTATCCTTTCGTACTGAAACAGTCAGACGCCGTCTTCAATATCGACTGGATAAGGTATTGGCGCGATTACATATCCTTGAAGGCCTGTTAATTGCCTATCTGAATATCGATGAAGTCATCGCCATTATTCGCCGTGAGGATAATCCTAAACCGGTACTGATGGGACGTTTCGGCATCACTGACATTCAGGCGGAAGCGATACTGGAGTTAAAACTTCGCTATCTTGCCAAACTTGAAGAAATGAAAATTCGTGGCGAACAGGATGAACTGCAGCAGGAACGCGCTGCGCTTGAAAAAACCTTGGGGTCTCCACGTCTGTTGAATCGACTAATTCGAAAGGAACTGGAGCGCGATGCCGAAAAATACGGTGATGATCGCCGTTCACCGATAATCGCCCGAGAAGCCGCACAAGCATTGGAAACAGCAGCCCTTATTGCCAACGAGCCGTTAACCATCATTTTGTCACAAAAAGGCTGGATACGAGCCGCAAAAGGCCACGATATCGATGTCAGCAGCCTAAGTTACCGCTCTGGTGACGGCTTTCTGGATGCCGCCAAAAACCGATCCACACAACCGGTTTATATTCTGGATTCGACCGGCAGAGCCTATAGCACGGCGTCGCATGAACTGCCATCCGCGAGAACTCAGGGCGAACCGCTGACCGGAAAATTGAATCCTCCCGATGGCGCCCTCTTTGTATCGCTGCTTGCCGGTCAAATGGATGACTGGTTTGTCGTGGCCAGTAGTGCCGGTTACGGTTTCAGAGTCCAATTAAAAGAGTTTTTGAGTAAAAACAAGGCAGGTAAATCATTGATCACATTGCCTCATGGAGCAAAGGTTATCAAGCCGACAGCGTTGGTCAGTGAATCCGATTTGCTGGCCGTCGTTACGCTGCAAGGACGTTTGCTGATTTTCCCTGTTCTCGAATTGCCTGCTCTACCGCGCGGCAAAGGCAACAAGTTGATACAAATTCCCGGGAGCGATTTTGAAAGTGGCAAAGATTGCGTGATCGCAATCAAAGCGATGACTGAAAAAGAACAACTCAAGATTATTGCCGGTAAACGCCAATTGACACTGAAAGGCTCGGATTTAGAGCATTATTCCGGAAGTCGTGCGAAACGTGGTCTGGCTTTGCCGAGAGGATTCCAACGGGTCGATACTCTGGAAAGCGAGTAATTATCAATTCGTCATCCGATTTTGATACACTACCGGGCTTATACATTCCAGCAGGACTAAAGTAATGGACTCAAAAACAACGAACAACACATGCAGCGTGTGCCGGTTGGCTGATTTATGCCTGCCCTACGGCCTCCATGCAACTGAAGTTCAGCAGTTGGCAACCATCGTTAAAAATAAACGTCCCTTGCGTGTTGATGAATTCCTGTATTCCCAAGGCGATGAAGGACTCAGCCTTTTTGCGGTGAAGTCAGGCTCCTTCCGAAGTTTTATCACCAACTCAGATGGCCTTGAACAAACCATTGGATTTTATCTGCCGGGTGAGTTAATGGGTCTGGATTCACTGCAATCAGGTCGCTTTACCTGCTCCATCGTCGCATTGGAAACAGGCGCTGTCTGTGAATTGCCTGTTGCCCACCTGAAAGAGCTATGTACTGAAATTCCCGGTTTGCAAACTCAGTTAATTCGAGTCTTAGGCAAAGAGATTGCCTCGGATCACGATAAAATTTTGTTGCTTGGTCATCGCTCGGCAAAAGCCCGAATGGCCACCTTTTTATTGATGCTATCCATACGTTACGGCGCTTTAGGCTTTTCAAGCACTGAGTTCAACCTCAGCATGCGCCGTCACGACATCGCCAATTTTCTGGGGCTGACCATCGAAACAGTAAGCCGGCAACTGGCAGATCTCAGCAAGCATGGGATTATTTCAGTTCAACGGCGTAGCGTACAAATCAATAATTTGGACTTACTCCGTTCAATTGTTGAACCGTCCCAACCACTTTCTGCTTGTTCCGCTGATTAAACACTGTCTATAAATTCGATGTTACCGCTTTATTTGAAACTGTGCGGCAACATCAAATTAGCTTAAAGCCTGAGTTTATTACTTAATTTGGGTAGAGCTTAAACCTTCAGGTTTGCTAGGACCTTTACCCATTTCGCCGCACGCTGCTAACGTTACAACAGCAAAGATGACTAACAACAATTGGCTTACGATTTTCATAGACTTCTCTCTTAGGTGAGATTAAATAGTGCGTCTCTCTATCTGACATCAGATGGAAATGACTTTCTAGCCCTTATCGGGTTGAAGCTATTGTGCCATGAACTCGAACCCTCATCTTGATATGGATCAAGAAAGCTGCAATCCCCTCTTCACCTCGTTTATACTCATCGCATTATGTTTCTGAATCCACCATCCTGTCTTAGAATAGTGATCCTGATGACTTGTTAACGCTAAGAGATCCAAAATGAAATTTCTAATTATGGTGTGTTTGATACTGGTGAGCCAAATAGTTACCGGTCAAGGCTTGTCAATTCAACAACCCGCTCCCGGTATTTATGTACATTTTGGTGAAAACGAAATGCCTGATACCGTTAATCATGGTGCGATTGCCAACATTGGCTTTATCGTTGGCAATCGTTGTGTTGCTGTCATTGATACCGGAGGAAATCCTGAACAAGGTCTGGCATTAAAACATGCCATCGAGACAAACACCACCTTACCTGTTTGCTATGTTATTAATACCCACGTTCATCCTGATCATATTTATGGCAATCTCGCTTTCAAATCTGCGGGGGTAAAATTCATCGGTCATGAAAAGCTACCCAGAGCCATGGCCGTCAGAGGCTCCTATTATGTCGACAAAGCCCTGGAGCAACTGGGCATCCATGTCACGGCTGACAATATCATACCCCCGGATATTCTCGTAAAAGACTCCATGGACATAGACCTGGGTGGACGCGTGCTGACGTTAACGGCTTATACTGCCGCGCACACCGATAATGATCTGACTGTTTTTGACCGGCAATCCAATACGTTGTGGATGGCCGATTTGTTGTTCATCGATCATTTGCCTGTGATTGACGGTAGCCTGAAAGGCTGGTTAGGCATACTCGATAAACTGGAACATCATTCTTACAAGCTGGTTATTCCAGGACACGGAAGAATAGTGACGAATTGGCCTGTTGCCATGCAACCTGAAAAGGAATATCTAATGATGTTACTCTCCGATGTTCGAGCCTTAATAAAAAAAGGCGAACATCTGGAAAAAGCAGTTGAAACAGTTGGGCATTCGGCGCAAGGAAAATGGAAGTTATTCGACCAATTTCATCGCAGAAACGTGACGACGGTGTTCGCTGAGCTCGAGTGGGAAGATTGATTCCTGGCGCTAGTAAAACAATCAATGCTTGGCTACTTTATGAGCAATGTTTGGTTCTACTTTGTCAGATTGCCTGGTAATTATTTTTAAAGCCCGTCTTTCCGACATAGATTGCCGGACCCATTAGAGCGCGAAGCAAATCCAGGTTCCACGGATGGATTCGAGTTTACCATCCTTGGCGCTGGATACCCGCTTCCAGGCGAGTATGACGAGTTCGTGAAAATCTGACAAAGTAGAATTAGTCCTGATGAAAATAATACCCGTGATTGATCTCAAAGATGGTCAGGTTGTTCATGCCAGAGAGGGCAAACGCGACCAGTACCAAGCGCTAAAAACGCATCTATGCCAAACCTCTGATATTTTTGATGTCATTCAGGCTCTTGTGACAACGTATCATTTTGATACAGTCTACATCGCTGATTTGAATGCCATCACCCAGCAAGGGCATCACCGTGAGTTAATTAAGACTGTGTTGATACACTTCTCCGAACTGTTGTTCTGGGTGGACAGTGGCTATCTGGAACCTACAACATCGGCAAAATTTCCTGAAAATTATTTACCTGTGCTGGGTACGGAATCCTATCGGGATGATAATCTCCAGGAAATCAGAGCGTTCGACAATCAGTTTATTCTGTCCCTGGACTATGCCTCGTTAGAATCACTGGGCCCCGATAGTCTTTTTTTATCGTCTGCTTTTTGGCCAAAGAACATTATCATCATGACCCTGGATCGTGTGGGTAGTCAAAAAGGTCCTGATCTGGCTAAATTAATATCATTTCGCACACGTTATCCTGATAAAAACTTCATTGCTGCGGGCGGCATAAGACATTATCAGGATCTACTGGATTTACAGGAAATGGGTGTCGAGCAGGCGCTGATTGCCAGCGCATTACACGCCGAGACAATTAGCGCGGATCAAATCACGAATATTCAGGCAAAAAAATACCCCAACTAAGTGGGGTATTTTTATCCTACTTGAAACTAAATTAATTAGTTTGCAGCAAACGGATGTACTGCTGTACCTTTAGCGGCAACTACTTCTTTTGCGGTAGGAGTACCGTCAACAGCGCGTTTGATGGCTTCTTTAGTAGCTTCGTAGTTGAACTTTTGAATTTTAGCATCGTCTGTAGCAGCCCAGTGAATGAAAACACCGACTGATATAAACAAATCATCAGCTTCTTCTACGGGAATTGTGCCATCTTCAACTGAATCAGCAACAGCCATAGCAACGCCGCGTTGTGCTGGACCAAACATTTGAACTGCTTGTTTAGCACCTTTGATGGTTACTTTGTTAAACAGGATAGTTGCAGGCTTAACCAACAGGTTAGGAGCAACAACCGCTAATAAAGTAGAGAAACCATCTTTGTTGTTTGTTAATGCAGTTGCAAACGCTGTTTCAGCCGCTGAACCTCTTGGTCCAATGATGAGATCGATGTGAGCAACTTCGTTGCCATCACCCACTAAAGATTCGCCAACGCGCAAGTTAGTAATTTTTGCCATGCTTGTTTTCCCCTGTGAAGATAAATGAATAATTGGATTAATATCTCAAAATCAATATTTGAGAAAATTCCTTACGAAGAACCTTAGGAAGTTTTAAGTTTACCTAGTTGCTCTTCTAATAATGCTGTCAATACCGTTACAACAGTCATGTCTGCTGTCGTACCGGGATTAACACCTTTGGACTTAAGCTCTTGATCAATGCTGTACAGCATTGGCTTAATTCGCTCTGGGCTATCAGTCTTAGATAACTCTTCGTTAAGCATTGTCATTCTATCGACTACTAACTCTGAGTACTGATTGCCATACTTCCTTTCGATGTGACTATCCGGAAATTGACATAGCAGCTTTACATATACAGCTACCGCAGCCCAATTCCGGTCACCCCATCTACTCGCGCAATTATAATATACATTGACAGAAAAATCGAAAATATCTTGATAATTTGAAACGTACTGTAATGCGATCCGGTCTCTGAGACTCGCAATTCGCATGGATTCACGCAATGTAACCGAGGCTATATTTTTTACATCTTCCTGGTCGGAGCTGCCTAATCCACCCGGAGATGCCAGCAGGATGGCCTTAAAAACCCAATTGGCATCATCGACGGTGGTATTTGCCAACACTTCAGCTAAAGCGCACTTTAAACTCATCCCTATAGCTTTGCTGCTTGCCGCCTGAATTAACGGCGCACAAAGCAGAATAATACCCAAGTTGGTATTGCAACTGACTGCTTGACGAGTGGCCTGTACAGCATAAAAAATTTTTTCGCCCAAACAATAATCTGGATTACAGATTGGCGCCGCACTAACTTTAGCGCTGATTCTAAAATCCGCGACCGTCATATCATGTCCATCGGAATATACACTGACGTTACCGGGCTTAAATGCCTGCAACTCAACTTCACAGGCCTGTTGATACAGGTTTTCCAGGTCCGCTGACGTCATCTTGAATTTGCGACTGCAATTTCATGCGCTTGCTTTGACAGGTAGCGACTGGCTAAATCGTTCGCCAACAATGCAGCGATGTTGACGTTACAAACGCTTTGCAAACCTTTCCACGCGGGAATGCTATTAATTTCAATCACCCAATAATCGCCTGCCCGGTCGCGGATAATATCCACACCCGCATAATCCATGTTGAGTGCCGCAGTCGCCTGAATCGCCAATTCGACCATTTCCGGTTCTACATCGATACACTCACAACTGGCGCCCTGGGCAACATTATTCAGCCAGGACTTGCCTCGTCTACACATCATGGCAATCACCCGGCCATTAATGACGAACACTCTATTATCCGAATACCCGGTACCGTAGCATTGGATGAATCGTTGCAAATAATAAACACCATGGCTACCAGTCAACCAAAAAAGGTCAGTCATTTTTTCGATGCGTCGAATACCAATGCCTTGGGAGCCGAATAAAGGCTTGCTGATCAGCATGTGACCATTTTTTAATTCATGTTCCGCTATGGCAAGCGCATCAGTACGATTGCGCAAGACCCAGGTCAATGGCGTCGGCAAGCCGGCATTGTGTAACAAGAAACTTGTCATGCCTTTATCGACACTGCGCTCGATCGCGTGACCATCGTTGTAGACGGGTACTGCCAACAGTTTTAGAGCATGCAGAACATCCAGATACAAGACAACTTCTTCAAGAGAGCCGCCAGGAACGCCACGCACAAATACGGCATCCGGCAATGTTCCCTCAAACCCGGGAATGACAAGTGGCAATTGCCCGGGTTCCATAGTGAAACGACATTCAGTCAGGGAAACGAAATCACAGCTATAACCCAGATTGGCGAAGGCAAGCTTTAATTGCTTTCCGTGCCAACCGGGATCATCGGTAAATACAGCGATGCGGCCCACGTGTTTTCAGTTACGCGCCAAAAGATTGATCGAGCAATTCGTTATCCAATTTGCCGGCACGGAAACTTTTACCGGAATCGACTGCCGTGACGATCACACTGGCCGGACTGAATAACATCGCATCGACTTTAAAAAAATCATAGTTATATTGCTTAAAGATATCGGCAAAAGGTTTTCCATAATCCTTGGAGGTGGAACTGGGAAGTTCTTTGGCCAACTTCTCGGCCGCTTCATCACTGCCTTTGACAAATAAATGCACTTGTCCGGCAAACAGAATGGCATCGTTGGTACGCCCCATCGCCTTGACAAAGTTCGGATGTGGCGGGCAAACCGGGGCGCTGCCGCTGCCATCAACAATATTTTCCAACGGAAAATGCAAGGCATGGGCTTTATGCATGGCCACCTCAAGTACGCGGGCTACCACTTGCACGCCACCAGCCAGACTGCTGGTGGGTGTCACGATAACGGTTAATTGAGAGGGTTCCACTTTGCAGGCGGCCGCTACTTTTTCAACAATGGCAATCGGGGGTACGGCATCATTTTCGATCACCAAAACTGTTGCGTCTGCTGAATCCTGATAGGCTAATTCCTTATAAAGTTCTTCAACAGGCTCCTGATTGCCGTCTTTTATTTTGGTCGCCATGGCTCGTGCCGGTCCTGATCCCAGTGCGTAATATTTCTCATGGGATAAACTCCAGCCGGCATACTGGCTACCCAGGCAACCCAGAACCGGATTACCTGTGTGAACGTTGACCGTCAATGGCCAGTTAGTCGCATAAAGACTATGACTTAATGTCACAGTACCCATCCCGCCAAGACAGATTTCCGCGATAATTCGCCCGGCTTCCAGGCCGCCCGGCACATGAATGCCGGCATCAATGATCGTGCAGCCATTGTTCAACTTTTCAACACTTACTCTTAATTTGTCCGCATTATCAATTAGATGTTGTACCAGTGGCTGAGTCAATTTATTAACGCTAGCGGTGAATTGCATGAGTTTGAAACCTTTCCAGTTTGTTGATGAGAGTATGTTCTAAATTTGAGAGTTGCCGTAAAACGGCCAGCGCTTCATTTTGGTGGGCAATAATACTGCATATTGGTTGCCTGGCGCCAATAATTGCCTGAGTTACGGGTAAATCACGGCAGCCTTCATGCCATTCGAAGTCGTCAGGAATCAATAATTCTTGCCGGGCATAGACAATTTGATAACCCGAATAGCCGGTTTGCATAGGCCATTTATCGGCCAGGAAACCTTGACATGCCTGGATATGCGCACTTATCAAATCGTCTTCATAAACCGCCATACTGGCGGAAGGGCGCGGATTGATTTCCAAAATGAAACTTTTTTCGCCATCCTGTATAAAATCCAGTGAGTTAAGTCCTTTAAGATGATAGAGAGGAACCAGCCGGGATAACCACGTTTGAATTTGCTGCTTTTGTGCGTTGGTCAGTTGCGTATGATTGATCACGCCGGAAAAAATAAAACCATCTTCATGATCCACCTTCGCCGTCCATTGGCTGTTAAAGCCGATAATAAGTGGCCGCTCACCGTTAGCCAAAAACAAAACCGACTGTACCTTCCCCGTCTGGTACTTTTGCCAATACCCCCCTGCACTGTCCACATCCTGATGATGAAAACGGGTTATTCCACGTCCACCCTGACCATTTAGAGGCTTGATTAACCAGTCATTGTCCTGGCAAGGTTTGACAAAACAAACTTCAGGGTAATGAATGTCCAATCGCTCTAACTGATTAAAAAAATCTTGTTTATCCAGAAGCCTTTTAAATGTGGCAAAATCATTTCCGAGAATATTCAACCGACTGTCCAAATAAGACACGCATTCCGGATAATATTCCAGTCCACTGCCATAAATGACATCGATCGTCGCATACCGTTGAACGAAATAGTCAATGGCCGGAGACAGTTGTTCAAGCGCCAGTGATTGAACCTGACGATAATCTTCAGCAAGGCCCTGTGTATCGAGATCGGCAAACAGATCAATGACTAATGGTTTTAGTCCCGCTTTTCTGGCAGCCTCGGCCAGCATGCGACCGGAACTGGCGACCAATATAAGATACTTCGAACGGTCAGCCACTGATGATGCCTTCATTCATTGCTGACTGTAACAGCGATCACTCAACAATGACTTCGCCACCGCTATTGCGTGCACTTACCACGACAAAACTCAAGTTTACGAAATGTTTAAAGTTTTGCCGTGCCTGCTGAACGATCAGGTCAGCACGTTGTGACGCTTCGATGGCACAAAATCCGGTAGGTCCCCATGATGTTTGACCAATAGCGACCGCGCCCTGTTGCTCCAGCCATTGCATGGCTTTCGCAACTTCATGACTGGTAAACACACCGCCTTGAGCCGATGCAAAATGTTCACCGACCGATTGTTGCAACTGCGTAATGACATGACCGAACTGAAACAGATCATTTTCTGCGATGGCCGGTAAGCCTTGCATCAGTAATAAATAGCATAATCGTTCCGCTTCCTGCCGTGGAAACGTCGGTAACTCATTAAAAGCCATGATTTCCTGTTGACCATGCAAACCCTGCCCGCGTTTATCGAAGACCAGGATAAAATGCCAGTCATTAGGTACATCGAAGTGCGCTAAAACCGGGGGCGTGATGGTTTTATGTCCACGCCCGCCATCAACGACCAGGCCACCTTGCTCAAAAATACCAATACCGATACCCGAGCGTAGACCTCTATCCATTACCGCAGCAATATCTCGCACGGATAATTTCAGGTCATACCAGGCATTCAGAGCCATTCCGATGGCTAACGACATTTGAGTGCCTGATCCCAACCCCACATGCTCAGGAATTGCAGCTTCAATATTGATTGCCAGTTTATCGGATACCTTTAAAACCTCACACAACAGGGTAAGACACTTGTCAGCCCTCTGCGCAGAAGGCCCGGAGATCTTGCGCTGATCTGCATGCGTTACGGTAATACGTGTGCTGATCTCGTTTAACGCAATCCCGATACTGCCAAAATGCCGGCCTGAAGCTCCGCTTAAATCAATAAATCCCATATGCAATCTGGCGGGTGCAATTACGGAAATTTTGGAATATCGGTTTATCAAGGGCTGATTTAACGAAGGATGGAAAAACAGCCGATTATAACCGATCGACCGGTGCTCTGGTTAACTATGCGCGTAAGTTTTGCAGCACCTGTTCAAGATCCGGCAGCATGACATCACAGAGCGAAAGGGCTAAAGGATCAACCGGCAACACGGAGGGCACGAAAACCGAAAACGCCCCTGCCCGTGTTGCCGCCTGGATACCGGTAGGAGAATCTTCCAGGGCGAGGCACTGCTTGATCTCAACACCCAAGCGGTCCGCAGCCTTTAAAAAAATATCCGGTTCCGGTTTGCCCTGCAGCACATCGTCACGGGTAATCACAACAGGAAAAATGTCCTGAAGTCTAGCCAGTTTTAAACAGTTAGTCGCGTTAACGGCATTGCTGTTGGTTGCGAGACAAAAGGGCAAGGCCTGTTCAACTATAAAGTTCAATAGTGCAAAAAATCCGGGTTTTATTTGAATACCGTTGTTTTTAACATACGCATGCCAAATCTGCTCAGCCCTGCCATTAAACGCTGAACAATCAAAGTCAGCCCCCAAGTGATCAAACAATTTTTGTTCGATATCACTGGCATGAAGACCGGACAGCGATAACCAAAAGTCATCCGAGACGGCAAAGCCCATAGATTTCGCAGCTTCCTGCTTGGCAAAGCAGTAGGTGGCCTCGGTGTCCAGAACGAGGCCATCCATATCAAAAATTACGGCCGAAAAATCAACTAACTTCATCTCACCCATCCATTATCAGTCATGCATGACTTTAATATATTCCCCGTGCGCTTCTCGAGTCGCACCGACAACAATTCGCATATCGCCGTGTTCGGAATGTTCCAGAAGGCCACAGACCTCAATCATTTCTCCGGTGAATGCCTGACCGGTATACGTTGCCGTAAAACTGACCACCGATTTGATTTGCTCGTGAGCAATTTTGTATTCGGCCGGGTAATCAAATGCGCGGCTGTCATCGACAACTTGACACTGCAAAGTCATGAAACCTCGCTTGCGATAGCTGACAGATGCCACATCCGCTGACAGATCGATAAAATTGAGATCAAATTTTCTGCCGTTGACCAACGCTTTATTATATTTACGCCGCTCGTGCCAGACATACTCGGATAAACTTAAATCGCAAGAGCGGCGGGCATAAGAGTCCTGCCAATCATTGGCCTGTAATGACTGCAGAAAATCCTGCTCGATGAGATCTTTCACAGCGGCTCTGCACTGATGAAATAATGATCTGTCATACCAGATTAAATCGATGTCGGAATCGGCTTTTTGCGCGCAGATCAATAATGAACCCGTTACTCCTGCCTCAGCGATGTTCATACCGCGTTGTTCAAACTGACTGCATAGACTCACTAAATCCCGTTCCACTACATCCTGCCGATTCGCCCGTAAAATCAGCTGCAATCCTTGCCTGGGCTGATGATGTTTGACAATTCGGTTGACAGCCACAGCATGCAGCGACGTATCCAGAACGGTTGAATAATGCAGATATTCGGGGTAATGCATCCTCAACAATTCATTCGCTTCTTCAGTCGCCTTTTTTTTACAGCCGTCAGCCGCCTTGACGTAACGTAAAAAACACAGCACCTTGTCCTGTTCGGTTCCCGGTGCGACAACAGCAAAGATTAAGCCTTCGGCCGTCTCGATAAAGTCTTTTGAAAGATAGGTGGTTCGGGAGGTCTCGGCCATTTTTCAGCGTGTTGGAGATGGATAAATTGGAAGAGATTCAAGACTTGTTTGATCACAAACACCCGGTATAACACTGAGTTCGATTAATATGTATCGCATTTAAGCACCCTGATCATTATAATTTCAACAAATCATGGATTTTTAAAAACGATGCTTATCAAGTCACTCTCTAGCGAATATTATTCGGGATTGCATAGATCTCGCTTCATTATTTTACTGCCAATCTTTTTTCACAACAAACTGCAACCTCCACTGTCTTTCCGAAAGTCATACGCATTCCATCTTTCCCGGCTCCGTTTTTTCGACCTTTCAACTATCCATTATGAATAATGTCTTTTTTGTCCTGCTAGCGTTGCTGCTGGTTGTCGTCAATGGCTTTTTTGTTGCCGCCGAATTCAGCCTGGTTAAACTTCGACAAACCCGTATTCGCTCCATTGCCAAAACCCGAGGCTGGCGCGGAAAAATTCTGGCGCGGGTACACACAAAACTCGATGCCTATTTATCCGCCTGTCAGCTCGGCATTACGCTGGCTTCGCTCGGATTGGGCTGGATCGGGGAACCGGCTTTTGCCAGTCTTTTAGAACCGCTCTTCGAACAGATTAATATTACCGCACCGGAATTAATTCATGGCATCTCCTTTGCTTTTGCCTTTTCTGTTATTTCGTTCTTGCACATTGTTGTTGGTGAACTGGCTCCAAAATCACTGGCGATCCGTAATCCGGAGATAATCGGTCTGTGGAGTTCGATACCGCTGTATGGATTTTATTGGCTGATGTTCCCGGCAATTTGGACACTGAATTCCAGCGCCAATCTGATTTTACGTATCATGGGCCTGGCGCAGGACAGCAACCACGAGTCGCACTATTCTGCTGACGAGCTCAAGCTCATCTTGCGAAGCAACCGCCACAGTGGACGTTTTACCCGCGATGAATGGAATATCATGGCTAAAACGCTGGATTTCAGTGAACTGGAAGTCTCTGATCTGATGCGCCCCATTCATGAAATCATTGCCTTACACCGCAACAAATCATTGCAGGAAAATCTGCAAACCGTCTATCGCTCACGATTTAGCCGCTATCCCTACTTTGATACCAATAATATTGACGTGCTGGGCATCATCCACTTGAAAGATTTGTTTTTTGCCTTGCAGGAAGGAAAAACTATTGACGACTTGAATGAATACTTGCGACCTGTTGAGTATATTTCAGCCAATACGTCCGCCCTTACCTTATTACGCCATTTCCGCTCCGGCATGTCACATTTCACGATGATTGGCCAACAAGGCAAAAAACCGCAAGGTTTCATCACCCTGGACAATTTATTAAGCGCAATGGTTGGGGAAATACACGATGAATTCCGTCATAACAGCAATGACTGGATCCGCCTTTATGATGGCACCTTGTTGTGTAAGGGGAGTCTGCCCATTTTTTCACTGGAACGTATTTTGGGCATAGACATTGAGAACGAAGAACTGGAACTGGAGGATGAAGTGTCCATTGGTGGTCTGATAATGTCGAAACTTTGCGATATCCCCATTGAAGGCCAGACAATTGAATTTAACCAGTTCGAAATCCTGGTTAAAAAAATGGATGGCCCACGCATCGATTTGGTGCAAATATATCCTGTTGAGCTAACCGATCTGTAAGATCACCTGAATGACTATCAAGCCAAAATATGAATGATTTTCTGGAGAATAAATCCTTACAGCAGATCATTCCCGGGATTCTGTTAGCCGGGCTAGTATTATTGGGATTTATAGTCTTGCGTGAATTTTTACTCACACTGACCTGGTCCTTCATTATCACGTATGTCACCTGGCCGCCCTACCGCTGGCTAAGACATCGTTTGAGTGGCAATGCAACACTCAGTGCCGCCATAATGACAGCGATACTCGCAGCACACATTATCTTGGCCGCTTATTGGCTTGTCGATCTATTAAATGATGAATTACAAGTTGCTTATCAATCCTTAACCGTAAATTTCAATCAACAAGGCTATCAATTACCGAACTCCATCCGACAACTGCCCTGGCTTGGGGATTATCTGCAGGAGGCTATTGATCGCTTAATCGATAATCGAGCGGGCGTTACAACACAATTTGCCGACTGGGCTAAACAGCGACTGGGTGAGGTTGCCAAATTCCTGGGCGGTATCGGACAATACGTGTTGAAATTGGGCGTCATTTTAGTCACGGTGTTTTTTTGTTTCCGCGATGGTCAGGAAGCCATCAAACAATTACATCAAGGACTCATTCATTTTCTTGGAAAATATCTGGCTGTTTATCTGCAGGCTGCCGGCAACACGACCCGTGCCGTCGTTTATGGACTCGTGCTGGCTGCACTGGGTCAGGGTCTTATGTCAGGAATCGGTTACGCGATAGCCGGTGTCCAGGCACCCGTGCTGTTCGGCTTGATTACCGCCCTGTTGGCGCTGGTTCCGATGGGCGCCACGCTGGTCTGGATGCCTATCGGCATAACGCTCATTATGACCGATCATTTATGGCCGGGCGTCAGTCTGTTACTGTGGGGATTTCTGGTCATCAGTACGGTAGATAATGTCATCCGGCCGATTGTCATCAGCGGCGCCAGTCGAATGCCTTTTCTCGTCGTCATGTTTGGCGTACTGGGCGGGCTTTCTGCGTTTGGCGTCGTCGGTTTATTTTTAGGACCGGTCATACTCTCTGTCTTGCTGGCTGTCTGGAAAGCCTGGCTGGAACAGCAGGAAATGAAAAACCACTAATTCACATCGCCTGATTTGCTGACTAAATAGAGATATAGAGCTATAGGATGCGCTGAGGCACGAAGCGCATCGTTCGGGTAAGTGTTTATAAATACAAATGACTGAATATCGCCGTATCTACATCCCTGGTGCAACCTGGTTCTTCACTGTCAATCTTGCGGAACGACGAAATAATCACTTATTGGTTGAAAAGATTGATGTGTTACGAACTGCTTTTCGCTACGTCAAACAACGCAAACCTTACCGGATCGAAGCGGTCGTTATCCTGCCTGATCATTTGCATTGTATTTTGACATTGCCACCTGGGGATACGGATTATGCGATACGGTGGAGTCTACTCAAAAGTTATTTTTCACGTGCAATACCCCAAGGTGAGAGAGTTTCACAAAGCCGGAATAAACGCAGAGAACGCGGTTTGTGGCAACGTCGGTTCTGGGCACATTTGCTGACCAGCCAAGACGATTTTAACAACCATCTGGATTATATCCATTGGAATCCGGTCAAGCATGGCTGTGTACGGCGGGTTAGCGAGTGGCCGCATTCGAGTTTTCATCGATATGTGGAGTTGGGTGTTTACCCGGTTAACTGGGGACATTCCGGTGATTTCAGTATTCATGCAAACGAATGACTCGAAGTTTTTATCGCTCCGGATAATGAAAGCTATATAGGATGTGCCGACGGAGGAGGCGCATCTTTCGCGATCGATGCGCTTCGTGCCTCAGCACATCCTATGGACCTGACCCCAATTTTTCCCGGTCGTTAATCCTCATCCTCTACCGTCAGTTTATAGGTCACGTCAAGCGAAAAGCCGGGGGCTTCCGACGTGAATTCGATAATATGCGGTCCGCTAGGTAACGGATCAAGCATGACCCAGTATCCATCTGAGATAGAACCATGCGCTTCGTGCCTCAGCACCTATAATCCAGCTGTTACATCCCAACGAGCATGACGGTGTTTTTATCGCACCGGAAAATGAAAGCTGTATAGGATGTGCCGACGGAGGAGGCGCATCTTTCGCGAACGGTGCGCTTCGTGCCTCAGCACCTATAATCCAGCTGTTACATCCCAACGAGCATGACGATGTTTTTACCGCTCCGGAAAATGAAAGCTGTATAGGATGTGCCGACGGAGGAGGCGCATCTTTCGCGATCGGTGCGCTTCGTGCCTCAGCATCTATAATCCAGCTGTTACATCCCAACGAGCATGACGGTGTTTTTATCGCTCCGGATAATGAAAGCTATATAGGATGTGCCGACGGAGGAGGCGCATCGCTCGCGAACGATGCGCTTCGTGCCTCAGCACATCCTATGGACCTGACCCCAATTTTTCCCGGTCGTTAATCCTCATCCTCTACCGTCAGATTATAGGTCACGCCAAGCGAAAAGCCGGGGGCTTCCGATGTGAATTCGATAATATGCGGTCCGCTAGGTAACGGATCAAGCATGACCCAGTATCCATCTGAGATAGATATCTCCCGCCGCCCTGAAGCGTACCCAAAATCGATTAAGAACGATCCAACCGGAACATTTAGCGGTCGAGCATCAGACTGCGCACGGACAATTTGAGTAAACCAGACGCACGGGGTCCCATCGACGGTACATGTCCATCCTTTTATTGCATCGATCATATCGCTCACGCCTGAACGACAACTCTTTTCGTCCGTACAGTCCTCTGGTACGGCAGGATTTACCTGTGTCCAGAACACGCCGTTAAATAATGGGAAGAAAATTGCCTTTCCCTTCTTGATCGTACAAGTGCGCTCCGCCAAACCACCGAATGTCCCTGCGAGAAACCAGACCTTGCCAGATTGGCCCGCAAAACAATCGACATCGCCATCCTGTGTTATCGGATTGTGCGTTGTATCAAACTTGAACGCCCACTGCCACCAAGCATGCCCCCAGTTTCCAATGGTCTTGTCATAGACCTTCGGCGTGGCGTTCCTGCCCTGTGCCGGATCAGCGGACGCTAACGGTATAGCCACAAGTACCATCATGAAAATTAAAAAATACTTTTTCATTGTCATCACCTGAAATTCATGCTGCTGTTATTATTGCTAGACGCTCTTGGCAGCATTTTTCAAGAATGTCTAACGAGTGCCCTACCAGAAACACTTGCAGTCTTGACTCTATAGAAATAGCACGAACAGCACATCCATCAAATGATGGATAAATCACAGATTAATTTCTGGAAAACAAAAAAATCAGCCGCAGCAAATCGCTCTGCCGGCGCGTGGATGTTTTGCCGAATACGATGTGTAGCTGACTGCGTGCCGTGCTGGGTGCGACTTTCCATTTTTCGCAGTAGTCGTTGAGTGTTAAACCGTCGGCAAACGAGCGGCATAGCCTCGCTTCGGCCGGCGTTAAATTGAATTGCTTCTTGAAAAACAGCCATTGCTGCGAAGGACAGTGATTGGGTTCGAACATGATAATCATGTAACGGGCAGCCCGACATTTCGGTTCAGTAGACGTTGGAAATTGAACACAATTGAGGAGCAGCAGGTCATCGACAGCCTGACCTTCCAGCAACTGGCGAAGCGGTCCGTTTTCGCAATCTTTTCCGTTAACGAAAGCAGCAAATTTTGCCGCATGCTGTGGAGGGTGCAGAGAAAATTTAGGCGATAACGTAAAGGGCACATCCTGCCTTTTCATGATCTGATTAATTTGCGGTGTGGCAAAAATAACCCGAGTTTCGTTATCCAGCAATAACACGCCATCGGCCATACGTTTCAGACAAGCATGGCAGTGAGGGGTTGAAAAGGTTTTATGAAGATGGTCTTCTTCCCGGTCTGCTGACCGGCGCGGTTGATCTCGGCGTTCGAATTCAAAGGGTGGCGTGGAAATGTACATGCCAAAATTTCCTTAATTTCTGTGGACTGAAAGATTATTGGTTCGGCCCGATGCTATTTGAAACCGTTCGAGCTTGTCGATGTTCTCTGGCCTTTCAACAAGCTCAAGGCGAACGGAGATAAAACTTTACAGAGCAGAATCTATAGGCATGCAGGAATACTTAAATACAGCTCTCTTCTGCAAAGAGGTATTAATTCTACAGGACTAAATTTACTTCAAGACGCCTTCTTCAGCATGCCCATGCCATTCGGCTTTTTAACGACTTGCAACTGAGCCTTGATGCGTTTCTGAACCGCTTCGACGTGCGAAATGACGCCGACTGTTTTTCCATGGGTATGCAACCTTTCCAGTGTACTGATCACTGTATACAATGTTTCGGCATCCAGATTGCCGAAACCTTCATCCAGAAACAGGGAATCAACCGATTTGCCGTTGTTGGCTAGTTCCGAAAGGCCCAGGGCCAAAGCCAGACTGACAATAAAACTCTCGCCACCGGATAATGTCTTGGGCAGCCGCCGGGCATTTGCCTGGTAGGTGTCCTCGATTTCCAGAGCCAATCCCAGTTCACTTGGCGCTTGCCGGAGGTAATAACGGCCGCTGATTTTTTCCAGGATGGCATTGGTTTGCGATAATAATTTATCGGCCATCTGACTTTGCACGCGGCGTCTGAACACTCTGCCATTATCATGTTCTAATAGAGCCTTTTCTTCCAGGCAATGCTGTGTCAATTTTTCCTGATCCTCAAGCTGCGACGCAAGGGCATCGAATTTTTGCTGTAAGCGTTCCTGCTCTTTTAAGATATTGTCCAAACGCCGTGCTTCCTGATGGGCAATATCCATTTTTCCCGTGACGCTGCGCCATTGAGCAGTAATTTCAGCCATTGAACTCTCCGTTTCACATGTCTCGCGTTCAGCAACGAGTTGTAGCTTGCTTCTTTCCAGTTCCTGCGCTTTATGCGCCAGCTGTTGATCGAGTTCGGCTTTACGCTGCTGCAAGGCAGGCAATGTTTGCAATAAAGCCAGTATTTCGTCTATCTGGCCAAGGCTGCTAAACTCAGAATCCTGTAGCCTACCCTGAAATAATTGCAGCAAACGAGCCACTTCATTCATCTGAATCACCAAAATCTGCTCTTTATCGGCAATCAATTTTTGTTTTTCAATTAACGCCAGATGCAGCCCAATGGTCTCATCGGATTCCAGTTGTGAGCTGAAAATCTTGAGTTTTTCATCGCAGTCTTTTATCTCCACCTCGCAGTTAGTCAGTTTCTGTTTTAATGCGGCGACATCTTCAATCAAGCTTTTATTGCGAAATACATGGGTCTGATAATCCTGGAGGCGTGCAGTCAAGCGCTCATAAAGGGCATCTTCGATACCTCTGTCAGGGATCGCTTCGCCAAGAACTGTCAGTTGTTCCGATAGTGTTTCAGAAAGTTCTTTATCTTCCTGCTGACACGTCGCCAATGCGGCTTCATTATCGATTTGTACCTGCGACTTTGATTGCCATTCGTTATCCAATTGTTGGCCATTTGCCTGAAGTAGCTCGATCGATGTCGATAATTTCGCGATTTGTGCCGTTAACTTGCCAATATTTTTTTGTTTGATGCGATATTTCGATATCAAACTGGTTATTTCTGTCAATTCGACGATTTCGTTTTTTAATAACGCCTTCATTAACTTCTGGTTATTGATATCAAGATCAGGACTCACCACATTAAGCCGGTTACAGAGCGTTAACCATTGCGACCGGATGTGCTGCAGACGCAATTGTTTTGCCTGACTGGTTTCAGCCTGTTTTTTTGCCACAGTAATAGATCGTTCAATGGCTTCAGCCTGGATTTTCAAGGCTTTAACCTTTGCCTGTTGATCAATCAGCGCCTGCTGCGAATTGGTCATCGCTGGCGGATTTTTCGCATACGGGTGTTGCAAGGATCCGCAGAGAGGACAAGGCTTGCCGTCCACCAAATGATACCGATCCGTTGCCATTTTTTTGCGCAGTGCCTCGCCAAACACCAACTCATCGAGAGCACGTTTAATATTCTCCTCGCGCTTAATCTGCTGTCTCAGTTCGTCAAGTTCAAATATTAAGGCGTCTGCATCTAAATCCGGCTGTTCCTTGCTTTTGAAAAGGCCGAAAAATCCACGTGGGCCGCTGAGTTTTTGATGTGCCTCTGACAGTTTGATTAACTCTTGAATGGAATTAACTCGCTCTTTCTGTTCCGCTTGCAATTCTTCAATCGCTTCAATCGTGTTCGACTGAAGTAGTTCCGCGACAGCCGCTTCGTCCTCGGCCATTTTCTGTTTACGGTCGAGCAATGATTTTTCCTGCTTGTCAAAAGCCGCTGAAGTTTTTTTCTGAGTCAGTGTCGCTTTCGTTGACCATTGGCTAAAACTGTTCTGTTTTTGGGTTAACTCAGCCAATTCATCTCGAAGCGTTTTTAAGCGCCTAATGTCGGGAAAGTGTTCTACCAGATGGTGATCGACGGCATGTTCCTCCAGCCAGGAAGAAACAGCCGCAAGTACTGCGCCCTTGTCTTTGATCTGCGTCTCCAATGACTGGGACAATTGCAGAGCCGCATGACGATTCGAATTCAATACATTGACTTGTGTTCGGGTGCTGGCAATGGTCTGCTGCTGTTCGGAAAACGATAAATTTGCCAGGCCGGCCAGTGTATTCGGGTCAGTGCTCACCAATGCCAGCCGGCTTTCGAGCTGTTTAAGTTCGGTTTTAAAGGTTGCCAACGTGGTGTTACTGTCCTGAACGGCCAATTCAGCAGCAATAATGGCTTCTCTGTCATCCTTGAAGTCCAAAACTGACTGACCGGAAATCACTTTCGCGAGTTTTTTTTGTTCCGCTTCCGCCTCCGATTCAAGCGCCTTAAGATTGTTTTCCTGCCGGGTAATTTGGGTTTGAAGCGCCTCAATGCCGGCTAACTGCGTTTGCTGTTGCTTCAGGATACCTTCTTCCGACTGAAGTTCTTTGTACTGCTCCTGATAATCTGTTAAATCATGCTCAAAAGCTTCCCGTTTGATCGGATCCAGTAGCGATAATGCCGCCATTTCCTTTTTTAGAAAATCCAGCTTTTGTTGGGCATGATCTGCGTTATCAAGAATGTCCTTTTGGCGATCCGCATAAATATCGGTGCTGATGATAGTTTCCAATATATCCAGACGCTCACTATCCAGGGCATTCAAAAATGCCGCAAAATCACCTTGAGCCAACAAAATTGAGCGCGTAAAACTACGAAAATTCATGCCGGTAATTTCACTGATTTTGGCACAGACCTGTGCCGGTGTGGTTGCCAATACCTCTTCATTGCCATTCAAGCGAGTCAGCTTCATTTCGGATGGCATCAATTCTCCGGCAGGGTCTCCCGATGTCCGTTGCACATACCAGCTGGAGCGGAATTTATGGTTGCCCAGCGAGAACTCTATTTCTGAATAACATTCAGACGCATGCCGGGTCATCACATGATCAGCCGGCCGGTCAAATCGGAATGTTTCACCAAAAAGTCCCAGCGTAATGGCATCCAGAATTGTCGA
Source organism: Methylococcaceae bacterium (assembly GCA_013140705.1). Lineage (GTDB taxonomy): Bacteria > Pseudomonadota > Gammaproteobacteria > Methylococcales > Methylomonadaceae > JABFSH01. The sequence goes on from JABFSH010000001.1 coordinate 32,296, forward strand.
TTTCCCGGAACCGTTCGGGCCTGTAATGGCAAAAACACCCGTCTCGGAAAACGGGGCTTCTTCAAAGTTGATAGTATTCTCATTTTCCAATGAGTTGAGATTCTTAAACCTTAATTTGAGTATTTTCATACACTAACGACTCTGCCGGACAACGCGTGGAAGATCAAAAAGCCATTATAACGCTGTATGGCAAATATTGATCATTCAAGAAGCAGAATACCTGACGGACACCGTCATTCTGAAAGTGACCGGCGTGCTAAGACTGTGACCCATAATAACTTCCCTGAAGATTTTTAACAGTCATGCAGGAAAACGATCGTCTGGAGTGGCGCTTCGCCGCGATTGAGTACCCGGAATGCCCTGTTCGCGGCGAAGCGCTGCTCCTATGACGATTTCAGGAGACTGCGGCTAGCAAGGTGGGCCAGTTACATTCACATTCATTCAGTACCTGCCCTTTCGTGCTGTTGACTTAGGCCTCAGGCATCGACAGGATTTTTTCAGACGCGTAAAGATGCTGTTTCTATAGTCAACATTGACACACATTGATTATTCAAACTTTAAACGCAATCCTATTCCTCCGGTCCATAACATTTCGCGTAATCAATACAGACATCACAGGAAGGTGCGCGGCACAAATATAAACCTTCGGCTTCGCACAACTGCTTATACAAGAATTTTTTCCATTTCATATCCTTGTCATTTTTTGCGGCCAATTCGGGGAAGTTGTATTGCAGCATGGCGCTCAGTTGAGGGCGTGACCACAAGCCCAAATCCTGCCATAGATGATCACTACCCAGGCAACCCGCAACAATAATCCCGATCATCCAATCCAGTTCAGGCGAAGGACGACCGTAGTGTTTCAGCAGATTGATCAGATCCGCTTTTTCCAGCATTCTGCTAAAATCCAGCGTGCGACCGGATGGTGCCTGGTCGGGAAGTTCGATGTCCGGGTAAAAATGCTGCTTCAATGCCTGATATTGTCCCAACTCCAAGCCCAGATAGTCGGGTAAGGCGCTATTCCCGTCCCACCAACTGGCCAACATACATGTCAACCATTCCTGATTGGGCGTTGTATAGGCCACCGGCTTTATTAGGGTATAGATTCGTTCCCTGAAAGGTTGAAGCTTTGGAACGGCAGACATGATCAGTATTCGACGAGAATGTCTTCATCCCTGACGATCATCTGACAAGCCAGACGCCACGGCGAGGGCAAATCATCAACAATCATTTGTTCCATTTCTTCCTTGCTGATCTTGCCGCTAATCCGCAGCACCTCTTTTTCTTTTTCAGTTAACGGTCCGCCCATGCGCTGATGCTTTTGATCCACGCTACTGACTTTGACCAGGCAGGTACCGCACTCGCCGTCCTGGCATTCATAATTAATCGGAATTTTATTTTCCCTTGCCAGTTTTAATAATGATTCCGTATGACTGCCGGCAACGGCATAAACGGTTTTATCCCGATATTCGGGACTTGAAAAGGTAACTAACGCCATGATTGACTCTCCTAATAAGTTGAAGTATTGCTGACAGGTCCTTCAGCTTGCACGTAAGAACCTGACGTTTGAATTAAACCGGTTTGACTCGGATGGTACCACCCAAAATTTGCGCCTGGCAGGCCAGTCGATTATGTTTGCCGGCCATATTTTCCCGCAGGATTTTATCCTCCAGTACCGAAGGCTCGGTCAGATTGTTCCAGCCTTCCGTGACTTTCGTAATACAGGTGCCACACTCACCCTCACGGCAGCCATACAAAATTCCTGAACCAACCTTTTCAGAAATTTCGATAAGCCGGGTGCCCGCCGGAGCGGTCACGGTTACGTTGATATCTTCAAAGGTAATGGATGCTTTCGCCATTGCTATTCTCCTGATCTGTTAAATAAATTATGTAAGATCGGCCATATCAATCACTTTGGATTGCCTTAAACCCATCAGTTCCTGAGCCAGTTCATGCCCAAATTCACGGCAGAGTAAAATTTCCTCCTCTGTCGGAATTAATTTGATGCGTAATCCTGTTATAGGAACACGCAGTTTGAGACCACGTAAGCGATCCTCAACCATTTTCACGCCTTCGCCCGTCCAGCCATAGGAACCGAAAACACCGCCCAGTTTTGATTTGAGATTGACAACCGCCAACGATGACAATAAATCCCAGACCGGCTTGACCGCGTCACCATTAATGGTGGGTGTGCCAAATACGATGCCGTCAGCACCTTCAATCAAATCAACAAAGGGTGCGATTTCACTCCCTTCGAGGTCATATAACGAAACACGCACATGCTCAACGGCCATTGCCCCCTCATAAATGGCTTCGGCCATTCGACGTGTATTGCCGTAGGAGCTGATATAAAAGATGAGTAAGGTTTTTTCGCCAGCACTGATTTCGCTTTGCAAGGCGGATATTGATAGCTCACGGTAACGCTTGACATAGCGTTGTGGTTGATCTCGCAGTAAGGGGCCATGAGCCGGTGCAATTTGATTGAGCGGTAATAAGGGCTCAATCAAATCGAGTGCACGATTCACATAGTCCTTAAAGGGCCGCATGATGTGAGCGTAGTAATATTCAAACGAAAAGCGAAAATCACCGACTTCATCATTAAACAACCTTGAATCACAAAAATGGCAGCCAAAAACATCACCCGAGAACAGGGTCTTTTCTTCTTCCAGATAGGTGCATTGTGTATCCGGCCAATGCAAATACGGCGTATGGAGAAACACGAGCGTCCTATCACCCAGCGATGCCCGGTCGCCGGTAATGACCGGTGTAAATTCAAAGGCATCCTGTTTTAACAAGGCTTTCAACATGGATTGCGCTTTTTGCGAAATATACAATTGTGCTTGCGGCGCCCGGCGCATCAATTCGGGTAACGCACCGGTGTGATCGGGTTCGAGATGGTTCAGCACAATCACTTTGATTTCGTCATAACGCGCAACTGTTTCAAGTCGCGTAAAAAAATCATCCGCAAAGCAGGCCTTGACAGTATCAATGATGGCAATGCCTTCGCTGCCTCGAACCACATAGGCATTGTAAGTCGTCCCATTCGCTGTTTTTAGAATGATATCGAACGTTCGTAATGTAGGATCGAGAGCGCCAATCCAGTGCACGCGTTCAGATAAGGCCACCGCCTGTGCTTTGCCATCAATGCTTAATATCGGTGGCTTACTCATGGCCTGTGCAGTGTCTGCCCTGCGAATGGGAGCACTTTTCCAAATCCGAAATGCTTTCGCTTTCTGACAGGCCAATCCATTGATTCACAACATCTTGATCAAAACCTGCCATTAATCTGTCCCCTGACTCCATAAGCGGGCGACGAATTAATAAAGGATTTTTTACCATAAGCTCCAAGGCATCCTGTTCGGTCAGCCTATCAGGCACTACGTCCCCTAGCTTGATCGCCGGTGCACTGTAATTAAACCAGTCCCGTACCGGAAATGCCCCAAAAAAATCGCGTAATCGCTCGGCAGACCACGTTTCCTTGAGTAAATTTTTAGCGATAACCTGATGTCCAGCGGCCGTTAAAATTTGCTTTTGCCGTGCGTTACTTGCACATCCGGGCTTTTCATAAAACGTAACGATCGCCATCGTCCTGGCCTGTCAATGTGATTGTAATTCAGCCATGGCTTCCGCCATTCGTTCCGGTGGAATGCCGGTTAATGATCCGGGTGGGTTAATCTGCTCGCCCAGAGCATTCAATATCGCGCCTTCAATCGGGCAAATACTTGCGCATTGATAATCGGCAAACGCGCCTTCGCATTCTGTGCATTTTTTGCTGTCTACCAAAAAATGCGGTTTGGCCTCGTATATGGCATTACTAGGACAAACCGGCTCGCATGCAAAACAATTTACGCAAGACTCAACAATTTTTACTGCCATGACAGACTCCTGAAACGTAGGATGGGCCTTTGCCCATCAATCGCGAAAGATACCAGGCAAAGATGGGCTTCCTTCGTCAGCCCATCCTACACAATAGATTTTTATGCACTCGCCCTGACTGCTTCAGGTTTTTCATCCAGTTTTCCCGCTGCCGCCATTTCCTTGTAAACCGCCATGACCGCCTCTTCGATGGGTTCCATGGCATGTTCGCCGTTAGGCATTATGCCTGCCGTTTCCAGCATTTCCCAGGGTTCATAACCCACCTTTGAACACAGCACCGCCTCGCAACCTGCCAAAGCACGGATGGTCACCTGCAATGTACTTTCACCATCGCCGCAGGTACTATCGCCGCCACAATATTGATCGGCCTTACGGTGGCTGATAAACCGCACACCATCCGGCGAAGCTTCGTAAATCAAAAACTCTTTGGCATGACCGAAATGCACGTTGATTACGCCCTGGCCGCTGGTTGCTACCGCCATCAAGACCGGTCGCGTCGTCAGCTTGGGTTCGGCTTTGTGTTGCGCCGCTTTTGTTGCTTTTTCCAGGCGTTTACTATCCATTTCTTCCTGAATGGCCTGGTGAATCACTTTCCGTTTTTCCATCGCGGCCTGGTAATCGATTTCCATATCCTCAATCTTGTCCAGCGTAAATTCATCGCCTCGATCCTCACCCAGCATGCCCACCGCATCAGCACGGCATTGGCGGCAATGCCGCATCATGTTCATGTCGCCGGAACAGCTATCCTGCAAATCTTGTAATTCATCAGGGGTAGGGCCACGTTGCCCCATTACGCCATAAAAAGTGCCGTGTTCCGCTTCGGCGATCAACGGCATCACGTTGTGTAAAAAAGCACCCTTCGCCTTAACTACTTTACTGACTTCGGCCAAATGCTGGTCGTTGACACCGGGAATCATCACTGAATTGACCTTGACCAAAATACCCTTGGCAATCAGCATTTCCAGACCTTTCTGTTGTTGCTCAATCAGAATCTTTGCACCTTTGACGCCTTTGATGCGGCGATTTTTCCAGAAAATCCACGGGTAGATTTTGGCGCCGATTTCAGGGTCGACAGTATTGATGGTGATCGTGACATGATCGATATTGTGCTTGGACAATTCTTCCACTGCATCGGGCAATGCCAAACCGTTGGTTGACACACACAATTTGATGTCAGGCGCTTCTTCGCTTAAACGACGGAAGGTTTCAAAAGTTCGTTCCGGATTTGCCAGAGGATCACCGGGACCGGCAATCCCTAACACCGTCATTTGCGGAATATTGGCCGCTACCGCCATGGTCTTTTTGACAGCCTGATCAGGGGTTAATAATTCGGACACGACGCCGGGACGGGATTCATTGGCGCAATCATATTTACGGTTGCAGTAATGGCACTGAATATTACAAGCCGGCGCAACAGCTACATGCATACGGGCAAAATAATGATGCGCATCTTCGGAATAGCAAGGATGATTCTGCACCTTCTCCCGGATCGAATCCGGCAGCGAGTCCATTTGATTATCGGTTGTACCGCAGGAGCTAGCTGAACAGCCTCCCTTCGCTGCGGGAGCATCGTTTAATACTGGCAATTGCATCGGATTGACCTCGTTAGTTGCATTTAAAAATGTAAATGCACAGGCCATGCCAACGCCGGATATTTGTTTTATATTATTGATTTGTAATGTTATTGTTTTTACAAATGAGCACGATTGTTGCAAACGCAACAGTCATTTTTTTAGGGTTTGTAATGAATGGCACAATGGCTAAGATTGCAAAAATACTTGTCGTGAGCTTTCCGAGCCAACTGGAATATCATATGTTGAGCTTCATTGCATTTAACTCAACCTACGAATCCTCTCATGGCGGGATTCTCCATATGCCCTTGGTCGAGTTTTAGAGAATCGTCGAGACTGACTTACAAGTTAAATCTTTGTGAGTCAAGCGGCATTGCCGAAAGAGACCAATTTAACTATCAGAGGTTCCCTTTAGAAACTGCTCGAGTGATACAACAACCAAACTCAAGCCACATCATAATACCATTCCAAAAGCTCTTCTCCGCCCCAGTTTTCAGCATCAGCGGGGATGATTTCATCTGTTTCATAGAGAGTCATCTGTCCGGGTTTGGGCGAAGTTACCAATAAACTCTCGGCATAATCCATTGAACAACCTTGTTGACCTGATTCGTCCATTAACCATTGCGCGGCCATGGCAATGGCCTCTTGCCTGGTTTCACCGAAACCAAAAACAGCATAATCGAATTGCACATATAAGACAGTCATGTCTGCTCCAAATTTTTTAAGTAATTGCGAATTAAAACTTCCAAGTACAGGACGGACGATAAACTGGCGTCTCCGTTCGTGGTGGGCCTTGTCGAAACATGAATGGCATCAAGATGACAGGATATACCGATTGGTTGTCAAAATTTGGTTTTCAAAACCTCCTCATCCCGGCCTTCTCCAGCTGGAGAAGGGGCGAGCGTGCCAAATTTTGAAGTGCAATGAGTATATTCATTAAATTTGCTTCATGGTGATATCCAGCGTCAAAATGCGATAGGCAATTTGTCTGGGAGTCATATTGAGCAAGCGCGCAGCTTTGGCTTGCACCCAGCCGCTCTGCTCCAATGCGGCAATGACGCGTTCCCGATCATCCATATTTTCGTCATTAAAATCAACGGTCAGATTTTTATGGGTTTGCTGGGAGATACCGGCACCAATTTCATCTTCAAGACCGGTACTCACCATTACATCGCGATCGATAATGCCATTTTTACTCATGATGGCGGCCCGTTCCAGTCGATTGGCGAGTTCACGAACATTGCCGGGCCAGTTGTGTTTCATTAATAGGCGAATGGCGCTATCCTTGATTTCCAGTGGCCGCCCGCCCTGTTGCTCGGAAATCCTGCCAAGAAGAAACTTCGACAATTCAGGTATATCCTCTGTTCTATCCCGTAAAGCCGGCATATGCACGGGCATGACGTTCAAACGGTAATACAAATCCTCCCTGAATTTGCCTTCGGTCACTTCTTCTTCAAGATTGCGATTGGTCGCGGCAATAATGCGCACATTCACTTTGATGGTCTGAGCCCCCCCAACCCGTTCAAACTCACCTTCCTGTAAGACTCTGAGTAACTTGGCCTGGAACGAGGCAGAAATTTCACCAATTTCATCCAGGAACAAGGTGCCGTTATCGGCCAGTTCAAAACGACCCTTTCGTTGACTGATGGCTCCGCTGAAAGCGCCTTTTTCATGTCCGAATAACTCAGACTCCAACAAGGTATCGGGCAATGCCGCACAGTTCAATTTTAAAAAGGGGCCACCGGCACATCCCGAATTAAAATGAACGGCATTAGCAACGACTTCCTTACCGGTGCCTGATTCGCCTCGAATGAGCACCGTAGTATTCCATTTAGCAACCTGGCGGATCAAATCGAACACCCTTAACATCGGTGGCGAATGCCCAATGATGTTTTCAAAACTGTAGTTTTTGATCAACGCCTGCTTCAGTTGATCCCGCTCACTGACCAGATGACGCTGCTGGCGTTCGTTCAAGCGTAACATCTTCACACTTTGAGCGATGAGATTTGCGATCATTTCCATAAAACGCGAACGTTCGCCCAAAAACCGACTATTGTCGGGCTGAGCCGCCAATACCCCGATCGTGTCGCCCTCTTCGATATAAATGGGTGAGCCGATGAAGGGCAATTCAGGATCATACAATCCCAAACGGCCTAAAAAGCGGGGTTCATCAGCCACCTTCTCGACTACTATTGTGCTGCCTTCATCCAGTATGGCCCCTATCAAGCCTTCCCCGGGATTGTATCTGACCGGTTCGGAAAACTTGCTGGCCCCATTGCTATGTACCACACTGACAATCATGCTGTTACTTTCAATTTCCCGCAATGTAATCATGCCTGACCGCATACCGGACCTTTTATGTAATATCTCCAAAACAGCCTGTAATTTTTCCTGCAGGTTATGCGTACTGTTTAATACCTGACTGATGATATACAACGTATCAAGCTCAGCCTCGATGAGTTGTGTACGATCAGACATTAGCCTAACCCCTTCTGCGGCTGCCTACGTACAGGGAAGCTGATTTTGAAACGACAACCGTGCTGATAATTCTGATCAATTTCGATTAACCCCTGATGCTGGTTTACGATTTCTCTTGCCATTACCAGACCCATTCCGGCCTGATTGCCGCCCATGGGTCTCGTGGTATAAAAGGGTTCAAATACTTTCGCGCGTTTTTCAAGCGGAATACCCGGCCCGCTGTCGTCAATGCTGACGCAAATTAAATCCATATCACTACTTGTCGTTATCTTGATCTGTTTTTCGAGACTGTTTGACTCACTGATGGCTTCAATAGCATTGTCCAACAATTGTTTAAACAGAATACGCAGGCGATTTTCAGATCCCAGCATGGTGGGCAGGTCTGCCAAGGGTTGCCAGTGCACATCGATGCCGTTACTCCAGATCCGCTGATTACTAAGTAGCAACACCTCATGCAGAATTTGATTCAAGTTAATCGGAATAACGGCCGCCTGCAGAATTTCGGGTATGCATTTTTGCATCGTTGCAACCGCATCTTCCCCGCATTGTTGTATCTCTTGCAATATTTGTAATAAGCCGGAATGCTGGTCATCCCGCTTATGTCGCAATATTTGCTCGGCAGCCCTAATTTGGTTCATTGGCATATGAATTTGGTGCATGGCGCCCAACAAGGTTTCCCTGAGACTGCGCACCCGCTCATCCTCTGACATCATGATTTTTAGCGCCTGAATATGTAATTCGTCCATCTGCCTGCGTTGCCGGCTAATATCTGTAAGGGTCAGTATCAGATACTGTTTTGGAATATTCTCAAAAAAAGCATCCACATTGACTTCATTCTCCACAAACCAGTTGCCGGCACAGGAAAACCAGCGCGCTCGTTGTCCGCCCTTGCTTTCAATTTTAAATTCACGGTGATTAAAGCCTTGTTCCTTTTTTTGCAACTCGGTCCATGCGTCACCCATTTCTTCCCGGAGCAAGCGTAAAAAATAAGTGGCCGGCTCTCCCTTGTCCAGATCGCTGACGAGTGCCTTGTAATTGTGATTATCCAAAACGACCCGGTCCTGATCATCCAGCACGACCATGGCAAACGGGGAGGAATTAATGACAGACTCGATCAGTAGTTTTTGGTTTATGACCTTTTGCTCGGATTCATAATAATTGGTAATGTCCCTATGCATGCCAATGTAATGCGTAATGGCGCCGGCTTCATTCAACATCGGCGCGATCGTTAAATCAGAAAGGTATCGATGGCCGAATTTATGGCGATTACACAACGTACCCCGCCATATTTTCTTGCTGCTGATGGTGTGCCATAAGTTGTGATAAACGTCTCTGGGCGTACGTTTGTCGGATAAGACAGATTCGTTTTGGCCCAGGATATCTTCAGGCTGGTAACCGGTAACCCTGGAAAACTCTTCATTCACATAGAGAATTTTGGCTTTTTTATCGGTAATGGAAATCGCTATCGGTACCTGTTCAACCGCTTCAACAAACAGGCTATAGGGCATCTTATCGCCAATATTTTTATACTCTTCACCCAGTAATTCGGGCACCAGTTCATCGATGACGCTCGCCATATTGGAATGCGTCTGTAAAAAACGCAGGGAGATTTTTTTCATGGATTTTGGCCGAAAATGAATAAGTTTATATAACATATTAGCAATTATGAGGCCAGTAACATTACATCCGCCCAAGCGAACAACTTCATCACGATCGACCCCTATCTGATTAAACCGCCGGAGCCACAAACAATAAGGCCAGAGTCATGGTAAAAATTGTAGGGTTTGCGACACAAATAGATGGCTTGATGTCGATATGTATGAGTTACAACAGCATTTATGCACTAATTTGGGCTGTTTTCCATACATGCTGATAGCAATAACCGATTCTTTAAAGGGTCTTCCAACGATTGGCATAATTGATGCTGTCAGTTTACTAAGCAACCCTTTAAGCGCCCGGAAATAAACAGTGAGTGACTATCTTTTACTTTTAGTAGGCACAGCTCTCGTCAATAACGTCGTGTTGGTGAAGTTTCTCGGACTGTGCCCCTTCATGGGAGTTTCGAAAAAACTGGATTCCGCATTAAGCATGGGCCTTGCAACAACCTTTGTGTTGACGTTGGCCGCAATGACGAGCTGGATGCTTGAACATTACATTCTGGCGCCATTTTATATTCAGTTTTTACGCATACTCGCATTTATTCTGGTTATTGCAGCGGTTGTCCAATTTACCGAAATGGTGGTGCATAAAACCAGCCCCATGCTATATCAGATCCTGGGTATTTTCTTGCCACTGATCACAACCAATTGCGCTGTTCTGGGCGTAGCCTTATTAAATGTACAAGAGCAGTACGGATTTATCCAGAGTATGGTGTTTGGTTTTGGCTCTGCTGTCGGTTTTACACTGGTGATGGTTCTTTTCGCAGGCTTGCGGGAACGCTTGGCGTTAATGAGAGTGCCAGCTCTATTTGCAGGAACACCCATCGCGTTTATTACAGCTGGAATTTTGTCGTTGGCATTTATGGGTTTTGCAGGACTTTACAGTAAATAGTGACAGGAAAGAAACTATGTATGTTTTATCCGCTATTGTGAGTTTAACCTTGTTAGGGCTGTTTTTAGGCTTTTTACTGGGGATTGCAGGCAAGTTTTTAAAAGTTGAAAGTAGCCCCATTATCGATGAACTGGAATCCTTGTTACCGGGCTCACAGTGCGGTCAATGCGGATTTCCTGGGTGCCGACCGGCTGCCGAAGCATTGGTTGAAGGCAAGGCATCAGCCAGTCTATGTCCGCCGGGTGGTAGTGCACTGGCTGAACAAATCGCCGCCCTGTTGGGTTTGGAACTTGATTTAAGTACCGTAAAAGAACCTGAATTATTGGTCGCACGCGTTAGTGAAGCCACCTGTACCGGTTGCACCCGCTGTTTTAAGGTTTGCCCTACCGATGCCATCGTAGGAGCCCCCAAGCAAATTCATGCTGTCGTTGCTGATGCGTGCATAGCCTGTAAAAAATGTGTGGATGTCTGTCCGACAGAATGCTTGCAAATGCATCCGATAGAAGTCACTTTACGAAACTGGCGATGGCATAAACCCGTCTTACCTGAAGCGGGTAATGCTGTATGTTAAGCTTGTTCAAAAAGCCGCGCATTGTCGGCGGCGTCCATGCCGAACCACATAAATCTGCCACGGCGACAAAAGCGATCATCACGCATTTTCCTTTGCCTAAAAAACTCTATATTCCCTTGCAGCAGCATGTGGGCAAGCCTGCAGAACCACTGATTCGTGTCGGCGATCATGTACTTAAAGGCCAATTGCTGGCATACAGTCAAGGCGTTATTTCCGCACCGGTACACGCGCCCAGTTCTGGCTTGATACTGGATGTCAATGATTATCCTGCTCCACATCCGTCGGCCTTACCCATACGTATGATTGTGCTTGAAACTGATGGTAAGGACGAATGGATAACAACCCAACCTATGGACGACCCGTTTCAGTCAAGTGCTGAAATCATCAGTTTACGAGTCGGAGCTGCAGGCATCGTCGGTTTGGGCGGTGCTACCTTTCCTACGGCCGTTAAACTCAACATGGGGCGCGAGAATCATATTGATACGCTAATCATCAATGGTGCGGAATGTGAGCCCTATTTAAGCTGTGACGACCGCCTGATGCAGGAACGCGCTGATCAAATTATCGATGGTGTTCGCCTGATGCTGCACGGCATGGAAACTGACAATGCGGTGGTAGCCATTGAAGATAACAAGCCGCAAGCCTTTCTTGCCATGCATACCGCCGCCCTGCCCTATTCATTTATAAAAGTCATACAGATCCCCACCCGCTATCCCATGGGATGGGACCGGCAATTGATTCGTTATGTAACAGGGAAAGAAGTCCCGGCTGGCTGTCGTTCCTCAGAAATTGGCGTCACCATTCACAATGTCGGCACAGCTCATGCTGTCCACCATGCCATTCGCTATGGACGCCCCTTATTGGGGCGTGTGATCACCGTTGCCGGTGGTGCCGTAAAAAAACCAATGAATGTCGAAGTTCCCCTTGGCACCCTCATTTCCGAACTTTTCGATTTTTGCGGCGTTGAAATCGAGAAAACAGCCCGTATCGTTATGGGTGGACCGATGATGGGTGAGTCATTACCGCACACCGGCCTGCCGACGGTTAAAGCAACCAGCGGCATTCTGGCGCTCACACAGGATGAACTAAAAGATACGGAGGAACAACCCTGTATTCGGTGCGCCAGTTGTTTATCGGTATGCCCGGCCGGCTTGCGTCCCTTTGACATGGCCAACAACATTCGCATCAATCAGCTGGATGCTGCGGTGGATCTGGGTTTAAAAGACTGCATCAGTTGCGGCTGCTGCTCTTACGTCTGTCCATCCAACATTCCATTAGTACAGTATTTCAAATATGCATCCGGCGAAGTCATGGCCAGACAACAGGCACAGCACAAAGCCGAACAAACCAGACGCCTGATGGAGTCTCGCAATGCCCGTATGGAGCGTATCGCACAGCAACAGCGTGACGAGGAAATCGCTCGCCTGGCGGCCAAGGCCGAACGGGAAAAACTAAAATCGGAACAAGAGACAGTGGCATGATAATACATCTCAAAACCGTCAGCGGTGCTCATGTCGGTGCGCAAATCAGTGTAAGCAACATCATGCGGCAAGTGATGCTGGCCTTATTACCCGCGACCGTCTTTGGTCTATTTATTTTTGGCTGGCCCGCTTTTAACCTGTTTATTATTACGGTAGGTTCGGCGATTTTTTTTGAAGCATTCTGTATAAAACTGGGTGGCAAATTAGCCAAACCGGTACTTATGGATGGTTCCGCCCTTCTGACCGGCTGGCTGCTCGCTATGACGTTGCCTCCCTGGGCACCGTGGTGGATTGGCGTAACAGGCTCCGGTCTGGCGATCATTCTGGGCAAGCACGTATATGGTGGCCTGGGGCAAAATCTTTTTAATCCAGCAATGTTGGCCCGTGTCGCCTTGCTGATTTCGTTTCCCATCGAAATGACCACCTGGGCAAATGTATCGCCTTTGTTTTTCTCGCAATCGCCGGGACTTAGTGACAGCTGGCATATTACCTTCACGGGTTTGGAAAATGTTGATGCCCGCACAGGAGCTACCACTCTGGGCTTCATCAAGACAGAGTTTTCTCAAAATCGTCTGCTCCCGGATATCCTTAAAGACCTGTCCGGTTTCCTTAGCTTTATCGGCTGGACTCGCGGCAGCATGGGAGAAACTTCCTCATTATTGCTGTTCGCCGGCGGCGTGTGGTTAATTCGACAAGGTATTATTCAATGGCATATTCCCGCATCCTTGTTATTAACCGTCACCATCCTGGCGAGCCTGTTCCATCTCATTGACGGACAACATTACCTCAGCCCCTTATTGCACCTGAACTCAGGCGCAATGATGTGCGTTGCATTTTTTATAGCGACCGACTATGTCACCTCACCGAATACAGCCACCGGACAATTGGTTTTCGGGGCCGGATGCGGATTGCTGATTTTCGTGATTCGTACTTGGGGAGCGTATCCCGAGGGAGCGGGTTTTGCCGTATTACTGATGAATGCTGCAACTCCGCTAATCGATCATTACATACGACCGAGAATTTATGGGCGTGATCGTAAAGGCAAGCCGCTTGAAATTCCAAAAACGTGATTTTACGTTCTGACTATGTTCAAGCGATTGAACCATTTTTCCTTGGGATTAGGTCATGAAATTTGATCCAGCCGATATCCAACGCCTGCAAGCAAAAGCCCGAGTTTACTGGGAATGGCTAAAGCGTTGGTTTGAGCCATCCAACCTTGCTCAACTGAGACCGCAACTGGAATTTCAAACCGGCGTTCTCGCGGGATTCGCCTTGCTGGCCAGTATCCTTCTGGGCATGACCAATTGCAGCACGGAAGCAACGATCCAGCGCCGTCTCGACGAAGACTTATTAATGTCACTGACAGAAGTCATACCGGCCGATTTACATGATAACGACATGTTAAGAGACACGCTAAGCGTACCCTCCGCCGGCTTTAATATCGGTGCCGATGAAACTCTTGTATATTTGGCCAAACAGGCCGGCAAAGTGACGGCCGTGTGTTTTAAATTTACCGCCCCGGACGGTTATTCTGGTGCAATCAACATGATCATGGGTATTGACCGCGACGGCAATATTTTAGGCGTACGCGTTTTAAGCCACAAGGAAACACCAGGATTGGGTGACAAGATCGAAGCCGCCAAATCCAGCTGGATATTAAGTTTTGTGGGCCGTTCTCTGGAAAATTTAGCGCCAGCACAATGGACTGTAAAAAAGGATGGCGGTGCCTTTGATCAGTTTGCCGGCGCAACCATCACGCCACGAAAGTCCGTACAGGCCATTTTCCGAGGCCTGCAATTATTTAAAGCGAACAAGGATCAACTGATCCATCCTTGAGGAGAGAGGCATGTTTCTGTCAGAAGGCTACCGGAAAATTGCCAGTGATGGTATCTGGAATAACAATATCGTGTTCGGGCAAAACCTGGCGCTTTGCCCCTTACTGGCGGTAACGGGAACGGCCACGAACGGACTGGGCATGGGCCTGGCAACATTGGTGGTGATCACTGCCTCCAATGGCCTCATTTCAGTGACGCGGCATTTAATCCCCAATGAAATTCGTATCCCGATCTTTGTCTTATTGATCGCAGCATTGGTAACCTTAGTGGATATTTTAATGAATGCCTGGGCGCACGAACTCTATAAGGTACTGGGGCTGTTCATTGCCTTAATCGTCACCAATTGTGCCCTACTGGGCCGTGCTGAAGCCTTTGCCTCGAAACAACCGGTTAAAGAAGCCTTATGGGATGGCCTGATGATGGGCATTGGTTTTACGCTGGTCCTTGTCGCACTTGGAGCCGCGAGAGAAATCACCGCTACCGGCACGCTATTTGCCAATGCATCCCTGTTGCTGGGTGAGTCCTTCAAGTTTCTGGAAGTCACTGTCATTCCTGGCTACAAAGGCTTTTTATTGATGGCGTTGCCGCCCGGCGGCTTCATCATGCTGGCTTTTCTGATTGTTGGCAAACGCCTCATCGATCAAAAGATCGCCGCAATCAAAGAGTCCTCCACACTACCCAACAAAGCAATTACTGAATAACCCTGGGAGCGATTGATCATGAATGTCGGAGTTTGTTATGCAGAAGTTGATAGACAGCTATGGATGCGACTGGAAGTGCCGGATAACAGCACCATTGAAGAAACCATCAGCCTGTCCGGTGTCTTGAAACTGTATCCCGAAATCAATCTGGCCAGCCAAAAGGTCGGCATATTTGGCAAAATAGCGCCGCTGGACACACTGGTCAAGGATGGCGATAGAGTGGAAATTTATCGGCAAATAACCGTCGATCCGCAAACCGTGCAACGGCGTAGACGGTAAATCTGCCAGCAGGACTGTAAGGAGTAGAAATGTACATATGCGTTTGTAAGGCTGTCACTGACTCGCAAATCATAACGGCTATTGAAAGCGGAGTATGCACGCGAAGAAAACTCACTCAGTGTTTCGGCATCGGCAAAGATTGCGGCAAATGCAATAAAGACGTTATTGCTTTACTTGATCAAACCTTAGTCGCTATCCAACCATTAGCATCTGCAGCAAATTAACCATAACGTTTAACTAAAGGTAAAACACCATGAAAGGCGACACCAAAGTCATTGACTACCTCAATAAGGCCCTGGAAAACGAACTGACCGCCATCAACCAGTATTTTCTGCATGCCAGAATGTACAAACATTGGGGTTTTAAAAAACTCAATGAAAAGGAATATCACGAATCCATTGACGAAATGAAGCATGCCGATCAACTGATTGAACGGATTCTATTTCTTGACGGCTTGCCCAACCTGCAAAACATCGGCAAACTGATGATTGGCGAACACACCCAGGAAATGCTCGAGTGTGATTTAAAACTGGAGTTGATCGCCGTGCCCTTGCTCCGAGAAGCCGTTGCCTATTGCGAGACAGTCAGTGATTATATTTCCCGCGAAATCTTTGCCCATATCCTGGAATCCGAAGAAGAACATATTGATTGGCTGGAAACACAGCTGGAATTGATCGGCAAGGTGGGCATACAAAATTATTTGCAATCGCAGATGTAGGATTACTCTCAACTTATAACTTTAGCCCGATCTGAATCGGCATTTGATGCTCCATGAATGAAATCGAAGTAGGGCGGATAAGCTTTGCGCCATCCGCCGTATGTATTAAGCTACTCAAATGCCTAATTATCGACGTAATCGACTACCGGGCGGCACCTACTTTTTTACGGTCAATTTGCTTGAACGTAAAAGTCATCTGCTTATAAAGCACATAGATGTGCTGCGCGAAGGCGTTCGGATCACAAAACGCAAACACCCTTTCCACATTGACGCGTGGGTTGTATTGCCTGACCATCTTCACTGCATTTGGACACTGCCAGCGGGCGACGATGATTTTTCAGGACGCTGGCGAGCCATAAAAAAATATTTCTCAAAAGCCATTCCTGTTGGTGAATACCGATCAAAAACTCGTATTAAGCGAAATGAAAGAGGTATCTGGCAAAGGCGGTTTTGGGAGCATACCATTAAGGATGACAAAGATTATGCGGCGCACATGGATTATATTCATTACAATCCGGTTAAACACGGTTGGGTGGGAACGGTGAAGGAATGGCCTTATTCGACCTTCCACGCCTTGGTCGAGAAAGGCGTTTATCCGATAGATTGGGCGGTATCAAGCGTTGACTGTATTAATGCCGGAGAAAGAGATTGATTGGTGCTACCCCGTATTCGGCGGATGGCGCAAAGCTTATCCGCCCTACCGTGCTACAGATTAGGCCTTACCTTACAATTTAATCAAGCCTCAAGCTCAGACGTCAATTAGTTTCTTCCGCCCATTTTCGTTTTTATCCACACTGGGTCTCTTCGTATTGGCAGCACCGCAACAACCGAAGCGACATCGCCATTGACATCATAATATATTGCGTATGGAAACCGCTTCGATAGCATTCGGTAAAACCCAAACTCTTTTCTATGTATGCCTGCAAAAATGACTAATGACTCAATGTCCGATAATAGGCTATCCCAAAAATAATTCCCAACATTTACGCCTTGATTGTCATAAAACGCTTGCCCCTCGTAAAGATCATTTTCGGCATCGGAGAGTATTTGAATGTGATTAATATTCATCTACCTGATCTTGATCTTAGCTCCTCAATTGAACGGAATTCGGCTAAACCTTCTTCGATCTTCTTTTTTCTTGCTTCGAGAATATCCCGATGCCATTCAGGTGAATCGATCTCTGAATTATCATGAATCAGAGAGTCCCATATAGCTTCCATGGCTTGAAGCCTTTCAACTTTAGTCATACTGGTTATTTCGATTGTATTCATTATATTTCCTATTCCATTGAGATCGTAGATCGTAGGGCGGTTTCGCGACAGCAAACCGCCACCATCCTCAAGATTATGGTGGATTGCTTATCGGCGAATCCACCTTATGGGTTAAAGCATTATATTACAGCATAGCCAGAATTAAAGGCCCAGCAAACATGAGGATGCAATACAGCTAATGCCTACTGCACCCTACGCATTATGTCTTACACGTCGTAGCAGAGCTACCCACGCAGAATGCAATCAAAGTAGGGCGGATAAGCTTTGCGCCATCCGCCGTATGTATTAAGCTACTCAAATGCCTAATTATCGACGTAATCGACTACCGGGTGGCACCTACTTTTTTACGGTCAATTTGCTTGATCGTAAAAGTCATCTGCTAATAAAGCACATAAACATGTTGCGCGAAGGCGTTCGGATAACAAAACGCAAACACCCTTTCCACATTGACGCGTGGGTTGTATTGCCTGACCATCTTCACTGCATTTGGACATTACCGGCGGGCGACGATGATTATTCTGGGCGCTGGCGAGCCATAAAAAAACATTTCTCAAAAGCAATTCCTGTTGGTGAATATCGATCAAAAACTCGTATTAAGCGAAATGAAAGGGGTGTATGGCAAAGGCGATTTTGGGAGCATACCATTAAGGATGACAAAGATTATGCGGCACACATGGATTATATTCACTACAATCCGGTTAAACACGGTTGGGTTGAAACCGTGAAGGAATGGCCTTATTCGACCTTCCATTCCTTGGTCGAGAAAGGTGTTTATCCGATAGATTGGGCGGTATCAAGCGTTGACTGTATTAATGCCGGAGAAAGAGATTGATTGGTGCTACCCCGTATTCGGCGGATGGCGCAAAGCTTATCCGCCCTACCGTGCTAGGGCATGATGCCCGGCTCATCAGTCCGCAGTTCGTCAAGCCCTACGTCAAAGGCAACAAGAACGATGCCAACGATGCCGAAGCTATTTGCGAGGCCGTAGGCCGTCCGAACATGCGTTTCGTGCCCGTGAAAAGCATCGAACAACAAGACATCCAGATGCTGCACCGGGTACGTAGCGGCTTGGTTAAGGAACGGACCGCGCTTGCCAACCGGACCAGAGGCTTATTGGGCGAATACGTTCTGGTTGTCGGGTTAGGACTGGCCCAGTTACGCCGACGTTTGCCAGAACTCTTGGAAGATGCCGGCAATAACTTGACGGTGGCGGCACGGCAATTGTTTTCGGACTTGTACGACCGGCTCGTCGAACTGGACCAACAAGTCTCCGTTTACGGGGACAAAATCCAGGTGCTGCACCGGTCAAGTCCGGTTAGCCAAGCGCTCGCCACCGTACCCGGCCTTGGCCCGATCACCGCCACCGCGCTGTTGGCCTCGCTGGGCGACGGCAAGGCCTTTGCCTCGGCACGGCAAGTGGCGGCTTGGTTGGGACTGGTGCCTAGGCAAGATTCCAGTGGCGGCAAGGCCAAGCTATTGGGCATCAGCAAACGCGGTGATGTCTATTTGCGTACCTTGCTGATCCACGGCGCCAGGGCCGTAGCTAAAGCCGCCGCTAAGAAAGACGATGCCCAGAGCCGTTGGATCAACGACTTGGTCAAACGTCGCAATGCCAACATTGCGGCGGTAGCGGTCGCCAACAAGAACGCCAGGATTGCGTGGGCATTATTGACACGGGCAGAGTCCTATCGTGCGCACGTACGGGCTGGTGTTTAGGCAAAAAAACACCCTAATACGTTTTTTAACAGTAAATGAGGTTTTAACAGTCACTCCCCAGTTGCGGAGCATTTTTCAACACGATGGCAAACCGGTCAGGCCGGTGTTTTCACAAATCCGTTCAGCGCAGGGGCCTTCGAGGCCGGTAGGATGATAGAGATGAAAACACGCGGAAATCCATCAGGGCCAGAGGTAATCAAGACCTCAATAAAAGGCCGGATATATGGCAGCAACTGCGTTTACTGACCGCCGCAATCGAAAAGAAAATGCTTGCAAAGGATCGATCGGCAATGGATAGAGTTCCAGATGATCGCCGGCATCGCGTATCTCGATAACATGCCCCGGCTTTATGCCTAAACGTTGACGAAGTTCCGCCGGAATCACCACTTGGCCTTTATTTAATACATTTAATGTTTGCATGTATAACCCTTGAGACAAAGTTAGATTTGTTTATAGAGTTTAACTTTTATCAGTGAGTAGTACAATTAGCATGCCCGAAAAGACTAAATTCCACTATGTCGACATTAATTCGTTTAAATGCCCATAAGCCGGTAACGTTTCCAGACGTTTGTCTTCCAGCGGCTTACCCACGGTAAAATGATAAAGACTCTGAAATTGATCATTCTTGGTGCCTAAAATCTCATGCACGCTGTCGTCGAAGTAACAGCCGATACCGGTGCCGCGAAGTCCCGCAGCTTCAGCTTCCAGATACAGCACCTGCCCTATCAGGCCGCATTCCCAAAATAAACGGCGATACAGCCACGGTGTGGCTTCGATGGTTTCGCTGAATTCTGCCACCATGGCCAAACTAAACGCACTGTCGCTGGCGATCGGTTGATGACAGCTGAGTGTTTTGGCGATCTGCCGGCAATCGCCTGAATACAGATGATATAGCGGTATGACTTCCGAAATTATTTTCCAGTCAAAATCAGTCACGGTTGCAGCCTTTAATTTATCCAAAGCCTCATGACTTCTGGGCAGTGAATATAAACCCGAGGCCAAGCCCTCAACACGATGCACAAATATGAATAAATGAATTTTTGGCAGCCAACGCCATACATCGAAAGGCACTTTGCTTGAAGGTAAGACGGCTGACAGCATTCGGTAAAAGTCATTCAGTGGCAATGACGACATTTTGCCATCAAACTGTTGTGCACTGCGGCGTTGGCGAATAATGGCTGTTGCTTTATGGGTGCAGGGTGATTTTATCGGTGAATGATAGTCTGCCTGCAACATGATTTCTGTCGTATGCGGCTTGGTGGCTGCCGCTGACACTTCGTCAATGACAGGCCAATGATACATATGATAGGCCCGCAAACTTTGGGCTTTGCCAAACCAGGAACCAGCCTGTGATAACTCTATCATGCGACTGCTATCTATTGGTTTGGAGTGATCATCGCTAATGATGCGACAAATGAGATCCGGATATTCCTGCTCCTTCTGTTTAAAATCCTCTTGTCGATTTAGACCCAGTAATCCTGCAATATCTTCATCAGACCAGTCCGCCAGTAATTCGACTGACCAACCCAAGGTTGCCGCCGCATAGCGCAATGCCCCCAACGCATGTCCGGTATCATGCTGGCAATAGCGGTAGGCTCGTTCACCGTATTTCCAGGCTTCCCGCCAATGAATCGATGTTAGGCCAATGAGAATCCCGGCATCATTCAACGGCTCAGCAAACTCACAACGCCGCTCAAGGCTGTGATCATGACTGACATAGTGATACACCCCTGGCTTCATGAAGTCATCAGCCGTACTGATCACATACGCTTCAGTGGGATGAAGATTGCCGCTGGAAGGATTGCAGCGCAAGGCCCAGCGACTGGGACCAAACTGTTTCCAGGCCGACAGTCCAAAGGCTAATTCAAGCAACAAGCCCAACGTTGTCAGATCCAGGGGAAGTGGTACGATCAGATCAGGACTATCCAGATGAGTAAACAAAGGCTCCAGTTCTGTTCCGGGTTTAGGCAAACTGATAAGCTCACAGCCGGAGAAACGCCGAAAGGGGTCCGGTTGATCCTCCCAATCGATGGATTCGGGTCCCCTGGCATAGCGTTCCAGCCTATGTTTGGTGCGATGGTGGTAACTCAGAACGACTTCGGATTTATTATTTATCATGGCTTATAAACAGGAAGGCTTATGGACGAATACCATCCATGCCTTTAAGTTAAGGGAACCTCTAAAAATTGCACTTCGACAGGCTCAGTGCGAACGGGTACCTCGTTAAATCAGTCACTTATCCGATCATGCTTAGCCTGTCGAAGCATGATCGGATAATTTATATGGGTTCCCTTAACTTAACGACACTGGAATACCCTCTGGGACACAAGTAAATTCGCCCAACAAACCATTGAATGCGAATTAATTAATAAGTTTGGGCTCCATCGACAGATCTTCCACCCAACAGCCTATCGGATTACCCAGATTCATGTCTTTATCTTCAAAACGGACCAGAAACACACTGCGGTGGGGCTCTTCTTCCACATGACCAATCATTGTGATAACACCGCGTGTACCGGCTTCAGCCAACAGAGTCCCTTCGAAACCACCGGGTATCGAACCATCGTCAGTAATGGTATGTGCAGCATACACGACATCGCCTATATCCAAATCTTCAACTTTCATCAACTTTTCTCCTGTTTTTGTAGCAAAGCCTACATTGTTAATCGATTGTTTTATGCAAACCTGTGTGAATTGCGCCATTTGTTCGAGCACTGAATAAAACTTCATTAATAAACAGCTATTTACATAAAAACAATAAAATGGCATACAGGTTGCTATATGTATAAACAAGAACGATGCCAAACTATTCAGGAGACGTCTTGTGATTACATTAACAGAAAAAGCCATTAACGCGGTGGGACGATTTATTGCCGGCTCGGAAACACCCAACGCCGGGCTTCGAATCGAAGTGACTGATGGCGGTTGTTCGGGCTATCAATATGGGTTGAAACTCGAAGGCACTCATGCACCTGAAGATACGGTCATTGATTGTGGTGATGTGAAAGTATTTATCGATCCAGGCAGCTTGCCGCTTCTTGACGGTATGTCGGTGGACTTTCTGGACAGCATCGATGGCTCAGGGTTTAAATTTACCAATCCCAATGCCGCTAAAAGTTGCGCTTGCGGATCGTCATTTAACCCGAGCAGCAGCGGTACTGGTACTAAAACCTGTTCTTAACGTTGGGTGGGCAACGCTGTTCTGCCCACCGAAATGCGATATATACAATAAAAGGTGGGCAAAAAAACGTTGCCCACCCTACAAGCCAAACCGAGGAAAAATCAATGTGGGACTATTCAGATAAAGTTAAAGAGCATTTTTTCAATCCTAAAAATGCCGGTGCTGTCGTTGATGCCAATGCAACGGGTGAAGTAGGCTCCATCAGTTGTGGCGATGCCTTACGCTTAACCTTAAAAGTGGATGATGCCACCGAAGTCATTCTTGAAGCGGGCTTTCAAACCTTTGGTTGTGGCTCAGCCATCGCGTCATCATCCGTGCTCACCGAAATCATTAAAGGCATGACGCTGGATGAAGCATTAAAAGTGACCAATCAGGATATTGCCGATCAGCTTGAAGGCTTGCCTCCGGAAAAAATGCATTGCTCCGTGATGGGTCGTGAAGCCCTGCAGGCAGCGATTGCCAATTATCGCGGTGAAGAATGGAAAGATGATCACGAAGAAGGCGCATTAATTTGCAAGTGTTTTGCGATTGACGCCGTAATGATTGAAGAAATGGTCTGGGCCAATAAATTGCGCACCGTGCAGGATGTCACCAACTTTACCAAAGCGGGTGGTGGTTGTGCGGCTTGTCATGAAGATATTGAAGCCATTCTGGAAAAAGTGCTGGCCGAAAAAGGCGAGAAATTTAACCCCAACGCTGCGCCTGTGGAAGCGCCGGTAAAAATCGCAGCGGTTAAAGCACCCCTGACCAATTTGCAACGCATCAAAAAAATCGAACAAGTTCTGGAGTCCTTAAGGCCTGCTTTGATGGCCGACGGTGGCGACGTGGAACTGGTTGAAGTGATTGGCAATACCGCTTATGTCAACATGACGGGCGCCTGTAACGGTTGCCAGATGGCGGCCATGACCATTGCCGGCATTCAACAGCGCTTAATGGAAGTGATGGGCGAATTCATTAAGGTCGTTCCAGCCACCGAAATGGCAAAACTTGTCAGCATAGGAGCTTAGTGATGGCCGATATCTATCTCGATAATAATGCCACCACCCGGGTTGATCCTGCGGTAGTGGATGTCATGATTCCCTATTTTCTCGAACAATACGGCAATCCATCCTCCATTCACAAGTTTGCCGATGGCGTAGCCCGTGGACTTAAACAGGCGCGTCAACAGGTTCAGGCTTTAATCGGTTGTGAGCATGATTCTGAAATCATTTTTACCTCCTGTGGCACGGAGTCCAACTCCACGGCAATACTTTCTGCGATTAAAGCCCAGCCGAATAAGAAGGAAATCATTACCACAACCGTGGAGCATCCGGCGATTTTGAGTCTCTGCGATTATCTTGAAAAGGAAGGTTACACCATTCATAGAATGCCGGTCGATAAAGCCGGGCGTTTAAACCTGAATGCCTTCAAGAATTTATTATCCGATCAAGTGGCCATTGCTTCGGTGATGTGGGCCAATAATGAAACCGGAACAATTTTTCCGGTCGCCGAGATGGCGGAATTGGCCAACGCGGCAGGCGTGATGTTTCATACCGATGCGGTTCAGGCCGTCGGCAAGATCCCGATGATGTTACAGGACACCAAAATCGATATGTTGTCGTTATCGGGTCATAAATTACATGCCCCGAAAGGCATCGGCGTCTTGTATCTGCGTCGCGGTACTCGCTATCGTCCCTTGTTACGCGGTGGCCATCAGGAGCGTGGCAGAAGAGCCGGCACAGAAAATAGCGCATCCATCGTCGGTCTGGGTAAAGCCTGTGAACTGGCGTTGGAATTTATCGAATATGAAAATACCAAAGTCAAAGCCCTGCGCGATCGCTTGGAAAAAGGCATCACCGAACAGATTCCCCATTGTTTTGTGACCGGCGACATGAATAACCGTTTGCCGAATACCACGGACATTGCTTTTGAATATATCGAAGGCGAATCGATATTAATGCTGCTCAACAAGGCCGGCATTGCGGCCTCCAGCGGATCGGCCTGCACCTCGGGGTCGCTGGAGCCCTCGCACGTGATGCGAGCGATGGATATTCCCTATACGGCCGCACACGGCACGATACGTTTTTCATTTTCGCGCTATAACACGATGTCGGAAGTTGATGAGGTTTTGAAAGTCATGCCCGGTATCGTTGCCACTTTGCGCAAGTTATCACCGTATTGGGATGGTAACGGGCCGGTGGTCGACCCGGAAAAAGCCTTTGCGCCGGCATATTCGTAGGTTGGGTTAGCGTAGCGTAACCCAACAATTTTGAATCCAGTTTGTTGGGGTTCGTACCTCACCCCAACCTACAACACTGTTCTGACATTAATGGTACGCGGTGCGTACCCTACGGTTAATTATGAAAACCCAAAACCGCCACATCATCATTGACGACACCACGCTCAGGGATGGCGAGCAATCCGCCGGGGTTGCCTTTTCGCTGGATGAAAAACTGGTGATTGCAACACAGTTGGCAGGATTGGGTGTACAAGAGCTGGAAATTGGAATTCCTGCCATGGGAGCGGTGGAACGAGACGAAATCAAGGCCATTGTGGCTTTAGGATTGCCATCAAAGCTGCTGGTCTGGTCAAGAATGCGCCGTGAAGATTTACAAGTCTGTGTCGATTTGAATGTGGACATGATCGATTTATCGATTTCTGCTTCCGACCAGCATATTCAACACAAGCTTAAACAAAGCCGGCAATGGGTGTTAGATACGATTAACAACTGTGTTCATGAAGCACGGGCTTTGGGTATGGATGTTTGTGTCGGAATGGAAGACGCCTCTCGAGCGGATGTTGATTTTTTGATCCAGATGGCCGAAGCCGCACAGCAGGCAGGAGCATGCAGAATACGCTTCGCTGATACGGTGGGTATTATGGAACCATTCGCTACCTTCGAGACGATCAAACGCTTACGAGCCTCCACGAATCTGGACATAGAAATGCATGCTCATGATGATTTAGGGCTTGCCACGGCCAACACACTGGCAGCGGCACTGGCAGGTGCGACTCATGTCAACACCACGGTGAATGGCTTGGGTGAACGGGCCGGTAATGCAGCCTTGGAAGAAGTTGTGGTTGGCCTGGAACAATTATATGGTTTTGAAACCGGGGTGCACTTGCATCATTTTCAAACACTTTCTGAGCAAGTAGCCAGAGCATCAGGTGATGCTATAGGAAACCGAAAAAGTCTGACCGGTAAGAACGTCTTCAGCCACGAAGCCGGCATTCATGTCGACGGTTTTTTAAAGGATCCAAAGAATTATCAGGGTGTTGATCCTGCATGGGTTGGACGCAGTCATCAACTGGTTTTAGGCAAACATTCAGGCACAAAGGGGGTTATTCATGCCTATCAGCAATTGGGTATATTGGTTACTCAGGCACAGGCGCAAGCCTTGTTGATACAAGTCAGACGCTTTGTCAGCGACACCAAGCAGTCCCCCAAAGCGTTGGATCTCAATAGGTTTCATCAAAATCTTTAGGAGTCTCGTCATGAATGAAGAAATCGAATATTCCGCCATTGAGGCGGAGAACAGTACCAAAGCATTAGAGGTCACCAGGCAGGATATCCCAGATCAGGATGATCGTTATCCTGGCTCTTTCTTCAGAATACCCGGCGTTCCAGTTCCGGGTAAAACAACCTGGAGTCTCAACTAATGACCAGGGTCATGTCTGAAAATACAGTCTTCAATTCCGAGACGCCGTTGGGACTTTTTGCCCAATGGATCGAAGATGTTAATTGTGTATTTGGCCGTGACCCTGCAGCACACAGCGTGTGGGAAATTTTGCTGACCTATTCAGGTGTCCACGCGGTATTAATTTATCGAATCACTCACCGTTTATGGAATGCAAAATGGACATTAACCGCCAGAATCCTGGGGGCCTTCGCCAAAATGCTGACCAGCGTCGACATACACCCGGGCGCCACGATTGGCAGGCGCCTTTTCATCGATCATGCCTTGGGCGTAGTCATTGGTGAAACTTCAGAGATTGGTGATGACGTCACGCTCTATCACGGCGTAACCTTGGGTGGCACCACATGGAACAAGGAAAAGCGTCATCCGACACTGGGCAATAATGTTATGGTGGGGGCTGGAGCGAAGATTCTTGGCGCCATTACCTTGGGCAATAATGTGCGTGTCGGAGCCAACTCGGTGGTTGTTAAAGATGTGCCGCCCTGTTGCACTGTGGTCGGCATTCCAGGACGGGTCATTCAAACTAAAGGTGTGCACATCCAGAACCGGCACGGCATCGATCTGGACCATCACCTGATTCCTGATCCGGTTGGGAAGGCGATTGCCTGTTTGATTGAGCGCATTGATGAACTTGAAGCGCGGCAACCGGGACAGCGTGAAAATGCCGTGACAGAAGACTGTGAAACCTGTGAGTCTGAAAGTCTGTGCGTAAGCAAGATTGAAGCACCTATAAAACTGGCAGCAGGAGGATAAATGGATTTACTGGACTTTGAAGCACACGGGCTCTATTTTGAAGAAACCGATGTTGCCGGAGTGAAGGAGATGATCGCATCTGCAGCTGAGCATTATGCAACGGGCGAAGCCGAGCTTCCTTTGTTGAAAGCTTATTTTCTGGCACCCGATTCATTGAATGTACTGGTGGCCTTGAACCGTTTTTATTATTACCAGCACCGATTGCAAGAGGCTTTAATTGCCACACAAAAGGCACTGGTCGTGATTCGATCGGAACTCAGTTTTCCGGCGGACTGGAGACTGCTGGAAATCAGTCATTTAAGCGAGACGCCCGCGCATTTAATTACCCGGGTCAGACTGTACTTATTTACTCTGAAGGCCATCGGATTTTTAAACATGCGTCTGGAGAATCTGGATTTGAGTGAGGCCATATTTGAAAAACTGGTCAAACTCGACAGCAAGAATCGAATTGGCGCTCAAGGACTATTAGAGTTGGTTATCCAACGTAAAGCTAACCCAACCTACTAACTACGAAATCAGAACCTCATTATGTTCAAAGAAAAAAACGATTCCCTCCTGACTCTCATGGCATTGATTGCTTTCATTCTTCTGACCATTTACCTGCTGACTCAGGACAGCACGCTGGTCGGCCCCATCTAATTCACTGGAGAATAACTATGCGTCTTGAAGAAGAAATGGAAGAGTTAGAGTCTGCAGAAGATTTTATGCAGTATTTTAAACTGGACTATGAGCCAAGTGTTGTCCATGTCAATCGCCTTCATATCCTGCAACGCTTTCATGACTATTTGCAGAAAGCGGCCGATGGCATGCCCGACGATGAAATACCCAAAAGAGCCATCTACAGCAGACTGTTACAACGCGCCTATCAGGATTTTGTCGACTCCGATGCGCAAACCGAAAAGGTGTTTAAAGTGTTTGCCATGGGTGAGCCGCAATCGGCCTTTGTTTCCTTGAGTGATATCAAAACATGAAACCCGATCGTTTCGATGAAGGTCGTTTTGAATTTGGTGAATCGGTTCGGGTGACCCGCAATGTTCGCAATGATGGCACTTACCCCGGCATGGAAGTCGGTACCTTGTTGATTCGTCGAGGCAGTATCGGACATGTCATTGAAGTTGGCACCTTTCTTCAGGATCAGGTTATTTTTACTGTGCATTTTTTAAACCAGGGACGCATGGTCGGCTGCCGTCTGGAAGAATTGATCGGTGCAGAAGAACCCTGGAATCCCAGTCGATTTGAATTCAGGGACAAGGTGGCTTGTGCCATTGACCTAGGTATTCAGGGCCAGGTGATTGTTGCCAAGGGTAGCGAAGGCGAGGTATTAAAAGTCATTCGAGATAATGAGCTGATTCAGTACCATGTCGCTTTTCAGGGTCGAATGCTGCAAGTCCCTGAGACAGCGCTGTCGCCATTACATCCTGAAACGTTTATGGAGCCGGAGTTTTAAACATGACATCGAGCGCAAATGCTTCAGCCAGAACCGAACAGCCACAAGCCTACTACGTATTACGCGCTTCGTTAGCGCTATTTAAAAAAGCCCCCAGCGAACTGGCTGATGCCGAATTGTCACAAGCACAACGACAGGCCGCTAACGAATACAAGATCGAAACCCGGGTACTACGCTCACAGGAAGCATCAGCCGTTCAGATTACCGATGATGAAGTTCAACGGGCTTTTCAGGAAATCCGTGATCGTTACGATGATGAAGACCTGTTTCTCAGTGAGCTTTATAAAAATCAACTGGATGAAGCAGCACTGCGTGCCGCCTTGTATCGTCAATGCAAGGTTAATACCATCCTGGATTTGATTGGCAGTCGAGCGCCTACCATCAATGACGTGGAAATCGGTATCTATTATCACCTTCATCCTCAACAATTTCATCGGATCGAACGCCGTGAAGCCTGTCATATCTTTATCAGCATCAACCCGGATTACCCGGAAAATACCGAAGAAACAGCTTTCATCAGAGCTCAGGAAATCTCACAAAAACTGCAGAAAAAACCCTATAAATTTGCCGATCTGGCCTTAAAACATTCCGAATGTCCCACCGCATTACAGGCGGGGTTACTGGGCACCATGGCACGCGGTACGCTCTATCCTGAACTGGATGCAGTCCTGTTCAAAATGAAGCTGGGGGAAATCAGTGGTGCCGTTAAATCGGACATTGGTTTTCATGTGCTGTTATGTAAAAGCATTCACCCGGCAGAAACGCTATCGCTGGCAAAAGCGACGCCAATCATTCGCCAATTCATGAGAGAACGTGCAGCGCGGAGTTGTCAGCGTGCCTGGTTAGCCAGTTTACCAAAACCTGATCACGGAGATAGTGGTTATGATTGATAAAGTCAACAAGCATTGTTCATTTTGCAACATCGAACAATCGGCATCAGTGCCATTAATTGCTGGAGCTGATGGCTTTATCTGCGGACCCTGTGTCTTACTGGCGCATCAAGTGGTCAGTAACTGGAGCCGAAAAAGGGAACTTGTGGACATGCAGGGTACTTTACCCATACCGGCGAAAATTAAAGAGCATCTGGATAACTATGTGATTGGACAGCATTTGGCCAAGGAAATATTGTCTGTTGCCGTTTATAACCATTACAAACGCCTTAAGCATGAAAGCGGTGATGCTGGCCTCGGTGAATTTGATAAGGATGTGGAAATAGGCAAATCCAACATCCTGCTGATTGGGCCTTCGGGTACCGGCAAAACATTATTAGCCAGTACACTGGCCAAAATTGTGGGTGTTCCGTTTGTGGTTGCCGATGCCACGACACTGACGCAGGCCGGATATGTTGGCGATGATGTGGAGAATATTCTGGTCCGATTGCTGGATGTTGCTGAAGGTAATTTAACCAAGGCTGAGTGGGGCATTGTTTATATCGATGAAATCGACAAAATCGCCCGCAGCCCGGAACAGCAAACAGGAACCCGCGATGTCTCCGGTGAAGGCGTACAACAGGCGCTGCTTCGCCTGGTTGAAGGGTCACACGTCAAAATCTCGGGAAAAGGACAACGTAATAAAGAGGGTGAATCCACCATCGATACCCGCAATATATTATTTATTGCCGGCGGTTCCTTTCCCGGTCTGGAAAAACACGTTGAAAAACGCCTGGTGCCAACCAATTCTGCGATTGGCTTTCATGCTGATGTGAAACCGACAATGGTCAAACCGGCGTTGGAAGACATGTTGAATGCCACCCAGCCCAGCGATCTACGCAAGTTTGGTTTGATCCCCGAGTTTATTGGCCGCTTCCCGGTATTGGCTCCTTTAGAACCTTTGGATGTGGAAGCCTTGATACGCGTACTAACGGAACCCAAAAATGCGCTGGTTCGTCAGTATCAACAACTCTTCGCCTATGAAGGTGTTGAGTTGATGTTTGATAAGGAAGCTCTGGAAGAAATCGCCCAAAAAGCGATTGAGCGTGAAACGGGAGCTCGCGGGTTACGAAGCATTATGGAACATATCCTGCGAAAAACCATGTTTGATATTCCATCTTTCGACGATATTGCGCAATGCATAGTCGACGCAGAGTCTGTTAAAGGTAACGGAGAGATTAAATTGATCCGCAAAGCAGAAATTAAACTAAGGCAGCAGGCTGGGTAGTTAGGGTCCTATCGAAATTCAGCCACATACAAAATCTAGGGTATCGTGTACCCGCATGTCGTTTTGTTAAGCCGTTTGTGGTGAGCCTGTCATACCATGAGCGGCTTAACGTAACGGCATTGCCTCATCCCCTACTTGCTTCACTATGAATGAGAAACTTATGAAAACCGAAGACAAAATACGTAAGCAACTGGCAGAAAACCCCGTCATTCTCTATATGAAAGGCATACCGGCTAATCCCCAATGTGGTTTTTCAGGCAAAGCTGTCGGGATACTCAACGCAACAAACATACCCTTCGCGTATGTCAATGTACTGGAAGCACCCTTTATCCGGGAAAAACTTCCCAGTATTTCCCACTGGCCGACTTATCCGCAGCTTTTTATTAACGGAGAACTGATAGGCGGCTGCGACATCATTGAAGCCATGTCCAATGACAATAGTTTATTACCCTTATTGACAACTGCCACATCAAAAATTTTCGAATCTTCAGACGATGTATTGAACGCAAGCGACATCATGCGCTTGGTAAAGCAGGGTATTAACGATGCAACCGTATTGGTCGAAGGAATAGGCTGCGATTTATTGATTACCGTCATCAGTTCGCAATTTAGTGGTCTGGCTTTGGTAAAAAAACAGCAACTGGTCATGGCCACGTTAAAAGAGCCACTGGCCTCAGGAAAACTGCATGCCGTTAGCGTCAAAGCCCATACCCCGGAGGAATGGCAAGCCCTTCAACTACATAAGCCCAGCGGGCTACTGCAAATTCAGCATTAATTAGATGGGTCTTTAAAACCAATTCTTGACTCTTGATGGTCAGCGAGGAAACTATGACTAAAGTAGGCATTTTTTTTGGTACCGACACCGGCAATACCCGGCGAATCGCAAAATCGATCGCAGACTTATTGACACAAACTATTGCAGCCAAACCTGTCAATATTCGCAATGCCTCTGTCT
The DNA here is from genome assembly GCA_013140705.1 of Methylococcaceae bacterium. GTDB lineage: Bacteria > Pseudomonadota > Gammaproteobacteria > Methylococcales > Methylomonadaceae > JABFSH01. The sequence goes on from JABFSH010000001.1 coordinate 63,510, forward strand.
CTGATTTGCAGGGATACGACACGTTGATTTTAGGAACACCGACTTACGGAGAAGGCCAGTTACCCGGATTATCAACAGGCAATGCCACTGAAAGTTGGGAAGAGTTTTTACCTACATTGGCCGGACTTGATTTAAGCGGCAAAAAGGTGGCCATATATGGCCTTGGCAATCAAAAGGGTTACCCCGGAGAATTTGTTGATGCCATGTTTTATGTCTATGTCCAGTTTAAGCAATGCGGCGCCACGATGATTGGTGCCTGGGCTACCGAAGGATATAACTTTAAAGCTTCCAAAGCCGTCATTGATGGAAGCTTTATCGGTTTGGCATTAGATCAGGATAATCAGAAAGAACTGACCACGGCAAGACTGGAACAATGGTTGAATAATCTTGCCGAGTCCTGGAATTAAACATCTATGGCTATTGAGCAGCAACTCAAACACGCTTGCACTTACCATGAGCTTCAGTGCGTCAGCTATTTATCACTACCCATTCGATATAAAAACCAGCCAAGTTCAGCCATCCTGTTTGTCTTCGAAGGTCAGGCCTATGCTTATATCAATCATTGTATGCACATGCACAGGCCTTTAAATTGTGAGCAGGACGCCATATTTGATGAAACCGGCAAATTTCTGCGGTGCTCCATGCACGGCTTTATTTTCGACCCTAAAACGGGTGAATGCCAAAGCCCGGTCTGTTTTGGTCAGCGCTTACAAGCCCTGCGTCTGCAAGAAATTGACGGCAGCCTTTATTTTGCCGAAAAGCATTTGTCCCTCACTGATTGAAAGGTGATTGCAATGATAGAAGAATTAGCAGTCGTCGTGAAAATCGAAAATCATCAAGTCTGGGTTGAAGCCGAATCAAACAGTGCCTGTGGTGGTTGCCAGCAAAAATCATCATGTACAGCCAACACTCTGGGTCATGTGCTTAAGAAGAAATCAGTGCCCGTAGATAGCTTCATCCAACTTAAAACCGGTGATAAAGTCATAGTCGCTATCGACGAAGGCCTCTTGCTCCAGGCTTCATTATTACTGTATTTATTGCCGTTAATGGCTCTGTTTACCGGTGCTGGCATTGCTGACTGGATGCTGCTTGCAGATAAGCCATTCAACGAATTATGGATAGCCGGTAGCGCCCTGGTAAGTTTCATTCTTTCATTATGGTTCATCAACAAAGCGCAATATCTGTTGTTACTGACTTCAAACCGACCTGTCGTCGTCAGAAAGGCTTGAAAGTTGAAGCACTATGAATGTTTGGGCCATTGAAAAAGACATTCCGCTGAAGCTGCTGTTACTGGAACTGGTCCATCGTTACGGTGAAAATACCCTGGCGTTGAATACACAGGAACTGCACTTTCAAGCTGTCGATCTATGCACGCTTAACAACCCTGATCTTTCAGCCTATATTTACACCTTTGGTCAGAATCATGGGTGTTACGGAATTGATCTTAAATATCCCATTTCCGCGCATAATAGCGTTGGCGAACATGAAAACCTGACCCTGGATCAGATAATCGAAGCGATCTCCATACACCTGTTTTCTTAATCCCCCGAGTGAGTGTCATGACTACGGAACAGAAGCTTGCATACCGTTATTTTGTTAGTTATAGCGGCATCAAATTACCCTTAAAACTAGTCAACGAAATTTCAGAGGCCGGCTTAGTTAACCGAAACACGTATTACCGTGGTATTTTTGACTCTGAAGATAAGATGCTGCAATGCCACAAAATTGTTTATGGCGAAGTTGAATCCGAACATCAATACCATTATTACAAGAATGGTGCTTTACAACTTGCGTGCATCACTGAAGATGATGAAGTTCGAGAAATTTACTTTAACGAATTGGGTAAGATGGTCTAACTCGACAGGCCCCTGGAAACAGATCATTTACCATTACTCATCTGGGACTGGAGTATTGAAATCGCTACGCATTGCTTACCCTGCTTGGCAATTTAGCCATCTTAACTTTTTCCGAACTGAATTTACTAAACGATTTTGTCCAGGGTATTGGCAAGTTGTTGGCGGAGGAGGATACTTGGAAACACTCCTATCCAAAAGCGACTCGTGTCATGACCACAACCAAAAAACTCAAATGGCTGTTAGCGCTGGTGCTGATTTTCGGCGGTTTTACCATTTACAAGCTTTTTGAGGGCCTGGGACATAATCCGGCCTACCAAGACCATGAATGGATATTCAAAATCATTTCGGAATTTGGCTTATTCGTATCCGTTATCGTTTCTGCGGGCTATTTTCATCACTGGTTTATCGCAGCCGAGGAACATAGAGAGGCCGAAATCAATTTACGCGAGACACTGAGCAAGTATGTCGATAGCGTTTTGCTGAATTCCGTTAAAAGAGGCTTTTTGGGCATCACAAATAAAGAATTTGATTTCAGTCAAATCATGCACGGACTCAAGCCCGGGGATTACGTCTATTGGCTGGTTACCTTCGATCCTCGTTTCAAAAACAAATCGCGTGAACTGGAATATGCCATAAAAACGGGCGTACATTTCAGAATGCTGATTTTAAAAGCTGATTGCCGAATCGGCGAATTACGGGCCCAGGAAACCAACGGTTTTAATCCACAGGAATTTAATGAATATTCCAAGCTGTTCAAGGTATCGATTGAAGACGTCATTAGCCGCATAGACGACACGATATCGGGCTCTTTAGGTGTGTTTGTCTATGATGGCCTGCCCAGCATTCCCCTGTTTATCATTATTCGGAAGGAATCCAGAAAAGTGGAGGTTTATAACAGTTTTTATCTGACCGAGCCGGTTTCGAAAATGCCTTATCTGCATTGGGAATCGGAACTAAAGCACGGCAATCAAGAATTGTTGGAATCCGATCACTGGAACATGTCCGAGCTGTTTCTCGACTACTTCAAAAAACGCTGGGAAATGGAAAAAGAAAAACTTGACGGCGTCGAAAGCAAAGACTTTATCCATGCCCCAGCCTCAGTAAGAGAAAAATGCGTTGAGCTTTTTACTTGAATTAAATAAGCCTGCCCAGGTAAACCCTGATTAATAAATCAGGCAACAATTGTTGGGAAAGACAATGCTGCAGAAAAAATACCATGCCAAAATGCTGCCGGGACTTGGGCTGCACTTCGGGCATCAGCGATATTGGTTCCGATTTAATCTGGTATCGTGAAATCTTGACCATGAGCATATCATTCAGCTGAATGGCATAGCGGCTCCAAGTGGGCAATGAGACTATGTGTGAGATATTTTGAATCGTATAAACTCAAGGCTTAATCGTCTGAGTACCTGTCGTTCCCTCAATTCCTTCACAAGTTCATCAAATGTTTAATTGAGTTTCGCAAATATATTTTCCTTATCGTTATCAGGTGATCGTTTAAAAGCATTTGCTAAGATATACCAACTAAATTTCAAAAACATCGAAATCGCAAAAACAAATAAAACCACCACCTGGTATATTTCTCCCAACGTGGCTCCTTCTTTAAACTTCGGATAATAAGGCGAAATATCAGCTAAAAGACGAAAAAAGAATATTGAGGCGATAAAAAAAACAATGCTTACAAAAAACCTTTTACCAGTTAAAAACAACGGCAAAAACGCCAGGATAGGACATATCACCATTAACACGATAAAAGTTTTATTAATTAACGCTGTTAATAATGGATTCTGTATCCGTGACAATCTTTCTTTCGTTGCATTGCTTACATCAATGACTTCATCTTTTAAAAGAGGAGCGATACTAGGGATTGCCTCCTTTCCTTGTAATTCTATCAGGGCGTTCATGGCGCCAATACGTATCTTGGGTTCTTTATCTTTTAAAAAAAAGACAAGCGCCGGTATTGCTTTCTTTGCCTGTAATTCTGCTACTGCCTCTATCGCTGCAAGTCGTACGTCTTGATCGCTATCTTGCAAAAGAGGAATAATACCGGGAATCGCTTCTTTTGCCTGCAACTCCTTTAATGTAGTGACTGCCGTATGGCGTAGGCTTTTATTGTTGTTTTGCAAAAAAGGCAAAACATTAGTAATAGCTTCTTTTTTTGGGATTAAGGCATTTTCATCTTGCAATTGCGTCAATAATTCCATAGCCCGGATTTGTATCCGGTCGTCATGATCATGTAACAGCGAAACAAGATGAGGGCTTAATTCCTGTTCTTGCAATCGTAATATCGAATTCATCGCCTGAAGCCTCACAGGGGCAGTGCCATCCTTTAAAAGAGGGATGATAGCGGGAACAGCATTTTCTTCCTGTAGTTCTTCTAGTGCAGCTATTGCGTTTCCACGCACGTCAGGAATGCTATCTTGCAAAAGAAGGGTAATAGTGGGAATTGCTTCATTTGCCTTTACCTTGCGTAACAGGCTAATTGCAGTAGAACGAATCTTTGCATTACTGTCCTGCAAAAGAAGAATAATGCGAGGTACCACGTCTTTTGCGTCTAAATCCTGTAGTGCTTTTATCGCGCTCAAACGCACATTGTCGTCCTTGTCTTGTAACAGAGAAACAATTCCAGGAAGCGCCTCTTTTCCTTGTAACAAACCTAGCGCTTCCATGGCTCGGATACGTATATTGCTATCGTTATCCTTCAAAAGCTCTGTAATGCCGGAGGTAGCCTCGTTTGCCCGCAATTCCGATAATGTGTTTATGGCAGCCATGCGTACAGTGCTTTCATCATCTTTTAATAAAGGAATAATGGTTGGAATCGCTTCCTTGGCTTCCAATTGCACTAGTGCTTCCATTGCTCTGATGCGTACATCACTGTCCTTTTCTTGAAAAAGAGGAATGATGCTGGGAATCGCTTCCTTTGCGCGGAATTGCACTAATACTTTTATTGCTTTATTGCGAACAGTGCTGTTCGTATCTTTCAAAAGAGGAATGATGCTGGGAATCGCTTCCTTTGCGCCTAATTGACCTAATACTTCTATAGTAGCATCGCGCACATAGGGTTCGGTATCGTGCAACAATGGAGTAATACTGGAAATTGCTCTTTGTTCTGCTAACTGTTGCAATAGTTGTAATACATAGGATTTGCTATTGCTTAAATTATTTTTCGAGTTTCTTTTTATGGCAGGAGCAATCGGGGAAAACGTTTCTTTTTTTTGAGACTGCGCTACTGCTTTATTTACTCTTTTGCTTCCTTTGACTTCTTTCTTTACTGCCAAACATTTCTTTTGAGATCCAGAAGAGCGATTAGTACAGTGTACGGCTTGTTCAGCTAGGGCAGTGTGATTTATTAAAATCAAGATCATGGAAAAAATAAAATAGAGTACTATTTTCATAAATAATGAACTGTTTTAATAAGTGATTTTCTGAGGTATGAAACAACAGATCTCATGGGTATCTAAAATTTGCTTTTACAATTTGGCGATACTGCTGTTTTAGTGGCTAATTAAAACATGTTGATAACCCAAATCTTTAGCGGTTCCCATAAATGATTATATGATTTCCAGGTTTTATTTATGCGTCGCCGACTTTTGTCTAAAAACCCGCTCCTTCCCTTGATCATTTAACTGACTATCAGCCTGACAGAAGGAGTATATAGGGTTTCATTATTTGTTGCACGATAGACAATTATTGGCTCGTCTGAGCCGGTCAACTAGCTGTAAACTTTTCCTGTTTTTGTGAAGTAGCGAATTTTAAACTTATTTCTGACAATGTCAGAATCAAATTTGGATTTTAACATCTCGATGCATCCGAGACATTTTTGTGGGGAAAGCACTTTCACATACTCAGCCGTTTTCTAATGAACCATGGTGTTAAGGGAACCTCTAAAGATTGCACTTCGACAAGCTCAGTGCGAACGGGTGCTTAGTTAAATCAGTTACTTATGCGTTCGTGCTGAGCTTGTCGAAGCATGAACGAATAATTTTTAGAGGTTCCCTTAACAAACCTCATCATGCGCAAATCTGACTCGCTCTTCCGCTGACCGGCCCAGTGCCTTTGCAAACCAGGGTGGTGGAGCAGCAAATACTTTTTGAAATTCTTTCAATTGATCGAGCGCTTCCGTTACGTCCGGAATCTTGATCGGATAGATATCGGCTCGTATCACTTTTGCCGCTGCCGGACCGCCAATCGATTGTACAAACAGAACATGGCAGTCCCTAATCAGATTAGCGCGAAACAGATTCCGGTCATCACTGCTATCGGCTTCAATGGTCGAACGAATATCAACCAGTCGGTATTCCTGTTGGGATAGCTGATAAACCAGGAAACGGATGCAGGAGCCAAAATGGCCATTGATCAGGGCACCGCTGTTTGATCCGATGGCGACGCGAATGGAGTCAGGCAGGTCACCGTCCTTGTACGGCGCTATTTCAGGCAAGTCTTCGTCACCCTCTTCGTCACCCCACAAGTAACGCACAGCCAGTTTGATATTAGCCAAGCCGATACCGATATCTTCACCATCTTCTTCACCATCCAGGCTGCCCAGCCCCGTTTTAAGATTAGTGACGGTAATGGATTTTAATTTTTCATCGTCCAGTGGAGTACCTACCCGTTCATGCAGGATATCCAGCAATCGAGGAATATCTATACCTGGCAAGATACGTGTTGCCAGGGCGATGCGTAAAGCGAGCTCACGGGGTAATGCATTCATCTCAATCTCCTGTATGACACTGTTCTTTCCAGCTGGAATAACCGCCTTCCAGGCTGTAAACATGCTTAAAGCCAAAATCACTGAAAAACTCGGCAAGATGCTCGCTGGCATGGCCGTAATAACAATAAATCAATAAAGCCCGCTGTCTATCGCCACGTTTAACGAGCGACTCTTTTAAGCCTTCATGAACATGAAGTGAATTTTCCAAATGCCCGGCTCGATAATCCTTTACGTCTCTACAGTCCAGAATCAGAGGGCTTGATTCTTCAATCAATTTTTGAGAATCGGTTATGGAGATCGTTTTATATTTCATAGTATTGGGAACCTTTAAACATTATCCAATCATCCTTCGACTAGCACGAACGGAAAAATGACTGATTTAACCGGGCGGTAAATAATTAGAAAAACTAGCCATCAAATCGATATCTCATGACTCAAGCTCCATTCCACGAAATACTGAACAACGCTTGAATACGTCTAACGACGGAGACACTTTTTTGTGTTGACAATACTTGGCGACCAGTTTGGAAAGTCCCTTGATGTCACGACCCGTCGCTTCAGGAAAGCTAACAACTAATTGATCCATTAAGGGTGTGTCGATATCAAGTTCGAATTGATCGATCATGACCCGCCAAATTTGACGCCGGGCATCGCTGTCCGGTGGATAATATTTTATTAATGCAATACATCGGGAAACTATTGCTTCGTCAATGTCATCGACACGATTGGTCGTCAGGAACAGCAGACCATTAAAATATTCCAGTACCCGTAAAAATACGCCAACAACAGCGTTCATGGCGATATTGTTGTCGCGTCGTTTTATATAAACGTCAGCCTCGTCGATCAACATCACAGCGCCCCAGCGCTGAGCCCGGGTTAACACATCTTTTAGGGCTTTTTCCATTTCGCCAACATTGAGTCCCAACTGACCTGAATGCACACGATACAAAGGGCGCTTGATGATTTCGGAATAGACCTCGGCTGTTAAGGTTTTACCCACTCCGGCAGGGCCTGCACACAAGACGGTTGTGCCACCTGACTTGCCTTCAACAATATCATCCATCAGGACGTCCATTTCAGCCGTCAAAATATCGATCAAATCGATCTGTTCATCACGTAGAATCAATTTTTGTTTTAATTCCGGTTGATAACGATACGGCGTGAGGTCGTTGACATGCACCCATAAATGATGATGCAATTCGAGATGAAACATCAGCAGGTAACAGTGGACCGGCAGTTCGGTAAACAAGCCTTTGGGGATTTCTGTTTGCGATGCTTCAACTTCAGTCTCGACTTTACAATCATAACGATTACTTTTGGCGGCTTTGCGTAAATACTTGGCAAGAATGTCGCCTTTGGCATCAGCCGTTAATGCGCGTTCGCTCAGTATGCTTTCATCACAGACCAGACGCGCAACACCACCTTCTGTGGAAAGTACCACGACATCCTTGCGGGCCCAGTCCGTGCTTCGATGCGAAGCTGTGGGATCTTCTGCATAAAATCCGGTGCCTTTGCCACAAAACTGTGAACCGGACTGACCGCACCATTCAAAATAGCGCTCTGCGGCATTGTCATAAGTATTAATGAGTTCCGGCGTTTCTTTGAGAAAGCCCTTATCGATAAAAATTTCGGTAACCGTTTTATTGACGATGTCCCGGGCACGAATCGTAACGGTTGAAATGGCCACTTTGCCTTTGGCATTGGCTTTGAGTTCCAGCGTGACGCGTCCCGTCTCTTCCTCGCCGGACGGCGTGAAATCAAGCCGGGTAACTACAAAAGCCATCGGTTTACCAGCAACATTGGCCTGAAATAACCAACCTCGTATGGCGTTATTGATCAGATATCGGGCGACGGCTGGCAGCAGCATTTCCAGATCATCTTCCTCAAACCTGACTGTGTCATCGTTCATCGCCTGTTGCAACGTCGACAACTGCGCAGCGCGACCCTGCATTTCATGACCCGCCTGCTTGTAGAGGATCTGCAGAAAACTCAGTTCGGTATTGGACAGTTGTTTGAAGGGTACTTCAGCCTTATTGCCAAAACGTAATTGATCTTTTAATACCGAAAGCCCCGGAAATTCATTGACCATTGCTTCCACATATTTGCGCTCAATCTGCAGTTTCATAGGTTCCTAATCAATGCTTGATCGTTAAAATGGCCGTTGAAAGTGAGGGACGCCGTTCTTGCTGGGCTGCGTCGAAGCATGAACTGTTGCCCCTACTCCAACCCATCGGGAGAGAACCCATAATCCCGTTACCCATCGACATGCACTGGGTGAACAGGATTTGGATATGTTCAACTACCGTTTTTAGGTTGATGAAAGTGGCGCTGGCTTGGAGGTTCCGTTCCACGCAACCCCAATAACAAAATAACTATTCATCAGTGTTATGTAAACCACTCAATCTGATTAATGTTAAATCGCTCCGACAGCTGCTTCTTTAATGACGACAATTGTATTTGCTTCTGCTTCAGCAAAGGTTACGAGTGGCGATTTGGTTTTATAGGTTTTGGCAGCTGCATAGGCAATGGCGACTTTATCTTCAGCCGATTGATTTTTTAACTCGCTTTTTTCAATATACAGTTCTTCAAGCAATTCATTCCACACCAGGCCGTATTTAAAGGGCAAGAGCTTATAGATGACGCCTTCCAGCTCGACCTGCAAACCTTTACCAATATTTTCCACATACAATATAGCGATGCAGTCCTCTGCAATATCAGCTTTGTATTTTTCAACAAAAACAGGCAGCAAATCGAGTGTAGGCAACAATCCGTTGATAAATTTGATTTTGTCGTTTTCAATGATCAAGGCTGAATGAATCAAGAGTGCTTCCGGCGGTTTACGGTCCGTCGTTGAGCCATCCCGCAGAGTCCCTTCTTTTAGTACCAGGTCGCCACGATAAGCATAAACACCCGCATCACTGGTTTGACCATTGACCAGGGTCACCGTTAATAAGCCTTTAGCTTGATATGTTTCTAGTAACATTTTTTCTCCTCATGTATTGGATCGATAAATTTCCTGATTTGTAAGGTATCTCAGCTGAATCGTCATGCCGGAACGACGGCTTTATAAATTGGCTGAAGTACCTAGCTACTCAAGATAAATTTTTACATATGCTCTTACATCTGCCCAGGGTTTCGCTCAGTCAGTTTCCACAATGTCTGCCTGGCGATTATTTCGGGATCAACATTGAATAAGCATGCTTTATGCCATTATTTGATGATGAATTTTTTATATTTAAAACAATCATATAGAAATAACAAATTGGATTTATCCGTCATGATGCCAATCAGCCATCCAACAATAACAATGTGTTTGTATAACATTGTCTGAAACCCTACACAATCAATACCCTGATCTCGTCAGGTTTAAGCTGAATGGCTATCCCACAGGCTTTTAAAGCTGCTATCCATGCGTGAAAGCCTGGTTGTGACGTGATTGAACTGTTCAAACTCAGGAAACCTGCCTTTCCTGCCCGTGCTGTACCACTGCTCCATTGCCCGGCTAAGTCGTTGTCTCTCCATATAATCCTGAGCTATACGACTCTTCAACCATTCCATGCTATTCGCGGGCGTTAGTTCAACGATCCGAAAACGCACGGCGTTGTCAAAAATTCGCACTCCACCACCTTCAGCCACCGTCTGGTAGAGCTTTTCGGGATCGACAACTTCAATTCCTGCCAGGTAGTCAATCGCAAAATTGTGCAGTTCGGGTAACCAGGGTACGGTCGGCCCCATCAATACGGTAGTGGCATGCTGAGCCAGCTCGGCCAGCCGGGGGAAGGTTTTATTGGTAATCGAACTGGCTGTCAAAAATACCCAGTCGGCGTCGGGTAATATAAACTCACAAGCGGGATCGGGAAAATCGTGATGGACAGGTTGCCGCTCCAGAATGCTGAGATCCAGTAACTCGGTATATCGCTCAATACCGGGATAACGTCCAACAATAGCCACTTTTTTACCGTATAAACGAGGAAGAAAATGCTCGAAAACAACCAGATTGGCATTATCTGGTGTAGGCAGCAGCGTAATACCTGCGGGTAATTCATAACGGTTAAGGCTGCTATTAATTGCCGCCATTGCAACCGTCGCCTTATAAGGCTCCCAGTCCGTAACCCACCCGGCCAGTTCGGATACTGTTTTACCTGCCAGAGTTCCTGACCAGGGCAAGGTTCGGGTGGGAACCCCCGGACTCATCGCCAATCCCAGTCCTTGTGCTTTACAAACCGTCCATACCAGACCAATGTTAATCTGATCTATTGACGTGTTGTTGCTGGCATAATCCAGTAACAGTTCATAAATCCGCCCTGGCTTTTCCATATCAGTCAGTAGGCATCATAAGCAATCTGGGTTCGGACTTTATATGCTCAACGCTACCCCAGGCTGTTACACTTTCCACAAACCATGTTGATTTAATCGGATGGGTTTTGCTCACATCATATTCGGCATAAAAAGTACCATCGCTATTAAACTGAAGACTACCGACAGGCTGTCTGTTTGCTGGATCGTACCAATTACACGTCAAGTTAAGCTGCCCTGTATATGGATCTTTATTCAGGATAAAACTGGCGTTATCGAAACTGGGATAGTGCTTTATTTCTTTAAGGGAAAACCCTAATTTATTGATTTCTTCACTAAGCCTGTTGCAGATAACTTCACCCAGATGGCGTTTTATAGCGATATGCAGGGATAAATCCACTAGTCCTCCTCGACCCCTGCTGCCAAATCCATAATGACCGAGGCACCGGAAAGATCGTCAGGATCCAGCAGTCGCAAGTGGGCCAACACATGCTCAGCCTCGCTCGCCCGGCCTTGCCTGAGCTTGATGAAGGCCAATGCTTTCAGGCTGTATAAATAAAACAGCGAACACTCATTGGCGTATAAATTCCAGCGCTGACGATTCTCGCTTAATAGCTGATATTCACCAGGAAAACCTGATTGCCTTGCCGATTCCTTCAGAGCCGCGAGAACCAGTCTTTCTGCATCGGCCAGACGTTTTTGGAAGAAATAAAACTTATACAGCGCGAAATAGGTCTGCAAACAATGGATATCAAGTTGATGAGCCTGTAAAAACAGGTTCTCTGCCTGGTTTTGATCAATCGAACTTGCAGCCACCGCCGCTTGCAGAAGATTATTCACTTCAACAGGTATGTTCGGACTGAATAGCACCCGTTCCTCTACAAACGTCACGATACTCATTACCAGACTTCCGCCGGAACCATTAAATCGGTAACAGGCACACCACCCAATAGATGTTGATCAATAATTTTCTTGACATCATCCTTCTGTAATTTGCCATACATGATGCCTTCCGGATAAACCAGAACACTGGGACCCATGTTGCAGGGCCCCATACAACCGGTATTGGTAAGGGCAATCTTTTCAAACAGGTTACGCGTCTGTATTTCATTCATGAATTCATTCATGATTTCGGCGCAACCTGAGCTGGCACAGGATCCACGGGGATGCCCTTGCGGACGGTTTTGCGTGCAAACGAACACATGTTTTAAGGGTCTTGGCATGATCGTGTTCCTTCCAGGTTAGGCAGCTTGTTTATGTTCGTGAGTAAAACAATCTTTTGGACACACCTTGGAGCATGCTTCACAGCCGATACAGTCAAGGCCATTTTTAATGCTCATGACCATGCTGTTATCGTCATCGTCTTCAAAGTCGCCATAATCATCGTCAAAGTCTTCACTCTCCAGAGCATCGGCTTTATCCACCAGATCAAAAACATCGCGCGGACAAACTTTAAAGCACCGGCCACAGCCGATACAGGTTTTTTGGTTAATGTCAGTGACATAGGAAGGTGTCCATACCGTCCCGCCAAAGGTAACGCCCGTTACAAATTCAGACATGAAGGCTCTCCAGATCAGGCTGCTTCAGTTTGCGCAGCTATCAGTTTTTGGTTGGCTTCATCCCAGGCTTTACAGGCATCATACGTTGCTTGAGCTATTGCCATCAGTTCTCCATAACCATCGGGCAGGCGATCTTCAATCAAGTCATGTAACACCATGGCTTGTTCGCTGGCCAGACGTTTGGTCTTCTTGACTTCTTTTTCCAGTTTTCGTAATTCTTCAGACATAAGCGCATTCCTCAATCAGTGGCTGCTGCATTGTATTTTTCAATTAAGGACAGAGCCCTATCGATAACCTTGTCACTCTTCTCGCAGAGTTCCTCCAGGCTTGAAAAGCCAAACCGATGCGTATCGCGCAAAATTTTATCGACCACGACCAATTTGCCGACCAGGATGAGTGCACGACCAAAGCCTTCATGACTCAGATGCACCATAGGTGCCGCCATCAAACCTGATTTTTTCTCAATCAGTGTTGCCAATGAGTTGTAATAGGCTTTTAGACGGGCAATGGTGATTTCATCAGGATCGCCAATCACCGGAATGTTTTTTTTTCGTTCCTTGGTTAACACGATGGGATCAATGATTTTTGCTTCCGACCAACCGGCATAGGTATCGTAAGCATCAATCGCACGTAATTGTTTAATCAAATCTTTGACAATATCGGAACCTAAATGGGTATCGTTTTCTGGGATAACTAATGTAGCTGTGGACATGCGGTAGCTCCTGAGGGCGAATTGGGTTAGCGCAGCGTAACCCAACAATCATTGCTCAAAATAACATTGGGTTACGCTGCGCTAACCCAACTTACAAACTATTCATCCCAGCCTTCATCTTCCATTTTTTTAAATCGATCGGGATCGGCTGGCTTGTGCTGGTTGATGGCTTTTGCCAACCAGCTGGAGGGTCCGGCTTTAATTTCATTTTGCAAATCGGCAATCAAATCTTTAATCTTGCTACCTTCATGCACTTTCACCGGCTGTATGTTCTGTGCAATGAGCTGATTAATGGCTGATCCGCCAATAGCCTGACAATAGACAGCAGCACAACCGTTGAGTAAATCAATCTTCACGGATAATTTATCTTCATTACCATCCTGACTCAGCTCACCAAATTGCGCTGCTTCCAGCAAGTGCGATTCGTCAATGTTCACGGCATAGACTGCAAAAGATTTCGATGAACCAAAATGTTGATTGACTGTTTCCATATCGGTGGTTGCAAATGCAATTTTTAGCGCAGTATTCATAAACAGGTTCTCTTCAGTGCTTTGCACGACATGCATGCGTCGGGTTAATGACATGACAGCGGATAATCGGTAAGTTCGGTTGCCGGTTTTTGGGCATACACGGAGCGGTAAACCGGTATTTCTTCATGCGAAAAGTTGATGACCAGATTGGCTAGGTCAAACAGGGTTTGCCGGGTACCGCGATAACCTATCCTGGTAAGCTGATAGCCGCCAATGATGTCGTACAACGGAAATCCAGCCCGCAAAATGGGTACGCCCAAACGTTCTGCGGTATCAGTCGCGTGGGAATTACCAATGACCAGTTGCACTTTGTTGGCCTTACCGATTAATTCCATGTCTTCCAGGTCGCCAATTTTGATGCTGTCGACAGGGATACGTGTCAACAGCGGCACATTGCAGGAGGTAACTGCAGCAACAACATCACCCCCCATCTCCTGAACCAGATCAACAAACGCATTCAACAAATCCGCATCAGCTGCGATGGCAATACGCAATTGACCCAGCATGAAATGGGTGTCCAGCATGGCATCCTGTAACTGGGCACGCTGACGTTCAATGCGCTCAGGTACGACTTGACCGCTAATGGCAGCGAGTACTGAAATCAACGCGTCATTGGCTTTTAAGCCATAAAGATGATCCAGAAAATGATTGGGAACACCCGTTTTTTCAGCCAGCAATTCTGCCGCTTTGATTAACGAAGGGCCTATAACCACTGTGGCCAGCGAGTCACCTAGTGTTGCCATCTCTGACAGGAGAGTGCCGCCAATCGTCACCGGACTAAAATCTTCATCCGTGAGGCAGCCGTCCAGGGAGTCGGATAAATCAGGTACGAAAACCGGTCTGAGCTGGAACTGTTCAAGGATATCGCGCAGGGCTTCCAGATCACCCGGTGTCAGCATATAACTGACCAATACATTTACCTGGCGTTTCCTCTTGCCCGGATAAGTCCCCGCCTCTTTGGCATAAGGCACCACGGCACGGATAATTTCGGTGAGCGTCGCTGCGTAACCTGTTTCGACACTGCCGGTAAAGTCAGGGGTATTGACTGCCACGACAGCGACATCGGCAAATTCCGGATTGGCTTCCCGAAACTCCCTGACATTGCGCTGCACATCGCAGCCCTGCGTCTCGGCAAGACCGGTTGTCAGAATAGTGATCAGTGTCGGCCGAGATTTGGCGGCTATGGTTTTTATGCCTTCGCGGACATTCTCATCGGCACCCATTACTGAACTGCCCTGATCCATTGCCGTACTTTGCAATGGAATGGGTTCTCTGAAATGTCGCACAAAAAACACTTTGGCAAAGGCCGTACAGCCTTGAGAACCATGCAGCATCGGCATGGCCCGGTTAAAGCCCAGCGTCGCTAAAGAACCCCCAATTGGCTGACTGGCTTTCAGTGGATTAACCGAAAGGGCTTTATTTCTTTTCAAAATATCAGCCATTTGCCACCTCTGCTCTTATCGATTGACCTTCAAAAGATGCGGTATCGGCAGAAACTTTCCAGGGTGCAGGCGCTCGCACAGATTTCCATACCGGACTTTCAATGGTCAATGCGAGTTGGCGCACCAGTTCCAGCATACCTTGATAGCCCTCATAACCGAATTCACGTTCCTGATTGATATCCAAAAACGGAATTTTGGCTTTCAACGCCGTGTACATATTGCGGCCGCCAGCAATCAGAATATCGGCTTTATAATCATGAACGATTTTCAATAACGCTCTGGGGCTGCCATCGTCGATCATCACGGTATCCTCACCCATCAACTCACGAATTCTGGCCTTATCTTCTTCAGTGGATTTCTTAGTGCCGGTAGCAACCACCACCATACCCAGATCCTGCAAAGCAGAAATCACCGACCAGCTCTTTACCCCGCCGGTGAATAGCAATACACGTTTATTTTTCAGCCGCACCTTCCAGGGCTCCAGTTCCTTTCTAACGCGAGTTTCTTCGCGCAAAATTAAGGCTTCTGTCCGTGTTGTTAAATCCACGTCATTGAGTGATTTAGCGAAGTCCCGCAGGGCTTGGCTGGTATCGGTAATGCCGTAAAAACTGCCTTCGAACCAGGGTGTCCCATAGTTTTTCTGTAGCTTTCGCGCGACATTAACCATGGCTTTCGAGCACACCATCATGTTGACTTCGGCTTTGTGCATGGTCTGAACTTCACGAAAGCGGGCGTCACCAGACAGTGTGCATAAAACGCGCAAACCCAGTTCATCCAGTAGCGGCAACACATGCCAGAATTCACCCGCTATGTTGTATTCACCAATCAAGTTAACGTCATGGACTTTGCTGTTGGTTTTTATAGTCGCAGGTAATGGATCGGGATCACGAGTACCGATGACATAATCAACCATCGCATCGCCGGCAATCCGGTTACCCAGATTTTTGGTGCCATAAAATCCGGCGCTATCGATCGGTACAACCGGAACACCCCAGCGCTCTTCGGCAGACTTGCAAACCGCTTTTATATCATCGCCAATCAATGCGGGTACACAGGTGTTATATATAAATACAGCGGGAGGATGATAAGTATCAATGGCCTGTTTGATCGCATGAAACAGACGTTTTTCAGCACGGCCCATGACAATGTCCTGTTCGGTCAAATCTGTGGTCATGCCGATACGGTATAAATCAGCACCGGACGATCGCGTCCCCCGGTTATCCCAGGAACTACCGGCACAGGCTATGGGGCCGTGCACGATATGTGCGACGTCCGCAATCGGCAACAAGGCAATCTGGGCACCATCAAAAGCACAACCTCCTGCCGATGCGCCCGGTTTAGGCTTGGCACAACCGGATTTTTCCTTTTTGTTGTGTTCACAAGCAGGCTCATCCAGTAACGCCGCAATGTCTTTTGTTGATTTCATGGCCTTGACCTATGGTTGCTTTAAAACATACATAGCAACCATTGTGCCATTTCGTATATTACTGATACATAAATGATTTCATAGCAATCGGCTTGTAAGAAAGCTTACAAAATCCTTGCCTGGATGGAACAAACTTACGCTTGCAGCAGGATTAACCTGGACAACGAATTAAAGCTGACTTCACAACAAGCCGTCTTTTGTTCGCTCACCTTCGCGTATACCGATGTTTCACCCCTGTTGGAAAATAGTCGGCATCGGCAAATGAATGTAAGGTAATTTGGGGTAATTGCCGTTCCGCTGGCACGTAGTTTGTGAATTCGCTATTCAAACGTAACAATTGTGCGCGGATGGATTCGGCTATTACGGGGGCCAGCGTTACCTCAGGCTCGATACCGGGCAATAATTCCACGGCAATATGCAGATAGTTGTCACCGTTTACAGCTTCTTGGATTTCAAGCACGAATTTACCGCTTAGCCAAGCCATAAAAGCCGGCTGTTCCAGCCCGACTGTCACGTTTTCCGGATAAATATTGGCGCCGTAATAAGACACAGTGAAATCAGCCCGTCCGAATACATAAACAAAAGGCAAATTACGCGGTTGAAAGTCGTCATTTAAGCCAAGATCGTTGATCGTTTCGACCCCCTGCTGCTTTAGAAAATGCCACATCTCATCAAAACTCAGTACACCGCCCTTGTCGGCAATGTGATAACGTACCAAAGGTACTGCGTTTTCTCCGGAAACCACCAACGTGCCTTCATTCGTTTCGAAGAAACGGCTGACTGGATCGTATTGCACCAGTGTGGGTAATCGCGATTCACCAAATAGACTTTTTGCCGCATCCGGATGATTGGCCAGCCAGCGGCGAATAGCGATGCTGAACGGCGTTTCGTTACCGAGTACGCCACCGTCAGCCGTACCGTAGAGCGATGCCGAATCAAAACACGGCGAGCCAGAACCGATGCGCTGCCCGAGCAAGCTGCGCCACTCCTCGCTGAACACTTCGCCGGCAAAAACCAGCTTGGGGCTAAAACGCGCCCAATCGATACCTTCGGCAGCACCCGCGTCAATCACATCTTTGACAAAAGGCGGATAGCCCAGCAGTACCGTTTGCTCAAATTGCGGCGCCAGTTCGCGAATCACCCGAAAAATTTCCGCTTTGTTGTTGCCGGGTGTCGCCACCATTAGAGGATAACCCTTGCGAGCCAGATGCCAGCAACAAGACGTCGTATACAAGCCGCCTACCCAGTTGCCCAACGCAAAGCATACAACAGCCAACGTGCTGCGCTCTTGGGCGCGGAAACTGTCGCAAAACACCTGCTCGAACCGCACTGCGATTTCCAGTTCATGCTGTACCGAGCGTGGCCAGAAAGTCGGCTGCCCAGTGGAACCGGAAGACACTGCCACCCGATCGAACCCCCTAAGACTACCACCCTGACAGCGTTCCGGTAACGGATAAGCCTGCATATAATTGGCCTTGCTCATCAGCAGTAATTCCCGGAATACCGGGAAAGAGGTGATCTCCGCAGGATTTACGCCGCGTGATTCCAGAAATCTGCGGTAAGCGGGAACTTCTGCCGCACAACGGTGAAACAGGGCCAGAACGTTGTCTTCAGGATTGACAGCTTGGTATTCCGCCAGAAGCGTATCTAGCGGCGTGGAGATAAAGTGATGAAAAATGCCGTCGGATGGGTAAGTAAGCGAGTTGGACATGGAAAGCTACCTGACGAATAGTGCTCAAAGTAGTGGGAAAGGTAAATGGAATGGTGGAAAGAGTCAATCAGGCGGTAGATTTCGCGCGCTTTTTTGCTGAGCGTCGTACTCAAAAACAACAGCGTTTACAAACATGAGGGCTTGTATTAATGTATGGTTTTATCTATCTCATAATGTGTTACTGAAAGACCTGACCCTATGATTATTGATGGCGTGGAACAAACGCTTTTCCGCGCGTCCCATCACAATGTCCTGCTCAGTTAAATCGGTCGTCATACCGATGCGGTATAAATCCGCTCCGGACGAACGCGTACCCCGGTTATCCCAGGAACTGCCTGCGCAGGCTATAGGGCCATGAACAATATGTGCGACATCCTCAATCGGCAGCAGAGCAATCTGTGCGCCATCAAAAGCGCAACCACCCGCCGATGCCCCGGGTTTCGGTTTGGCACAGCCGGATTTTTCCTTTTTGTTATGCTCACAAGCAGGTTCATCCAGTAACGCAGCAATGTCTTTTGTTGATTTCATGGGATTGACCAATGGCTGTCTTTACTTTTGATAAAGCAACCATTGCGCAATTTTGTATATTACTGAAATTATTAATGTTTGTTCGGCTTAATCTTGTAGGAAAGCTGACAAAGCGGATGGATATAACAAACAGCTCAACAAACGCCTGAGCGTTGTGTATTTTTGTGTGTAATTAGTGTATGAATAGCAAAGGCGTGATTAAGCGGTTAACAGATGAAGGCTGAATAAATGTAGGTTGTAAAGGCAACCCTATCAAATTCAAGCATCCGGATAAGCAAGGTCATATGGTCGTGCCGCATCCACGTAAAGACCTGGCCTTAGGCACATTGATAAATATTTACCGGCAAGCCGGTTGGGAGTGGAAATAATGTTATATTCCGTATACGTGCATGTGGGAGATGGCCATCACTCTCATTGCGTGACGATTCCTGATTTTCCGGGCTGTTTTTCGGCAGCAGATGATTGGGATTTGTTACCGGTCAAAGTTCAGGGAGCGATTGAATTGTATTGCGAAGGAGAGGATATGGATATTCCGTTACCGACTTCGCTTGAAAAATTGATGTCCAGCCCGGAATATGAAGGCGGAGCATGGCTGCTAGTCGATGTCGATGTTTCACGGTTATCAACCAAGCCGGTTCGAATCAATATTTCTTTGCCGGAAAATTTGGTGCACAGCATCGATGACTACGCCAAGACGCATCACTTGACCCGCTCCTGTTTTTTGGTGCGTGCAGCGTTAGCGGAGATACAAAAGGCGAGTTAATTTCCTAACTCATGAGTAGAGCTTGAAATGATCCGGCCGGAGTTGGGAACTGATTTTAAACAATTCTTTTAGATGACGTAAGAATGTCCAACAAGCCCCGTCAAATGTTGGGTTTCCTTACGTCAGCGCCAACTTACAAAAAAACCAACATACGGGATTAATCTATTTGGTCGACTGGTTTATGTTACACAACCGACAGCCGAGACGATAAAACGAAACCGTATATCAACAAATCTCGGGAGAGATACAGTTAGAACTCTGATACAATTAGCACCTTAATGCCTAGAACTTGGTAATCAAGGATTCTAGACCGAAACTATATTTTCATTTGTTAGGCCTCACAGGACTTACGCATGATCAACTCGCGCACCGAATACGAGTCCGCATTCGCCGAAGATAAAGCGAAGGTTGCACTCGAGCTCGCACTTGATACACGAAAGTTCGAAATCTCGCTCTATTGGCAAAGAACGGCTTACTTTTGGGCCCTCATCGCGGCGGCCTTCGCGGGCTATTTCGCTGTATTGTCTGCAGAACACATTGAGCACAAATCCTTCAACGCCTTCACTCTGGACTGCATCGGGCTTGTATTCAGCTTGGCATGGTTTCGCGTCAATCGAGGCAGCAAATTCTGGCAGGAGAACTGGGAACGTCACGTCGATCTACTCGAAAATGCCGTCTGTGGCCCTTTATACAAAACCGTGCTTCAAGGCAAGCCCTCTGGGCGAGGCTTTGCAGGCGGCGCACCGGTGTCCGTATCGCGAGTGAACCAATGGGTCGCTGTCTTTACAGTATTGATCTGGCTAATTCTCGCTGCTGTGCAGTTGCCGTCGTTCAATGCTTCATCGACGATTGACTGGCTTTATATGGTTGTTGCCACAATTACTGTCGTGGCCGGACTAATTTTGTTTCTCTGTACCACATCAAATCTAGCCGAAAACATGGACAGCCCCGTCATTAACCGAGAGGCCAGCTTGAATTGAGTTCTAACCCTCGCTCAAGCGAAGCGCAGACAGCAGACTAAAGTCAGTGAAGTGGCAAGACATATCTTTCGCTTGGCGGATTTGGTGTCCTCGCCAGCTTAGCTTTAACGTTTTGTGAAAGGAGCAATAATGTTCTCGGAATCAATAATTCTATATGCCGTAATGTTTATAATTATCGCCCAATTTATTTGGTCTAGAACTAGACCACCAGAAATAGATAAAACTTTACATCTGTTTTCAGCAAAAGCCAAAGGGTTTGGTCAGGAACAATATGAAAAAGTTCTTCGTTTAAACAGAAACTTTGAGGATAAAAAAATATTAGAAGAGTATGCTTCTTTGGTAAGAGACGCTGTACAATCGTTTGAAATGTATATAGATACATCAGGAATAAGCGACTTGCAAGAACTAAATAGGCAAGCTAAATACTGGATGATATTTACAGAGCACTATAAAAACAGATATGAAAAGCTTGAGAGAAGATACAATTTCATAGCAGAAGACAAGCATAAAAACTAAGTGTTTAACAAGCCAATCAATGGGATGGTTTCGCCACACAACTACTCATTATCGAAACGCTGAACTGTGGTTTTCAATCCCGTATGTTGGATATTTTGTAGGTTGGCGCTGACGTAAAGAAGACCAACAATTTGGCGCATCAAGTAGTGAGGTTCGCACAAGCAAGAGAGACAAGTACTTCCTTTTGCCATTTATAAACCTTATCCTAAATACTGCACTCGAATAATTGCAATCGTTCAAACCTGATGCAATTCCTTTCGAATCGTTTCCCGTACGACATCGACCAGCGTTATACCTTGAGCAAACTGCCGCAATGCCTCGTTCATCAACGTTTGATAATTGCCGCCGCTCATCTCAGCGCGTGCTTTAAAAATCGCCAGTGTGTCATTATCTACGCGCATCGTTATCCGCGACTTGCCGCCCTGTTCGGCTTGCAATTTCGCCAATGCTGGAATCTCAGAAACAGGTTTGGCATCGCTAAAATCCATTTCAGCATAACGGTCAAATAAGGGATCAGAATTGTTGCTCATAACGTCTCCTTTGGGGTTGGTTGGCTTTCCAGGCAGAAATTAGACGCACAGTTTCGTCGCGTAACGTCCAAACCACAATCAGAATACGATCTTTTGCTCCCATGCCCAGCGTAATAAAACGATGTTCATTGTTTGCATCGCCATTCTCGCGCGTCAAAGCGTAAGGATCTAGCAGAACAGCCTTAGCTTCATCAAACGTCACACCCTCGTGATTCAATGGGTTTGCAGCAGCTTTGTCGGGATCGAATTCAATCTTCATATTCTAATTATATGCACATTTGTACGCACAAACAAGGATTGATAACTTTCTGGTTATGAGGCTCGAGGTGAAAGGTCATATAAAGTTTCGCCGGATCTGAATCAATAAATAGATTAATACTCAACAGTAAAATCGAAAATGTCTGGTTGGCTAACAAGCATATAGTTAAAATAACTGCCAACACCCTTTTCACAGTTAAAAACGCAATGTCTTTTGCAACAAACGGAATCAAACATGAAAATCATTTCCTGGAATGTTAATGGCATTCGCGCGGTGCAAAGCAAAGGCTTTGCTGACATCCTCGCGCAGCTAGATGCTGACTGCATTCTGTTGCAGGAAACCAAAGCGCAGGCCGATCAGATTGACAAGGCGCTTGAGGGTATCGACGGCTACCACATTTATTCCAATTGCGCCGAACGCAAGGGCTATTCCGGCGTAACGATTCTATCCCGGCAGGAGCCGCTGCAAATCATCCACGATATCGGCATTGTCGAGCATGATCTGGAAGGCCGCGTGATCGTTGCTGAATTCGAGCATTTTTTTCTGCTGGATGTCTATGTGCCGAATTCGGGCGAGGCATTGGCTCGACTGGATTATCGAAAAAACTGGGATAAGGAATTTCTGGCCTATTGTCTGCAACTGCAAAGTCTTAAGCCGCTTATCGCCTGCGGCGATTTTAATGTCGCGCACCGTGAAATCGACATTGCCCGTCCGAAGCCGAATTACAATAAGTCGGCCGGCTATACCCAGGTTGAAATCGACGGCTTCAGCCGTTTTCTTGATAGCGGACTGGTCGATACTTACCGGCATTTTCATCCCGATACCATCGCCTACAGCTGGTGGAGTTACCGTGCCGGAGCGCGTGCAAAAAACATCGGCTGGCGGATCGATTATGTGTTGACCAGCCAAGCGTTGGTGGATAAAGTTAAACAGGCTTTTATTCTGCCGAACATTATCGGGTCGGATCATTGTCCGGTTGGCATTGACATTGATTTTTAAAATTTTCTGGGTGAATGTTGTCGAATTACCCAAACCCGCAATACCATTAAGGATATGGCAAAAAATAACTTACCGGTCTGGCATCAAAAAAAGTTTTCCGTTCATCCTGAGCCTGTCGAAGGTCGGACGGAAAAATTCCACCCCGCAACGGCAATTCGTTCATACTTCGACAGTCTCAGCACGAACGGATTGCCGCACGACTTTGCTATTTCGGGAAGTTATTTTTAACGGAATCCTAAGTCGTTTATGGTTCGACAAGCCCACCACGGACGGCGTAGCTCAACGGCAATGCCTCAAAGGGGGCATTCTCATGTTTCCTTAAACTCATTGCTCCTTATGTCTCTCCGTGAACACATCATGCACGAACACCGCGCCGCATTGGCTGGTTGCAGCCGATGCCCGGCAATGATCGGTCCGGTTGTGACTGGAAGCCCTGTACTCTCGCCGATTTTGCTGATCGGCCAGGCCCCAGGAGACAAAGAAGGCGGTTACGGTAAACCCTTTGCCTGGACAGCCGGAAAAACTCTGTTCAAGTGGTTCGAACGCATCGGCGTGGATGAAACGACATTCCGGCAGCGTGTTTACATGGCTGCGGTCTGCCGCTGTTTTCCAGGTAAAAACCCGAAGGGCGGTGACCGGGTACCCAGTCCTGACGAAATTAATAACTGCACGGATTGGCTGCAAGCAGAAATCGACTTGCTTAAACCCGAACTGATCCTGCCAGTTGGAAAACTCGCCATCAGCCAGTTGCTGCCGGTAAAAAAACTGGATGAAGTCATCGGCAAACTTCACTCGGTTACCTTTCACGGCCATCGCACCGAAACAATCCCGCTACCTCATCCATCCGGCGCATCGACCTGGCACCGCACCGAACCCGGTCTCGCGCTGCTGGAATCGGCATTGACGATCCTGCAACAGCATCCGGCCTGGCAGAAAATTTGTCAGGCAAATGACTGACTCGGCTAAAACACCTGTATTTTACTCATTGAGATATCGGGCAAGCAGCACTAAAGGATGTTCGATCTTACCCCCATCAGCGTTAAGAAAGACTGCACAACCGAAATTGCTGCTAACGACCACATCAGCCAGCGTAGCGACGATGATTATCTGTTTTAATGCCTTTAACTGAGCGGCGTGGTCTGGGTGCGTCAGCATGTAGCTGCCGCCCGCACCACAACAGATGTTGTTGTCAGGCAGAGCCACAACGTTTAGACCAGGGATTTTTTGCAATAACGCATAGATGGTTTGTTGATTTTTGAGTACATTGCGCTGGCTGCAGGGTTCATGTACTGCAACTTTAAGCCTGGATGCTTTCAGTTGTAGATCCTCCGGCCAGTGTTTCAGCAAAAAATCGTTGAGATCATGCAAACGCTGCTGAAACAATTGTGCTGCTTCGCCATCGTGCCGGTGATATTCAGATAACATGGCTCCGCAACCGCTGGCAGCAAATAGCACAGCATCGACATCCAGCGCGTTGAAGGTCTTAATGTTGTTATTGATCAGACTTTCGGCAGACTGCCCATTGTGCTGATGAATGGCTCCGCAGCAGCCCTGTTGCGGCGGTACCTGTACCTCGAAGCCGATCGCATTGAGCAGTTTGATCGCCGCCACCAAGGTCTCGCGGTCAAAATGTTCGGCGATACAACCGGTGAACAACGCCACACGACCACGGATCGCACCGTGAATAGGATAGCACTCAGCCAATGCTTGCAGTGCCGGTTTAGCCACTAAGGCCTCGGCGTCCGCCAGTCTCAGCATTTTCAGAAACCCGCTACGCCTTACGAAATTTTGTAATCCCGACTTCAGATAAACAGTCAGCAATGGCATTAACCTGCTCCGCCAGCGCTTGTTTTCAATTAGACAGAAAGCCAGTTTCGCTAACCGGCTGGGTACAGTCTTTGACTGTGCCTGCGCTTTATCGAACAAGTCTCCATATGCCACACGACTGGGGCAAACTGTTTCGCAGGCGCGGCATTGCAGGCAATTATCCAAATGCAAGCGCTCTTCGGCATTGATCGGTACATTATCAACCAGGATTTTGCTGATGCTGCGAAGACGCCCGCGCGGGGTTTCTTCATCTGTCTGAAACAGGCGGAAGGTTGGACAACTACTAATGCACAGTCCACAACGCTGGCATTCCAAGGCATCTGGTATATAAGGTTCCGACACGCCCTGTTTACAGGGCTCATAGAAATCCATGTCCATGAACTCGAACACCTCAGGATTCCATGACCTTGACATAGGCGCGGCGCAGCAATTCAATTTCTGCCGGTGGTCTACCGCGCAGTTCGGGCAATGTCCGCATCCGGCAATCTCGGCTTTGCATGAGTTTATGCGGCGGATCAAGCACCATGAAGCGCGCCATGTACACGGTAATAATGCCACTCGGCGTATCGACTTGTTCACTAAATCCAGGCTCTGCTCGCAACAGGTCATTGTCCAGTTGCAACAGTTGATTGATGTTACAGACCAGCATGGCCGGATGTGTTGAAATTTTACTGGTTTCGAATTCTTCAGCTTCCAATGTGCTGGATAAGACCGGCAACGGATTCGGAAAACAGGCACTGCCAGTGTTGTGCTGGGCGAATAATGTCAACGCACTGATGTCGCCTTTGTAGTAAAGCAGCAGGCGGTGATTGGCGAATGCACTTAGTGACGTCACAGTAAAAGAAGGGTTGATAAAAAGAGAATTAGGTATTTTTTACCAGTGTTTAAAATGTACATTCTGCAAAGCAATCCACTTAAACGTGTCGTTTGATTACCTACGCACGCCCCTATTGCTGTTGATTGAAACTGTTTATGCCTCGGCAACTTCAACACGAACAATGAAAATTTCAACAACATATGATCACTCGATTGGCCTTGAGATTATCTAAGGATATGGTAAAAAATAATTTTCCGAAAAAGCTCAGTAGCCTAAAATCTTTGAAGGAGAGGCTCCCTCTCCGCGAACAGTGCATCCTGGATGATCAATCGCGGCGAGGGCGCCGCTCCTGCATTTTCCCAAATCATCAGGGAAGTAATTATTAGCTGTATCCCAAGAGTGAATGGTGAGAGTGTTTAGCCAACAGTATTGACATTGTCCCCAGTGGTTTTGTACTCCTATTCGGGATGAACAACTGGGGCAATGACAGCCTCGGAAAACTTTAAACTCTGAGTAAGGCCTTGGCCATTCTTTCAGACAGTTGTTCCTCAACAAATTGAGGTTCATTGGGCGGGTAAAGCTCTACCTCATCCAGTTCAAAATTATATTCCTTGCCCAGTGCAATCAATTCTCTTATTTTTTGAACCGCTAACAGCTTCTCTTTTAATTCAAGGTCTGTTTTTGCCTGTTCTGAGAAGGCTTTTATTTGTGCAATTGACATCGTGTTTGACTCCTTTGGTTAATGAAAAAATGGCGTGATTGCTACACGCTATAAGGGGTGTTGACCCAATCTTTAAGCACGGCAACATCGCGTTCAGGTAAATACGAAAACTCCCCGCTGATATCCTTGAACACGGCGACACCGCATTGTGGTGGGACCAGCTTGCCTTTTACCATATAAAAAAACCAGGCAAATGGATACCCTGCCTGGCGATCAAAACGGGTCAGCAGGTTATGTAATGAAACCCCTTTTTTATTGTTAATTTCTTCGAAATTCGGTACATGCTTGGTCTGGGTATTGACCAGTTCGACGTTGATTATTTGTTCACCAAATCGACCCGTATTTCGAAAGGGTCGAACAATCCAGTCCTCTGACAAGAAGGTTTTTTGCCTGGCACTGCTTCTGTTCCAGTCATCCATAAATCGCTGAACAGGATGTTCTTCAATATGGTGCTTGTTGATTTCGTCCATAAAGATCGACACATCTGTCTTTCGCCGATAGTGATAGCGTGGCGCACCAATGCTGAATGCATCAAGACAATCCGGATTCAATGGATCAATGAACTCTTCCAGATCGTCGGGTGGTTCATCATCGCTAACCAGGAGTCGATCAGCCATTTCATGGGTTTTGTCAATATCGATCTGGATGAATTGCTCTGCCAGTTGACCAATTTGCACCACAATGTGCAGAGTATTCCCGGTTTGCCTGGTGGCAATCAGTTTTCTGTTGCGCGCATGCTCAATGAGGGTCTGCAGATTTCGTCCGCACTCGATATAGGTTCTTTCCGTCCATTCCACCAGATCTTGTGCAATACGATTGCCCTTTGTATCGACAATACCGCCCAATCGATACCACTCATCACCGGTTTTGGCCAACCGGATAGGATAGTCTGGGTTAAACGCTTGTAATTTCAATAGCAACAGTTCATCGCTCTGCCCTGGCAGAGTTTGTTTGCACAGGGTTGCAAGTTGTTGTCCATTCAACTGGAAGGGTTGATTTGCCATAGTTATATTTCCTGTTTTACACAGTCCGTCGACTCGTAAGCCTGAGAAGCTTGAGCTGCGGAAAACAACGACTTACTGACACTCGTATTGTCCCGGCAAGCCGTTCGTGCAGGGTTTATCGACGCCTGTCCTGGGCGGTGCCGAAAGGCATGAAAGACTTGCCTCGGTATGAGCGGATTTTTCCATCCCTCTTTCGACAAGACTCTCCTGAGCGTAGACGAAGAGCTCCGAATGAAAGGAACAATTGTCTCTAACTGTATCTGGACGTTATTTTTTGTCATAGCCCAAACGTTTCAAAACAGCTTCCCTAACATCGGGAGCAGGATCATTGATCAACCCTGATAACGCTTCCGATTTTACGCGTTGAACTGCCGTGTAGCGCACCACCCAGTCAGGATCGTTAAGTAATATAATGGCATCCGATGCACTCATGCGTTCAGCAACCATTCGTCGGACTTCCGGCGCCTCGTCCTGCGCCATCAAGCCCAAGCTCACTTCCGGTAAACGTTCTGCGACTACTTTACGGACTTCGGAATCCGGATCCCGAATCAGACGGAACAAACGACCGGGTGATAAGCGCCTGGCAACGGTCAGTCGGACGATGTAATCGGGATCGTTGACCAATTTTTCCAAATCGTCTAAAGCGATACGATCAGCCACCGTCATGCGTACTTCCCGATCGGGATCATTTATGAACGCATTGAGTTGCGCAATTGGAATTCGATAGGCGACTGCGCGTCTGACCACTTCATCGTCATCCTGAATCAACTCAGCCAATAGTTTCTGTGGCGCGTAGCGCACGGCAATAGCACGCCTTTCCCAAAAATTATCATGCAGATAGCGTTCTGCGTAGGCAGGATTAACCCGAAAAAAACGGTCAATCTGCCGACCACTTTCTACGAACACACAGGTATCGCCCGGCATACAGCGCCCCGTCAACAGAGTTTTGCCTCGAAACGGACATAAGCTGCAATTGGCGACTGGAATACTTACCGGGCTTTCATGACCAGACATCTGAACTGTCCCGCTTAGTCGGCGATAATTTCTGCAACAACGATGCCTGTCGCAACCGCAAAATCATTGGTCAGACACAAACAATGCTCTCGACCATCAATTAAATAAAGATTGAAGGCTTTATTCTCGATGACCGGCGTATTATTGGGCAGATCGTCATCCATGCAATAGGTGAAATGGATGGGTTGATATTGCTGTCTCAGGGCCGAAACCGTGGTTTCATCGACACCGAGCACTACAATTTTCGCCGCTATTTCCTGCGCCTGTTCTGAAGTGATCATCCTTGCGCTTCCCATTCAAATCGAAACCGATTGCTCGCTTCAATGCCCATAACCTTGGCCAGCCAAGGTGGCGGCGCGCAGTCTATCACAGATTGCAACTGTGTAATCACTTCGGCTATCGGGTCAATGCTGGTGAGTTTGATAGGATGTATACCCAGCTTGACAATTTTTGCCGCTGCCGGCCCACCAACAGACGCCATATAAATAACCTGGCAATCCTGAATAAGCCTAGCCCGATACAAGTTTTTATCTTCCACATCCAAACCAGCCGGCGTGACTGTGTCGCGCATATCGATTAAGCGTGCCTCATCGGCTGACACCTGATAAATCAAAAAATGACTACAGGAACCAAAATGACCATCTACATTGATACCGTCGTTGCTTGCACAAGCGATGCGTACTGACCTTGGCATATCGCCTTCAGTGTAGTCCTGTAGCGACTGTTTTATAGTTCCAGGCGTCTCAACTGGTTGCTTGAGGATGTGCAGCGCCGCTTGAACGGACGACTCATCCATCGCTGACAAATAGCCACCCAGGGCTTCTTTAAATGACTGCGGCGTAATCCCGATAAGTTTCTTTTCGGTTATCGGAAGTGACACGCAGTCAATCAGAACCTGAAACAGGCTTTTGGCATCGGTATCGGGTAAAGCCCTAGCAGCTAACCCGATACGTAAAGCCAGTTCTCTTGATAGTGCGTTCTGGCCCGCCATAACTTTATGCCGTCAATGGCAATATACAATTATCAATCGGGCACACCTTGACACACTGCGGAACGTCAAAATCGCCTTCACATTCGGTGCAGGTTTTTTTGTCGATTTTAAAAACAATGGCACCCTCGGTAATCGAGTTGGTCGGACATACCGGTTCGCAGTCGCCACATGAAATACAGTCTGCTTCAACAATATAAAGAGCCATGATCATTCTCCTGAATCTAAACGTTTTGCGCGTAAGGTAACCGGAAAATCAGGTTGTGCATTGACGGGATCGAAATAGTATTTTGATCCGTCGCTGAGAAGAACCTCGCCGCCCCATTTATCCGGCGTATCGAATTCAATTGACTCGGCGACTTCTTCCAAATCCTTTTTGGGTACATAGAAGACTAATTTGCCTTCAGCATTCTTTTTCAACATGACACTAGGCATTGACTTCTCCGTTTACACGCATTGATAAATCCCCCCTAACCCCCCTTTTTCAAAGGGGGGTTAGGGGATTTTGTTAACGAATCAAATCGTAGTTATAGTCCGTTGTTCCCATACCTTTGGTTTCCTTATCCAATTGTTCCAGCACGGCATTCACCAGGGTTGTCAGCATGTAGATAGCGCCTTCGTAACCGAGTGTTGTCATTCTGTGCAGATGATGCCTGTCAAAGATTGGGAAACCGATGCGGATTAAAGGCACTTCAAATTCTTCACCTTTATAAAAGGTATCACGCTGAATGAACTTGCCATACGAATTGCCAATCATGAAGTCGGGCTTGTTGGTGAACACCAAAGACCGGAAATGCCATAAATCCCTGCCGATATGGACTACGGATTTTTGACCATAGGGTGAATCCTTGAGCATTTTATCCATCGCCTTCAACCAGCGCTTATTGGCATGATTACACAGAACATCTGTCGGTTCAGCGCCCATTTCCAACAGGAACTTGGTCATGCCCATGACAAAATCCGCATCACCGTACAACGAAAACTTTTTACCGTGTAACCAGGTGTGCGAATCCGTCATCATGTCAACCAGGCGACCGCGTTCCAGTTCCAGCGATGCAGGAATCGGTTTGCCGGTTAATTCTGAGACTTTCATCAGGAATTCATCAGTCCATTGCAGACCCATGGGAATATTGATCGCGGTAGCCGGTTGATGCCAGATGGTTTGAACAAACTTTTTGGTCTTTTCCAACTGCCAGGGTTGCAGCAATAAGGTATCAATCGCATTCGGTGAGTCCTTCAGTTCTGCCTGGGTCGTGCCACCGGCATACATCCGGAAGGTACCATCAGCGGGTGTATCCAGGACTTCAGAAGGATCGCTTAACAGTGAATAGTCAACACCCATTTCTTTCATCATGCGGTGCATGACGCGGTAGTTACCCAAATAGGTTTCAAATCCGGGCACCAGATTGATCTTGCCATTGGAACCGACTTTCTTGTCGTCCATATGGTTCAAGGTAAAATAGCGAACCATGCCTTCAAACATATTATCCCAACCGGTCGTATGACTTCCGACAAAGCTTGGCGTATGGGCAAAAGGTGTTGGGAAATCCTGTTCAATGTGACCCGCCTTTTTAGTGTTATTGATGAAGGCATTCAAGTCATCACCAATCACTTCTGCCATACAGGTGGTTGAAACAGCAATGATGTCCGGTTTGTACAAAGCCTTGGCGTTTTCCAGGCCAGCCATCATGTTTTTCTGACCACCGAAAACTGCGGCATCTTCGGTCATGGAATCCGATACACAGGCGACAGGCTCTTTAAAATGGCGGTTAAAATAGGTACGAAAATAAGCGACACAACCTTGTGAGCCATGCACATACGGCATGGTTTTTTCAAAGCCCAGTGCACACAGTACCGCACCCAAGGGTTGGCAAGCTTTAGCCGGGTTTACCGTTAATGCTTCGCGGTTAAAGTTGATGTCCTGATACTCTTTAGTCGTTGTCCATTGAAAGACTTCATCAATTTTTGCTTGCGGGTGACGCTCTTCATAGGCTTCACGTTTATTGGCCAGGCTTTCCTTGTATTCATCATTGCGAAATAAAGGATAGCTGGGTTGAATGTTATCGACTTCTTGACTCATGATAATCTCCTACGCGCCACTAATCTGTGGACGACATGTTGAGAACTGGTAAGGTACGCACACTTCCTGAAAAGGGTTTTGCGTACCGTTTTAAATGTTTCGCAAAATTATGGTGGCAATATCCTCTCAGGCATAAATGCACACTTAAATCTCTGGATCAAGCGCTTGCAGCAACCGCTACCTTGGAACTTCCATCTGTTTTCCACGGCACTTTCACTTGCTTCCAGCAGGGGTTATTCAAGGTCATGTCCATATCGCGGGCAAAGATGGCGAAGCCGTCATAACCATGATAAGGGCCGGAGTAATCCCAGGAGTGCATTTGCCGGAAAGGAATTCCCATTTTTTGGAAAATGTATTTTTCCTTTATGCCTGAACCAATTAGATCTGGCTGAACTTTCTTGACGAATTCTTCAAATTCATAGCCCGTTACGTCGTCATAAATCAACGTCGCATTTCCCATTTCCTTGATGGTACGGTCGTAGTCATCGTTATGACCAAATTCATACCCGGTACCGACCACTTCCATACCCAGATCTTCATAGGCACCGATCACATGACGCGGACGCAAGCCGCCGACATAGAGCATGACGCGCTTGCCTTGCAGACGCGGTTTGTATTTCGCGATTACGGCATCGTATTCGGCCTGATATTTCGCAATGACTTTTTCAGCGCCAGCCTGAATTGTTTCGTCGAATAAGGCGGCAATTTTGCGCAAGGATTCGGCGATTTTGGTAGGACCAAAGAAGTTGTATTCAATCCAGGGAATCTTGTATTTTTCTTCCATGTGCCGGGCAATGTAGTTCATCGAACGGTAGCAATGGATCAAATTCAGCTTGACCTTGGGAGTTTTTTCCATTTCGGCTATGGTGCCGTCACCCGACCACTGCGCGACAACCCGTAAGCCCATTTCTTCCAGCAAAGTCCGTGAAGCCCAGGCATCACCACCGATGTTGTAGTCACCGATAACAGCGACATCATAAGGCGTGGTTGGGAAGGTGTCGTCACCATCACGATTTTCCAGTACCCAGTCCCGAATGGCGTCATTGGCGATATGATGGCCTAACGATTGTGATACGCCGCGAAAGCCTTCGCAACGAACCGGCACGACAGGTTTATTGATTTCCTTGTTGGCTTTTTTGGCAACCGCTTCGATGTCATCGCCTATCAATCCGATCGGACATTCTGATTGAATACTGATACCTTTATTCAGCGGGAACAGTTCTTCGATTTCATGCATGATTTTGGCGAGCTTTTTATCGCCGCCGAAAACAATGTCTTTCTCCTGAAAATCAGACGTAAAGTTCATCGTGCCAAACGTGTTGACGCCAGTTGTACCGACATAATAGTTACGACGGCCTGCGCGCGAATATTGGCCACAGCCCACCGGGCCATGGGAGATATGGATCATATCCTTGATCGGTCCCCAAACCACACCCTTGGAACCTGCGTAAGCACAACCACGGATGGTCATCACGCCGGGCTGGGATTTACGGTTCGAAGTAATGCATTTGTTTGATTTTTCAAGTGACTGATCGTTAACTGCCAAATGTTTAGCACGATCTTTCCTTGCTTGTTCCGGATAGACTTCCAGCACTTCCTGAATAAGCGCTTCGGTCTCTTCTTTTGTTAGAGCAGCCATAATTTTCTCCTACTTATGCCGTGGGTAATCTCCCAACAGACAGGTTTTAGGATGGAAACGCAGGATGGACTGGGTTTACGAAGCCCACCCTACGATAGTTCAGTTGTTAAGCGACTGCTTCTGCAGCTGCGGTCTTGCCAACGATCGCTTCGTCAACTTCATCAATAATGCCGAATTCCATCATCAATTCTTCCAGTTCATCCATCGTGATGGGAGTAGGAATAATGAAGTTCTTGTTATCGCGAATCTTGGTCGCCAGCTGGCGGTATTCATCGGCTTGTTTGGCATTCGGTTCATATTCGATAACGGTCATACGGCGAATTTCCGCGCGTTGTACAACGTTATCACGCGGTACGAAGTGGATCATTGTTGTACCGATTTTTGCAGCCAACGCTGAAATTAACTCATCTTCACGCGCTGTTTCACGCGAGTTACAAATCAATCCCGCCAAACGCACACTGCCCGAGTTAGCGTATTTCACGATACCTTTGGCAATGTTATTTGCAGCATACATCGCCATCATTTCGCCAGAGCAAACGATGTAAATTTCTTGCGCCTTGTTTTCACGAATCGGCATGGCAAAGCCACCACAGACAACGTCACCCAGTACGTCATAAAAAACGAAGTCGAGTTCATCGTCATAGGCACCTTCTTCTTCAAGAAAGTTAATCGCCGTGATGACACCGCGACCTGCACAACCCACTCCTGGCTCAGGACCACCTGATTCAACACATTTAATGCCGCCGTAACCAACCTTCAGCACATCTTCGAGTTCTAAATCTTCAACGCTACCCGCTTCAGCGGCCAGGCTCATAATGGTCGTTTGGGCTTTTGCATGGAGGATTAAACGCGTAGAGTCGGCTTTGGGGTCACAACCCACAATCATGACTTTATTACCTAGTTCCGCCAACGCAGAAACCAGATTTTGAGTCGTTGTAGATTTACCAATTCCACCTTTACCGTATATTGCACATTGACGTAATGCCATGATCATCTCCTCTTGTAGGATCGTATTGTTAATAACAACACGAACACTGCAAACGATGTGCCAAATCTAATAAATTATGTATATTACTGATTTTACATGGTTAATTGTTTATACAGCGTATTCAGATCACGTGGTATTTCAAACATTTTGTTGTGTTTCTGTAAGCTTACTAACAGTAGGGTTATTAAAAATGATCCCGTTGTTGTGCGACCATCCATTTTGTCCTTTAACATTCGCTTGGACGATCAAATTTGTTTTAAACACAACAAGCGATTTGTAAGTGTGCTGACAAATTTCTCCAAAGCAGATTATTTAATCCTTTAAATTTCAATAGATTATTTTTTTTAAAAAAATTGCATCAAATATGGATTCATTATTGCTTAAAAATTAAGGGGGCCTCTAAAAATTGCACTTCGACAGGCTCAGTGCGAACGGGTGTCTTGTTAAATCAGTAACTTATCCGTTCGTGCTGAGCGTGTCGAAGCATGAACGGATAATTTTTAGAGGTTCCCTTATTATCACTCACACCCATCATGGAGATTGCAATGTCCACTATTGATTTTTCAGAAATACTAACGGGGCTTTATGAAAACAGAGTGATACCTTATCTGGGACCCGGCGTACTATTTGATGCCTGCAACAAACATACGGGTGCTGCCATGCCGGCAGATAGTCATAGTTTGATTCTGGCCATGAATAATGGCAATCCAATGGCACCCAAATTGATGTATGAATTCCCTCGAGCAGCCATGAATCTGGAGTTAAAGAGAGGTAGAACATTTATCAGCCAGTTTCTGACCAAATTATATGGTGAAACTGAATGGACTCGCGCAAGGTTCCATGATTGGCTGACCGAATGGAAACCTGCCTATGTGATCGATACCAATAGGGATACCCAACTGCAAAACAGCTATGTCAATAAACAGCATACCCTGATTGTGGGTTTGGCAAGAATAGCCGCCAGTCACTTTCGCTTTAAACTTTACCAGTATGATGGTAGCAATTATTTTGAAATAACGCAGGAACAGGTTGATGCCGGACTGCCTATCCTGTTTAAACCGATGGGTACACCAAAACCGGAAGCCAACTATATCGCTTCAGATGCCGATTATGTTGATTATATAACCGAGTTAATGGGAGGATTTGCCATTCCAGACTTTCTTAAAGAATACCGTAAAAATAAACAATATCTGTTAATCGGACTGCCGTTAAATAGAGATTCTGAACGCATGGTGATGAGTGATATTATTTATGGGGCGGCAGAGCGTAAAGGTTGGGTATTAAACAAAAATCCAACCAACAAGGAACAGCGATTCTGTAAAAAAATGGGCTTGGAAATTCTTGATGCCGGGGTTGAAGAGCTTCTGGATGCCGCTAAATTTGTTGGCTAATATTTTCAGACAGCATTTCGGATAGCGCATATGTGGGGAGAATACCGGCGAAGAATAGTCCATGTTTGCCGGTCTTTATATTCCTTGTTCGCTGGCATTCCGTGTAATCCGGGACCATTTCATTCTGGATATCGAATTAACATATCGACTGTTTTCGGTCTGCATCGCAGCGAGAATCATTAATTACCTTTATAACTTTTGAATATCCGGTAATGTTTTTCGCGGTCAAAGCTCATAACATCATAGGCGTCTTTTTCATCACCCATTTCCATGCCGGGAGTACCGATTGGCATGGCGGGAACAGTTATCCCGACAACTTTTGGCCTGGATTTCAATAAGAATAGAATGTCATTTGCAGGCACATGGCCTTCAACAACATAACCATCGACGATTGCCGTGTGGCACGATGCCATGTCTTGCGTAACGTCATATTTATCCTTTATCGCCTGGGTCTCGCTGGTACGTATTTCCTTTACGTTGAAATTGTTTTCCTCCAAATGCTCCATCCACTTTCTACAACAACCGCAGGTCGGACTTCGATAAACGACAATATCAATAGGTTTGCCTGCGACTGACCTGGGAGTCGAAAAAGCACTTTCAGTTCTAACGCAAGCATTAATTAACAGCAAGCAGACTACCCAAAAAGCTATCAATATTTTCATGGTCGTAACTCCATTCATTTAAAACTTGCCACAGAATTTTTAATCAGTTTTCTATTTAGTACAAGTTAATTGACATGACTTTGATCTAAATCAAAACTCTGTCAAATATTAATATGAAAATAAGTCCACCTTTAAGTCCAATTTAAGATATGCCAGTTTTAGCCGTATAATGGACGAGGCGACTGTATTTTTATACAGTAAAAATGAGGTGGAGGTAATTGCTTTTGAGGATCCAATTTCCTTCACAGATTTTTCTCCACATAGTTTAATCATGAATATTTTATGTCATTATCAAATGTCGTCTCTTTTCCAAATGTTGCGCCTGCTACAAATCGCAAACTTATACTGTTTCAACCACCAGGCTTTGACAAACACATTTATAATGAATTAGTGGCGCACCATTGGGAAGTGTATCTTGCCAACAATCTTCAACAAGCGTCTGATTTATTTGACAACCATCGATTCAAAGTAGGCTTGTGTTTGATTGACAAGCAGTGCAGTTCAAGCCACAAGCTCTGCGTGGTCGGCAAGCTGTGTCTGCTTGATCATTGCAGTGAACCGCAGGATCTGACTCAATTAAATCGATTATTCAAATCACATTCGCAGTGCAACTGGATTATGGGACTGCCCAATGAATGCACACCACAAAATGACGTTAATTCCACCGAAAGCAAACTAATTGCCGAGTATTGTTACAACTATATTACTCTTCCCGTGGACATTGAGCGATTGTTATTCGCTTTAGGTCATGCTCACGGCATGAATGAAATTTCTCAACCCAGCCAACCATCTATTGACAACTATCCCTCCCGTTTTGGAATTATTGGGAATAGCCCGTCAATGCTAAACTTATTCAAGCAGATTCAAAAAGTTGCCAAAGAAGACTGCTCCGTCCTAATCGAAGGAGAAACCGGGACCGGAAAGGAATTGGTGGCCAGCGCCATTCATCATCACTCCAGACGTTCCCATAATCCATATGTCGCCATAAACTGCGGCGCCTATCCTAAAGAATTAATTCAATCCGTGTTGTTTGGTTATGAAAAAGGTGCCTTTACTGGTGCGGAACAACGTAAAATTGGACTCATTGAGTCGGCACAAGGCGGAACCTTGTTTTTGGATGAGGTAGGCGATTTACCTTTACCACAACAAGTTAATTTATTACGTTTTCTTGAAGAAAGAATGATCGAGCGGATCGGCGGATCAACAAAGATCACTATAGATGTACGCATCATTGCAGCCACCCATGTTGATTTACAAAAAGCCGTGGAAATAGGAAAATTCAGAGAAGATCTTTATTATCGGCTCCGGGTGCTGCAAATAAAAACGCCGCCGTTACGGACCAGGGGGAATGACATAGAATTGCTCGCCGAATATTTTTTCAGCCAATTCTCAGCAAATCAAAGATACAAGGCCAGGGGATTCCATGCCGATTCACTCTATCTTTTAAAGAATCACAAGTGGCCCGGTAACGTTCGGGAATTAATGAACTGCATTCGCCATGCGGTTGTCTTGTCGGACAATCGTCAGCTTACTCCAGCTGATTTAGACCTGGATCGTCGCTGTAAAGAGCGCTTACTACAAACCCTTGACGAGGCTCGGGACCTTGCCGATAGAGAATTAATCGTTACCAGTTTGCGCTACAACAACTACAATGTGAGCCGCGCCGCCAAATCTATCGGGATTTCCCGGATATCCCTTTACCGGTTGATCAAAAAGCACAACATTGAAGGGTGCGTTTAAGCATTTTTTATAGACTTTATAAGTGTCTGCTACTGAATAAACGCGAATCAATTAACTAAGACACTGGCCCACACGGGGTAAAACTTTAGCGAAACCCACAGCCAATAATGGGATGCAAAGTTTACCCAATACTTTAAATTATTCGTCGTTTTTCTGGGGAGCACATATGCGAACAGCTAGACAAAATTTTAAACACATTCTGACCTTTTTTCTTTTTATCTCAATTTCATCGGTTTACTGCCCTGCTTTTGCTGAAACATCTGAGACAACGAATAAAGATGCACATCACGCACAAAACAGCCTGGATTGGCCGGGTATATATTACGGTTTTTTACCCTGCGATGATTGCAAAGGAGTAAAAGCGACACTCGCTTTAAACAAAAACAGCAGTTATATATTGATTAGACAATATGTTGGCAAGTCAGAAAGGGAAGTTGTGGAAAAAGGGAAATTTACCTGGGGTGAAAAAAACAATACCATAATTTTAATACCACGCAATAGCACGACGTCGAAGCAGTATTTTGTCGGCGAAAATAAGCTCATTGAGCTCGATAACAATGGTAATCGTATCACTGGAAAACTTGCCGATCGCTATATTTTACGTAGAAAAGATATAGAAGAGCCACTGCCACATTCATCACATTGAGCCTTGTATATCAATGAATATGAAACCCATCATAAATTAATGCTGTGATGGGTTTATCGTTGCGCTATCCATTCCAGTACTGATTTGCCATATAAATCAGAACAAGTAGAATTCACTAGAAGTGGGGCTTCAACCAGCTAAATTTCTATGCTGTCTACCAGCCCTGCTTGAACGCTGTTTTGCCGGCAAAGCACTTTTGCCTTGTGGCGTACCAAAGCCGGTTTTCGCCGCCGGTTTAGTTGGCGTTGGTGAATGATGTTGGCCCGACGTGGTTGCAGAAATACTGGAAGTTAAATCGAAGCCTTCCACTGTCTCACGCGGCAACACTTGCCGAATCAGTTTCTCAATACCCGATAAAAGTAGCCTTTCGTCGATACTTACCAACGATACGGCTTGACCATTGGCTCCGGCACGACCTGTGCGGCCAATGCGGTGTACATAATCCTCGGCGACATTAGGTAAATCGAAATTTACTACTTGCGGAAGCTGGTCGATGTCCAAACCGCGAGAGGCAATATCGGTCGCCACCAATACACGTACTGTACCTTGCTTGAAATCCGCCAGCGCTCGTGTTCGCGCACCCTGGCTTTTATTGCCGTGGATTGCGGCAGCGGTTATGCCGTCTTGTTCCAGCTTTGCGGCAACGCGGTTGGCACCGTGCTTGGTACGTGTAAAGACCAGGACTTGTTCCCATCCGTGATGGTGAACCAGGTGGCTAAGCAATTCCGGTTTACGCTTTTGATCGACCGGATGCACCCATTGCCTGACCGTATTGGCAGCCGCATTGCGTGGGCTAGCCTCTATGAACGTCGGCTTATGCAATAAATCTTGCGCCAAGCCCCGAATGTCGTCAGAAAACGTCGCCGAGAACATTAGCGTTTGACGGCGCTTGGGTAACAACGCCATGATCTTGCGGATATCACGGATAAAGCCCATATCCAGCATCCGGTCTGCTTCGTCCAGCACCAGTATTTCCAGTTGCGAAAACTTGACTGCGTTCTGGTTGTATAAGTCCAGCAAGCGTCCGGGCGTAGCGATCAAAACATCAACGCCGCGCCGCAAGGCCATCATTTGCGGATTAATAGAAACGCCGCCGAATATGACCGCAGAGCGCAAAGGCAAATGTTTACCGTAAGCGGCGACGCTTTCGCCTACTTGCGCGGCCAATTCGCGAGTCGGCGTCAATACCAGCGCACGTACAGAGTTGGCTTGTACCCGCTCGCCTATAGATAAACGCTGTAATAGCGGCAAGGTAAATCCGGCGGTTTTACCGGTACCTGTTTGGGCTGCTGCCATCAGATCCCGACCGGATAGTACGGCCGGAATCGCTTGTAATTGGATTGGGGTTGGGGTGGTATAACCTTGCTCGCTA
Organism: Methylococcaceae bacterium; assembly: GCA_013140705.1. Classification (GTDB taxonomy): domain Bacteria; phylum Pseudomonadota; class Gammaproteobacteria; order Methylococcales; family Methylomonadaceae; genus JABFSH01. Next base: position 103,217 of record JABFSH010000001.1, read on the forward strand.
ACCGCGCGCAAAAGGGGTTCGGTCAAGCCGAGTGTATTGAATGTCATTGATTATAAGCTCAGAAAACCGCTGTTGGCAGCCAAACTTCTAAATACCGTTTGGTATTTTCAGATTATTGGAAAACGTGAAGCGGGAAAAAAGAATTTCAAATTTCAGCCTAAACGACAAGAATAGCCAGTTAAAAAAACTGGAGAAAGCTTACGGGCTGAGGATTTTGATAGGATATGAATCTTGGCAATCGAAAAAGGTTTTGGATACATTTTACTTGGCTGCCTAAATTACTGATTTTATTATCTCACTTAAGTTCTTCACGGTCAAATGGATTGCGAAAGTGTGATAAGTAATCAACAGTACTATTGGGTTTATCCAACAAGCTGATGCTACTCAACGCTCAAGGATCCAGCCTGGAAAGCCAAGTCCTTGCAGGCTCTTGAAATATATCCCGTACGGAAAAACAAAAATTCTAACCACCGAAAGCATTAAAATAGGCGGAAGTATATTTTTTGAAATAACCGTTAACAATCGCCACCGCCGAAAGCTCGTTTTTTGCCAAGGGTTTGATAATGGTGAAGGCATCCGACAGAATTTTTGTTGCCTTGGGTATATTCGCACTGTTTTCACGCACTAAATCGTAGGCGCCGAATACCGCCACCGAACAAAATTGTTTTATCAAAGAATAATGATTCCTGTTCAAGCCGGCCAAAATAGCAATCGACTCCTGCGCGTTTGCTCCCCCACGCTGCAAGTATTTGAATACCGACGATTTAAGTAAATCGTTCGACATCACACCGTAGAGCGCGTTGGCAAGTATATTAAGATTGGCATTGGCATGTTGCCTGTCACGGTAATAGGCTTCGATTTTTTCGTGTATCAAATCGGTATTATTGAAATCCGGCATCGCCAATAAATGCGTACTTAATATTTGTATATCCGAGAATACTGCCGTCAATCCACCGCCGGTTAAAGGATGGCGCATATTCAGCGCATCGCCCAGCATGACTGCGCCTTTCCGTATGATGGGTTTTGCCGCCATGTAGTGGTTCGGCATGACTTTAAAACCACCTTCTTGTAAAGCCTGCTCATAGCTATTGCGCATACCTTCGGGAATATAGGGCGTTACATTGGCATCCAGATGCGCTTGTAGCAGCATTTTTCTGGGCAACTGTTCACCCGGAAAATCAATTAAAACTCTAACTTCACGACTGGAAATGGGATAGCAAATGAACGGTGTCGGTCCCGATAAAAACACATGTCCATGTTTTGGACAAGGCATCTCACAGTCTTTTAAAATCAAGCCGATAAAGTAAGAAGTCACGGTTTTTTCATTATTGCTGAGAGGCTCTCTAAAATTTGAAAAGAAGCCATCGCTGGTAATGGTCAAGTGCGCATGAATGGTCTTTATCTCGGACGTGAGCGATTCCCGGTAATTCACGCCAATAATTTCATGCCGTTCATTTTCCAGCAGTTGTAAGGCTTTGCCGTGTATTTGCGTAACAGACTCATTGTGCAAAGCGGACGCTCTGATCTGCTGTAAAAACCGGCCATTATGCAGGCCCATCCCTCTGTAGTGATCCGGATAGGGAATGGTTATTTTTTCGTCGCCCTGCAGCAGAGAATACCCTTCAACCGGCTGCGCATCAAAACCATCCAGTAACGATCTAAGACCCATTTGTTCAAGCGACAACACCGCGCCTGGTTGCAATAATTCGCCGACGATGCGTTTTTTTTCTTTAAAGCAATGATCGATCAATGCGATCTTAATGCCTTTGGGGGCAAGATATGCAGCGATGGTGGCACCCGCCATACCCGCACCGATAATGCAAATATCGAATTTAGATTTCATATTGAGCTACTTGATGAAAATTCTTTAAACTGCGTCGTTTCTATCATCATTCCTGAATAATCTGCCTATAGTATCGATTCAACGCCCAGATAGGAAAAATATTCCTATAATTGGCGTAGGTTATCATACAGTTATAATTAAAAACGCCGGAAATATTTTCCTGTGGCCAATCGCCGATGTCGCTTTGTCTTTTCAACAATACCTTGATACCCGATTCGATTACTTTTTTAACGCCAAAATCAGCGGTCATCAGTGTCAGCAACGCCCAAGCGGTATTAACCACTTGAGACGTCGCAGCCTCGGTATAAACCAGCTTGGAACAGGATTCGAACGTCTCGCCCCAGCCACCATCCGCTTTTTGCTTAGCAACTAAAAAAGCGCAGGCTTTATTTATGCTGACCGATAATACAGCATCATCATGATAACCCTTGCCCCTGGCCTTACTGAGTGCTTCCACGCCAAACCAGGTTGCATAGGTAAAACAGACTGCCCAGCCACCATACCAGGAGCCATCGGGCTTTTGTTGCTTGAGGATAAAATTGAGTCCTGAACTAATGGCTTTGCGTATTTCGCTATTTTTATATACCGGATCGGTTTCCTGAATTTCCAGTAAAGAAATAACACAGGCCGCCGTGCATTCCGTCCACGAATAGTCGATCATTATATCGGCAAACACTTCCGAAGGATTGAGTTTTTCCAGCCATTTAGGAGCACGTGTCAATTCATAGGTTGCCCAGCCACCATCAGAATTTTGATAAGAGAGGAGAATGTCGACCGCCTGTTTAATGCGGTGTTCATCAATTGTCGATTTTACCAGACATGAATGGTGAATAGCCAAAGTGGCGCTTAAGCCTTCCGCCGTACAATCGGCAACAGGCCAGCCATTTTCTGTTGTTGAAAACGGCCAACTGCCTATCATGGGATGACGAAAATACTCGGCATGCGTGGCGTGTTCAGACTTGATTTGCGAGTGATCAATAAACTGATAACTTTTTGCAATCGTCGACGGAAATAGCTTGCCCAAATCACTTTCCAGCATGGCACGGGTTGCGAATGCGGTATCCCACAGCTGCGAGCCGTTATAGCCACTCATTTTCATGCCATCTTCGGCAACCCATAAATAATCGTACCAGCGGGCCACATGCTTTTTAAATTTCTCAGAGTCTTTGCCATAGGCATGCCAAATACAAATAGAATTAATGGCTTTATTGACGGGACCTATGTTGACGTAGTCGGTTTGCTCATCTTCGGCATTGAGATATCCTAATATATAGTCCGTAGCCTTTTTTCTTAACCAGTTACATTTGAATTTTTCATAGTGATTGGTGAAAAAGTTCATCCACTTCAATATCGGTGAAGGCGTGGTGTAACAATCTTTTTTGCAAACAGCATTGCGTTGTTTCGGCCAATTGATAGCCTCGAAATTTTCGTTATAAATTTCCTCTCTCAATGACAGAATCAGTTCATTTTCTGGTGCTTTTATGCGCTGCGCATAACAATAGGCCATCGGCAGGTAAACCATGCGACTATGACACCAGTAACGCCAGGGATGTACCGGCAGCCATTTTGGAAATAACCACATTTCCGGAAATAAACTGTTAAAACCTTGCCAGTCATACAAGTTCAAAATAGCAAGATAAAACTTTCCCCAGGAGGGTATGCCGGTTGCGCCGCCATTGTTTTTGATCCAGGTCCTGGCATTGCTCAATTGCTCCTGATTTTTATCCACTCCCAAAAGACGTAACGACACATACTGCATTACGGTGCCAAACATCGTTGATTCACCTTCGATATGCATTCCCCAGCCAGCATCATTATTTTGATGATTGAATATATAGCGCTTCATCATTTCCCGATGCACCTTGGGAAACGGCGTTTCAGATATATAGGAGGTTATCAGCAGTCCTGGCAAAAGAAAAAGCGGTCCGCCGTAATCGCCTGGCCAATGACCGTCTTCACATTGCAAGTATGAGTAGTAATTCATACCTTTGATGAGCGCATCGGTAACCTTTTGCGCTTCTAGGTTTTTTGATTGCGGAATTTGCCCGGTAAATTCCTGGAATTTCGAGTTAATGGCTGCGTTTCTGTAAACCCTGTCGCCGGAATTGGGATTAATGGATTTATCAAACTGAAAATCCTCGACAACACGGGTTAATTCTTCGTCCGGGACAGAATCGACATTTTGCAGATGATCATTGATATTGTTTGAGACAGGCTTGAATGCCCAAATTTGCCGACCCTTTTCAGTCAGTAGTTGCCAGTTTTTCCAACCGGATTTTACATTCTGCATAGATTTTTATGAGATGATTTTTAACTATGTGAGCAACAGATAGCTTCCTTTGAAAGGAGAGTATCAGTCCGTTTTGAATTTATTGATTAAACAGGGCAATTCGTATCATTGCCAAGAAGCCTTTCAGTTTTTTTAATAATCCAGGCTGCTTGCGCAAACGTTCGTGGCCTGGCAACAATTGCCCCTTGGCAAGTTTGCCTATTTTTCTTTTGACGGCAGGATCGAGTTTGCCGTCAGCAGCTAATTCAAAAAACAAGGCTTTCACATTGCCTAAATCAAAAAAGTCTCGTTGCCATTCCCATTTAAAATTGCCGCCATAACGAAACCAGGAGCCGCCAATACCGGCTACTTCATAATGTGTGCCGTCTTCACGCAATGCTGGCGACACTTGTCGCCATAAGCCAATCACTTCCCCCTGCTTGTCATCAATTAAAATGCGGTGGTAGGGATAGCGCCATTCTTCAAAGCCTTCCATTTGTACGCCTAAAGCCCATTCTTCGATCTCTTTACGGCTACGTGCGACAAACTCTTCATTCGGGCCAATATTCCAGCGATATTCGGCGTCATCGGTATACATCTTTCCCAAGTATTTGGGCCAGTTGCCTTCCTTTTCAGCATCACGGTTCGCCTGCAACCATCGCTCAACCATTTCTTCAAGTTCTGTTCTGGGATATGCAGTCATTCTTTGTCTCGATTATGCGTTCATTTGAGTTCGATTTTAATCGCTTTAGTTGGGCAATATTTTTCGGCTTGCCGGGCTTTGGTCAGTAAATCCAGTGCTGGAATTTCTTGTAAGACAGTGACATTACCTGCCTCGTCTACGTGAAATAGCTCTGGTGCTTCCGTCATGCAGGTTGCGTGACCCTGACAGATTTCCCGGTCAATCTTTATCTGAAAGTAAGGTCCGGTGTGTACGCATTCTTGCGCGTCATTTACCATCGACTCAGCAGTGGCAACTTTAATGTCTGTGCGCCTTATATAGCGGACGCGGCAAGGTGATAGGGGTTGCACCACCATTTGCGTGAAATCATCCTGATACAGGTCTTTAGCATCGATCAGTTCAAAGGTATATCTGCGCAATAAAATGCTGAAAATTGCTTTCAGTTGCAACATGGCAAAAGCATTACCGGAACATTTGTGTTTGCCGCCGCCAAAGGCAATCCAACTGAACGGTGGGGCATCTTCCTGACGATCTTCTGAATAGCGATCAGGATCAAACCTTTCCGGCTCCGGAAAAATGTCTGCGATGCGATGCGATACGCGTGGCGAGGCGCAGACATATTTTCCGGACTTGACAGTGTAGCCTTTAAACTGAAAATCCTGCATGACTTTGCGGATCAAGAAGATCAACGGCGGATGCAGCCGTAATACTTCTTTAATGACATTTTCCAGTACCGGAATTTCGCGTAACGATTGAAAAGTGACTTCGCCATCAACGCCAAAATGTTGATCCAGTTCATTCAACACCTGTTCCATATATTCTGTCTGGCGTGCCAACTCCAGCAAGGTCCAGGCTGCTGTTCCTGCCGTTGTATGATGACCGGCAAATATGGTGCCTATTAACATGCCCGTTATTTCGTGAGCAGACAAGTGACTGCCGTCGTCATAGCGGGCTTCAATCAGCAATTGAAACGCATCCTCGCTTTTTTCTGATTTCTGCGCTCTTCTGGCAATAATACCGGTGACTAATTCCTGCAATCTGACGCGAGCTTTATCACGACGACGAAATACCGGTAAGGGCAGATAGGGGAAAACAAAGGCCAGAGGATTGACGCCTTTTTCAAGATCATGATAAATTTTCGCAAATTCCTCGTTCAGTTCGTAGCGAAATTCATCACCCAGCAGACAATGACTGGACGTATAAATGGTGAGTTCTTTCATGAACTCAAGTAAGTCTATTTCGCCGGTATCGCCCCAGTTGTCAATCATTTGTTCGACTTCCTGGACAATCACCTGGGCATAACCGCGCATCGGTTTATCACGCAATACCGGCATGAGCATTTTAAGCTGTTGATCTTTCTTGTGCGGCGGCGCATCAAAAACCACACCTTTACCAAAAATAGGCGTCATGATTTTATAGGCCTGGCTTTGATCCAGTTGAGCGTCAGCTGCCCGAAAAAAAGCTTCATTCGCTTCAGGGCCGGTCATTAGCACCATTTTTTGATGGAACATACGAAACTCACCAATTTCCCCCAGCGTATTTCTCAGTTTCATCATGTAATCAAAGGGGTTTTTGCCAAATGCGAGCATGTGCCCCAAGAGCGGCAATGCGCCAGGCATTTTGGGTGGTTCTTTACCTGGCGAAACGGTTGATTTGATATTCGTCGTATTCATAACTCGATCTTGATATTTGTGCATTAAAGAACGCTGATGCAATAAATTCCAGGTTTCTCGGAGAGCATTAGCATTTGAATGCAACAATAGTCAGATGCCAGGTATCTGTTTATTTTACTCAGTGCCCTGTCAATGCACAAAACTTTCTGAATATTCGTTGAACTTTCTGCAAGTCATCTCTTTAGGGCTTAGTCATAAGAGAATCAACCTTCTGTTCTTCCAACAATGAAAAGTTTCCTTTTTACAGACAAGTCAACACACACAAAAGCCATGTTGTTGGCGAAATGATTGGATGGCAATAGGTACCGGTTCTTAAACTGACTTTCCCAGTTTTCTCATCTCGACTGGCGAAACTCTGCCTTTTGAAGAAACCTTGTCGTACACCTCGCCAAAGGCTTGCTTGCAATACGGCAATTGCTCCCGCAACAGATCATAGTCGGCATGATCGAACATCCTTCTGAAATCCTCCCTACTCAAGAACGTTCTCGCATACAATGCTTGATAACCCCGATGTTCGATGACGAATTTTTCCAGCAGCGGCAGAGCGACAGTATTATCGAAATCCTTTTTGTCCGGCGTACCGTAGGCGCCAATATCCACGTACATTTCATCCACAGTACCGTCCTCCGACTGAAAAGAATGTACAAAGCCGGGCTGCCCACCATTGTCCTTAATCGCCATCGGCGAAAGCCATAAAGGATATAACCTGAAATGCTCGTCGAAATAGTCAATGGACCGTTTCAGGTATCGAATTGGCATGAGCATGTCCTGTATCACATGAAATCTTTCCCTGAGACGCTGAGTGGTTTGCGTTTCTGTGTATTTCAATAATTCAATACGTGGGGGTAAGGCCCAGCCAAGTAAGACTCTGAAAATGAAATGATTTCCAAAGGGAATAATTTCCTCCATGGCCCAGAAATAACTGCGGGTGTGTCTATGAAAATAATCGCGCACCGGCAGATATTCAACAACTTCCTTACTCTGCTTCAAATAGGTTTGGACATGCTTGTAAAACCAAGGTTTGTACCATCGCCCGATGGCGTTCATTGTTCCATCCGAGCCAACAACATCGGCAAACGTACCCCGCATAATGACCGCCGTTTCTCGGCTAAAAACCAGGCCTTCAACGAAATCGTTAGTTTCGGTATCGCGGCAGGCCTGACCGAAAACAGTGATTATACCATCCAGGGTATAAACCGGCTGATAGTGAAGCCGGACAAACTTTTTGACTGGAATAATTTTTAATTCGGCAGCCACCAGAAAACCCAGGGTACCATGGCTCCAAGGTATCTGGTAGAACAGATCGGAATTTTCCGAAGTACTACATTTCAACAATTTGCCTTCCGCCGTTACAATCTCGAAGACTACGCATATATATTGAAACAGGCCATATTTATGACTGCTGGTTTCCACGCCGAAACCCATAATCAAACCTCCCACCGTCAAACTGTCCAGTTCCGGCACCACGGGCAGCATCCAGCCTCGAGATATCAGACTGCGCGAAATCTGGCCCATGGTCGCCAGGGGCTCCACTCTGACAATTCCTCGTTGCTCGTCAATTTCAAGTATATCGCACAATCCGATATCGATCTTGCGGTGGAAAAGCTTGTATTTAGGCACCAATTCACTCATGGTTTTCCAGCCAGACCTTGCAGTGCAAAGCATTTGTGCAGTGCCTTGCATTTTCCAGTCCACGATTTGTCGAATCACTGCATCAACTCTGGCATCGTGCTTTGCGGGGGCGCTATTGAGGCGAAAGACAATTGCATTACGGATATTGGCGTAGGCACCGTAGGCTAGTGAAACAGGCAGGAGAAATACCGTCGCGAATAGTCCGCGGTAATGGGTGAGTAGGTATTCTAACAATTGTTCGTGTTTTGTCATTGGCGTTTTTCTAAATAATTCGGGAGTAAGCAGTTCTCGATTAATTATTAGTAAGGCACCCTTCTGTTTCACTTGCATCAATCCTTTCATCATTGTCGAACCACCCAGGAAAAATGACTCAAGGGAGCATGCATGTTATCGCTATTATCTCTCATGGACCGCTGTGCTATTATCACATGCCGTGACAAGATCCGTGTAATCTGAAAATTGCTGGAGAATCAAAATTATTACAACTATCCATTCTAAGAAATCGATTTTCCGCATCAATGAAAGCGCAGGCCATACTATCTACCCGCGACCATCAGGGGTCAACGGTCTCCCGGCGCCACGTAAACTGCATCATGCCGTTGTTGTCGTGTGGCTATTAAACATTTGTTTTATCCTGCCGGGGATTCCCGTTTTTGCTGAACCACCCGTAGTCGAAGAAGTTTTGGGTGTATTAGGAATGGATAAAGCTCAAATTACCGAATTAGCCCAAGGTCAGCCCGTCGCATATGCCTTGAGCGAAGAAAGCAGCGACGAGCTTGGTGCAGGCGTCGTCTGGTATACGCAAACACCTTTAACCAAAGTAGCCGGCCACTTGCGGCTAACCTATCCTGATTCACTGGATGTAAATGTCACCGCCCACGGCTTATTGACTGAGCATGGCGGGGTGGATTCCCTGGCATCAGTCGTACTATCCAAAAAAGAGGCACAGGCTTTGTTGGATGCCGAGCCAGGGGAGGAATTCAACCTGTCCACCGATGAAATCATCAGCTTACAATCCGTCATTCGAACGCCCCCAAAAGCCATCGAGGACGCTGTCGGACAGCACTACCGAAAAATTCTGTTCAAGCGCTTTGAAGCTTATCGGAACGGGGGAACGTTTGCGTTAGCACCCTATGCGCGGGAGGATGATATGAGTTCCAGACCTTCCCAGGAACTGCACCAAGCAGCAATTGCAAGTGCCATACTGGCGCGTTACTTTCCAGCTTTGCACAAGGCCTGGTTAAATTATCCTCAAGTTTTGCCACCGGGAACAGAAGAGACATTCCCGTGGGTAAAAAAAAACGTGGAAGGCCGATCTGCGGCCGTCCTCAGGCACCGTGTCACTAGTGATTGGAACGGCGGGGTCCTGGTGTTGACCCGTGAATACTATGCGATGCATTCCTTCAATTCCAGCCAATGGATAACAGGTTGTCTACCCTATCGTGATGGCACGTTGGTCTTTCAGCAGATTCATAGCTACACCGACCAAGTGACTGGAATCGCCAGCAGCGTCAAGCATGTTGTAGGACGGAAATTGTTAAAAGACAAAATGCTCAAGTCGTTTGAGCGCCTATGCTACACCTTGGGTCAATGTCGTTGATCAACTGACATGGCAGTTATAAGTCACCTGCCTGCTAAAAGTTAATTACTGATGTTACGCACGATCATATCCACCAAAACCCGAAAGGTACAAATAATTTTTGTCAGCTCCAAGGTGCTGTGTGATGTTTGTTTAGGGAATAGACAGCAATGCTTGTTGGCTCGCCGAGCCGGCATCTCCAAATTCCTGACGATACTCGTCGAATTCCTTTTTCCAGGGCACTTTGCTGTAACCCCAATTACCCTCGGCCAACAGTTTCTCTCCCAATGCGAATTCTGATTTTACCTGGGTCAATGCAGTTTCATCGCCATCATCCCAAAGTGCCTGGGCATAAAACAGGTGATTGAGCGGATGTCCAGGGTGTTCCTTGACCGCCCTTTCCAACAGTTCAAGGGCCTTGTCACGATCGCCAATACCATTAGGCCAGGACGGTGCCTTGAGATACAGCGTCCCTAAAAGACGCAGCGGTCCTCCGTCGTCGATATCAGGACTCAAGTCCAGTGCCTGCTTCATCTCGTTCTCCAGTCGATCAAGACTGTTCATGGCCAGGCTGATATGCTCACGCACCGCTAAGCCAAGATTGGCTGCCAGGTAGTAATGCACCGCCCCGTCACCGTTTCCCCCCTGCGTCAAGGCGGCTTCGGCAAAGTAAACGCCTTCGGCAGCGAGCTTCTCGCGGTTTTCCTGGTTGGTTTCACGCTCGGCCAGATACAGGCATAAGCGACTGCCAAGCGACGTGCGGCGCAGTACTGGATCTTGGGTGCTACGCAAGACGGTCAGCGCTTCGATTAAAGTATGAGTGTCATTCAAGGGACCCAGTTGGTTTTGCTTGGCAGCCAGCGAAGCGGCTGTCTCCATGGGTTTGTCGGAGAGTCGGTCGAACTGCACAGGGTCACTCTGGAGACCGGCACAGCCAGACAGAAAGGCCAGTATCGAAAGGGTAGAAAAAAGTCGTAGTTTGCGCAAGATCTTATTCCCCTTCGGCCCATAATTTGATCATGGGTTCAAACACAGCCTTATCCACAGTGGCAAAGGATTCAACCCCGAACAGTTCGCATAATTTCTTACCCTCGGTATCGTTACACATCCCTTCAAGAGCCTTGCCGAAACGGACGCGTTCTTCTGCGGTAGTGATGCTGCTATTGGCTACAACCCCCATCAGTGGGATTTCCTCGGAAGTGAATACTGCAGAAAGAGGGGTCTTCATCTGTAGCGACCCGAGTCCACTGAATTGTTGCTCGTTCAGCATGACGGCGTCCAGCTCGCCTTTATCCAGAGAACGCAATGCCCGGATAGCCTGATTGGATTTCTTTAAGACAAAGAAACTGTCGGGATCGTATTTCCCGGCAAAAACGATCTTGCCGATGTAGGATTGTTCTTCCAATACAGTGCCACCGAGGATTAGCCCTTTCAGTTCATCCAGGGTCTTGTATTTGTCTTTCTGGACCATTACCCGGTAACGCTCACTGGTTCGGCCTTTGATCTTGGGCTGGACCACCGGCATCAAGCTGTGTTGATTGCGCAATTCCAAATAGAGGCCCAAGGATGTAATCGCAAATTTGGGATTTTTCTCCTTCATCTGTTTTCGGCATTCGTCCAATTTGGCGGTAAACAGGCTATTAAAGCTGTTCTCCTGCCATTGGCCAACGCGTTCCACCACCCTCAGCATGGAGCTCATCGCCCCATTGGCATCCTTGGCATTAACCGATCCACCGGGGTAGCACACCACAATCATTTCAGGATTGGCCGTGGCGTTTTTGGTAAAGGGGAATAACAGACTTGCAATAATAATCAGGTAAATTTTTCGCATTACGGACTTCTCTTTGAATCAATTAACTGTCCAATGGCTGGGGCCACGACAAGGGTTGCACTCAGGCAACACAACAACCCGATGGTGATACTTATGCCCAGGGAGGACACGCCTCGATAACTGGCCAGGGTGATGGCGCCCAGGCCCGCCAATTCAGTGCCTGCGGCAAGACCGATGACCTTGCCGGCAGCCAGGCTGACTTGCAAGGGGCTATGACCCTTCAATTCGCCCCAGCGATAGCTGAACCATACGCCGTAATCCACTGCCAGCGCAATCACAAGTGGCAAGGCGACGATGTTGGCGAAATTGTAGCGAACTCCGCCTAGTACCATCAGCCCAAGCATCCAGCCGCCGCCGATCAACAAGGGCAGCGCTGCCAGCGCGAAGCCACGCACGCTGCGAGTCGCCGCCATGATCCAGAGCAAACAGAGCACCAGGGCCAACAGTGTACCGTGAGTAAAACCTTCCACAACGGCCTTGGAAAATACCTGGTGCGTGGTCGGGAAACCGGTCGCTTTCGGCGAGACGCTATACACGTCATGAATCAATGCGTCGAGGTTGTCCGGATCGTACACGGTTTTTGCCGGAAAGGCGTAAACAGCTACGCTGCCATCAGCGCCAAAGAAGCGGTCTCGCAGTGCGGGTGGCAACTGCTCCCGGGCAAGTGGCTGGGCCAGTCGCCAGATGTCGATGACTTTGAGTCCGGCGTCAGCTCCGGATAGCAAAGCGCGCAAGAACCGCTCGCTGCGTTCCCTGCCCTGTTCATTATCGACGGCAATTTTGGCCGTGATCGCCGAAAGTTGTTCGCGTGTTTTCTCCAAACGCTCGACCAGTTTGGAATGTCCGGCAGAAAAAGCCTGCTCTTGGGCTTCATCAACGATGGCAGTGCCGTTTTCCAGCAATGTCCTCAATACTTCGAATGATTTTGTGGACAAGCCCTTCCGGTCGAGCTCGGCGACCTGCCTGGCGTAGTCTGTCCGGGCGAAGGACTCTCCGATGCTCACGGCTTTGAGAAGGCGTCCATCAGCATCCGATGGAAACAGGCTGGCCAGCGACTGTACTTGTGCTATCGTCTTAAGTTTGCCAGCATCATCGGTGATACGTCGGGTCTCGGCCATATCCCTGGCCGTAAAAATGATGACTTCGGATTGATAATCGCTCTCCGCCACCATGCGGCGCTGATAATAGGCGGCCTGGGAATCCTTGGGCAGCATACCCAACAGGTCGTAGTCGAAGGGGATGCCGAAGCCCTTCACCGCACCGAGGACAGCGCAGCCTATGGCCAGCATAACAAGAACCACCGCTACGGGCTTAGGGAACGCACCATTGTATTTTCCTGCTCCTGCGGGAACTTGCGACCGGCTTGGTGCGGGGATGTCTCTCAGCTTGGGCGGCAACAAGGCGTAGAGCGCTGGTTGAACTATCCAGGTGCTAATCAGGATCATCAACACACCTTTGGCCGCAACCACGCCCAGTTCGGCAAAACCGGGAAAATCTACCGTAGCTAAAGCGCCGAATATCAGCAGCGAGGCACCGCCCGCCGTTAGCACTGCTACAAAGGATGAACCGATGCCTGCTCCGATGGCTTCTACCAACGGTTTGCCTGCCTGGCGCTCCTCGGTGATCCGCGAAGAAGTGAAAATACCGTAATCCGCGCCTAGACCGAAAAGGATGGCAATGAAGGCAGCTGTAATGATGGTCAGGTGGCCAACGGTAACCAGAGCCAAGCCCAGGCTCCACAAAACCCCTAATCCCATTGGGATAAAAATCAACACAGCCCAACGCACGCTACGCACCACCAGCAAAATCAACGCGGCGATCAATCCTGCGGAAGTAAATATCACCAAGGTGATATCCTTGCGGATATTAACGTATTCCTCGTACTCTATGGCCGGCAGGCCGGTCAGACCCACTGTGGGAGGAATACGGCCAGCGGCTTTTGTCTGTCTGGACAAGGCGTCGGACACCTGTCGGACCTTGTCCACAAAAGGCCCAAGGTTAGAGAAATCTCCAGAGGAGTTTTTCGGGTGGACAAACAGAAACAACATTCGCCCGTCGCGAGAGGCAAAGTAGCCGTCAGACATACTGCCTGCCCCGCTTTGGGTCATTAACCGGTTCCAGTCCAGGCCGGCGGGCACTATGTCGACAGACAGCCAGCGCAACCACTCTTCCAGAAAAAACGAAGCCAGATTTAGCGATGTGTCGGCGGTTTGCAGATCGGCGTCCGCGCCACCCAGAGGGGGGTGGTCCTTGGTCCAACTCAATGCTTTGCTCAGAATTTCTTCCATTTCTACGCCCAACACAGTCTGGTTCGCAAAGGCAGCCAGTGTGTCCAACCCTTTGACAGGCATCAGTAGATAGGAATGGTCCAGGAAAAACGCCATTTCGAGATGAGAAGTCGCTTGGCCGATCTCCGGCTCCACCTGAAGTTTAGCGGCCATATCGTTAGCAAAGGACTCCATTTCGCTTCGGGAGGCCCCCTCAAGAACCACCATCAAATCAGAGGCCGCCCCGAAGTTTTTCAAGAAATCATTGAAGCGCTTTGCCACCGCCGTATTTTGGGGAAGCAGTGCCTGCCGCGAGGTGTATATCGGTAGCTGCGCTGTCGCCCCTATTGCCAGAATCGACAAGGCCAACGCAAGGCCCAAGACCCACCAAGGGTTTCTGGCAAAGTATTCAGCGAGCCTGGAGGCGCGTTGATTGATTTTCATTGGACGGGAATTAGGTCAATCAATCCGTGCATACAGCCTGCGTTGCCACATTCCTGACCAGATACTCCTCCCACTTGCGGGCACTAAGACGCTGGAACATCGGTACCACGGGGTTAAGTTCGATGGGCGGAGCATCCCAGTAGGATTCGTAACCCAGCTGCTCGGCTTCCAGGGCAATGCCATCTTCTTTGAGTATGGGCTTGAACACCAGAGGCTTGGCGATGTTCAATACCATTTGAGTCAACCACTTCGGCGTTTTCATGGAAATCAGCGGAATCTTCAGTGCATCGAAATAAAACAGGAAGAACACTCGGGTCGTCCGTTCATTAATAGGCAGCATAAATGACCAATTTTTGATGCTATCCCCCGTATTGGTCCATTGGTAGGGATATTCGTAGCAGAGTTCGATGGAACGGGTATTGACCCGATTACGGTCAACAAAAATCCCGGAAATCCGGCCGCCGGCCATATAGGCATCGTAAGTCAGGTAGACCCTATCGTCATTGGCTTCGTGGTGGGTCAATTTTGCATCGACGAAAGGCTGGTATTTACGGTGCAGAAAGGCATGGGAAAAATCGCAGATATTGTCGATAACCATGGAATGGTGTGTACGCCACGTGTAATCCACGACAAAGTTGGCCCATGAGTTATCCCCGGTCAGTTCGGCTATTTCCGGTATCTTGCGCTCGCTGCTCAGTTCCGGATCACCTGGGAACAACCAGATCAATCCATAACGGACTTGCACGGGATAGGTCCGTAGCTGGCTCTTAATGAGCGGCTTGCCAAAGCTATCGTGGGAGTAGTCCACCATCGAACCATCCTTGTTGTATGCCCAGCCATGATACCCGCAACGTAAATTGCACTTGTCCACAGCGCCATGGGTTAACTTAAGCTGGCGGTGTAAGCACCGGTTCCGCATGGCCACGAGTTTACCGTCATCGCCCCTATACAAGGCAATGGAGATATTCCAGAAAACCACCTCTTTCACTTGGCCAATATTAACCGCACTGTCATATTCAACCACGTACCAGCGGTCAGGATCCAATCCGGCGGCTCTGGCTTTTTGCCGTGGGTTCTTGGCTTCTGCAAAGGCAGGGGGTGAGATTTTAGTTTGCGGGTTATTCATTTTTGAGACTCCGATTCGTGGTTATAGCGGGATATGGTTTTACTTGACCGGGACGATCAAGCCCCTGCGCACGAAATCTTCGTAGGCTTCCCGTACTGCTTTGGATAATTCGGTGGGCTGGTAGCCCAATTCCTGTTTCGCCTTGACATGATCAGCCCGCCGCCGCATCTGAAGCAAACGAACGGCACCAGGCGTGAAACGCCTGGGTAAATTGGGAAATGTCCGAAACCAAGTCTTGTCAGCCACTTCGGCCAGTGCCGCCATCAGCATAGGTGGAAGCCGAAACCGGGGCAAAGGGCGCCTCGTGACCTCCTGGAAGAGGGCCATGAGATCGTCGACGCTGGCGTACGCGGTGCTAAAAATATACTTTTGCCCGGAACGTCCATGCCGCATGGCTAAAATATGGCCTTCGGCAATATCATAGCCGGACACGAACTCAAAGCCACCGGGAATGTAGGCGCGTAGAGAACCATGAGCATAATCAATGAGTACACGACCCATACGCGAAGGCACGTAATCATGTGGACCAATGATGGCGCAAGAGGTGGCTACAACCACATTGAGGCCATTGGCGTGAGCCTTGAGGCATTCATGCTCGGTGAGATGTTTGGTAAAACCGTAGGGCAGATGACGATCGAAAGGATAAAATGGCATGTCCTCATGACTAGAGCGTTCGGGTTCGTAGCCGGTGGCGCTCAGCGAACCCGATACGACCACCTTGTCAATGCCGTGGTTCTTGGCTGCCTGGAGAACATGAATTGTACCACGAACGTTGGTATCGAATACTTCGCGCTTATGGGCCGCGTTACCGTCAATAGTCGAAACCAATGCGGCGCAATGGTAAATGCGGGCGCAACCACAAACGGCAGCTGACACTGCCTCGCCATTGCGCAGATCAGCAACCACACGCTCCACGTCAAGGCCATCGAGGGCTCCATTATCGCGTCCGGCACGCATCATCACACGCACCTGTTCGCCTTCTGCGAGCAATCTGCGGACCAGGTTAGCGCCCAGGTGTCCGGTGGCACCAGTTACCAGCGCGATACCTGTGCTCATGCCCTTAATCCGAGACAGCAACAACCAGAATGAAGCCAAAAATGCGGTCTGAAACGTTCAAATCTCATGATGCCCGCTTTAAGAAGATGTCTGGTAAATTGTCATGGTCATGATGCATTGATGGAAACCTTCCAGGTAGTCGTGTCGCTTTCATTGTCTGTGTATTCATTGACGTACAGAGTATTACCCCATACTTCAACGATAATAGATCGTTGTTGTCCATTCACTATTCTGTATTAATAATTTTCGCGTTCATTAGCCGCATATTATTTGGATACACATCCGGAATGCAGTCCTAGTAACCATGGGGTTCTGGAAAAGATTCGGCATAAAATACCGCATAAGATGTTTTGTAATGGTTATTAAGGTATAAGGTAACTCTGGAAATTGCACTTCGACAAGGCTCTCCTAAGTCTATCTTGTTAATGCAGCAACTTATCCGTTCATTTTAAGCTTAAAAAAGCATGATAGGGTAATTTTAGAGCTCCCCTAAAGTGTTTTTCCAGGATGATTATGAGCTTATTTATCCTTAGTTCAAACTTGTCATGCCCATATTCTCAAACCAATTACCATTTGTAAAGTACTGTATTGACGCAACCTTGTTGCTGGGATCCCAGGTATTCCGCTCCAAGCTACGTTCAAACGAATGATGCGGACGAATAGTGGCAGATTTCAGCTATCGCTTTTTTTTCACTGTAAGATTCTTTTGTTATTTAGGTTTTTCGTTAAGGCTAAAGTGAATATACTCGCCTCTGGTTTATTCACAATACTGACAAAGTAGAACAATCCAGTCAAAAAAATGCAGGCTGATCGATTTTAATGAAAAGTGAACTTCCTTACCGAAAATGAACGTAAACCCGCATAATTAGTGTAAAAACAACCTTTGTTGGGAGGTCTTACGTGCATAGTGTACCCGGATAAGGGCAGAAAAAACATAATTCCCGATGGAGTGAGATTTTGGAAAACGAGAAATTCATAAACCCGGTACGACATTGGGTGGAAAACTTGGTGGTGAACCTAAATCTCTGCCCGTTTGCAAAGCGTGAATTGGTGAAGAACCGGGTACGCTTTTCTGTAACAGATGCAATCACCGAAGAACAACTATTGATCGCTCTACAAGCCGAGCTGAAATTACTTAATAGCGACGAAACTGTTGAAACCACCTTACTAATTCACCCCATGGTGCTACAGGATTTTTACAATTACAACCAGTTTCTTAACCTTGCCGACAGCTTGTTGGCGCAGATGGAGCTGGCCGGCATTTATCAGATAGCCAGTTTTCATCCGGATTACCAATTTGGCGGCACCGAACCTGATGACGTGGAAAATTATACCAATCGATCCCCCTACCCCATGTTGCACCTGATTCGGGAGGAGAGCCTGGAACAAGCCATAGCCAATTATCCGGATTCGGATCAGATTCCCGAACGTAACATAGCGCTTCTGAAAAGCCTGGGTCGGAATAAAATTCAAGCTTTATTGCAGGCCTGTTTTCGTGATGCTGAAAAATTTGAAATATGAATTTTGCGTACCCGACGCACGGGTCAACTCTTTGTGGCCCCGGAAACCGGAGTTTACTTAATTTAACTATTGTTCCAGCCGATAACTTGAGTCCAGGCCTTGCACATTTACGTGCTGACATTGCTATATATAGCTAAGATGGACAAAATTGAACAATTTGCGCATACTAGCTACGGGTTAAGGTAATTGAAATAATGATGTCAGCGAAAACATATAACTACGACGATCCGATCGCCATCACTGAGGATATTTACTGGATAGGATTTTGTGATCATGCGGCGCATATGCATTGCAATCCTTACCTATTGATCGACGGTGACGAAGCGGTGCTGTTCGATCCAGGATCGGTTCCAGAGTTTCCGATCATCATGCGCAAGATCATCGACTTAATCAGTCCGGAAAAAATTTCGCTGATAGTGGCCGCGCACCAAGATCCCGATGTTTGCGCCAATTTGCCGATTGTAGAAGATCTGATAGGCAGAAAGGATCTAAAAGTTGCTGGACATTCCAATACCATTCGCCTGATTCAGCATTTAGGGCTATCATCAAGTTATTATCCGGTCGATGAACACAATTATGTCTATACCTTGAAAAGCGGCCGGGTATTAAGCTTTCACCCCACTCTCTATCTGCACGCGCCTGGTGCAATAACCACTTACGATACCAAAAGTAAATGTCTATTTAGTAGCGATTTATTCGGTGCGGTTGACGATAAATGGAGTCTGTTCGACAGTGCCAATTTTCCACATGACATGGATTCCTTTCATCAGGCCTACATGCCCAGTAACCAGGTGTTGCGCTTTGGTTTGAAAAATATCGAGCACCTTGATATCTCACGAATTTTGCCGCAGCACGGCTCCGTCATCGAGGGCGCCAATGTACGTATAGCTATTGAACATTTAAAGCTGTTGCGTTGTGGTATTGATTTAATCGGTGGATAGCCAGCATGAAACTTCGAAGATCAGCTATTAAAACCGGCAATACTGCCGAGTTTAAGCGTCGTCTGCTGGAAAAGTCCTTGGCAATGCATGCTCAGGCCTATCAGGCGCAAATCAAAGCCAAGCTATTGACACAAGCGATCATGCAGATCGAGAACAGCAAGAAATATTTGCAAACGCTGAATGACACCTTAGCCAATGAAATTACCACTCGAATACAGATTGAAAAAAAGATCCAGTATATGGCCAGTCACGATGATCTGACCGGTTTACCGAATCGAGCACTGTTTAGGGATCGGTTGGAAATGGCGCAGAACATGGCACTACGCAACAAGGCAAAGCTGGCCATTTTATTTATTGATCTCGATGGATTTAAAGTCGTTAACGATAATTACGGCCATAAAGTCGGCGATCTACTGTTACAGGAAGTCGCCAAACTCTTGCAGGCAACCGTCCGTCAGTCCGACAGTGTGGCCCGTATAGGCGGCGATGAATTCATCATATTACTTAACGGCGTAATTGATAAATTGGACGCAGTGGTGGTAGCGGAAAAAATACTAGCGGCGTTCCGTCAGCCGATTTTACTTGCTGGTCAGTCCGCTAAAGTGGGGGCCAGCATCGGTATCTCCATTTTTCCCGATCACAGTAGCGATACAGAAAAGCTCATCGTATATGCCGATGACGCGATGTATGAAATTAAAAAATCCGGTAAAAATGCCTACGCATTCCACCCGCTCTTAACTCAGCAATGATATTTCTATAACTGTAACGATATCCGGGAAACGTTGTACTCTCGGCGGCTTGATCAGTTTAAAAACTGTCCAGGACTGATTCAAAACGTAGGCTTAGAAAAGTTTAAGCCCGTACAGATCGGGTTAGACGCTGTTCCAGGAATGCGATAAGGTGTTTAATAAGCGTTTGATAATTTTGCCTGCAATTTTCTTCGGTAGATGGTGTCATCGTCCTGTAACCTCAGGACTCATAGTTGAGTGTTACCTCTAATTGAGAGGTTTGAGCTTACATTTAATCAGGTTAATCGGACGATGGGACTTTTCTCCGCAATAGCGGTTTCGTTCAACATGTGGTTTGGATGACTCATCTATTCAACAGGCCTGCGTTTAACTGAATCTGAGCAAAGCACAATTGAACTCGATTCAGTTTTTTTCAATTGGGTGGTTTTCCTATTGCCAGCAGGCGACAGGAAAACGCATATCAAACCAGGTTGTTGTCACATGATGAGCGGTTTCCAGAACGTCAACAATTTCGTCAAACTCGATGACGGTTTGATCATGTCCGGTTATATAATCCGCCAGGGCAGTAATGGCACGCCAATTTGATTGTTCAGTAATAAAGCAGAACGCGGCCAAAAATAGTTCGCTGATTTTTTGTTCCCTAAGCACTGGATCAGCAATCAAGCATTCCAAATACTCATAAACATTCTCCAAATCGGATGTGCCACCGTAATACTGCAAGGCATTCAGATTAACCAGTCGAGGATTAATCGGTTCTCCATCACGTAGAGCGATATATTTCGCCTCAGCTAACGGCCCCGCCAGAATATTAATGATGTCAACTTCAATTGCACGTTGATAAGCACTTTTCTGCATTAAAGAAAATCCCATAGTAGCTTCCTCCATGGAGGCGGGTAGTCTGGGAATTAATCGACCACGATCTACGTGTGCAATATAGTGTGTGTCTGGACTGCTTGAATCGAAAGCTGATTGATAATAATCAGTAACCGGGGTAATAAAAATCCGAAAAAAAACCGAAGGGAGCCCTTTTTGTTTGTTGCCTAGATATATAGCCGCCGCATGTCCTGCTTCATGAATAGCAACTTTCTTGTTTACTTCTGCATGAGTCAGATTAAACGGTTTATTGAAATTATGATCGCGATTCATGATAACCCCTTTTGAACGAAGTATGCGGACGTGAGGAACCTACATTTTCGAAAGGCTGGGTAATGATTCAGAGCCGAATCAAAACCTCAGGCCACACTAACATCAAAACTGATTCTGGTCAATGTGACATATTGCCGCATTGAAGTTAGCATCAAGAACTTGCGATGGGAAGCTTTACCCAAACTTTTTCGGAGAAAATGTTCTAATTCACAACAAGTTTAAACATCCAAGGTAGTTGGAATTGGCTTTCACAGATTAGTGTTATAAGTTGCAAGAACCTGAAATGGTTTAACGATCTTGAAATTTTTGTTAAGCTAAAACCAATAACCAGCCAGGAACATCTGCTATGCAAGAGATACTCGCTTTTTTCATTCCGTTCATCCGCTTGGCCTGTCCTTTCTGGAATTCTGAAAACAAAATCATTATTCGCCTGGAGACACTGGCTTTTATCCTGCTGACACTCCTGCAAATAGGAATTGCCGTTGTCATCACCGAATGGAGCGCTGCACTCTTCAATGCCATTGAAAAGCGTTCCATGACCGATTTGTTGACACAAATTGTTCTGCTACTATTCATATTTATAGCCAGTATGACAGTGACGACAAGCCATTTGATCGTTAAACGCCGCCTGTTGATCGGATGGAGAACCTGGTTAACTGAGCGCGTCATTGGTCGGTGGATGAACAACGGTCGTCATTACGAAGTCACTCACATACAAACTGCAGAGCATGACAACCCTGATGGCCGCATTTCCGAAGACATTCGAATAGCCACCGAAGAAGCCATTGGACTGGGCCACTCTTTGTTTTATAGCACCTTGCTACTGATAAGTTTCAGCAAAATTCTTTGGACGCTTTCGGGCACTATCGTTATCGACTTTGGTTTCTTTGAAATTCCCATTTACGGGCATTTGGTCTGGGTTGCGATCATATATGCGGTCTGTGCTTCCATTTTGGGATGGTGGGTTGGCCGACCCTTAACCATGGCAACAGATATCAGGCAATCCGAAGAAGCTAATTTCCGTTTCGGTTTAATAAAAGCAAGGGAAAATTCCCAAGCCATTGCATTAATTCATGGCGAAACCAACGAACAAAAGCGCTTTTTATCGCTTTTCCAAAACATCATCGCCGCCTATCAGCAACAGACCAACGCCTGGGTTCGTATCGAACTCTTTACGTCCGGATATGCGGTTTTATCGATGGCCTTTCCGATTCTGGTCTCAGCACCTCGTTATGTTTTAGGCAGTATCAGCCTCGGCGCCTTGATGCAATCTGCTCAAGCATTTCAGCATATGACAAACGCTTTATCGTGGCCGGTCAACAATATGGCAGCCATCGCCAAATGGCGAGCATCGGTTGAACGTGTCCTGAGTCTGATCGAAGCATTGGACTGTTTGGAACAAGAAATTTGCCATTCGGAAACGCATCAAATTCTTGTTGAAAAACCGGAAAATTACGTGTTACGACTTCACGATTTGTGTCTCTCCAAACACGATGGCGAAATAATCGTTTCCGGTATCAGTGCCGAAATCAAGGCGGGCGAAAGAGTACTTATTTCCGGTGATGCAGCAACTGGCGCCAAACTGATAAAGGCCATTGCCGGCCTTTGGCATTGGGGACACGGGCGCATTGAGCTACCCGATGCTGATCCGATGTTCTTCATGCCGCCCAGGCCCTATTTGCCAAACGGAACATTGCGCAGCGCCATCAATTATCCGGCTGCTCCCGAAACATATAGTCAGGACACACTAGAGAAGGCGCTATCTCAGGCAGGTCTTGATCATTTAATTGATCAACTTGACCAGGAAGATGAATGGGAGACTTCGCTGTCACGTGAGCAACAACAACGCTTGGGGCTGGTTCGATTACTGCTGAATCGCCCGAAGTGGGTGTTATTGCAGGAAGCTTTTGACTCATTGGATCCTGAAGGTGAAGTTAACATGCTATCAGTAATCACCAAAGAACTGCCGGAAGCGACTCTCCTGACGATCACTAATCAACCCACTGCCGAAGCTTTTCATGAGCGGCGTATCATACTCCCTCCCATAAATCATAAATAATGCAATGAACACCACTGACTATCCTATAAAATTAAGAGGCGTTAACCTGGGCGGATGGCTGGTACTGGAAAAATGGATGACACCCAGCCTGTTTTCTGGTTTGCAGGCCGTCGATGAAACCACATTTTGCGTTGAACTGGGAAATCGTGCAGAACAACTGCTTAAAGAACACTGGCAAACCTTTATCACACGTGATGATTTTGTCTGGCTCGCGCAAAAAGGCATCAATGCAGTCAGAATTCCTGTTGGCCATTGGTTGTTCGGCCCACCCTATCCCTATCATAGCGCCTATGGATCCTTACCTCATCCGTATGTGCAAGGTGGAGTAGATATTCTCGATAACGCATTCAAATGGGCTGATGCATTAGGATTGCATATCGTTCTGGATTTGCATGCGGCACCCGGCTGCCAGAATGGCTTTGACAATGGCGGCATTCAAGGTGTTTGCGAGTGGCACACCCAGGATGCCTATATCAATCATTCCCTGAATATTTTGGAACTGTTGGCCGAACGTTATCATGGCCGCCCCTCCTTACATGCCATTGAGGTACTCAACGAACCGCGTTGGGATATTGCGACTCCAACGTTAAAAAAATTTACCATTGAAGGCTATCATCGCATTCGGAAACACTGCCGCGCCGAAGACGTGGCGCTCGTCTTTCATGACGGCTTTCGTTCCTATACGGAATACAGCGGCTTTTTATCCGAACCCACTTATTCCAATGTAATATTCGACATCCACCGTTATCAATGTTTTGTTCAAACCGATCTTGACATGGATATTTACGGCCACATTCAAAAAGCGTCGATTCACTGGAAGAACGAAGCCGACGAAATTAACCTTAACCTGGGATTATCTGCCTGTGTGGGTGAATGGAGCTTAGGACTGCATCTGCATGCGAGTACGCTGTTTACAAAGCCTATGTCTAATGACGATGGGAAAGTCCTATCGCCCTTTCATGAGAATCTCTGCTATAAAGCCTATGCAGCAACCCAGTTGCTGACATTTGAACGCTACCGGGGCTGGTTTTTCTGGAGTTATAAAACAGAATCCGCACCGGCCTGGAGTTTTCGCGAATGTGTCAATCGTGGCTGGTTACCGGAACGATTTGATGCCGATCCAATCCAATGCTGAATAAGCTCTAAAAAACAGTTAAAAATGGAAGTTATCACGATAAAGTATTGGTTTTTTATATATTTTCTCACTGATTAGCAAATCGACAACGATTCTGCCCAATTATCACTGTCCGGCTCCAACGGTTATTCCTGATGTGGATATTTGATTTCAACAAATTGCAATTTTTGTTGAGGCCCAGTGCCCACGGCAAGCATTTTGGCCATCCATCGCGTTATGCCTGGATTTTACTGCTCATACTCATACTTGCCGTTTTTACCGGGAAGGGACTGCTCAAATCGCCAATATTGTCCTCATCTCGCCAACCGCGTCTGGAAGATCACTATTTCATGACAACGGATAATGCGAAACTTGCGGTTCGTCGCTGGTTTCCGGACAAACAACCCATAAAAGCCGTAATTATAGCCCTGCACGGATTCAACGATTACAGCAACTTTTTTAATGGTCCCGGTAATTATCTTAAAGAATTTGGCATTGCATCTTATGCTTATGATCAGAGCGGCTTTGGTAGTTCACCGGGACGCGGTTATTGGACGGAAATCGATGTATCGACCCGTGATCTTACCGAAATTTCTCAACTAATTCGAAAACGGCATCCGTGCATACCGCTTTATTTGCTGGGCGAAAGCATGGGTGCTGCTGAAATTATCGTTACCTTAGCCGATGACCAACCACCGCCTGTCGACGGTGTTATTTTATCGTCACCAGCTGTCTGGGCTTGGGAATACATTCCATGGTATCAGAGAATCGGCTTGTGGCTAGCGGCACATACCGTACCTTGGCTGGAATTGACCGGTACCGGTCTGCATCTTATTCCATCTGATAATATCAAGATGTTGCGCGAACTCAGTCACGATCCACTCGTATTAAAAAAATCGCGCATCAGTACCATCTATGGTCTTGCCGATCTAATGAACCAGGCCTTTAAAAAAGCCAAGCACCTGGAGAAGCCGGCACTCGTGCTTTATGGTGATCGCGATCAAATTGTTCCCAAGAAGTCTGTTTTTCGTATGCTCAAAGAAGTGCCTGCAGAACGAGAATGGCATATCGCGTTGTATGAAAACGGTTATCACTTGCTGTTACGAGACATGGAGGCTTCCACCTACTGGCGAGACATTGCTGCCTGGATCGATAATCCCGGCAGCCCTCTGCCTTCAGGAGCAGATCAGAGAGCAGCGGTATTTTTTAATCGGTCGCATTAATTCTCTTGACGCTGCGCCGATCTTTTACGCATGACTCTGGGCATGAAACTACCCAGAGTCATGAAAATGCTCAAATGAATTATTTCATCATCGATCTTCTAAAGGTTCTGTCCAGCTTACCATTCGCTTCTTGAGATAATTCAGCCGCGCGGTTCGCAGCCGCTTCTGCAGACTCTGCCTTGGCAGCAGCATCCGATGCTGTTGATTTTGCGCTGGCGGCATCAGCTGATGCCTGTTTAATTGATGTATCCAGGCCATTAACCTGCGTTTGAATATTTTCGACATCTGACGTTGTCGCACATCCGGCAACCAGACTGAAAAGCGCTAAAATCAATGATACTTTCACTTTATTTTTCATCGTAGCTTCCCCATTTCTTTATATTTACTGTGAACCGGCATTATACATTGCTTGATACAAATAGTTAGAATTGAATAGACAAACGTTGCAGTCCCACGGTTGTTTGATAATAAAGGTAAATCCAGGCGCTTAACGCTGTTCCATTATTCAAACAAACCGTCTGTTGTTTACGGCAGTATTCATGAGGTTCAGGGAATTCGGGACTGCATTCTTCGTACCGATCCAGATAGGATAACACCGCATCGGCATCCCGAAGCACATATACTTCACCGTCAACGCTATCATCCGGATTGTCAGAAGGGATGACGCCGGGATAATAATCGATTTGATAAAGCTTTCCGTAATAACGGGCCGTATCGATAAAGTCGGCGTGTCGCGCTAAAAAATGATGCTCCTGACTGTTGGAAGTTCGTTTTAGCGTACCATAAACGAATAGATAGTTAAGATCGCGGATCAAGTTAATCGATGAATCTCAAGGTGGGCAACAGGGACAACCATGAAGCCGATACCCTATCACGCAAAAGAGCATGACCAGCCTACTTTTGCCGCATAACTGCAATAGGCACGGTAAGCAGTGAAAGAAGACAATGCAAGAAAAATAATACCGCTAATCTTGTGGAGCCAGACCAGGGGAATTTTTTGCAAAACCGTGCGACCTGCCAAAATACCAACCGCAGAAGTCGATGCCAACGCCAGTGTCGAACCTAACCAGACGGCCGCAGGGGCAGCCGCGCTACTTAAACCAACCACAGCCAGTTGCGTTTTATCACCAAATTCAGCCAGCGTAATCAATAAAAATGTGGTAAAAAAAATGCCATGACCGGTTTTTTCCTTGATTTCTTCATCTTCATCGTCCTCGACAACCCGTAACGAATGAATGCCAAATCCGGCAAAAAGAACAGTCACAGCGGCTGCTACAACATAGTCCGGTAACCAACTGGCAATGGCGACACCAAAAATAACCGCCAGACTGTTCAGGAAGGCAAACGCGGTAATCGCACCCAATATTATCGGAAGTGCACGATGTTTAGAGGCTAATGTCATACACACCAATTGACTTTTATCACCCATTTCCGCAGCGACAATTAAAGCAAAACTGGTTGCAGCGGTAGCCGACATCTCGGCAACATTACCGCTGGTCAATACCAATAAAAATGAATGATAGTGGTTTTGAATCGTGTCGGCGCAATGCGCTATCGTGTCAAGCGACAACAAATTTTGTTCAGCGTTTTGAAGTATATTCATCAGCCCAGGCTTGTCGCTCAGTTCAACATATTGTCTAACGTCATCATAATGATAAAACCGATCATCAACGAGAATGTTGCAAAGCGCGAACGTCCATTGCTATGCGTTTCCGGAATAATTTCTTCACTGATGACAAACAACATCGCTCCGGCAGCAAATCCCATCGCAATCGGTAGAATGGGTTGAAATATGGTGACCATGGTAATACCCAGTAATCCACCGACGGGTTCAACCAAACCGGTAACAGTGGCTATGCCCACTGCACGCCATTTGTTGTAGCCCAAGCCCACCAGTGGCAAAGCGACCGCGAGGCCCTCGGGAATGTTTTGTAAGGCAATGGCAATGGCTAAAACCACTCCGTTTTTCATTTCGCCGGAACCAAAACTCACGCCGACCGACATACCTTCAGGAAAATTGTGGATCGTGATGGCAATAATAAATAGCCATATTTTTTTCAATGACGTTAACTGCGTATCCGATACCGAATCAAAACGTACATGCGGCAACTGACGATCGGCATAATGAAGAAAGATGGCTCCAAACAACATGCCTAGAGAAACGATATAAATACCTTTTCCTGGCCAGATCAGATTACCGTATGCCATACCGGGCACCAGCAGGGAAAAGGCAGTAGCCGCCAACATCACACCAGCGGCAGCACCCAGCATGCTGTTAAATAAATTGTTGGAAATATTCTTAAAAAACAATGCGGGTAAGGCGCCAACGCCGGTAGCCAGCCCTGCGAGAATGCTGGCCAGAAAACCAATAACCACTATCTTGCCAAAGATGAGGTATAAGGCACCAAAGACCACGACCTGTGACAACAAAAACAGTCCTGCAAATGTCGCCCAGCGTTTTACCGGTGGCATCAACATGATTTGTTGGTAGTATTCATTGGCTTGTAAATTGGCTATCAGACTTGCAAAATAGCGCTGCAGTTTTTCTACTGTATCAGTTGTCAATGTCATAAACGTACCCGGGTCAGCTGAATTCGAAATTGAGGGCTGGCATTATATCGAATAGCCAGAGTTTTGTATGGTTATTATCGGGTTGATCGAAGCGGCTTTTACTGGCCCAGGATGACAGCAGTGCATTTGAATTAGCGAAGTTGCTATTTAAGTGACCACTGGTGGCGGTGTCGAATCGACTAACGGGCTTCGATTCCACGCAGCGAACAGCTTAAGTCAACCGCATTGTGACTTGACAGATGATACCCATAGCAACGTCCAATCCTTAAAAAGGAAAATTACAAAAAAATTACTACTGAGTGCTAAATAGCTTTATGCTATCCGCAAAAAACAATCAATCTGGAGGATGCTATGCCCTACACACAAGATATCGTGGAAGAACTGAATATACTCGTTCGCTATAACCTGACCACCACGCAAGAAGGACTCAAGGTTCACAAAACGGCTGCCCCTGATGTTATTGCTGCAACCCAACGCCTCTTTAGCAAGGGCCTAATTACTCGCGAAGACGGCGGCTACCTGACCCATTTGGGACTGGAAGCCGCTGAGCGAGCGCAAGCCATTCTGGACATTTTGAAACCAACCTCTTAACATCGATAAATCACCGTGTTTTTTGATTCTTATCATTACGAGACCAACCGCACATGACACAATTTACAGTAACTGGCGACGTTGATCCTTTTTTACATGTCAGCCTCATGCGTGGTGAAAAAATCATTTGTGAATCCAACGCCATGGTGATGATGGAAAGCACGCTGGAATTAAAAGGCAAAATGACCGGTGGACTCGGTAGCGCGCTTATGCGTCGTTTTGCCAATGATGAATCACTTTTTCAGCAACACATTGAAGCAGTCCATGGCGACGGAGATTGTTTGTTATCTCCCACCTTGCCAGGGGCCATACAGGTCGTTGATGTCGGCAGTACCCATTACATGATTAGCGATGGTGCCTTTGTTGCTGCCGAGAGCGGTGTCAATCTGAGCGTGCGCACACAGAACCTGGGCAGCGCTGCTTTTGGCCAAACTGGCGGTTTTTTTATCTGCGAAGCAACCGGCACAGGCAAACTAGCGGTCTCGGGATTCGGTTCCAGCTTCGTCATCGATGTTGAACCCGGCAAGGATGTCATTATCGACAATGCCCATGTGGTCGCGTGGGATAGCCGCTTACATCATGAAATTTCAGTAACGACCGGAAAATCTGGCGGGCTGCTGGGTTCGCTGGTTAATAGTGTCACCAGCGGCGAAGGCATGGTGTTAAAATTCTCCGGCCAGGGTAAAGTCATTATATGTTCCAGAAATCGTGATACTTTTACGTCCTGGTTATTGAAGGCCTTGCCTGGAAATAATTAACAAAACCCCGGCGGCGGCGCTTGATTTCCGATAAGGAATGACCATCGCTCAAACTCGTAACCACGGCAAGGACAGCCTAAACCATGACACCCCTTGTTTCCAATCATCATCCTGCATGCAACCCGCATTTGTTCATTTAAGGCTGCACACCGAATTTTCACTCGTTGATGGCATTGTTAAAATCAAGCCAATGGTCAAACGGCTGGCTGAAATGAATATGCCGGCGATTGCCGTCACTGACCAGTCAAATTTATTTGGTTTGGTCAAATTTTATAAAGCAGCTTTAGCTCAGGGCATCAAACCGATTGCAGGTTCTGATGTTCTTATTTACAACCCTGAAGAACCGGCAAACCCTTATCGATTAACGCTGCTGATTAAAAATCGCGCGGGTTATATCACACTCACCGAACTCATTTCCTTAGCCTATCAGGAAGGACAACACCAAGGCATTCCAATGCTGAGACGCGAATGGCTGGAGCTAAATCATGGCGGTTTGATTGCCCTGTCCGGCGGCATGCAAGGCGATATCGGCAAGGCGTTATTGTCGGGCAATGCAGAAACCGCACTGCAATTTGCCGATCAATGGAGTGCACTGTTTGAACAAAGCTTTTATCTGGAATTGCAGCGCGTTGGCAAGCCCGAAGAAGAAACCTATATCGCGGCTGCCGTCGATCTGGCCGTAAAAACCGGTTTACCGGTGGTGGCTACCAATGATGTCCGTTTTATTCATCAACCGGATTTTGCCGCTCATGAAGTGCGGGTCTGTATTAATCAGGGACGCGTTCTTGATGATAACCGCCGCCCCAAAGACTATACCGAACAACAATATCTGCGCAGCGCAGAGGAAATGCAGGCACTGTTCAATGACATTCCCGAGGCGCTGGAAAATACCGTTGAAATCGCCAAGCGCTGCAATCTGGAATTGCAGCTAGGCAAAAACTATTTGCCGGATTTTCCGGTACCCGAAGGCCTCACGCTAGACGAATTAATGGCCAATGCCGCCAAAAAGGGGCTAGAAGAACGCTTGCAGCAATACCCGGCTTTCGGCAAAGGCACCGAGGCAGAAAATCGACAAGTGTACTACGAACGTCTGGACACCGAATTACAGGTTATCTCCAACATGGGTTTTGCCGGCTATTTCATGATCGTTGCCGATTTTATCCAGTGGGCGAAAAACAATTTAATTCCCGTCGGTCCCGGTCGTGGTTCCGGAGCCGGATCCTTAGTCGCGTACGCTCTAAAAATCACCGATCTTGATCCTATCGAATTTGATTTATTATTTGAGCGTTTTTTAAATCCTGAACGGGTATCGATGCCCGACTTCGATATCGATTTTTGCATGGACAGGCGCGACGAAGTCATTGACTACGTTGCGCGCCATTATGGGCGGGATCATGTAGCGCAAATCATCACGTACGGTTCAATGGCGGCGAAGGCCGTCATTCGCGATGTCGGCCGCGTCATGGGCTTTGCCTATGGTTTTGTCGATCGACTGGCGAAACTGGTGCCCTTTGAAATCGGCATGACGCTCGCCAAAGCTTTGAAAGACAGCACAGAACTCAAACAGTTATACGATACCGAAGAAGAAGTAAAAGGCCTCATCGACATGGCCCTGACTCTGGAAGGAACAGCCCGCAACGCCGGAAAGCACGCGGGAGGCGTGGTGATCTCTCCGACCAAGCTGACCGATTTCACTCCCCTGTACTGTGAACAGGGAGGCGGCAATCTGGTCACTCAATTCGATAAAGATGACGTCGAAGCCGTCGGTTTGGTTAAATTTGACTTTTTGGGCTTGCGTACGCTGACCATCATTGACTGGGCGCTGCAAACGATTAACCAGAAAAAGCAACAACAGGGTGAGCCCCTAGTCGATATTACGACCATTCCCCGTGATGACGCCAAATCCTACGAGCTGTTAAAAAAGGGCCAAACCACTGCCGTATTCCAGCTGGAATCGCGCGGCATGAAGGAGCTGATCAAAAAACTCAAACCGGACTGTTTTGACGATATTATCGCACTCGTGGCGCTGTTTAGGCCGGGCCCATTGGAATCGGGCATGGTGGATGATTACATCAATGTCAAGCATGGCGCCAAAGCCGAATATGCCCATCCCTTGCTGGTGCCCATTCTGAAACCCACCAATGGCGTTATTCTGTATCAGGAGCAGGTAATGCAGATCGCCAGAGAACTGGCCTTGTATACACTGGGCGGCGCCGATATGTTACGGCGAGCGATGGGTAAGAAAAAACCCGAGGAAATGGCCAAACAGCGTGAAATCTTTACCGAAGGTGCGGTTGCTAATCAGGTCGAAGAAAAAATTGCCACCTACGTCTTCGATTTGATGGAAAAATTTGCCGGCTATGGTTTTAACAAATCGCACTCGGCTGCCTATGCCCTGGTAGCCTATCAAACCGCCTGGTTAAAGGCTCATTATCCGGCCGCATTTATGGCGGCGGTATTGTCCTCCGATATGGACAATACCGACAAGGTCGTCGTACTGATTGAAGAATGCCGGCAAATGAAGCTGGCTATCAGCCCACCGAATATCAACATCTCCAACTATCGCTTCACCGTCAATGAAGACAATCACATCGTCTATGGCTTGGGCGCTATCAAGGGCGTGGGTGAAGCCGCTATTGAAGACATGCTCATCGAAAGAAAAGCATCTGGCCGCTTTACCGGACTTTATAACCTGTGCAAACGCGTTGATTTAAGAAAGGTCAACCGCCGCGTGCTGGAAGCGCTTATAAAAGCAGGCGCTTTTGATATGTTTGATGATAATCGAGCCCAACATCTGGCAGAACTGTCGACCGTACTCAAAGTAGCCGAACAGCATGGCAAAATGGCCGAAACCGGTCAGAACGATATTTTTGGATTGGCCGTGACCGCCGACAACGCAGAGGACAATGAAGAAATCTATAGCACGTTCGTCGAACCCTGGACGGAAAACGAGCTGCTTGCGGCCGAAAAACTGACTTTGGGGCTTTTTTTAACCGGTCACCCCATAAATCAATATGAAGCAGAAATCCGGCAGTTTACTCATGGCACTATTGGATCATTACAAACCGAAGTTGAGCGTGCTCGCGGTAATATGACGGCCCGCGTTGCTGGTTTAGTTGTGGAAATACGCACACGTCAGACCCGACAAGGCAAAAACATGGGTTTTGCCACGCTCGACGATAGAACCGGCCGACTTGAAATCGCTGCCTTCAGCGAAATCTACGAAAAGTACCGGGATATTTTTTATCGAGATAATCTGCTGATTGCCGAAGGATCGCTGGGTGTCGATGATTACCTGGGAACCTTGCGCTTAACCATTGAAAAACTCTACAGCATGGAACAAGCCAGAGAATCGTTCGCGCGATCCATCCAATTAACCTGGACAGCAACCCATTCTGTATCTAAAAACAGTCAATTGCTTACGCAATTGAACACTGTATTAAAACCTTTCAAGGGAGGGGCTTGCCTGATCAACTTAAGCTACGCTTCCGAAAACGCAAAGGCTACGCTACAAATGAATGACGAGTGGCGTGTTCATCCTACCGATGAACTCATTACCCGCTTAAAATGGCTGTTGGGCAACGATGCTGTTGACATTAAATATAAATAGCAACTATTCAGACAGACGCTTTTCATCTCTGAATTCATTCATATCGGTATTGTCAACGCGGTCATAAATTTCTTCCACTGTTAGCGTTAAATCGATAGACTCAAACGTAACGGAATCGCCCAAAAAGTAATATTCAGACAACCAATGTTTGCTTTTACGAAGCACTTGAACCGAAATAAAATCGGGCTCAACCAGCACATATTCTACTAACGACGGCAGATTGATGTAACGTAGCAATTTGACGGTTTCATCAGTTTTCCGAGTTGACCGCGATAGTACTTCAACAATAATGACCGGCGACGTTGAGAAATAATCATTTCCTGTCATTTTGCTGCAATCCACCACAACATCAGGATAAACGTAGTCTTTGCCTAAACGCACTTTCATGTCGGCCATAAAAGCAGTACACGGAGTGCCTTTAAGATGGTTTCTGAAATTGCCAAGAATATTCACGGCTATGCAGTTATGGTTATATCCCGCTCCGTCCATCGCATAAACCTGACCATCAATATATTCACGCTTAACCTCGGAAGTCGGCTCTGTTTTCAGATATTCTGCTTCGGTGAGAAAAATATTGTCATGGTCACTTTTTAATGCCATGAATCGTTCTCCATAAATTGAATTTGATTAGCTGTCATTGTCTGGAAAGCGCGAAGTCAAAGCGGGCTTCTAACTTTAATTAATCCAGTCGCTGTTTGCTCACGCTTTAGGCCGCATATGCGGAAACAGCAGGACATCGCGGATCGAAGGCGCATCGGCGAATAACATCACCAGCCGATCAATACCGATGCCCTCTCCTGCCGTCGGCGGCATGCCGTGTTCCAGCGCCACAATATAGTCCGCATCGAAATGCATGGCTTCGTCATCGCCGGCTTCTTTGTCTTCCACCTGTTTTTGGAAACGGGCGGCCTGATCTTCGGCATCATTAAGCTCTGTAAAGCCATTGGCAATTTCGCGGCCACCGACAAAAAACTCGAACCGATCCGTCACATGGGGATCAAGATCATTGCGCCGGGCTAGAGGAGATACCTCAACCGGATAAGCGGTAATAAAGGTGGGATGCATCAAGCGGCTTTCAACCGTTTTTTCGAAAATCTCGATCTGTAGCTTGCCCAAGCCATAAGTGTCTTTCACCGGGATATGCAATTTTTTTGCAGTCTCAGCAGCAGCAATCCGATTATCAATATCGCTGAGCGTTAACTCCGGATTGAAATGCAGAATCGATTCCACCACCGTCATTCGCGCAAACGGTTTGCCAAAATCGTAGTCTTCGCCTTGATACGTAATCACGGATTTCCCGAGTACTTCCAGGGCAATCCCACGCAGCAAAGCTTCGGTTAAGTCCATCAGCTCATGATATTCCGCATAAGCCTGATAAAACTCCAGCATCGTGAATTCAGGATTATGTCGAGTTGACAAGCCCTCGTTACGAAAATTACGGTTGATTTCAAATACCCGCTCAAAGCCGCCAACGACCAGACGCTTCAAATACAACTCGGGAGCTATGCGTAAATACAGTCCCATATCCAGCGCGTTATGATGGGTTTTAAACGGACGCGCCGTAGCGCCACCGGGAATAACCTGCATCATCGGCGTTTCAACTTCCAGAAACTGACGATCAATTAAAAATTGACGAATGTAGGCAATGACCTTGGTACGTATCAAAAAAGTATTACGCGAGCTCTCGCTCATAATCAAATCCAGATAGCGTTGCCGGTATTTGATTTCCTGATCGGCAAGCCCATGGAATTTTTCCGGCAGCGGCCGCAAGGCTTTGGTTAACAAACGAATATCATCAACCTTGACGCTCAGTTCATTGGTTTGCGTTTTAAACAGCACACCCTCTGCACCGACAATGTCGCCGATATCCCACTTTTTGAACTGCTCGTTATAAAAACCTTCCGCCAAGGTATCACGCGTCACATACAGCTGTATTTTTCCGGACATATCCTGAATGTGGCAAAAACTGGCTTTGCCCATTACGCGGCGCGTCATCATGCGACCGGCGATCTTGACCCGTACCGGTTGTTCTTCCAGTTCTTCCTTGGACTTTTCACCGTATTCGGCCAGCACTTCACCGGCAATCACATTGCGGCGAAAATCGGTAGGAAAAGCAATGCCGTTTTCGCGTAACTCATTTAACTTGCTGCGGCGTTGTTTGATTTGTTCTTGTTCGTCTTGCTGAATTTCTGACATTATTTGTTTAAGCTCGTAGTGTGTTAACAACGACAGGGTTTGCTTGTAAATAGAGTCCCGGACGTTATCTGATGCTGCTATTAATAGTTTACAACCCGCTCTTCAAACTGGCTTCGATAAACTGATCCAGTTCGCCATCCAAAACCGCCTGTGTGTTGCCGGTTTCCACGCCGGTTCGCAAATCCTTGATGCGGGACTGATCCAGCACATAAGAGCGAATCTGGCTGCCCCAGCCGATGTCCGATTTGGAATCTTCCAGCGCTTGTTGGGTTTCGCTGCGTTTACGCATTTCCAGCTCGTACAATTTGGCTTTCAACTGCTTCATGGCAGTGTCTTTGTTTTTATGCTGCGACCGATCGCTCTGGCATTGCACAACAGTATTGGTTGGATTGTGCGTAATGCGCACGGCGGATTCGGTCCGGTTAACGTGCTGACCACCTGCACCGCTGGCTCGATAGACGTCGATACGCAAATCCGCCGGGTTAATTTCAATAGCGATATCATCGTCAATTTCCGGCGACACAAAGACCGATGCAAATGACGTATGCCGGCGATTACCGGAGTCGAATGGTGATTTTCTAACCAGACGGTGTACGCCTGTTTCAGTGCGTAACCAACCAAAGGCATAGTCACCTTCAAACCGGATAGTGGCGCTTTTGATGCCGGCCACGTCGCCGTCAGATTCTTCAATCAGTTCGGTTTTAAAGCCTTTGCGCTCGCCCCAGCGTAAATACATGCGCTCAATCATGGACGCCCAATCCTGGGCCTCGGTGCCGCCGGAACCGGATTGAATATCCAGAAAGGCGTTGTTGGCATCCATTTCACCGGCAAACATCCGCCTAAACTCAAGTCCTGCGACATTTTCCTCAAAATCAGCCAAATCATGGACAACGGTATCGACGGTTTCTTCATCATCTTCATCAACCGCCATCGCCAATAACTCTTCGGCATCGCCCAAACCACGCTGCAAATTATTAATCGTGTTGACAATGACCTCCAGTTGACCTCGCTCTTTGCCTAAGGCCTGCGCTTCTTCAGGCTTATCCCAGATTTTCGGATTTTCGAGTTCTCTTAAGACTTCTATCAGCCGTTCACTTTTGGTATCAAAGTCAAAGATACCTCCTAAGCGCATCGCTTCGGCTTTTTAAATCGGCTATTTTATTTTTAATGGGATTTATTTCTTGCATGAGGTGTTCATATCCAATCACAATCGATCCCCAGAGTGGGTCGACAATTTAAAAACAGTTGATTATAAACGATAAGCCTGTTGGATTCACACTGAATCCCTAATCGAAAGAATCTTGCAGCCTTGTCATCCACGGTAGTTTGGTAAACGGATCAACATTAAAAGCCAAGGCTTCGGGTTTGTGCAACAAGCCCGCCAAGCCCGAGGCATTCGGGTTTAACTGCCTTTTTTCCAGAAAATCCACCAGCCTTCGAATGTTATAAACCAGTAAAACCCGATGTCCCTGATTATTGGGGTAAACCAGATAGGCCACATTATTTTCATCAAAAGCTGGATTTTTATGGATTAAATCCGTAAGAGCAGACTCTTGGCCGCATGCCAGCTTATTTAACAAGGAATCTTCACGGTTTCTGATCAGTGTTTTCAGATGTTCACCCAGGGTTGCTGATTTTTGCTGTTGTTGCAACGAACGGACATCCTGATCGGAAAAATCATAACTCTCGGCAACCAGGTAATTCGTACCGCGTTCGCCATCATTGGCAAACAGGGAAAGCTTATCCAGCGATAGATGCTCAAGCGCTTGTAAAAATGACCGTGGCGCACGAATATGTTTATCAATGGTTACAACCCAGGGTAATGCTCGCCGCTTTTTTTCGAAACGATTTTTTACGCTGTCGATAACTCCGATTCGTGGCAATTCACCTTCGCGGCCCGCCGGTTTTACTAAAAAGGCGTCCACGGCGATGATCTGGGTTTGAAAGCCCGCCGTTTTAAAGCCTTCCACAATCGTGGCATAACGTGGATAGTAAGGAATGCCGGTACCGTCATACAGAATATTAATACGATTTTTTTGCGCATGATCGGCGACCGAATCACGCAATCGGTTGGCAAAAGGTTCGATGTAAACATAGTCGTCACTGTGGTGTCCGGCTGCGATAAGCACTTGGTAAAGGTCACTTTTTTTGCGAAACTCGTCGAGTGATGCGACTACGAAATTTTCACCGCAATAGGCTCTTGCAATATCCTCAACGGCTGATTTCCCTGCCCCGGCACCGCCCATGGACATAAATAACCGGGGCTTGTCATCGGCTGTCTTGCCTTCAAAAAGCATCCGCTGGGCCGCATCCAGTTTTTTCATGACTTTGCCGAGGCGTTCATAGGCAATTTCCACGGTTCGAATCAACCGCGCATCACCGCGGGCAATCGTCAGTAATTTCTGTTTCAGCGTTTCGTTGTTTGCCAACTGCAAAATCGCCCCCCTGTCTCCTTCGCATCGTTTAATAAGTTCAAGCAATTCGGTATGACTCGGCGAGCGAAGACCAGTCAACAGGTTGATATCCAGACAAAACAGCGGTGCTGATCCATCCTTGCCGATAGAAATGCCATCAATGTCATAATCACCGAAGGAGCGCAAATGTTCTGTGCCGGACAGATAGCCGATCATATTTTCTGCAGCGCAGAGCGGATAATCCGCCAAATGCCTGCCGGCAATGAAGAGATCCTTTTGAATATTGGCTAACGGCACCAGGCCGCCATTCACCGAAACCAGACATTCAACACCATCCTGGGTTTTATGCGACAAGAACGGAATGCCGGAGACAAATTTTTTGTTTTCCGGCCACCGGCCGTAACCATTGGCGGTATTCTGCAAGCTATGACTCCGACCTGGATCCATCGCATGTTGAAAGGCAACGGTAATCTCGGCACAGCTGCTGTCGGGATCATGAAGTGTAATGGCATCCTGCGCATCGATGCGTCGAAAATCGATGCCCTGTTCATAAACACTTTTAATGGCCGGTAATTTGCCGAGCACTGTCATAAAAAAATCCAGCGTCAAGCGATTACCATAGCCGAAAGGCCGGACGCTGCGCATCTGAAGATAAAAACCGGCTAATCTTTCGGCAATATTACCGGTTTTAATGGCAAAGCCGTTATTATCAAAAATCGCGCTGTTCTGATTGTCATCACCGTCGAGAACCAGGTGTTCCAGCGTTTCCCGGAATTCTTTTCTTATGGCGGCATCCGTCATCGAACCAGGGCGATGTGTCACAGTGATCTGCTCTTTCCAGTCACAAAATATTTCCCGGTGAATACGAGAAAACAGTTCGGTCAAATAAGACACTCTTTTTGTTTGATCCTGAGAGACTGTGCTTTCAGCTTCTTGTTGCAGGGCCGATATAAAGGCCGCTCCCCGGGCAATCGCCAGGGTTGTGCGCAACTTTTTTAATCGTCGGTAAGAGGGCAAATGATCTCGAAAATAATGTTCAAGGCTACAAGCCGGAGCCGAAAGTTGGTTATTCATTTTATTATCCATAACGCTGACGCAGCATTTTTGTTTTAACCAATCAAGTTCATAAGCATTTTATATTCGGCACTTGTCTCATGTATATGAGATTTTTCCATCATTAAAATCAAATCCCGATTCATCAAAAAACTAACGTTTAACAAATCCGTAATCACTGAAAATGCCTTGCAAAATCCATTCCCAAAGGTTACAGTTTTTGCGAAACGAAAGGGCTTCGATAGCTTGATACGACCTTAAGGATGACAATGACATTTATTGGTGCAAGACATCATTCCAACTTTGAACTGACGCAGGAAGAAATGTTATCCATCAGCCAGGAAATCAGCCTTAAATTCACGCCCAATGTCGCCTTCCTGATAGATTCTGACGACTTGGCCGTCGAGACAACCCCTTATTTTACTGATTTGCAGGCCGGGCAAGACTTCGTAGCCAGCGATCTGTGCTCAGATCATGCCATCGACTACCGCTTTTCAGCCAGGGAATTATATGCGATCAGTGAGGAAATCAGCCGCGATTTCGCCCCAAAAACCTCCATTCATGAACCGGAAATTTTTTTGTTACCCGTAGACCCTTACCATCTTTATGCCTACTGGGCAATCGACGAAAACACCACACCCCCCCTCGTCAATAACGGAGTTCAGTCGGGTCTTACCCTACGAGTTTATTGGCGCCCGGATGCCAATCCCGACATTAAAAG
Organism: Methylococcaceae bacterium; assembly: GCA_013140705.1. Classification (GTDB taxonomy): domain Bacteria; phylum Pseudomonadota; class Gammaproteobacteria; order Methylococcales; family Methylomonadaceae; genus JABFSH01. Next base: position 142,286 of record JABFSH010000001.1, read on the forward strand.
TTCAAATGTCTGGTTTGATGTAAGCGCAGAAACCTTCGAGTCCCGATTAAATGTCCGTTTACCGCTCGACGATACGGCATATTCTGCCAGTTTAGGGAAACTGAACCCGGACCATAGTTTTGACGCTCTGGTCGATTCCAATATTATTCATCTGCCGCCAGCACCTGAGAGGATCAGAATGACTACCCTTCAGCCCCCGGTAACGCGTTCACAAAATGACATCCATTCACAGCCAACCGAAACTCCCTTAACGCAAACACTTGATGCGCCACGCGATGTTTCTGTTGAAAGCCCGTTGTTCGAAGGCGTTTTCTACGAAAAACAACCTTATTGCGAGTACTTTCCGGAGCATAGCTGGTTTGTAAAACTACATTTCAATGATTCCTCAAGTCGAGGTAGTCATTCCGAAATAGACACTCAATTACTTAGTATTTTCAATGAAAAAGGCATCATCGTCGAACTGATGCTTAATCCTGACTTTGTTGAACCATCCCATTACCAAAGTAAAAGTGCATCAGGCCGGGGAATCTAAAGACTGCATGGCTAAGGGCTACCTCAGTATTGTTCTACATGCACACTTACCTTACGTAAGACACCCCGAGCATCCCAGTTTTTTTGAAGAAAACTGGCTGTTCGAAGCCATGACCGAATGCTACATTCCCTTGATCGGGGTCCTTGATCGGCTTCAAGAAGATAACATAGACTATCGTTTGACCTTGTCGTTATCGCCGCCGCTGATTACGATGCTGCGCGATGAACTCTTGCAAAGTCGATATCTGAAACATCTCAACGGGCTGATCGAACTGGCTGAAAAGGAAATTGTCAGAACTCGCCGCGCACCGAATTACCATGGCCTGGCGCGACTGTATCGACGCTTTTTCTTAAAAACACGGGATACCTACCAAAACCGCTATCAGGGCGATTTATTGACAGCGTTTATCAAGCATCAAGCCAGCGGTAAACTCGAACTGATCACCAGTGCGGCCACCCACGGCTTCCTGCCGTTGCTCAGTATCAGCGAAACTGCCGTGCGTAATCAGATCACTATCGGCGTTGACACCTTTCAATCCAACCTGGGATTTGCGCCCAAGGGTCTATGGTTGCCGGAATGCGGTTTTTACCCCGGTCTCGAAGCTGTCCTTAAAGAAGCCGGCATTCAATATTTTTTTGTCGATACACACAGTATTTTGAACGCCAGCCAGCCGCCCCAAAATGGCGTCTATGCACCGTTGGATTGCGGCAATGGCGTTGCGGCTTTTGCCCGGGACCCTGAATCATCGCAACAGGTCTGGAGTTCCAAACAAGGTTATCCTGGCGATTTCGATTACCGCGAGTATTACCGCGATATCGGTTTCGACCTGGATATCGACTATATTGCACCTTATATCCTGGAAGGCTCGATCCGGACCCAAACCGGCATCAAATACCATCGAGTCACCGGCGACAACCTGCCCAAAGAAATTTATAATCCGAAAACCGCACGGGCAAAAGCAGAGCTGCACGCACAGGATTTTATAGGCAAACGCCAGAAACAAATCGATGCACTCGGAATCAGCATGGATAGACCGCCAATGATCGTCGCACCCTACGATGCCGAGCTTTTTGGTCACTGGTGGTTTGAAGGGCCGCACTGGCTCGAATGCGTCCTGAGACTGGCCAGTCAAAACAATAACGGCCTGCAAACTCTCAGTTGCAGTGACTATCTGAATCATCAGGCAGCACTGCAAATCGCCACCCCATCAGCTTCAACCTGGGGCGATCAAGGCTACTCCAGTTACTGGATCAACGAAACCAATGACTGGATTTACCCGTTTTTGCACAAAGCCGGTGCACAATTGGAAAACTTCATTGCGGAACTGGATGGAATAGTTGTCGATTCCTTACAGGAAAGAGCCTTGAACCAGGCTGTCCGTTCACTGCTGCTCGCGCAGGCTTCTGATTGGCCCTTTATCATGAAATCGGGCACAACGATTGAATACGCTCGTAAACGCATCACCGATCACCTGGCCCGATTTAACTATCTATACGACAGCGTCCTGAAGGGTAAAATCGACGAACGCTATCTCAGCGCATTGGAAATCATGGATAATATTTTTCCAGATCTCAATTTTCGTGATTATAGCGCGATCAAAAAAATATGATTACTTACAAGCTTAAGCCGAAAATAAACCGGTGATGAGCCCTTGAATTCCCTAGGACGTCACCCCGATATGGATTGCCGGGGTCAAGGCTACACGGAGGTATACTCGACGATTTCTGTTACATGACGAATCACCTCCTTGCGCTCTGGTTACCGGCATTCCATGCCGGTAAAACGGTTACTTGAAGACGTGCAATTTTGGCTGAGAATTGTGCATAATCAGGAAAAAGTAAAAGTTCACGTTTTCTGAGTGTATTTCACCACAGACGCTCAACCTTGATCTCCTTACACTTGAGCCGTCTGAAAAGTTTCTTGTTTCACTTGGTGAGAATCAAGAAACGATTCCGACATTAATATTTACTACCCTGAATATCGGTAGTAACCGTTAACCATGTGCTTAAGAGGAACTACAATGACTATCAATTTTTTACACTCAAGAAAATCTAAACTGTTGGTCTTAGCGCTGCCAATTTGTGCCACTTTGATGTCCGGAACGGCATTGGCTGTCGATGCCGTGGGAGGCAGCGCCAGTAATATCAATGTAACCGTGCCAAGTGCCGCTGTTTGGACAGTTCTGACTTCCGTTAACTTCGCAAATCCGACTCAACGGTTTTGTACTGCGACTGGCAGCGCTGACGCGTTCCGTCCTTCCACTGTCAACGGACAATACCAGTACCGATTCACTGTTAGCAATTCGCCTAATCCTCCGATTGATCAGGGACAAGAACGTATACTGGAATTTTGGAATCAAGCTGGCATTTGGGATAACAGTATCAAGGAAATTACCACTACAGGTGGATGGATGTCTAACGTGATGGCTAATCCGGGTTACTTCACAGTTGCAGCAAATCCTATTCTTTTTGGCAGTCGCACTCTATATTTCCTAGCCAGAAAGGTAGCCGTTGCGGCACCCAATCTTGTGGTAGCGGACGCCTCGATGACAGTCACCTGTACGGATAATAAGCTGGCTCCGCCACTTATTATTCCTATTCCTCTTCCACCGGTACTGACCCTACCCGTCCCATAATAGGAATCCTGCCGTCTCTCGTGCCCAAAAGCTGAGAGACGGCTACTTCTGTCGATACTTTCGCAGGTGGCCTATGACTAGTTTTTCCAAATATGTATGCTGGCCGTTGATTCTGATTGTGCAAGGAATTATCTCTTGTCCACCGAATAAGGCTGTCGCAGACGATCAACCACCCGCCAAACAAGATCCCACTCAAAAATTTGAGCTTCACCTGGAAGGCGAACGCCTAAGTGCCTTCTTTAGAAATGTACCGTTGCGCGATGTTGCCAAGGCGTTAGAATCAAAAACTCATGCACACATCCGGATGAATGACCCGGAAATCGCCAATGAATCGGTTTCAGCAAGTGTTCACTCCAGCACACTGAAAGAGGCTATGAAGATTATTCTGAATGGATTCTCTTACGCACTTGGCCCATCCGGGCATGGATTCACCGTTGTTATATTATCAACACCACCGCAAAGGTTTCGTGGAATCGGTACCACTGAATTAACGTGTCCGGATAATCCTGCCAACATGCTACAGGCGAATCCAGAAAGCCCACAAAGACCTGACGAGACCCGTAATCTTATGCCTGACACAGAAGAATGTAACGATATGATCACTAAAAATATCGTTAGTCTTGATTCAGAATCTTCCGAGGATGAAAATCAAAAACAAGATGTTTTGTTACAACAAGCCCTGGATGTGTTGAATTCTCCCCAGACACACCTCTATGCCAATGCCATTGAGCAACTGGGCATGCTCAAGGACGAACTGGCAAACGCAACACTGATAAAATTCGCCCAGCAGACCCGAGAAGGCCCGGAACGCTATTTGGCCACGGAGGCTCTAACCAGAATCGCTGTCCAGAGTCAGTTTAAGGATGCTAACGTAATGATGGTCTTAGAGCAGTTAGCCGTGGATCAAAATGAAGACGTCCGCCGTTCGGCAGGTCTGGTTATTGAACAAATGCATCAGGAAGAGTTAGCCAGTAAATAATCAGTCTGTGTGGGCTAATAAAAAAATCAATTCGTCTGATTCCCGTCATACCAATTTGGTCATCGCAGGAAAGGCCATCCTGCAGGTCATCCTCTTGTTACGTTAATCAGCGGTGTTGTCATGGCAGCTGCCCTCACAATAAAGCAATGCTGAGTGCTAGTTTACTCCCTTTTCTGATCTGGATTAGGTATGGACTTTTTTGCATGCGTAGCAATAGTGGCTAATAGTGGCCAGTACACCACCCGTACTGTCAGCGAGCCAATCCAGCACACTGGCATCACGACCCACGACAAAGGATTGATGCCATTCATCCGATAATCCGTAAACAAGACAAAAACCAAAACACAACCCCGATAGAAGCTCGCGGTTAACCACGTATTGACTAAATGCTCGCCAGGCGAATAAGCCCATAATGAAATAAGCCAGTAAGTGGTGTAGCTTATCTTCGTTGTCGAATAACTGCGGACTCGGTAATGTTTGTTGGTCAGATAGCCAGTAAATAAAACTGCAATACAGCATTAAAAGAACAAAATTAGAATGTTTCTGCATAATCTTTAAATTGTCAGGGCTATAGCCAAAGTAATCATGGGGTTAAATATCAGGGTATTCAGATTCTAGTGTTGAAAAAGTGGTTTTCACTATAACCGCCATATTATTAGATTATTGATATCAAAATCCCAAGATATTTAGAATACCAAATGTTTAAAACAGTCATTGTTAAGATGTACTGAATTGGAATTTAGATATGGCAATAAATAACTTACCAATTGGGTGTCGAGAAAATTTTTCCGTTCGTCCTTATATCTTGATTCTGGAACTTAAAAAAGCCAGAATCCCCGACTGATCATCGGGAGGGTAGCGGAGAAGTCGTGTTCGCCCTGAGCATGTCGAAGGATGGACGGAAAAATTCCACTCTGTAGCGGCAAGCCATTCATGCTTCGACAAGCTCTCAAGAAACAGCTTTTTTGTATTTGTAATATCAATGACTTGCAAAGATATGAAAACACACAAAAGTACGTCGAACAGCGACTGTTTCATGGTAACGCCATGTCTCCGAAGGGAGGCTTATTTTACTCAGCACGAACGGCTTGCCGGGCGATTTTGCGATTTCGGGGAGTTATTGTTTACGGAATCCTTAGACCCAAAGCAGCAGAGATGGGATGTGCGTTTAGACGGCTGTTAGCGCCTCGGTACCATTTCCGACAAATACGAGTCGGTATTGGGCCGACAAGATATGTTCGGAAGTATTTTCGGCATTCGCATCGGACGGTCATGACGTTCGATTGATGACAATGACATGTCCTGCGCCATTCTTAACTTAAATTTTTACAGTTTTTTTACATCATTTCCGATTAGACTGCACATTACCGATGTTACCAAGATGCTGGAATCAGCGATTGGCTTTAGTCCTTTTATATAAGGAGATTTTATGAGTAGTGTATATCTTGTATTGACCGTTGTTTTTTTTGCAATCACGATCGCACTGGTTTATGCCTGTGAAAAATTAAGGGGGCAATCATGAGCTGGGTTTATTTGTTAAGTAGCGTACTTGTGGTGGCGGTTTTCATTTATCTGATTGCCGCACTAATTTATCCGGAGAAATTCTGATGACTAGTAACAGTTTACTTCAAATTACGTTTTATATGGTTTCCTTACTGGTTTTGATTAAACCACTTGGCTGGTATATGGCCCGAATTTACGAGGATGAACCGGTGGTTTTAAACCGGTTATTGGCGCCCGTCGAAAAATTGATTTATCGCTTAAGCGGCGTGAATCCGAAACAGGAAATGCGCTGGACTGACTACGCCATCGCGCTGCTGATCTTCAATCTACTGGGTACGTTGGCCGTCTTTGCATTGCAACGCCTGCAAGCCGATCTGCCGTTTAATCCGCAGAATCTGCCCGCCGTCAGTCCGGACTCGTCTTTCAACACGGCGGTCAGTTTCGCCACGAATACCAACTGGCAAGGCTACAGCGGAGAAGTCACTATGAGCTATCTGACCCAGATGCTGGGCCTGACGGTGCAGAATTTTGTCTCTGCCGCAGCGGGCATGGCGACACTGGTCGCTCTGATCCGCGGATTTGTCCGGCGCAAAGCAGACATTATCGGCAATTTCTGGGTCGATCTTACTCGCAGCATACTCTACATTCTGCTGCCGCTATCGCTGATTCTGGCTTTGGTGCTAGTAGGCCAGGGCGTTGTGCAGACTTTCAGTCCCCATCAAACCGTATCGTTAATCGAAACAGTCTCTTATGAACAGCCAAAACTGGGTGCCGACGGTCAGGCATTGAAGGATGCCGGCGGTGCTCCGGTCATGGAAACGGTTGAAGTCAAAGAGCAAGTCGTGGCTGTTGGGCCTGCGGCTTCGCAAGTGGCCATCAAGCAACTCGGCACCAACGGTGGCGGATTTTTCAATGTCAATTCGGCGCACCCACTGGAAAATCCGACGCCGTTGAGCAATTTTCTGGAAATGCTGTCGATACTGCTTATTCCGGGAGCATTGTGCTACACCTTCGGCATGATGGTGGGCGACACCCGGCAAGGCTGGGCGATCCTGGCGGCGATGACCTTGATTCTAGTCGCGCTAATTTTTGTTGTAGTACCGGCGGAGCAGACTGGTAACCCAGCGCTGGCGGCATTGAGTGTCGATCAATCGGCAAGCGTCAGCCAGTCCGGCGGCAATATGGAAGGCAAGGAGACCCGATTCGGAATTACCAATTCCGCTTTGTGGGCGGCAGCAACGACGGCGGCGTCCAACGGTTCGGTCAATTCGATGCATGATTCCTTTACGCCTATTGGCGGCCTGGTGCCGATGTGGCTGATGCAGTTGGGTGAAGTGATCTACGGCGGCGTAGGATCAGGGCTGTACGGCATGATCATGTTTGCGATTGTCGCGGTGTTTGTATCGGGATTAATGATTGGGCGAACACCCGAATATTTGGGTAAAAAAATCGAGGCCTATGAGATGAAAATGGCTGCAATCACGATTTTGATTCCGCCGCTGGTCGTATTGGGCGGCACCGCGCTCGCCGTTATGATCGATGTCGGCAAGTCATCAGTCTTCAATCCGGGCGCGCACGGCTTTAGTGAAGTTTTGTATGCGTTCTCGTCGGCGGGTAACAATAACGGTAGTGCGTTTGGCGGACTCTCGGCGAATACGCCGCTCTATAACACTTTATTGGGCCTGGCGATGCTGTTCTCACGTTATTGGCTGGCCGTACCGGTTCTCGCGATTGCCGGTTCGCTGGCTGCTAAAAAGATTGTGCCTACCGGCCCTGGCACATTGCCGACCCACACCCCCCTGTTCGTGACGTTGCTGATCGGTACCGTACTATTGGTCGGTGCATTGACTTTCATCCCGGCTCTGGCTTTGGGGCCCGTAGTGGAACACTTGCAGATGATTGGCGCCCGCTAAACGATTGAATGGAGAATCTAAATGACTAGTAAATCAGTTTCAACATCTTTAATTAATCCGCAAATTTTCCAGGAAGCCGTGATCGACTCTTTCCGCAAGCTGACGCCTAGACAGCAATGGAAAAACCCGGTGATGTTTGTCGTCTATATCGGCAGCCTGCTGACCACATTACTTTGGATGCAGGCTGTAACCGGCGAAGGTGAGGCGCCGGCCGGGTTCATTTTGACGGTTACCCTGTGGTTGTGGTTCACTGTGCTGTTTGCCAATTTTGCCGAGGCCGTCGCCGAGGGCCGCAGCAAGGCGCAGGCGGCTTTTCTGCGCAGTGCCAAACGTGACATTGCGGCGAAAAAACTCGATGAGCCGCGTTATGGTGCGAACTATTCGAAAGTAGCGGGATCTAGCCTGCGTCGAGGCGATGTTGTGCTGATCGAGGCCGGTGACTTTATCCCCGGCGATGGTGACGTTATCGAGGGCGTCGCTTCGGTGGACGAGAGCGCCATCACTGGCGAAAGTGCTCCGGTAATCCGAGAGTCTGGCGGCGATTTCAGCTCTGTGACCGGCGGAACACGTGTTCTGTCAGACTGGCTGGTGGTTCGCGTCAGCGTCAACCCTGGCGAAGCCTTCCTGGACCGCATGATTGCCATGGTGGAAAGCGCCAAGCGTCAGAAGACGCCGAACGAGATTGCCTTGACCATTTTACTGGTGGCACTGACATTGATCTTTCTAATGGCCACCGTCACGCTGCTGCCGTTTTCACTCTATTCAATAGAAACTGCTGGCGCAGGAAACCCTATTACGATTACCGTATTGGTTGCTTTACTGGTTTGTCTGATTCCGACAACTATCGGAGGCTTGCTTTCGGCTATCGGCGTGGCCGGCATCGGCCGGATGATGCAGAAAAATGTGATCGCCACCTCGGGTCGAGCCGTGGAAGCTGCGGGCGATATCGACGTCTTGCTGCTCGACAAGACCGGCACCATCACACTGGGGAATCGCCAGGCGTCTGCCTTTATTCCGGTCAAAGGCGTTTCCGAAAAAGATCTTGCCGACGCGGCTCAATTGGCTTCACTGGCAGACGAGACGCCGGAAGGACGCAGCATCGTGATTCTGGCAAAGCAGAAGTTCGGGTTCAGGGAAAGAGACATTCATTCCCTGGGAGCAACTTTCGTTCATTTCAGCGCGCAAACCCGAATGAGCGGTGTTAACATCGAAGGGCGTCAGATTCGCAAGGGAGCACACGATGCCATACGCGGTTATGTTGAAGACGGTGGCAGCAAGTTCCCGCCGGAACTGCAGAAGATGGTCGATGACGTGGCGCGTCGTGGCAGCACACCCTTAGTCGTCGCTGAAGGCCCTCGCGTCCTGGGTGTCATCGAGCTCAAGGATATCGTCAAAGGCGGGATTAAAGAACGATTTGTCGAATTGCGTCAGATGGGGATCAAAACCATTATGATTACCGGCGATAATCGTCTGACGGCCGCTGCGATCGCTGCCGAGGCCGGTGTCGATGATTTTCTGGCGGAAGCGACACCTGAGGCGAAACTGAAATTAATCAGGCAATACCAGGCTGAAGGTCGATTGGTCGCGATGACCGGTGACGGCACCAACGATGCGCCGGCGCTGGCTCAAGCAGATGTTGCGGTAGCAATGAACAGCGGCACGCAGGCGGCCAAGGAAGCCGGCAATATGGTGGATCTCGACTCCAATCCTACCAAACTGATTGAGATCGTCGAAACTGGCAAACAAATGCTGATGACGCGCGGCGCCTTGACCACATTCAGTATTGCCAATGACGTCGCCAAATATTTCGCGATTATTCCGGCCGCGTTCGCAACAACTTATCCGGTTCTGAACGTATTGAATGTAATGCATCTGGCTACGCCGGCAAGCGCCATTTTGTCGGCCGTGATCTTCAATGCGCTGATCATCGTAGCGCTGATTCCGCTGGCATTAAAAGGTATCAAGTATCGGCCGGTCGGCGCCGCCCTGCTGTTGCAGAACAATTTGCTGGTTTATGGTGTCGGCGGATTGATTGTTCCATTTATCGGCATCAAGGCGATTGACCTGTTTTTGGTCGCGCTGGGTCTCATTTAAGGAGTTAACCATGATTAAGCATCTAAAGCCTGCCGTTATTTTGTTTGTTATTTTAACTGTGTTGACGGGCGTGATTTACCCGGCTGTGGTGACGGGACTGGCGCATCTACTGTTTCCCAATCAGGCTGGCGGTAGCTTGATAACGAACAGCGAAGGCAAGTCGACAGGTTCCCGTCTGATCGGACAGCCGTTCAGCAACCCCGGTCATTTTTGGGGACGACCTTCGGCCACTGGACCATTTCCGTATAATGCCGGCGCCTCCAGCGGTTCAAACCTGGGTCCAACCAACCCGGCGCTGGTAGATGCCGTTAAAGCCCGTGTTCAGGCCTTGAAAGCAGCGGACCCTGATAATAAAGCGCCGGTTCCGGTTGATCTGATTACGGCATCGGGTAGCGGACTGGATCCGCATATCAGTCCAGCGGCGGCGGATTATCAAGTCAATCGCGTGGCCAAAGCGCGTAACATGGATCCACAAAAAATCTCCGATCTAATTGATGCGAACACTGAATCTCGTCAGTGGTGGTTGCTGGGAGAGCCGCGTGTCAACGTTCTGACTTTAAATCTGGCGTTGGACGCCATTCACTAGACAGGACTAAACCCGCCATGGAATATCCGGCCGCAGTTTGCTGATTTGGCAATCTTGTAGCGGGTCGCCAATGCGGATGCCAACGAATGCCTAATAACCAACCGATTAAAGTACAAATCAAATTAAGAGGTCCAAAACTATGCGTTGGCTAGCAGAATGTCAACATGCGATTCAATGGGGGAGCAATCTCAGGTTCGATCTCTTGAAGTCCAAGAACCTAGGTTATCTGGTCTTGCTTGCGGCCATGGTGACCGTGGCTATCGGATTGCTACTTTTTATAATTGATCCGAATATCAAATCGCCGTTCGGCGGCATTTGGTCTGCCTGGGTGACGATGACCCATGTGGGTTTTGGCGACGTAGTTCCGATCTCCTTTTTTGGACGCGTGCTGGCATCAGGGTTGATTTTATTTGGACTGGTATTCTTTTCAGTGTTCACTGCGATGGTTTCAGTGGGCTTGATTGGTCGAAATATGGATACCTTGGGGATGGACATGAAGCAAATCGAACTGGAGGCTGGTCGCATCCAAACCGGAGAAGACCGGATTCTTGCTGAGTTGGCACGCCTGCATGAGCGCATGAAGGCTCTTATGAAGCTGTTGTTATCGAGTACAGATCAAGAACGGCCTGTTAAGATGGTGATACCTGGGACCAAAAATGGAAATTGAACGCCCCGATCCCGATGAGTTACTCGCTCGTGTCGAGCGAGATAAAGCCAAGGCCCGGCGCGGCAGACTTAAGATATTTTTTGGCGCAGCGGCAGGCGTAGGCAAGACCTATGCCATGTTGCTGGCGGCCCGAGAGAGACGCTCCGAAAATATTGACATTATTGTCGGTCTGGTGGAAACCCATGGCCGCAAGGAAACTGCGATTCTGCTGGAAGGACTGGAGGTGCTGCCGCCTAAGCTGATTAACTATCGCGGGACGACTTTGCGGGAGTTCGACCTCGATGCAGCCCTCAAGCGCAAGCCGTCAATCATCCTGGTTGACGAACTGGCACACACGAATGCGCAAGGTTGCAGGCATCCCAAGCGTTGGCAGGATATCGAAGAGCTCCTTGATGCCGGTATTGATGTGTACACAGCACTCAATGTTCAACATCTGGAAAGCCTCAATGACGATATCGGACAGATTTCCGGCATACGGGTCTGGGAAACTGTGCCGGATACGGTATTTGAAGAAGCTACTGAAGTTGAGCTTGTGGACCTGCCGCCAGACGAATTGCTCGATAGGCTCAAGGATGGCAAAGTTTATTTACCGCAACAAGCCGCAGAAGCGATAAAGAATTTTTTTCGCAAAGGAAATCTTATTGCGTTGCGCGAACTGGCGCTGCGGCAAACCGCCAATCGTGTCGACGCGCAAATGCTGGATTACCGCGAGGATAATTCCATCCGTGAAATCTGGCAGGTCAGTGAGCGCATCATGGTCTGTATCGGCCCCAATGCCATGGCGGAACGCCTGGTCCGTGCTGGAAAACGGCTTGCCAACAGCTTGCGGGCCGAATGGCTTGTGGTATACGTCGAAACCCCTGAACTCCAACGATTGGCGGCGGAAAAGCGTGATGCCGTATTGCGAATTCTGCGCCTGGCCGAACAACTTGGCGCAGAGACGGTTACACTGAGCGCGCCCGACATGAGCGCCGCCATCATCAAGTTTTCCAATGAACGGAATGTCACTAAAATTGTGATGGGCAAACCGACCCGCAGAGGATTGAAGCGTTTGCTGTTTGGCTCGATTGTGGATGTGCTGATCAGCCATGCGCACAATATCAATCTGTATCTCCTGGGCAGTCCACAAGGTGATGATGACAGCAAGGGCACTAAAACGGATCAGTCACTTTACCAGAAAAGCCCGCTACCCGGACTCAGCGCGAAACTCACGACACGAAAAAAGGGCTACTACCTCGGTTATATCTGGGCCATCGTCGTGACGCTGTCCAGCGCTCTGTTAGCTCGCCTGATGTTCGGCAGGTTCGAACTAGCCAATCTGAGCATGTTTTTTTTGTTGGGTGTGGTTTTCACTGCTACCCGCTTCGGGCGAGGCCCCTCCGTTCTGGCCTCCTTTCTTGGAGTCGCCATCTTTGATTTTTTCTTCGTTACACCTTACTACACCTTTTCGGTATCAGACAGTCAGTATCTGGTGACCTTCCTGGCGATGTTGACTGTAGGGATGGTGATTAGTAACCTTACTGCAAACGTACGCTCCCAGGCCAAGGTGGCTGCCCATCGTGAACGCCGTGCTACCGTACTTTATGCGATGAGCAAGGATCTGGCAACCAGTCAGAATGAGGATGAAATCGTGCGCACGGCGGTGCGCCATCTTTATACAGAGTTCAGCAGCCGCAATGTTATTTTGTTTCCCGATGCCGATGGCCGGATTGTTTATCCAAAAGGTCGAATTTTGCCGGAATCGCTATGTGCCGCCGACCTCAGTGTAGCGCAGTGGGTTATGGATCATAACGAAATTGCCGGTAAGGGAACTCATACTTTGCCAGGGGCAGAAGCCATCTATTTTCCACTCAGCAATGAAGAGTCTGTGTTGGGTGTATTAGTTTTGTTGCCCGTTAACCTGCGTCGGATTTTCCTTCCAGAACAACAGAAGCTGCTGGATACTTTTCTTCGGCAGATTGCCCAGGCCATCACACGAGTCCGGCTGGCCGAGCACGCCAGAATAACGCAAGTGGATATAGAAGCCGAACGCTTGAGAAACTCGCTGCTTAGTTCCATTTCTCATGATCTACGCACGCCGCTTGCGACTATCGTAGGCTCTGCCAGTGCGTTGGTGGAAGAGGACGACGCACTAAAACCAGAAGACAAGCGTGAACTGAGCCGTGCCATTTATGATGAAGCGCAACGGATGTCAAGTCTGGTCAATAATATCCTGGATATGGCGCGATTTGATGCCGGCGCAGTCGCGTTGAACAAACAGTGGTATCCGCTTGATGAAATTATCGGTACTGTGTTGACGCGCTTACAAAAACGTTTGGGGGGGCGTCCCCTATCCGTTAAATTACCGCCTGGTATTCCAATGATTTATGTCGACGCGGTTATGATAGAACAGGTTATTATGAATCTGCTGGAAAACACCTTACGTTATACACCGGAGGGAAGCCCTGTGGAAATCATGGCGGAAGTGTCTTCCGATGCGATGGAATTTTCGGTAGCCGATCAGGGTCCTGGTATTCCGGCGGGCAGTGAAAATCATTTGTTCGAAAAATTTTATCGCGTGCGTCACGAAGCTGCTCAAAGCGGAGTAGGACTCGGCTTGGCAATTTGTAAGGCCATTATTGGAGCGCACGGCGGCAACATTCAGGCACAAAACCGGCCAACGGGCGGAGCTGTATTTTCATTTGTGATTCCATTGGATCAATCGCCACCCTTGATGGGGCCGGAAGAATAGGTTCTATGTTGTTTAGCCATGACTAATGCAAACCCTGTCATTGTCGTCATTGAGGATGATCCTGCAATACGCCTGTTTTTGCGAACCGGTCTAGGCGCGCATGGTTTTAAGGTTTTCGAAGCGGATAGAGGCAAGCAAGGCATTATCGAAGCGGGCATACGCAAACCGGATATCGTCATTCTTGATCTGGGTTTGCCTGATATGGATGGTGTTGATGTGATTAAAACAATCCGGGGATGGTCAGTTATGCCTATTATTATTTTGTCCGCACGCAGCACCGAGCAGTATAAGGTCGATGCGCTGGATGCGGGTGCTGATGATTACTTAACGAAGCCGTTTAGTTTAGGCGAATTACTGGCCCGAATCCGGGTAGCCTTGCGTCATTCGGTCGGCAGTCCGGCGCAGGAACAAAGCGGGATTTTTACCACCGGTTCACTGAAAATTGACTTATTAAAGCGTCAGGTTGTTGTTGGCGATAGTGAAGTACATCTGACGCCGATTCAATACCGGCTATTATCTGTGCTAATTAAAAATGCCGGCAAGGTCCTGACACATCAATACATACTCAAGGAGGTCTGGGGGCCGTCCTATCGCGATAATTCGCATTACCTAAGGATCTATATGAGCCAGCTCAGGCAGAAACTGGAAACCGACCCGACTCAACCGCAGTATTTATTGACGGAATCGGGTGTAGGTTATCGGCTTAAAGTCTAACCCATGACGTTTTCAAAATCGGCTACTCAATTTCACAGATTCAATTACATTCGATTTTGATACTGTTTTTTCAAACTCTTTCCTGATTACGTATAAGCTTCAGCTAATATCAAAGAACCATAAGTTTCCAAAAAACGTCGCCCCTGCAATCCCTGTTATCCTATCCGTCACAACAGGGTGTATGTTGCTGTATCTGCGGGCATTTAATCAAACCGTAAGAGCAAAACACACAACAATCTCCCTGCTTTGGCTTTAGCAGTATTCCGCAAGACTTACACTCGTAGAAATACTGGCAGGCGTCAGTCGGCATGGTTTCAGTCTCGGCATGGCCGCATTGCGGGCATGTGATGGTCGTACTGAGAATCAATGTATTCATTTTCCCTATCCCATGAAGATTGACTGAGTTTCAGCAACCTTGATTGCCTTGGTTAATTTTTCCACCGTGACATTTGAATCGCCTAACCTTTCAGTCGCGGTCTTGCTCTCAAACTTTTTTCGGACCAGAAATGTGTTTATGTACTTTATTGACGGTTAATGGACTGACGGCGCCGTTCATATTTTCACATTGAGCATGATTGTGCTTATACCTGCCAGAGGCCTGTCCGATGTGACGACTAAAACCAGAAAATGAAAAAGTGGAATGTTTTTCATCGGTTTTTCCTCAAAAGAGCAGTGGAGCGACCTCTGGGGACGCCAGAAGATATAATATATGGTTATAGTCAATCCCTGTAAAATTCGGCTGCGATAAAATAAATCTTGCGGACATGTTGCGGTTTTACCTAAGCCGGATAAACCGGAACCAAAATACAAATGACTTATCTCTATGTTTTTAAATAGAAATTAGACAATTCTTGTCAAAAAATGTAAAGACTTGGCTGGTAAGAGACTAAACTATGTCGGACTCCACTACATTTCCTGCGCACATAATGAAAACAAGAGCCAAAATCATTGCCGTCTTGGTCTTGACAGGATTGATCGGCGCGTGCTCCGTTCACAAGCCCGCCACCACCCCGGCCGGCACCATAGTGGTCAAACCCAAAGCCCATCCCCAGGCCAACCCGACCTTGTTCAGCATACCGCCTTCCAAGCTTCCCGGCCAATGGACAGTTGGGGATATTCTGCAAGCCTACGGCGCATACGTGAAGGACAAACTTGATTATTATTTCGTCAAGGCCAAAGTAGCCTACCCTCCCCGGGAAATCACCTTCATCGCTTTGAAACAGGAAAAGAAGCTGGAACTATGGGCTAGGGACAGCGGCGAATTCCGCTTTATCCGCGACTATTACATCCTGGCCGCCAGCGGCGTGGCTGGCCCCAAATTGCGTCAGGGTGACCGGCAAGTGCCGGAAGGCATTTACCGCATCGAGGAACTGAATCCCAACAGCCATTACCACTTGTCGATGAAAATAAATTACCCCAACGAATTCGACCTCTTCCATGCCGAGCAGGAGGGGCGCAACAATCCAGGATCGGATATTTTCATCCATGGCAAAACCGACTCCATTGGTTGCCTGGCCATGGGAGATGAAGCGATAGAGGAACTTTTCGTCCTTACCGCCCAAGTGGGTGCCGAGAATGTGAAAGTCGTGATTGCCCCGCACGACCCCAGATCCTATCCTCTTGAGGTGGACTCCGAAGAGTTTCCGGAATGGACTTCGGAGCTTTACTGGATTATCTCCCGCGAAATCGAAGCCCTGTCCCCCGTGGTTAATTCAACAAAAACCGGTTTATAATCGCTGTCATGTAAGACTTACTGACTGCTCAAATATCAGGTTGCTATTCCGAATTCTCCTTTTTTATCGATTTTTTTATGCACTGATCATCGTCACGTAATTATGCGATAACAAGGTGAATATTTTTTGCCTGGCAGCTTCATCCGGTGTTGCGCGACAAACGATGCAAGCAAGGAGTCCAGCAATTTCATGATATGGGCATCGCCATGTATTTCAAAATGCCCGTATTGTTCGATGGCGCGAATTCCGGTGTCCTTGACATTGCCTGCCACAATGCCGGAAAAAGCCCTGCGCAAATTCGCGGCCAAGATGTGTGTCTCCTGATTCTTGTGTAAGGCAAGATTTTTCATATTTTCATGCGTGGGACTAAACGGCTCTTGAAACACTTTATTGATCTTTAACAGCCAATTGAAATAATAAGCATCCCCTTTTTCCTTGCGAAAAGCGCGCACGTCTTTAATGCCTGACGACATTTCGAAGGCTACCCGTTCTGGATCATCAATAATAATCTGATAACGTTGCCTGGCTTCATCACCCAGTGTTCCGACAATGAAACGATCGATTTCCTTGAAATAATCGACCGAAGTGTCCGGTCCTGAAAATATCAACGGAAATGGCATGTCTTTATTGTCCGGATGAAGCAGAATGCCAAGAATATAAAGAATTTCTTCAGCCGTACCCGCCCCACCAGGAAAGACAACAATACCATGCCCGGTACGCACAAAAGCTTCAAGCCGCTTCTCAATATCCGGCAAAATTACCAGATCGTTCACTATGGGATTAGGCGACTCTGCGGCAATAATTCCCGGCTCCGTTATGCCCAAGTATTGACCGTCCTTGATCCGCTGTTTGGCATGGCCGATAGTAGCGCCCTTCATCGGCCCTTTCATCGCACCCGGTCCACACCCCGTGCAAATATTCAATCCCCGCAAGCCCATTTCATGGCCAACCAGCTTACTGTATTCATATTCTTTGCGATTGATGGAATGCCCACCCCAGCACACCACCAGATTCGGGTTTCTCAGGGGACGCAAAATATTAGCATTACGCAAAATATGGAAGACGGCATTACTAATACCTTCTGACGTCTCCAGATCAAAGCGCGGATTATTGTTGATCTCGTCACTGACGAAGATCACATCTCTCAACACGGCGAACAAATGTTCATTGATGCCTTTGATCATTTTACCGTCAACAAACGCATGAGCCGGTGCGCCTTTAAGATCCAGCTTTATTCCGCGCTGCTCTTGAACCACATGGATTTCAAATGAAGGATAGCGTTCAAGCAACTCCTTACCATCATCCATTGCACTTCCGCAATTCAGAACAGCCAGCGAACAATTGCGGAAAATCTGATACAAGCCCCCCTGACTGGTATCAAACAATTTACTGACTTCTGCCTTGGACAAAACTTCGAGACGACCTTCAGGGGTAATTTGTGCATCAATAATCGGGGTTTTCATTTAATTCCTTTTGGTATTGGCCTGAACCGACGGCCTAATCTATTTGTTAATCGAGGTACTTGAAAAAAATATTTATGTGATTCGACAGGGCTCTCCTGAGCGAAGCCGAAGGGCTCACCACGATCGAAAAAAGTGAATGTATTCAACTCAACCATTGTTCGCCTGAGTCTGGCCAAAGGCAAAGGTCATTTGCCAAGCGTTTTGCAAGTACCGCAAGCGCTAAGAATTATATCGAAGATTCACTTGGTATTCAGGGTCAAGCGGTTATTGTGTAATAAAATAACACTATAAAAGGGAAATCAATAATTATGAACATCCTATCAAAATACGGTTTATCGGCCAGTATATTGCTACTGTTGACAGCATGCACCCATTATCCCACCCAGTCCGGGTACTATCCCAATACCGGTGGATATGACGATGGCTACCGAAGTTATGGTGGCTGGCAAAGAAATTACTACGGTTCGCCGGGGTATTATAACTATGATAGTGGCAGAAGCGGACACATTCACAATTATCGTCAACAACCGTTTTACCCTACCCCTCCGCGCCGGGATCATGAGGATCGCAGACAACAGCAACGACCTGAAGGTCATGGTTACAATCCTCATCAGGGCGGTCGTGATCGCGGTCCTGACAATGCTTGGCAACCTAGACAAGCTGCTCAACCTCAAGGCGAACACCGGCCACGGCAACGCCCTGAAGGCTGGAATCGCCCATCGGGTTCCAATCCTTCGCAACAAAGTGGTCGTGATCGCGGTGCCGGCAGTAATGGGCCGGCGAATCAAGGCGCTCAACCCGCGCCACCGCAGATTGATCATGTAAGGGGGGGGAATGATCATGGCGGCGGCGGTGCTCATCAAGACCGTGGTAGCAATAAACCCGGACAAGATAATCATCGTCGGCGAGACCATGATAGAGACTGATTGATAACGGCTTTACTAAAAATTTGGCTAAAAATAGCTTTCCGATTTATGAATATTGTAGAAAATGTTATTGACTTACAACGTTCATTGAGCAATGTCGAAGTGTTCATCCGGCGGCCACTTGCGAAAATCATTCATGACTGATCCTAACCGAGTTTGACCAATTGATTAAGCAGAATCCATAAGGCTTTTATGTTTTCATCAGCCCGTCAAGGGTTAATCCACAACTGGGCGCAAAAGTCTTCATGAAGTACTTAACTTCGGGTTGTTGATAGTCACCAATGGTTTGCGCCAATTGCTCGGCCGCCACTTCAAATTCCCTGTTGCCAGCCTTCAATTCCGACTGACATTTTAAATAGGCTGAAATTTTATCAGCTGCCTTTATCAGTTGCTTATGCTCCTCCGACAGCATGTCATGACGAATAAGCGTCTGAAAATCAGCAAGCAATTCAGCCGGCAACAGATTCAATAATTCTATCTCTGCCTGTTTTTCAATCTCTTTATAAGCAAAACTGATTTCACTGGAATGGTATTTAATGGGCGTCGGCAGGTCGCCAGTGATTACTTCGGTAATATCATGATAGAGAGCCGCTGTTGCAACTGCGTTGGCATCAATTTGCCCACCATAATAACGATTCTTTATTAATGCCAGCGTGTGCGCAATCACAGCAACTTCCCAGCTGTGTTCCATGACATTTTCCTCATGGGCATTGCGTTTTAAGCCCCAACGCTTAATCCATCGCAATCGGGATAAATAGGCATAAAAACTACAACTTTCATTTTCATCTTGCATCGTTGGATCAATCACTCTCTTCAATAAAGGTATTTTCTATCGGTGTTTGTACATAATGCTTCTTGTTATCCCAAAAATAATAATAGCCTTTGTCGCTGGTCGTCACTTTGCCATTGCTGATAGTCCAGGTTTTAACCGTTGAGCCATTGGCATAAGTAACCAGATAATTGCCATCCAGGAACTCAACCACTTTTCTTGACAACTGATTCTGTTGATCCTGCGTACAACCGGCCAGTAAAACCAGCAATCCGAACAACTTGAGAAATTGCATGATGTAACCCTTTTGTTTTGTGTTTGTGTGGATGTTTAACAGATGATGTGTAACTATACCGAAATTACTGCAGAGAACTAAACCCAATATGAATATTCAGTGGTACCCGGGCCATATGCATAAGGCCGGTAAAGAAATCAAGGAGATTCTACCTCAGGTTGACCTGATCATTGAAATTCTTGATGCCCGAATTCCTTTCAGCAGTCAGAATCCAATGCTGAACCGTTTGCGCGCTGATAAGCCATGCATCAAGGTACTGAATAAAAGTGATCTGGCCGATGCCGATATAACCCGGCAATGGCAGGATTATCTGGAAAAGACGCAAGATATCAAAACCTTGTCGCTCTCTATCGAGCAACCGGAAAAGATAAGGCAGTTGCCAGACTTGTGCCATAAGCTTTTGCCCAACAAACAAGCGAATGACAAACTCATCAACACACTGATTGTGGGCATTCCGAATGTTGGTAAATCAACCATCATTAATACACTGGCAGGCAGAATGATTGCCAAAACCGGTAATGAGCCGGCCATCACCAAAAGACAGCAACGTATTAATATAAGCAATAACATCATCTTGTTCGATACGCCGGGTATGCTCTGGCCGAATGTCGAAAATAAAAACAGCGGTTATCGGCTTGCCGCAACGGGAGGCATCAAGGACACTGCATTTAGTCACGATGACATTGCCTTTTTTATTGCCGACTACCTGCTGAAAAATTATCCGGATAATCTTAAAGCCCGCTTTCAACTCAACACCTTGCCAGAAAATGAGAGTTCACTTATGGACATCATCGGCAAGCAACGAGGCTGTCTAAAAGCGGGTGGACATATTGATCTGGATAAGACGGCCAAAATTCTGCTAACCGAATTACGTTCAGGAACACTCGGTAAAATCAGCTTGGAAACACCGGAGATCATGGAAATCGAGTTGGCAGAACTAATTCTTTTGCAAGAACAGAATGCGCTGAAAAAAAAAGCCAGAAAGGACAAATGGAAAAGGACAATCAATACGCCTTGATAAGAACAATGATCTGCACATCTTTCGTCGAAACAGGCTATTTGTTAGTATGATTTGACGTCCACAACAAATCAAAGGACCACTCGCGCTGAATAGTCCGAAGACTGGATCTGGTTTGTAGCGCGCCGTGATACCAGACTATAGTTGACGAATTTATCTCCTGATTTCAACAAATTACCGTTGCTATCGTTAATCGTTGTGAGTAATATAGAAATGAATTCAGTTTGAGTACCGGGTTACGTTTATTAATTTATCTGTATCATTGATTGATCACACTGGGTGAAGGTTTTTTTCAATAGCTGAACATGATTAAGTGTTGGTCCCCTGACCGGATAGTCATTTTGACCATTCTATGTTGCAGCCCCTTTGTTAAGCTATTCGAATGCTAATGAGTTCGCGATAGCAGATCAAGCAACAGGCTCCATTAACCCGTTATCACTTTCTGATTCTGATTACGTGGTTTCCTCAAAAGATACTATTCACCCTGCGGCATACAAATGCGGCTTTATTGCGTAGGTCATCAATTCAAACAGGGGACCCTGGACGTTATGCATTCAGTCATGTGAACACTTAAAGTATCTGGCAAAAATATCTTATAGATATTGTGAATAATTCTACCTTGGCAGCTCGTCATCGCGCCGGGAATCGGGCATCCAGTGTCCTGCTGGCAAGTCAAAGCCATTTCGGGCACCGTCTTCGCTTCACACACTAACGGGGCATGACGATCTTTGAAAATAGGCTTGGCTGGATCTTCCAAAGTAGAAATAACCCCTGGAGGGTACTTAAAATAGCTTTACTCGTGTAAATTTAGAGAAGTTTTCTCATGTCCCATCCTGTTTACAAATCACTTTAAAATCAACGAAGCGGAGACTAGCCTATGAAAACTATTAAACCGTTATTTGCTTCGGCATTTTTGTTGCTGACCAACTGCACCTATGTTTCTGAAGGCGTTATTGCAGATCAAAAGCGCTATGCTGAAACCACACCCAAAGATATTTTTGGCGATAATACCGATAACCCATCTTCGTGACATCTACCAATAATTACTTATTATTTCAATAAGTTACAATTTTTAATTTATCTTAAATGGCACTACAGATTTTTTCTTATCGATAATTGTTTTCCATTTACCTATCGGATC
>JABFSH010000070.1 GCA_013140705.1 Methylococcaceae bacterium
TTTGGCAGGGGCTTCTCAAGCTCGACCAAGTCGGTCGGCACGACCATTTCTTTGAGTTGGGGGGGCATTCCTTGCTGGCGGTGCAGTTGGTGTCGAGGCTTCGCCAGGAGCTTGGTATTGAAGTGCCTCTACGAGATCTTTATGGTGCCCCTATTTTATTCGATTTTGTAAGAGAGATAAGTAATCTGCCATCAAAAAAACAAAATAAGAATCTAGTAGTTTTAAGATCGTCGGGTACTTTAAATCCTTTAATTCTGGTACACCCAGTAGGCGGAGAAATTAGTTATGCCGAAAATATTATTCCTTGGATTAACTCAGACATACCAATTTATGGGTTGGTAAGTTCCGAATTTGTATTTGGAGAGATACCAATATCTTCTGTAGAGGAAATGGCAGCACAATATATACGAAATATACGAAATATTCAGCCAAACGGTCCATATCGAATAGCTGGGTGGTCTGCAGGGGGGACTATTGCATATGAAATTGCCAATCAATTAATTGGTATGGATGAAAAAGTCGAATTTGTGGGTTTAATTGATACGGCTTATGAATACGATGTAGTTTCTTCTTTGACCGATGTTGATATATTGTTAATGTACATTTATGATCGTGTACCCCAAAATGTTTTTGAAGAACTTAGTGCTTTGTCGAATAGAAAAACTCTCGATGAAATAATAGAAATTTGTAAACAGAGTGATATTCTGCCTAATGAAATCGATAATAAAACGGTACAGCGTAGGATCAACGTTTTTAAAATAATTGATAGAGCAGTAATAGAATATAATCGGTATTCAATTACTGCACCTTTGACTTTGTTTGTTGCTAAAGATAACGATTTTTATGAGGAATTTTGTTCAAAATGGAAAGCTATCGCAGGCGATAATATAAAAATTATTTTAATTAACGGAAACCATAACTCTATTGTAAAAGCTCCAAACGCGCAATGTCTTGGCGAATCTTTATCTCAAGAATTAAATATGTGTAAAAAAAGAAGGTTTATACATCCAGAATATAGTTATTCACCTTTAGTTTTAATACAAAGAGGTCAGTCGAAAATAAACCCTCTATTTTGTGTCCCTGGTGCTGGGGCTAGCATCACCAGTTTTTATAATCTATCTCAATGTCTTGATCAAAAACTATCTATCTATGGTTTGCAACCAAGGGGATTAGATGGTGCCTTTACTCCTCATACAGATGTGCATGCCACTGCTAAGGCTTATATCAAAGCCATCCGTGAAATATCACCAACTGGACCATACCGGTTTTTAGGACATTCTTTTGGTGGTTGGGTGGTATATGAGATGGCTCTTCAGCTATCTCGCGAGGGAGAGCAAATAGATCAGCTGATAGTGCTAGATTCTGAAGTTCCTTTTGTGCAAGGAGACTTTAAACGGCGATTCAGTAGAGTTGCCATGTTAATGGAGCTTGTTAAGCTTTATGAACTTAGCATTAATCAGTCTTTAAATCTAAGAGAAAATAATTTTGTAGAACTTAGCAATGAAGATCAGTTAGATCTTTTGCTTTCTAGGTTAATTGAAGTAAAAATAATGCCACCACGAACCTCGATAGAGGCGTTGCGAGGTATTGTTCGTGTATTCGAGATAAATATAAATACAAAATATATACCCGAAGATCGCTATTGTGGCCAGCTTAATTTAATAGGGGTAGAGCAAGTTGAAGAAAACATAAATAATTTTGATTGTTATCAGGGCCATATATCGAAGTGGAAAGGACATGCTTCAAGTATCAACTTTTGGCAAGCCTCCGGCAATCATATTACGGTATTAAATTTTCCATATGTTTCAGAGTTGGCCGGGTGGATAAAGACATTATTGAATTAAGATACTCCATCGCTTTATGGTGGAAAAAAAACTTGTTGTGTGTGCCACGAAGGAGAACTCACGAAGAAATGTTAAAGGAGGGTGTATGAATTTTTGTGTAAGCGGTCAATTGGCAGGACGTTGCCGTTACTTTGTAAGGAGTGGAATTGATCGTATCAAAACCAATTTCTATCGACCTGATCGATGCCTTATTGTCAGGCTATCAAAAGCTAGAATTACTAAATAGATGTTGTAGCAGAATATTTTATTAAATGTCTACAGACCAATGTGAGTTTACGTTGGGCCTGTTTATGAAAGTTGCAGTTAGCTTAGCATTTGTGAAAAGGAGTAACAGGTCAATTACCTGTTACTCCAAATTTAGAATTTAACAGATAATCCTAGTCTTATTATCTTATTGTATACATTCAAAACTTGTCGCAAGTACGGTGTCTTTGCTACCTGCACCACAGACAAATTTTTGGGCAAATGTCTTTTTAGGATGACCTACTTTCTTAAGTTCACCGCCAATGATGTAACCATAAGCGCCGATAGATGGAACATTAAAATTATTGGAAAGATATCCAATATTTCCTTCGATATTTGTCTGGATGAATTGATACAAGATAGGGAAGAGAACTTGTGTAATGGGGGCATTGTAATCTTCCGAGGCAAATTTTGCCGCAAATCCGCCAACTTCGACCTTATCGCCTGCATTTTTGTCCAGTGCGACCCACGTAGTAGGGTCACTGAAAGTACCATAAAATGCAAAGAAATCCGCTTGATTAAGACCGGTGGTTGGCGGTTCGGTATCTCCACCAATCCCGATAATATAGCCGTTACCTAAATCCCTGAATTCGTGGGCTTGTGCAGTTAAAGCAAATGCACCAAGAACTAAGGTTAAGAAAATCATTGATATTTTACTAATAAGGTTCTTCATTTATTTCTAGCTCCAAAATATTTTTAAAATAATTAGTCAATGAATACAGCTGATCTGATATCCATTGGTCAAACTAGTCAGCAGAAACTTTTTTTAATTTGTGTTGCCATAAAAAGTTGCTGACTATATATAGAAAGCACCTTTTGTGCCAAAATATGTCTGGATTCTTGAAAGCTGTGTATGTTATTTAAGAGCTAGAATCTATTTAGAATATATTGTTTAAGTTTTTGATAAATATATAAATAATCTTTAATTATTCAAAGTATTAGGCTTGATTTTTATTTCATTCTTTGCCTTATTATGTTGATAGATTGTCATTGAAAAACTGCTAAGATATGTAATATGCGTTATATCCCACATCTTCAAGAATTTTATTTTATAGTATAAGTCTTTAATAGTATTATTGTTTAATGTCATGATGTGTGATATCACATGCCGTGTAAGTGAAATAACTTAAATTAAAGTCGGCCAGTTAATTCAGGATGTGACATCTACTAATACTTTACTGATTTAGGGTTGAATAAATTGATTTTAATCGTTCAGCCCTGAAAGCCACCAGCCATCTGGAGAAAATAAAAGCTAATCAATAGCCTCAGTTTTTGGATTTTTTACTGCCGGTTTTAAAGTAAGCGAGTTTTGTACGCTTCCGGCTAAAAATGGAATTTGCAAGCCTTGTACCCAATAGCTTTGTTGGTCACGGTAATAAGGCGAAAAGGGGTGGGCGGACTGGCCGCCCGGCATGTGCAAAATACCTTCATTGAGATGGGCAGGGGAAACAACAAGCCGTTCACTTGCGCCAGCGTTTGGGCTTGTGGCCCTTACACAACCGCCGCATCCCGCTAATTCGTCTTCCGGCATATTTAACAACTGGCCGAGAAATGGAATAGTTCCTAGAATAGGATGCATTATTTGGGATTTGTTTAATTTACCCCATGTTAATTCGGAAAGTTTGTTATTGGGTTTGTTTTCTTTGAGCCATGATGCGCTAAATTGTATTTGAGCCAGGATAAAGTCATCCCAGTTTTTATAATGGATAGGATCTGGCAGCAGCTGTGGAATCTTTGCTGTCAACAATGCCTGTAATGGTGTATCGAAATATAACCAGGAATATTCAAAATTTTTATCGGCTTTTTTGCAGTCGGTTAAAAACGGCGTAAATACTGTGCTAGCCAATTGCTCCCGAAATTGTTGCAACAGTGCAAAACCAAGGCTATCAGTATCAGCGCGGCCATTCCATGCCAACAAATAGTCGCGTAGTTCATTTAATTCAGGCCTTTGTTCAACAGCGTTAGGTGATAACACGCTTAAAGCCAATTGTTGATAAAAACTGTAAAACTCAATTTCAGTATCCAATTGCAATTGAAACAGGGACCACTCATTGACTTCTTGCATCTGCTTAAGTCGTTGGGAAATGCGATAAGCACGATAACCTGGAACAAACTGATGCCCAATAACGTAAGGGTAGTTTTTCCCTAGCCGTCGGTCATTAGCCGAGACCAAGAAACCCACGGCCGGATCAATTTCACGCGGCAATTCCTTTGCATTAACATAACCGTTCCAACGGGAAGAACCATCTGACCATGTGCGGCTAACGGAGCCATCGATACCCAGCCGATTGGGGATATTGCCCATAATCGTCCAGGCAATATGTCCATTGCTATCGGCAATAAGAAAGTTTAGTTGCGGGCCACTGGTGTGATTGGCTATATCTAAAGCAGATGTCAGTGTTTCAGTTTGTTCAAGATCAATCAGGCCGATATTAACAGTTTTCTCATCCAGTGCCGTCCAATGAATTGCAACAAGCTTATCCAATAAACGTTCAGCTGCAACCGGCCCCCAAATCGTATTTTTTACGGTTATTGTTTGGGATTTTGCATCTTTGATAACAATCGTTTCTTTACGATTGTCAAAATGTTGCCAGTGGTTACCTACTTTATATTCGTCAGCATTTTTAGGGTTAATGTCTAGTTTCACTAAATCCAGGAAATCGCCAGTTAAATTAGTATTTCCCCATGCGATATGCTCACTGCTACCTGAAACTAAAATCGGTGTTCCTGGCAAGAAGACACCCGCGGCATGGGTATTGCCATAATTGACTTCAGCCCGATACCAGATGTTCGGCACAGAAAGGTCTAGATGCATATCGTTAGCCAGGATAGCCCGGCCATCCTGTGTTATTTTACCGCTCACTACCCAAGCATTAGACCCAACTACAAATTCTCGGATAGTTAGTGTTTTGGAGGGTTTCTGTTGGTTGTTTGAATTCTGGGCAAGTATTTTTTCCAAGGCGGCAACGGGAATGGCTTGAGCGGGTCGCCATGAAGGCCTTCGATATAAGCTATCGGTAAAGCGATCAGTGTCAGGTGTCAAAAAAGCCATAATCTCGAGAGGCAGATTTTTTTCCATTACGCTTAACATGCGTTCTTCGCCTTCCGCCCAGGAGGTGAGCATTTCAAACATCCCTAATATGACTAACAGGCTGTCTTCTGCTTGCCAGGGTTCAGGTTGATAATTAAGTAAAGTAAATTCAAAAGGCAATGCTTTAGCCTGTTTAAGGTAGCTGTTTACGCCATCAGCATAAGCGGCCAGATAGTTTTGGTGTTCCTTCGGTAGATTCGCAAAAGCAGTTTTAGCGACACGATTAAAGCCATAAATTCTGGCGTTTGTATCACTTTGAACTGTTGTTAATCCAAATATCTCGGAAAGACGTCCGGCATTTTTACGGCGCATCAAATCCATCTGGAAAAGACGGTCCCGTGCGGTGAGAAAACCTAAAGCCCGAATTGAATCGGTACGGTTTTTGGCTCGAATAACAGGAATTGCGTGTTGATCTGAGTTAACTGTAACAGCATCAGAAAGGCCATTTATTTTAAACTCGCCATCCAACTCAGGCATTGAGCGCAATAAAATAGATAAGCAAACTCCGATTGTAATAACAGCTAAAACCGTGATTACAAGCAACGGATAGTATACAGTCTTTCCAATTCGCGGCATTAAAAGGCTTCTTTTGTTTCAGTAAAAGGTTTGTTTTGGCGGTTGGTGTGTGGAAGTTCTATAGCCTTTATTTGTCCTTCTTCTAGTTTTATACAGCAGTCTGCCAAATAAAAATAACGGTCATCGTGCGTGATTGCCAGAACAGTTTTCCCTTTGGCTACGAGTTCGGGTAACAGCTCAGTATAAAAGATCTCTTTGAATTCAGGATCTTGATCGGCAGCCCATTCATCAAACACATAAAATGGACGATCTTCAAGGTATGCTATTAATAAGGCGAGCCGTTTACGCTGGCCTTGAGATAAATTTATGGTCGAGAACTTTCCATTTGTGAGGGTTATTTTATGATGAAGATGCAAGCGTTCTATATAATCGATAACCTTATTAGTGATCTTGTCCGAATCAAAACCAAACAGCTCATCAAATAAATAAAAATCAGAAAAAACCACTGAAAAGTTTTGTAAATATGCTTCACGATTGACTTCGGTTATAGTTATGCCATTAAGTTTGATCTCACCTTGTTCCGGTTGATAAAGTCCTATCAGTAACATCGCCAAAGTTGTTTTGCCGCTGCCATTGCCGCCGATTAAAAAAATCAATTCTCCGGGTTTAAATTCAAGACTAATTGGGCCCAAAGTGAAGTTATTATTTTCTTTTTCTCGGTGGTAAGAATGGGTGATATTGTGCAAGGTAAGTGAATGAAATGATTCTAAGACATTAGATTCTTTGATTTTATTGCTAGCGATCTGTTTTTGTAAAAAATCTCCCAACTTATTCACTTTTTCTAAGGCAATCCGCGCTCCCACGTAAGCAGGCAATGCATTAGTGAGGGCTGCCAAATGCCCGACCATATAAAGCAACACCAAAATGTAACCGCTAACAACTTCCTGATTGGCGTTGTATTTTGGCAAAGCGAAAAGAATTAAACCTATTGTTAGATAGTAGACTAGAAACGTATATTTATTAGCTAACATGTATGTGGTAGCAGAAGAGAGGGCAAGTCGACGATTATTTTCTGCACTGGCAACCAAAGACTGGTTCATGAAAGCATCTTTTCGGTTGCTATGTAATTTCAGCTCCTTGATTCCTTCCGTTAGGTTTCGAAAAGCTTGGTTTAAAATATCATATTCCTCTCTAGCTGCTTGCATGGTTTTTTCTGGCAATTTTGCCAACAATCTATAACTCACAATACAAAATAAAATAACACCACTGAGAACTAAAGCGATTTGCCAAGACAGCCAAGCCAAATAAACCATACAACCCAAAACAATTGCAGTATTGATACAGATATCGGGAAGCAACA
This sequence comes from Methylococcaceae bacterium, assembly GCA_013140705.1. Taxonomy (GTDB): domain Bacteria; phylum Pseudomonadota; class Gammaproteobacteria; order Methylococcales; family Methylomonadaceae; genus JABFSH01. Next base: position 7,055 of record JABFSH010000070.1, read on the forward strand.
TAAAGGCATGAGAAATAGTTGAAATATCAGCAGTCAGATTAGCTAATAACTTAGCCTGACCTAATTTTTGCAAGTTTGGATAGGGGCATTTAAGTATTAACTGGCAAATCTGAATGCGGAGTTTGTAAATAGTGGCTTCACTCAGGCGGTTAGTGAGATAAAAACACAGCATTTCTGTTAACAAGGTAGCAACGCACAAAATTATAAATTGCAAAAGCAATAGCTCATGATCTGATTGTTTAGACAAGGCCTTGTTAATTATTGCTATTAAAGCAGCGCTGCATAATCCGCTACAAATACCAGTTATCAGCGTCCAAAAGATTATTCTACGAGATTCACGCCATAAGAAGCTGAACATTCTGGTTTCCCCAATGCAATACCTTAGTGTTAGTAACCAAATTCAACTGTAGTAAGTTAAATTTATATTTAATCGAAATTTTTGCGTTGCTTGTGTCCCTACTTAAGGTGTATAGCTATCACTTATCAATTCTCTCCGCTATTCAACCATCCATTCACTTTAGCTAAATCCTCCGGCGATAGGGTACCCACGGCCTGCTTGAGCCTAAGTGTACTGAGGATATAGTCATACCTCGCTTGGGTATAATCGCGCTGGGCGCTGAGGTGGTCGCGTTCGGCGATGATCACATCCAGTGAGGTGCGGTAACCTACACGGAATCCTGCTTCCGTGCCTTGGGCAGCGGTTGCGCTGGACTTTAAGGTTTGTCTCAGTGCTTTTACCCGGCTGATTCCCTCTGTTACACCCAAAAATGCCTGACTTGCGGAGCGTTGTACGGCGCGTTGTTCCTGCTTGAGCGCAGCCTTTGCCTGACGGTAGTGGTGTTCGGCTTCGCGGATGCGCGAGCTGACTTTACCGCCTTGGAACAGAGGTACATTCAATGCCAAACCGAGCGTATTGTCCTCGATGTCTGCCGCCCCGAACCGGCCACCGGTCGCATTAAAGCTGTGGCTGCCGATGGCATCGATTGTTGGCCAATGACCGGCCTTTTGCACTTCAATTTCCGATTTGGCGATCTGGCTGGCGTATTCGCTGGCCTTAAGCCCCAGGTTTTGGCTCAAGGCCTGGTCAATCCAAGTGCCTTCAACCGCTGGCTCAGGTTGTACTAGAGGAATATCCTCTTTCAAGGCGGCCAGTCGGTTGTAGTGGATGCCGGTGACTTCCTGCAAACTCTCCCTGGCATTGCGGAGTTGGTGTTCGGCCTGGATGGCATCGGCAACGGCGCGGTCATAACCGCCCTGGGCTTCCTGGACATCAGTCATGGCAAGGTAACCTGCTGCTTCAAATTGTTTGATTTCATCAAGTTTTTTTTCTAGGGAGTCCTGCTGGGCTTTGGCGTACTCAAGGTTCTTTTCTGCGGCTAGTACACCAAAATAACGTTCTGCCACCCGCAACAAAAGATCACTTTCTGCCGCCGCAAACTGGGCAATGCCCTGGGCTATGCGGCTATCCGACTGTTGCCACTGGGCAATGCGGTCGTAATGCAGGATGGGTTGGGTGACGCTCAGGGTATAACCCAAAGTGTTGAAATTTTCACTGGTCGAGAGGGGAGCTTGATTGGGATCTCCGGCAATGATGGCACCCCCACGATTCCTAATGTGTTGCCAGTCGGTATTGATATTGGCAGAGAAGCTGGTTTCCGGCAGGAATAGGTTCGCACTGGCCTGGACTTGGGTTTCCTTGATTGCTTCCAAGGCTTCTTTGGCTTTTTCCAGTTGCGGGTCTTCCAGCACGGCCTGGTTGTAGACAGTGATCAGGTCTTCGGCCAGTACAGACTGACTGGAAAGCCAAAATAACGCAGTAAATAAGATTATCCTTAATTCCATGGCTTTATCCAACATTGTCAGAAGCTGACGGACTGAATTTGACCCGGCTGAGCCGTTGCCCGAACCCCATCGCCAGCCGGTACAGCAAGGGTACGATAAATAAGGTCAAGATCGTTGAAAACCCCACGCCCCAGACAATGGCAGTGGCGACCGGCCGCCATTGCGTCGAAGATTGCTCGCTGCTTAAGGCCAGGGGCAGCAGGCCCATCAAGGTGGTGAACGAGGTGATCAATATCGGCAACAGCCGCCGCCTTGCTGCATACACGCTGGCGTGGACGACGCCCATCCCAGCCGCCAGCCGGTCATGCCCGGCGGAGAACATCAGGATGGCGGAATTGACCGCAATCCCGGCCAGGGCCACCGCTCCGTACAGGGTGTAAAGGCTCACCGGTTCCCTGGACAACAGCAAGCCGAGGATCAACCCGGCAAAGGCCATCGGCACTTTTAACAACACCAGGAAAGGCAGTCCGTAACTTTTGAACTGGGCGCCGACAATGATAAAGATCAGGCCGATGCCGAGGGCGAATTGCTGCCAAAGTTGCCCCAAGCCTTCCTGGATCGCCAGCATCTCCCCGCCAAAGCCCACATGGATATTGGGATAACGGCTCTTTAACTCATTCCAACGGGCTTCGATCAGCTTATTGGCTGCCAAGGTATCCATCTTTTCCTTGTCGAGGTCGGCTTGCAGGGTCAGGTTGCGCTTATAATCGATGTGGCCAATACTGGCGGGGCTGACCCGTTGTTCGGCCTGCACCAGTTGGCTGAGCGGTATGATTCCGCCAGTGGGGCTAACGACAGTATGTTGCAACAGGGAAGTGATGTCATGGGAGTTGCTAACTTGCGCCCGCACCCGCACGGCGACGGTCTCGCCTTCCTCGGTATAACTGGCGACCGATTCCCCGCCGGACAACAGTTGCAGGGTTTGGCTTACGGTGCTGGGGTTCAGCCCGGCGCGTTGGACTGCCTCGCCGTCCAGGCGGATGTTGAGTTCCGGCAGTCCTGTGACGATATCCAGCTTGATGTCATGCACACCTGCAATACTGCCCAGGATGCCCTTGAGTTCGGCAATGGCAGAATCTAGTTCCGCACCTGCGGCACCACACAGCATCAGGTTGATGGGTTTGCCCAGGGAGGTCAACGCCGTACTCTCGCCTTCCACCCATACGCCGACCATGCCGGTCAGCCTGGCCATCGCCTTTTTCACTTCCGGCAACAGGGCGGACGCGTCACGCCCGGCTTCGGAATGCATGGTAAACCAGATGTCGCCGTATTGGTGGCCTTCGAGCGCCTTCCCATTGATGTTAGCTGTACCACTCTCAATGGCACTGGCCCTGAGCTCACCCGGCCTGAACAAGGGCGTGACTAGGGCTTCGATTTCCTCCAGCTTTGCCAGGGTAAGCTCCTTGCTGGTGCCGGTTGGCATTTCCAGGGTGACAAAAAAACCATAATTGGGCGGTTGCAGCAAATAATCGGACTTAATCCAATCAAAGACCCAGGCCGACCCGGCGAGGACAAACACCACCGCCAAGGCGGCCAACGCGCGTTTCGGCGCACGAAGGAGTCGGATCAGCAGCCGGGTGTAGGTAAGCTGAAGCCTTTGCCTGAGCCGGTCGCGCCAAGTTGCCTTGGTTTCTGGTTTGACGATGACCACCGCCTGGGCCGGGAGTATCCATAAGGCTTGCACCAGGCTGACCAATAAGCCTAAGCACACCACTTGCGGCACGACCCCCATCATTTCGCCGAGAAAACCGCCGACCAGGATCAAGGGGATAAAGCTGGCAATGGTGGTGAAGGAGGAAGTCGCCACCGGCAGCCAGACTTCCTTTAAGGCAGCGACCGTGGCCTCTAGCGAAGACAAGCCCCGGCGCAGGTGCTGGCCGATGGCTTCGATGACCACGACGGCATCGTCCACCAGCATCCCTAAGACGATGACCACACCCAATAGGACACTTAAGTTCAGCGATTTTCCGGTCACTTGCAGGGCGATGAACACCCCGGCCAGGGAAAACGGCACGGCTAGCGTCGTCAATAACGACAAACGGGTACCGAGCATCAACCAAGTCACCGCCAATACCAACAACATGCCCGACCAGGCGTGGTCTTCCATGACCTTAAGGGAATTGCGGATGGTGTCCGAGGTGTCGATCAACAAATACAGCTTCACCCCGGTGCTGGCGCTAAGCTGGTTGCGGGTGTCGATATAAGCCTTGATCCGGTCGATCAGTTGCAGCACGTTGGCGCCGGGCTGTTTAAACGGCATCAGCACGATGCAGGGCTGGCCCCGGAAGCGTGCGCCCAACAAGGCGGTCTGGCTGGTGCGGGTAATCTCGGCGACTTCGCCCAGTTTGACCAAGCCTTTCGCCGTCATGATGGGCAGGTTGGCGAGATTGGCAGCAGGGTTGTCCTTGCCGCTAATCCTGACCAGCCAGTCCAGGTTGTCGACCTTAACCTTGCCGGCGGACGTGTCGTTGAAGTAAGCCTGTATGGTGCTGGCCAAGGCATTGGGGGCTATCCCCAATGCGGCCAGGCGTTCGGGATGGAACACGACCTGGAGTTCGGCATCTTCCAGGCCTTTGTTCATGACGTTGGCGACACCGGGCAGTTGTTGCAGGTCGCGTTGTACCTGCCGCGCCTGTCGGCGGAAGTTGTCGTCGTTGCCAGGGCCATAGACCAGCACTTTGTACCAGTCCTGGCTGAAGCTGTTGGCTTCTTGGATGCCCGGCGGTTGGGCTTTGGGCCAGTTGGTGAGGGCGAGTGCTTGGATTTCCCGTCGCAACTCTTGCATCCGGCGTTCGTATAAGCTCTGTTTAATGTCCTTGAACTCAATATTAACCGAGGCCGAACCGGTGGCGGCGTTGCTGTTGACGTGATTAATATCCTTGATTTTCTCGCGCAACATCTTCTCGACGGGGTCAACCACCAGGCGTTCGACATCCTCGGCGGAGGCATCGGGCAAGGTGACGGTGACCATGGCAAATTTCCCTGACAATTCAGGTGCTTGCTCCCTGGGCAGTTGCGGATAAGCCAGGATTCCCAACAGCACGACCAGCAGGTAAGCGAGTGTGGCAAAGACATTGTTTTGGTAAAGCCGGTTCAGCCACATGGTCAGGGTTTAGGTTTGCTGCCGGATTTGGTGGCTGTTTTAGGTATGGTTTGCACTTTAACCCGCGACCCTTCATTCAGGCCATATTGACCGGAGACGATAATCGGTGTGTCGGGCGATAAACCAATAATGGCAGGACGGCCATTTTGGGCATCGGGCAAGGGGTGAAAATGCGCCGCCCCGGCTTGCTCGGTAAATACGCCCAATTGCCCGTCGCGTTTGACCAGTTGGTCGGAAGCGATATGTAGGGCTGGGTTTTGCCAGACCAAGCGTCCGGCTGCGCCCGGTTGGCCTCGTTTTCCAATAAAGTCCAAGCGGACTTCCTGGGTGCCGGTTTGGGGTTGGATAGCGGGTAAGACGGCGCGCAACCTTAATGGGTAACGCTGGCCTTCATGTTCAAAGGCCAGTTCACCTGCTACACGCAAGGCGGCAATGTCACGGCTGGAGACCTGCGCGGAGACTTCCGCTAGTCCCAGGTCGAGCAAATGCACCAAGGCCGTGCCGTTGGAGACCAACTGGCCGACCGATACGGAGCGTTCGGTGACTATGCCCGCAAACGGGGCTTTCACCGAGCAGGAAGCGATTTGCCGTTCGGCGATCTTGATCCTCGCGGTATGGGCGGCTAAGTCGCCCCGCAAGACAGCCAGCTCGGCACGCCGCTCCTGGACTTTTTCCATGGGCAAGGTACGTTGGGATGCCAATAGTTCCGATTGTTTTAGGTGCCACTGTGCCAATTCTAGCTTTGCCTGGGTTGCCTGGCGCTCGGCCTTGAGCTTCTCGTATTCCAGTTCCATGTCTTTGCAGCCCAGCTTGACCAGCACCGCCCCTGCCTTGACAGTGTCGCCCACCCGCACCGGCACTTCGGCGACCAAGCCACCGACCTGGGCGGCAATGACCGAATTGTTCAGGCTGACCACCTGGGCGGCAGACGTTGATTCTGGATAAAGCGCCAACTCGTACAGGGGTTGTGTCACAACGGGGATGGGGTCGTCGGCGAATGCTGGAGTTAAGGCAGTTAGTGCGAAGGTGATAAGCAACAGGCGATAAACAAGGTCAATGGCAATAAGTCGTGCTGGAATAACGCTAACTGTCTTACAAAATTTAATAGTGTCCCTTTCCGACCCGACTGCCTGTCCTTCAAAAAAACTGCGTGCCGTTTTATCCATTGGCCTCAAGATTTCTATCATCTGTTACAAATAATCCTTTGGGTTAATCAGCATGGGTTGGCTCATTTCCCGTTGACCGAGTGTAAAAACGCGCAAGCCTCATTAATCCATGCCCTATTGGTTTAGTTTGCAGTAACCAGACGACGCAAACTGTGCCAACCAAAGATGGCAAAAACCAGGGTGGGTATCATCAATCCGGCAAAGGCGCCGAGGGCCTGGGGTACTTGCTGGTTAACCTTTGTTTCCTGAAAACTGAACCGGGGTACGGACTCGTAATCGTTAAAATCAGGGCTGTCGTGTAACAGCCGTGGCAAATAGAATTCCCTAAGTGAAGCGCGATAAGTTTCAACGGCTGCATGGAAGCGTTGCTGCCGCTCCTGCCCTTGTCCGGTCAACAACAGTGAGATTTGCTGGTACACGATGGCTGGGGACAGGAAGCGCAAGTCCTCAACCAAACGGTGTTGGCGATTTTTTTGCACGTCAAATTCAGTCCTGTGGGGTTCCAGTACCCGCCGGGTTTCTTCGTCGATGGCGAGGTGGGTTTGGATGAAGTCATCGACCGTATGGGTTTTATCCAATTTCACTTTATCGGGATGGTCGATCAGGTATTTGCCCAGCAATTCAGTCTTTTTCTTGCTCACTTCAACCGTCGCTTCCCGGTTGGCATCGATAAAGGCCATGCGCGAAGGCATCGGATAGAGTTGCTTCAAGCCCAGGTTAAGGCAGCCCGGCACGATGACGACCAGCAGCAACCAGATGCCAGCGAGGATCAGGCCATTTTCGGCGCTGCTTTTGCCATAAGCATTGACCCAGAACGAGCAGGCAAACCAAAATATAATATAAGCCGTTGTGACAATAAACCATAAGGCCAATTCCCAAAGCGTCTGTGGATCATCTAACGGGGTGCCCCATTGCCATAACAGCCACACAATCGGCACAAATGTCAGCAACAGCAGGGTTAAGGCCCTGGCAAGCATCCGTGCCACGATGATCCGGGTTAACGAAATTGACTGGCATCTGAGGATGAAGTAGGTGCCGAGTTCATGCTCACCGGACAAGAGGTTGTAGGTGAGGATCAAAATAACAATCGGTACCAGCGTAATCATCACAAAGGCAATATCGAAGTGGCCATACAGCAAACGCAAGGGGTGTTCAAGATTTCCACCCCCTGTGTCCTCAATATGATCCCTGACCCTAATTAACTTTTCCCAGGGGGAGACAATTGCACACGGATTGTTAAGGTCACTTTGGCCCACCGCCAATGCCGAAATGCCGCTCGGGTGTAGGCAGAGCGTTGGGATTGTGCCAGCCATGTAACCCAACGCATAGCGGGGATCGCCTTCGCGTGCGGCCTTGCCTTCCGCTTTGGCGGCATTTTGTTGGCGAAGGGCGGCGGCTTGTTGCTTTTGTGCCGTTTCGCTGTCCCGGTTTTGCTGTACTGTGGCGGTGATTTGCGGGCTTTGGTTGTCCCTCCAGGACTGGCCGTTGGCCAGCCCGAAAACCAATACCAGCAACCAGGCACAGGCCGTCGCCCAAAATACGCCGTCGTGGCGTAGTTGTCGGCATTCCAGCAAGAAAAGCTTGAAATTGCCCATGTTATTCCCCTGACAGCCGTGCGACGGACAAGCGGGCAAAAATAAAGGCCGCAACACCCCATAAGGCCAATAAAGTGAACACCAGGCGGTATGGGGCAAGTGCTGCGGGCCAGGTTGGGTGGCGGTAAGCAAAGGCAGGGATGCTTTGCCAGAGGGTGCGGTCACCTTTGATATTGGCAGTATCCCAGCCATCCTTGGTTTTTTGGGTATGGGTCACCAAATAGTCATTGAGGGTTTTAATGGAGGTGCGCCGGTGTTGTTCGACTTGCCTACAAAAATCGCGGTGTTGCAGCAAATCATTGCCGCTCAGTGCCATTGACAATAAGGAGATGCCCAAGCTGGGCGATATGAGCGTACCCCATTCCAGCAGCCGGGTTTGCTCGCCGTAAATACCGTAGAGTTGTTGTTCATAATGCTCTAATACCGGCCAAGAGCCTTCTTCTGAATCTTGAGTAAGTATCCCCGTGGCATCAAAAGGTAAATCTTCTATCTTGCCCACATGATATTGCGCCAACAGTCTTTTTTGCCCTTCCTTATCGCTAACACCCCAAGTAGCCGCCACATCCTCAGAAATCTTACCCATAAAGACAGTGGCATTGGGCGTAGGGTAAAGTCGCCCGCCCACATCCAGCAACACACGCGGCAGGGCGAATACGGTGAGCCCCCAAATGACCAACAGGAGTGCCAGCGCCGCCCTGGACGAACGGCAACAGGCGGACACGCCCAGGGAAAGAAAGAGGAAGATGGCCAAATACAACACATTAATGCCAATCAGCCACAATGCCCTAACCAATTCATCAGGGCGCGACTCGGGCGGTGCAAGATAGGCAACAATAGCCAGCCCGGCAATAGCCACTGGCAGGAGCAAGGCCGTCAACGCCACGGAGATGCCGAGGGTTTTACCCCAGAGTATCCGTTTGGGCTGCACACCAAGGCTCAGTAACTGCCGTAACGTCCCTTGTTCACGCTCACCGGCAAAAGTGGCATAACTTAGCAAGATAACGAGCAAAGGCAACAGCACTTGCAGCACCACGGCAGGGCTCATATCCCCGAACCGCTGCAATTCTGTGGTGTCCTGGGCAGGCGGGTATTCAACTTCGTATTGGATATGGGCGGTATTGTAGACAGATGCGCCGACATACGGCTGTATCCCGCTGTCGACGATGGCCAGCGGCCTTGGGGTCTTGAACGCATAGATACCGTAATGCCCCGCATCATGCGGATTTTTTGGGTCTTGTTGTCCCCAGCGCCGATAGTCGTGTTCTGCGGCTTCTTCCGCCTGGCTGGACAAGTCCTGGTAATTGCACCAGCCGAACAGGTAACCGGCACTGATTAAGGCCAGCGTCAACACTGCTGCCAGCCGAAAGCGTCCGTCATGGTAACAATCCAGCCATTCCTTACGGGCAATATCCACCGTCATGACTGCAACCCAGCTACGGAAAGCCCGGCTTGCATGTGCGTCAAATAAACTTGTTCCAGTTCTGTGGAGCTCAGCTCGCTGGTGTCCAATAAGGCCACCATTTTGCCTGAGCGCATAATGCCAGCCCGCATGCCGGTTTCCTTGACCCGAAACAGGTCGTGGGTAGCCATCAAAACGGCAACCCCCGACCGCGCAAGTTTTTGCAACAGGTTCGAGAATTCGTATGAAGCTTGGGGATCCAGCCCCGACGTGGGTTCGTCCAGCAACAGGACTTTGACTTCTTTGGCAAGCGCTATGGCAATGCCCACTTTTTGGCGCATGCCTTTGGAATAACTGCGGACAGGCCGACTACTGGCTTCTTCGGACAAACCCGATTCCACCAGAAAAGCCAATAACTGTTTATTGTTGTAGCGATGCCCAGACAAGCGGCTGAAATAATCCAGGTTTTCGAGTCCGCTAAGGCGCGGGTACAGCGCCACCTGCTCGGGCAGATAGGCTACCAGCCGCCGGATTTCATCGGGCATCCGGTTGACATCAAGGCCGTTGATGATAGCCTTGCCGGAACTGGGCTTGATGAAGTTGAGGAACAGGTGGATGGTCGTGGTTTTCCCCGCACCATTTGCGCCCAACAAGCAAAACACCTCGCCCGCTTCAACCTTGAGGTTAAGGGCATCCAGCGCGCAAGTGCCGTTGTAATGCTTGGTCAGGTTTTGGGCTTCTAGCATTCAGGGTTTTCCTTAAGAAGGCTTTGTGAAATCAAAAAATACTGTTAATCAAGTGGATGTATGGTGGATACTTGAATCATGAGATAATCGAAAATCTCTGGCCTAATAGGCATTTTCCTTCATACAAACGGTATTCTTCCCTATATGACGATTTGAAATCAAAATACCTCACCTCAATTGACATAATTCTTCTCAGTACATGACAATAAGGCATCTTTAAAAGCTAAGGGGTGCTTATGAAAATTTTCACAGTTCTCGGCCAGTTTACCTTGAACACGCTTCGGGCAAAGTAGGGCTGTTCATTGATTAATGAACCAATAGATATATGGGTAGAAGAATTATCTGCTGGGGATGATGAATATTTTTATTACTGGAATTTCCTCGATTTTAATGAGCGAACCAAGGCTTTGAGGTTTGTCCAGGAAAAACATCGTCATTACTATGTCATCAGCCACGGTAAACTTAGGGCTATATTGTCTTCGTATATCCATATAGCCCCTAAAAAAATACAATTTGCTACAGGTGCATACGGCAAATCCTTTGTTGTCGCTGATGGTAAGCCGCATAATCTCAAATTCAATCTGTCCCATTCAGACAATAGAATGATTGTGGCTGTCGGTTATCATGACAACATAGGTGTAGATATTGAGGTGTGGAAAGGCAATGTAGATTGTCAGGTAATTGTCCAAGAATGTTTTGCCGAAGTTGAGGCGACTTATTGGAAAGGATTGCCGGATAACGCAAAACCTGCCGCCTTCTATCGGTTCTGGACCCGGAAAGAAAGTTTTGCAAAAGCTGTCGGGGCAGGAATTACCTTAGGGGTTTCGCGGGTTATCACTTCGGTCGATGAGCCAACCCGTTTTTTGTCTTTACCGGATGATTACGGTGCGGTCAGTGGTTGGGCAGTAGTCGATTTAGATTTTGGCCTAGGGATCAGTGGCGCATTGACAGTGAATGCTGATAGCATTGGGCAAATAAGTTTAAAGAGTTTGAGTGCCACAAATACAGATTGTGAAAGGGTGAAGATTAATACAAATAGCAATTCATACTAAATTTGACAGCTACCTGTTCGATACCCGCATATCTCAAAGGTACTTTTTCTGGATACCCTTGTTCCATTAACAATCTATGCCATACGGCCAGGATAGTTGGCGAGGGGCAATACTTCGCGCAATTGCGTTCCATTGTTTCGATATGGTCGTGCACCATGCCTTGTTTTTGAGGTATTAGACTTGTGCTTAGTTCCGTCCAATGCCAGTGCTCGTAAGAACAAGTCCCTCAAAGCTATCAAAGAAATCTTGCGAAAATGCGCCAAGTTGTCATTGCCGGGGTGATGGTTGGCGGCAATTGACTGGAAAACCATCAGCATCGTATATCGCCCGCTTGATCTTGCAAATGGAGTAACTGCAGCTAACATAGCTATATACCAGCATGGATAAAAGCATGGCCGGGTGATAAGTAGCTAAGCCACTCTGGAAAGGCCAGTCAACTTTGTCAAATCATGCTGATCGACCACTTCAACGAGAAACCGTGCCAAGTGTCCTTCCGGCCACTATTTATCCATGGTTGGCAGAAGCAAATAGTGTTAGTTTCGATTAAATTGGATAAAGCAGATCATACTGTCATGGGTATTAACCCGTTGAATTACCAAAATTAAATAATAGTTGAGGCTTATGAAAGATGTTAAGTCCAATAGACTTCTGGGAAGCAATCAATACGGATAATTTAACGCCCTAAAATCATTTAGTTAGTCACAGCCATTCGCTTCCTACCACTGTAGATCAATGTGATATGAAGTATGTAAGATCTCAAACAAAAATTAAACCAGAAAGATTCAAATAAAACAAACCTTGCTGTCAGTAGCTAAATATTCGTGGTGTCAGGGTTACCCAAAACCTTTTCTTACCCACAATTAATAACGCAAGGGGTGAGTTACGGGAATGTTTGTCAAAAAAGATAGACACTAAACCAAAAGAGCCATTTTCAGGCAGCCTTTCGATTCGTGGAAAATCTATTGTTAGGGGTAGGATTTAACCTCCTAACGAAAAGCATGGACCATGAACTTAACTATTCAAAAAGTTATAGCCCTGATAATTGCATGTGGAATGAGTGGAGGTTTAGGCGGCTATTATGCCGCCTCTTTTTCCCCTGTTCAGGGACAGGTTGCGATTGTCGATGTCCAGGCATTACTGAAACAGGCCATTGACAAAAATCAGGCCCAAACCGAAGCCGATGCAAAGGTACTAACTGCAAAAATCAAGGCGGCGACAGCGCCATTGGTAGAGCAAGGGATTGTCATACTGGACAGCCAGTCCATCCTAAGCGCACCGGAGGAAGCTTATGTCAAGGTCGAGTGAACTCCAATCATTAACGGTTAGCGAATTTATTGGGCGGGGCAGGGCGTTCTGTCCTGTATTGGCACAGCACATTAAGAGTCATGCGGTCACATGGCTGTTGGCTATTGCCATGTATATGCTTATCCGTGCCAACTACCGTCTAGCGATTAACGAAACTCCAAGCCTGCCATATAACTTGCTCCTGATATACCTTAATGACAAAGTGGAAACGGGTGGATTGGTTGCGTTCAAGTCGCATCA
>JABFSH010000061.1 GCA_013140705.1 Methylococcaceae bacterium
TCGATCGGCGCAGCTTGCCGCCGGGCGCTTATCAGGCGATCGGCTATGAAAGCCGGCAAGTGTTCGATATCGACATTCGCCGGGTCGTTACCGAGTATCGGGCCGAGATTCTGCAAGATCAACACGGCCAGCGTTATACCGCCCCGTTTCCGGCGCACGTCACCAAGGCCGTTCAATACGGCAACGGCGTCAAGGCCCAGGCGGTCTACCTGTCGCAGTATCAACCGATTCCCTACCAACGGGTGCAGGAGCAGTTTCAGGATCAACTGCAATTGCCGATCAGCGCGGGTTCCGTCTTTGCCTTCAATCAGCAGGCTTATGGCTTACTGGCGCAGTTCGAACAGAAACTGATCGCCAAGCTGCTCGCTACCCGCGTGTTGCACAGCGACGAGACCGGCATCCATATCGCCGGCAAAACGCATTGGCTGCATTGTGTGTCCAACCCGCAATGGACGCTTTACCATGCCCATGCCAAGCGCGGCGCGGAGGCCATGATCGCCAAGGGCGTGCTGCCTCACTTTAGCGGCATCTTGGTGCACGATCATTGGGCAGATTTTTGCTCCTGCAAAATCTGCATTTCCGCCATCCCTGGTGGTCAAACCTTATTTCCAATTCAACTGCCAACATGCACTCTGCAACGCCCATCACTTGCGCGAGTTGACCTTCGCGCACGAACAAGAACAGCAGGTTTGGGCCAAGGGCATGATCGATTTGCTGCTGACGATGCAACAGGCCGTCACGGCACATGGGAGCGCACTGCCTGCTGCGCAGGCGACCGCATTCCATGCGCAATACCGGACCCAACTGCAGCAAGCCGAAAGCGAATGCCCTCCCCCCGAACCGAGTCTAGTGCCGGGCCGGCGAGGTCGACCCAAGCGCAGCAAATCGCGAAACTTGCTCGAGCGGTTGCTGAACTACGAAACCGAAGCCCTCAGGTTCCTGACCGACGCCGAGGTGCCGTTCATTTATGCCCTGTGGGTACCAATAATCAAGGCGAGAACGACATCCGCATGACCAAGCTTCAGCAGAAAATCTCCGGCTGTTTCCGCTCGCCAGAAGGGGCCGACATTTTTTGCCGTGTCCGCAGCTATTTGTCGACTTGCCGCAAAAACCAGGTGTCGGCAACCCAGGCTCTCACCCTGCTTTTCGATGGCAAGTTGCCTGACTTTATCTTATAGCACCTCCATGAATATAGGGCGTGAGTTTTAATGGCGCTGAATAATTACGATTTTTTTTATTTTTATTTTGGTATGTGAGTGAGAACCGTGGGGGGCATATTTGGGGGCATAATTAAGATTATAATTTTGTAGATCCATATAAATAAGGTGTTTTATGCTAATAATCGGTAGTCCACGCCCTCCAATTAAATCCAACAACATCCATAAAGCCGGCATTTTGCTGGCTTTACCATTTATTTAATACAGCCACTTATTAATTCGAAACAATCCCAAGTGGATCCTTCCGGCCGTTACCGGTTGCGCGACTCGCCAGGGTGTCCATTGACATAATCCGGCCAACTGTTCAGTGGGCCTGAGCGCCATTAGCTATAGTCCAGATGAGATAACACCCTCATTTTGGTTTCATTCATGCCCCTGTGGCTGCAACAGCCGGGTCGTTGCCCAGTAGCGTATCACTCAAAGGTTTAATTATTTGTTGAATGTCTGGTATTCCATCTGCTGGAACTGGGGCTTGTTCTGCATGTCTGGATATTGCCAGCAGATTGATTCTTTCAAACAGTGTTTGAAAGACTGCTGGTGGATTTTCAAAGGGCTGTAAAGCGGATTGAGCCGTATCCAGCAAGTCTTTGGCATGATTAAAGAAATCAGCTGCTTGCTTGATTTTGTCTGTATCCACTTGCTGTTCAGGCTGGGCAACCTGCTGGTAGGCCGCCACTGCTTGAATGGACTGTTCAAACGACAAGTTCAGCGAAAAACTGGCGAGCTGTTCGGTGTCCAATCCTATTTTTTTAGCGTGTCTAAAGGCTTCTCGAATATTACCGTCAAAAAAATCCTCTCTAACGTTGTCAATACGTTTCAGTAATTTTTTCAAGGCATGTTGTTCATCCTCATTCAAATCACCTTCAACAGAAACAGAGAAATTGGAACTGAAGTCGGTACTGTTTTGTTGTGCATTAACTTCTACACCATCCTGACTTAGACTTACAGAACGTTGGCTGCCGGATGCCGATTGTGTCAATTGAATTTTAACGATATCGCCCTCTTTCGTGACGATTTCAATTTCGGTAGACTGGTTTATCTGAGCCGAGATTCCTTGCAGCTGGGCTACGGGAACGCCAGATGCAGTAACGCCTGCTTCAAGTTTGTCAAGACCGTCCTGAATATTGGCATAAGCAGCATTCAGACTGTCGACTTGCTCTCCGGACAATAAACCTGCTGCATCCAGCGCGTTTCGAGCTGAACTGAAACCCTCATCTATTCCCTGTCTGACTTGCGTAAAAAAATTGGCCTGGTCAAAATTCGGATCGCTATTTTGCTGCTCACCATAAGCTTTTTTAACATAAGCCAAGATTCTGTCCGCGATTCTATCCAAATGGAATGCATGATCATCAATTTTGGCCGGCGTAATATTATCCGAACCAATGGCTTTGCCTAATTCACTGACAACATTATTTTCAAGTATTTTTTGAGGGTTCCGGGTCAGCTGCGGTTGCTCGTGACCTTCCCTTAAATGCCTGGTGTGAGCCGTGTCTGCCGCATGAACCCGGTGATATTGATTCAGTTTTCGAGCTAATAACTGAAAAGGAGAAAAAGAAGATTGAATGGATTGTAAATTCATGGCGGCACCCTCGATGTTTAACATTTATCACGCTATCGGCAGGCCAAGTCCAAGCTTTAATTTTTTGTGACATGGTTCACAAAAAAACTGTATTGAATTTTCAGACCGGAACAATGAGGGTTTAATAATCTTGCCAGTATTCGTGCTGACCTGAGATCACCTCAGGGTTAGCATCTTAATCTCACCTCGTCGGCGCAACGCTGGCCTTGCCGATTACATTGGCGCATCAAGGTGCTGACACTATTTTTCGTGATGCTGAAGACACAACTCGTGTGAGGCATTTATCCAGGCAAATGTGGTGTTTGCAAAAAACATTTAGCGGTTGGACGGACTCTCCACAAACTTCTTACATACGCTTCAACTGATTTTTTAGGTTCCGCCAACTTGCAAATACCCGAAAAAATCCCAGGAATCCTCTCAATATTCGTATCCATCCGTATGACAATAACGGCAGTGAGGGTTTCCTGGGGCTTTGGCTTAGTAATACTTGCGCTCTATAAACAAATAAAGCGGAGCAAGAACGTGGCTACGAAGACTTTTCGATGTCCTTATTTCGGATTGACATTGGTGGCCGTCAAGCCTTTTGGTCCGGTTTCCACATCAAAACTGACAGTTTGCCCGGGGCTTAGCGTTTTAAAACCTTCCCCTTGGATAACGGAGTGATGGACAAACACATCTTCGCTGCCTTCTGAAGGCTCAATAAAGCCAAAACCTTTTGTATTGTTAAACCACTTTACGATACCTATCGCCATATTGAAAACTCCTCTGCTAAAAAACTAATGGTTAATACAGAACTAAAATCTTGGAACTGATGTGAGTAAGTGTTACTGGCTGTTCGCACTTTTAGTCTGCTGCGCGTAGTTTACTGTTATTTTGGCCGAGACGCCATTTATTGAAATGTCCTGTAAAGCCCATCCAAAACCAGTGAATTGGGGCTTACCATGCCAATTACCTTGTTGTTTTCAAGCACTGGGGCTCTTACCAGATTGTAATTGGCAAATAAACGCGAACAATAACGGATGTCCATATCAGGGTGCACGGAAATGACCGGCTTGCTCATGATTTCATAAACATTTACACGATCCGGCGCGCGATCTTTCGCCAACACATGCCGGGCGATATCGCCAGAATTTATCATGCCGTACTCATCATCGTCATGTCGCTTGTTGACAATCAATACGGCTGTTTTCAGAGTTTTCATTTTCATTAAGGCTTCAGCTACTGTGGCGATACCGTCAATCGTACCGAAATCGGTTTTCATGACATCTCTAACGCGAATGATTTTTCGGTTTTCGATCATATTTTATCCTCAAGTTCGTGAGTCAATTCTTCTACCTGGCGCATAACCCCGATGGCATCCTCCACATCAATCTGAAAGGCAATGCCGGTCCCTGGTGTGCTATCAAATTCGGCAACCTTGGCAATTTTTTCCAGAATATGCCGGCTCAAGTGTTCCTCAACCAGCAACAGCAAAACGTCACGCTGGGTCTCAAGCGTCAAGCCAAAAAATGTTTTAGATTGCTTGAGTCCTTCACCGCGTGCATGATTGATTACTGTTGCGCCTTTAGCGCCACTTTTACGGGCGGCATCCAGCACCGAATCGGTTTTATCATCTTCAACGAATGCAACAATTAATTTGAAATGCATGATTTTCCTCAGGGTTTAGATGAAAGACTGCCTTTGTTAAGCCATTGTGCAATTTGAGCATAACTCAGTACAGCGATTATAGGAAATAAACAGGCAAAAGCGATTAATCCGAAACCGTCCAGCAAAGGGTTCCGTCCGGGTACTGCCTGCGCCAAACCTAAACCCAAAGCAGTAACCAGTGGTACGGTAACGGTAGATGTACTCACTCCACCTGAGTCATAGGCCAGTCCAATAATTAGTTTGGGTGAAAATACCGTTAAAATAATAACGATGATGTAGCCTGCGAGAATAAACAAATAAAGCTCTGTTCCGGTAACAATTCTAAATGTCCCCAACGTCAGGCCAACAGAGACACCAATAGCAACAGCAACCCGCAATCCCCATGCACGGATAGCACCACCAGAAATTTGTTCGGCTTTTAACGCAACGGCAAGTAAAGACGGTTCTGCTAACGCCGTAGTAAAACCAATGCTGGCTGCAAAAATATAAACCCAGTAATACGTTTGCCAGGAGACATTCGCTTCAATTGGATTGATGCCCAAAAACTCAGGTGTCGTTAACTGCAATGCCATGAGTTTGCCAAGTGGAAATAACGCCTTGTCCAGGCCTTCCAAAAAAAAAGCAATGCCAAGTAGGACATAGATGAAACCAATCAGTAATTTTTTTGGATTCGCTAACGGCCGTCGAATAACCAGTAACTGGAAGCCGATGATAATAACGGCAATCGGCAGTATATCTCTGCAAGTGGTCAACAAAACCACTGCAAAATGTTGTAACCATTCAATCATCTCATTACCCCATAAGCCATCACGAAAATCATTGGTGTCAACGATGCAAAGGCGATAAGACCAAAACCATCAGTCATCGGGTTGCGACCTTTAATGACATTGGCCAAACCCACACCGAGCGCAGTGACTAGCGGTACCGTGATGGTCGATGTGGTGACGCCTCCTGAATCATAGGCAATACCGATAATCTCGGTGGGTGCGAACGGCGTCATGATCATCACCCCGCAATATCCTCCGATAATCAAGTAATATAAAGGCCAGCCTCGAAGAATTCTTAATACACCAATCAAAATGGCGAAACCTACCGATAAAGCAACGCTAATACGCAAGCCCAAGGCATAATCATCTTTAGCTTCATTGGTCTGTTCAATAAAATGGGCTTTACTGGCAATACTTGCTGCCTCCTCCGCAACGGCGATGAGTGCCGGTTCAGCAACGGTGGTCCCAAAACCTAGACAAAAAGCAAACGTCAACAACCAGAACAAGCTGCCCTTGCGAGCGAAAGCGTAAGCCATCGCTTCGCCCAGCGGAAACAAACTTTGTTCCAGTCCCTGAATAAATAAAGTAAGCCCCAGAACTACAAAAATCGTACCGATCATTAAATTGGCAACATCAGGAACAGGTTGCCGGATAATGACTATCTGAAAAACCAGAACTACAGCAAGAATCGGCGCGAGATCCAGAAAACTGAGAAAAAGTTGTTTAATAAAACGGTTTTTTATACTAAACATTCTATCCCCTTAAAGATGGAACGATTGTATATTAAAGCCTGAGAATAAAGCTATAACTGTTACAATAGCACCGATTTCAACCGAAAAAACAAGTCATATAATGGATGTCACTCAACGCATAGCCGAAGAATTATCTGTCTATACCAAACAAGTTAATGCAGCCATCGCCTTGCTTGATGAAGGCGCAACCGTTCCATTTATTTCCCGCTACCGAAAAGAGTTAACGGGCGGACTGGATGATACGCAGTTACGTTTTCTGGAAGAACGGCTTCATTATTTACGTGAACTTAACGATAGACGCAGCACCATTCTGAGCAGCATTGCATCACAAGGCAAACTGACCCCAGAACTTGAAAAGGCGATCAATGCTGCAGACACCAAAACCTTGTTGGAAGATCTGTATCTACCATTTAAGCCCAAAAGGCGAACCAAGGCACAAATCGCCCGAGAAGCTGGCTTAGAGCCTTTAGCCGAAGCTTTATTGGCCGACCGCACGCTAATTCCGGAAGTCTGTGCAGCCGGTTTTATCGATGTGGACAAAGGCGTTCCCGATATAGCCGCCGCATTAGAGGGTGCAAGACAAATCATCATGGAACAAATTTCTGAAGATGCCGAATTACTGGCCGAACTGCGTGAACGCATCTGGCAAAAGGGCATTCTGCACGCCACTGTTGCAAGCGGCAAGGAACGGGAAGGTGAGAAATTCAAAGATTATTTCGATTATCAGGAAGCCATCAATAAAATTCCTTCTCACCGGGCTCTGGCCTTATTCCGGGGACAAAATGAAAGCATTCTGACGCTTGCGCTGAAGCCGGCGCTTGAAGACAAGGACGAGCATGACACCTGTGGCGGTATCGTCGCGCATCATCTTAGGGTTTCCGATGTTACAAAACCTGCCGATACCTGGTTGGCCGAGACGGCGCGCCATGCCTGGAGAATTAAATTATTTACACGCATCGATCTGGATTTGAAACTCAGGCTCCGTGAAGCAGCCGAAGTGGAGGCCATCCGGGTTTTTGCCAGTAATCTGAAAGATTTGTTGTTAGCCGCACCGGCCGGCCCCCAGGCAACAATGGGACTGGATCCCGGGATTCGAACCGGCGTCAAAGTTGCCATTGTTGACCGCACCGGAAAAGTATTGGCAACAGACACCATTTATCCGCATCCGCCACGTAAACAATGGGATGAATCAATCGCCGTTCTGGCCAAGCTGCTGGATCGCTATAAAGTTGAACTGGTCAGCATAGGTAATGGCACAGGCTCCAGGGAAACCGATCTGCTGGTCAGTGAACTGATGAAACTTCATAGTCAGCTAAAATTTAACAAGATCACTGTTTCTGAAGCCGGCGCGTCTGTTTATTCAGCTTCCGAATTGGCCGCAAAGGAATTCCCTCATTTGGATGTGTCTCTGCGCGGCGCGGTTTCAATCGCCCGACGTTTACAGGATCCGCTTGCTGAACTGGTCAAAATCGACCCGAAATCCATTGGCGTCGGCCAATACCAACACGATGTCAATCAGGTGCAACTTGCCCGCGGCCTCGACGCTGTTGTTGAAGACTGTGTGAATGCCGTCGGTGTTGATGTCAATACCGCATCAGTTTCATTGTTGAAACAGGTATCCGGCTTATCAGCCAGCGTCAGTGAAAACATCGTCGCCTATCGAAACGAAAACGGTGCTTTTGCCAACCGCCATCAGTTGAAAAAAGTACCTCGCCTCGGCGACAAGGCCTTTGAACAAGCGGCAGGATTTTTACGGATCATGACCGGCGATAATCCACTGGACGCGTCATCGGTGCACCCGGAAGCCTACCCGGTTGTAGAAGCCATTCTGGACAACACGGGTAAAACCATTCGTGAGCTAATTGGCCAAAGCAGCTTTCTGCGTAGCCTCAATGCAGCCAGCTTCACGAATGATCAGTTTGGATTACCGACCGTAACCGATATTCTGCAGGAACTGGAAAAGCCCGGCCGAGATCCCCGGCCTGAATTTAAAAGCGTCCAGTTTAAAGCCGGCATCGAGAAAATTTCAGACCTTGAACCCGGCATGACACTGGATGGCGTCGTGACCAATGTGGCTAATTTTGGTGCCTTCGTTGATATTGGCGTACATCAGGACGGTCTGGTGCATATTTCCCATTTATCCGATACCTTTATTAAAGATCCCCGGGACGCCGTAAAAACCGGTGATATGGTGAAAGTTAAAGTATTGGAAGTGGACGTGGATCGTAAACGCATTTCGTTATCAATGAAATCATCTGTCGAACTATCCGATAATCCAAAATCTGCGCGTAACCAGCAAAAACCGGCAGAAAAACCTAAACCACCCGCAGCAGCACAAAGTTCAATGGCCAATGCCTTTGCCAAAGCCCTGAAAAAGTAAATTGGAAAAGCTCTGCTATACTGCATTTTTTAGCGCCAATGGAAATTCAGTTTTTTAATCGCCTAACTGCTGTAATGAGGTGATCTCAAACAACTGACTTTTCATGAACAAACACCTATTCATTCACAACAGGATTTGCCATGACCAAATTCAATCGTTTTTTTATAACTTTCGTAATCGCTGGGTTATTTGCCATGAATTCGCCTGCCGGCATCGCCGATGACCAAAGCTACGGCAGTAAAACGGGTCAGAAAGCTGCAAGAAGCTTTGCCAACTTGTGTACAGCCTGGCTGGAAATTCCTAAAAACATGATTAATGTATCGAATCAGAGCAATGTGTTTTACGGTATAGTTGGCGGCATGTTTAAAGGACTCGTTCATACTGCGGGTCGCCTTGGTGTAGCAGTGGCCGATTTAATCACCCTCCCTTTACCGACCCAACCGATCGCTCATCCCATTTACATTTGGGAAGACTTCGATATCGACACAACTTATGGCGACGCGTTCCGCTATGACTCAAGCCAAAATATTCAGCCACAACCAGTTGCAACTGAACCGGCTCCAGTGCCTCAAGCGGCACAACCCGCCGCGCCAGTACCTGTCGACGATAGTGAATTCATTAAAAGAGATACCAACAGAAAACTGGATTCGATGTTTCAAAATAAAATGACGAAATAATTTTCTGAACTACGAAATGCCCGTGCCATTAAGCACGGGCTTTAGATCTATCGAAGTCCGAGTACATCCTGCATATCATAAAGTCCATTCTGTTTATCCTTTAACCAGGAAGCGGCTCTAACAGCACCATTGGCAAACGTCATGCGACTGGTGGCTTTATGAGTAATTTCGAGCCGCTCGCCCTCATCAGCAAACATCACCGTGTGTTCACCGACGATATCGCCCGCCCGAATTGTTGAAAACCCGATAGTTTTCCGGTCACGCTCACCGGTAATACCTTCCCTGCCGTAGATGGCACAATCCTTCAGATCACGACCTAAAGCAGAGGCGACCACTTCGCCCATTCGTAATGCAGTGCCCGAGGGCGCATCCACCTTATGGCGATGATGGGCTTCAACAACTTCAATATCGGTATAATCGCCCATCACTTTGGCTGCGATTTCCAGTAACTTAAGCGAAAGATTAACGCCAACGCTCATATTGGGCGCAAACACAATCGCGACATCTTTAGCTGCTTCGTTAATAAGCACTTTTTGGCTCTCTGAATAACCAGTGGTTCCAATCACCAGTTTTTTTCCTGATTTTCGACACATTTCAATAATTGTCATGGAAATGTCAGGACGGGTAAAATCAATAACGACATCTAAACGATCAAGCACCGAGCCGAGATCATCCACTACAGGTACACCAATAGTACCGATGCCCGCTAAATCACCTGCATCCTTGCCAACAGACAAACTTCCGGGTCGTACAACGGCTGTCGTCAACACTGCTTTATCAGTCAATAAAGACGCCTTGATTAAATTCAATCCCATTCGACCGGCTGCACCGACCACTGCAATTCGAATCATTTTTATCCCGTCAATTTATCAAAAAAGCTTTTTACACCATCCGTCCATGAATGCTGCTGCGGACTGTGCTGTTTACCGCCGCCGGTTAAGGATTCACTCAGTGACTCAATTATGGCTTTTTGCTCTTTGGTTAAGTGAATGGGGGTCTCAATCTGCACCTTGCACAACAAGTCGCCCACTGCCCCGCCCCTGACCGGTTTGACACCTTTGCCACGCAATCGGAATAATTTCCCTGTTTGTGTTTCTGGTGGAATTTTTAACACGACCTTGCCATCCAGTGTCGGTACATTCAATTCGCCACCCAAACAGGCGGTTGGAAAACTGATCGGTACTTCGCAATACAAATTGGCGCCATCTCGGGTAAATATCTTGTGATCCTTAACCTGAATTTGCACATAAAGATCACCCGCGGGGCCACCACGCTCGCCTGCTTCACCTTCTCCAGCCAAACGTATACGATCCCCCGTATCCACACCGGCAGGGATTTTAGCCGATAAAGTTTTAGTTTCTTCTACACGACCTTGCCCGTAACAGACACCACAAGGATCTTTAATTTGCTTGCCATTACCACGACAGGTTGGGCATGTCTGTTGTACTGAAAAAAAGCCCTGCTGCATTCTGACTTGGCCATGACCATGACAGGTGGTACAGATGATGGGACTAGAACCTTTTTTGGCACCGGACCCGCTACATTCGCCACAAGCGACCAAAACAGGCACTCTGATCTTCGCATCGGTCCCTGCAACAGCTTCCTCCAGCGTCAATTCCAGGTTGTAACGCAAGTCCGAACCTCGCTGAGCACCGCCTCGTTGCCTACCGCCACCACCACCAAAAATATCGCCAAACACATCACCGAAGACATCGCTAAAGCTTTCGGCAGTAAATCCGCCCTGGCGGCCTCCACCCATCGAAGGATCGACACCAGCATGACCAAACTGATCGTAGGCGGCCCGTTTTTTCGGATCAGACAAAATTTCGTAGGCTTCCTTGATTTGCTTGAATTTCACTTCCGCTTCTGCAGGATTATCTTTATTCCTGTCCGGATGATACTTCATAGCCATACTGCGATAGCTTTTTTTAATCTCTGCGTCACTGGCGTTTTTATCAACGCCCAGGAGCTTGTAAAAATCTTCTTTTGCTGCCATGGTTTATTTCTTGGATTCAGAGTAAGTTTTCGTCTACCAGTGACTGAATTCAACTATTCAGTAGAACGCAAACAAGGGGCATAAGCCCCTTGTTACTAACATCACGTATTTGACGTTGAATTTATGCCAAAAAGCTTATTTTTTATCATCATCTTTGACTTCTTCGAATTCAGCATCAACCACGCCGTCATCCGCTGCGTGATGCGCGGAATCTCCGGCACCGGCACTCGCGCCTTCAGCGGCGGATTTTTGAGCATAAACCCGTTCAGCCAGTTTACCTGATAATTCAGTCAATTCGTTAGTTTTTGCTTCAATGGCTTCCTTATCATCACCTTTAAGTACTTGCTTCAAAGCTTCTATTGCATTCTCGATAGCCGTCTTTTCTTCAGCGCCAACCTGATCACTCAATTCTTTTAGTGATTTTTCGGTAGCATGAATCATCCCGTCAGCATGATTTCTCGCCGCGACCAATTGAGTCAATTTCCGGTCTTCGTCCGCATGTGCCTCGGCGTCTTTGATCATGCGTTGCACTTCTTCATCGGACAAGCCACTGGACGCTTTGATGACAATAGATTGCTTTTTACCGGTTGCCTTGTCTTTGGCAGACACATTCAAAATACCATTGGCATCAATATCAAACGCCACCTCAATTTGCGGAATACCACGCGGTGCAGGGGGAATATCGGCCAAATCGAAACGTCCTAGGGATTTATTAGCCGCCGCCTTTTCACGTTCACCTTGCAACACATGCACGGTAACCGCTGTCTGATTGTCATCAGCCGTCGAGAATACTTGCGATGCATTGGTTGGAATTGTCGTATTCTTTTCGATCAGTTTCGTCATGACGCCGCCCATCGTTTCGATACCCAACGATAACGGAATGACGTCCAGCAACAATACGTCTTTGACTTCACCGCCGAGCACACCCGCCTGAATGGCCGCACCCAACGCGACCGCTTCATCTGGATTCACGTCTTTACGTGGTTCCTTACCGAAAATGGTCTTGACCATTTCCTGAACCTTAGGCATACGCGTTTGACCACCGACCAGAATGACATCGTTGACTTCAGACGCGGACAAGCCGGCATCCTTCAAGGCAATTTCACAAGGACCCTTGGTGCGGTTAATCAATTCTTCAACCAACGACTCCAGTTTTGCGCGCGTCAATTTGACGTTAAGGTGCTTTGGTCCACTGGCATCCGCCGTAATATAAGGCAGATTGACATCGGTTTGTTGACTGGATGACAATTCGATCTTGGCTTTTTCTGCCGCTTCTTTCAAGCGCTGCAAGGCCAGTGGGTCATTGTGCAGATCCACACCGCTATCTTTTTTAAATTCGCTGGCGAGATACTCAATGATACGGGAGTCAAAGTCTTCACCGCCGAGGAAAGTATCACCGTTAGTAGATAGTACTTCAAACTGGTGTTCGCCGTCGATTTCAGCAATTTCGATAATCGAAATGTCAAACGTACCGCCGCCCAAATCATAAACCGCAATCTTGGTGTCGCCTTTCGGCTTATCCATACCAAACGCCAAGGCAGATGCTGTTGGTTCGTTAATGATACGTTTAACATCCAGTCCGGCGATGCGACCTGCATCTTTGGTTGCCTGTCTTTGTGAGTCGTTGAAATAGGCCGGTACTGTAATGACAGCTTCGGTCACAGTTTCGCCTAAATAAGCTTCAGCGTCCTTTTTCATTTTCATCAGTACGCGAGCAGAGATTTCAGGCGCCGCCATTTTTTTACCATGGACTTCGACCCAGGCATCCCCGTTTTCAGCTTCGGTGATTTTATAAGGCACCATTTTGATATCTTTTTGCACAACATCGTCTTTAAAACGACGACCTATAAGACGTTTAATAGCGAATAATGTATTTTTAGGATTCGTGACTGCTTGACGCTTGGCAGACTGACCCACCAAGACTTCATCATCGCTAGAGAATGCGATGATTGATGGGGTGGTACGAGCTCCCTCACTATTCTCTATGACTCTTGCGACACCGTTTTCCAGTACGGCCACGCATGAGTTGGTTGTTCCTAAATCTATGCCAATAATTTTAGCCATTGAATACTCCAGACTTGAAAGTTTAAGTTGTTTAGTTATTTACGATAATGGGGGCAGTTTTTTGATGTTCAAGCCTGTTCGTCAATAATTGGCGTCTCAGCGGGTGGTTTTTCTGCTGCTTTGGCAACCACCACCATGGCCGGACGCAACAAGCGGCCATGCAGCATATAGCCTTTTTGAAAAACATTGACAACGGAATTAGGTTGTACGCCCTCTACAACCTGCATGACCATTGCCTGATGAAGTTCGGCGTTAAAGGGTTGGCCAAGCGGGTCAATCGCAACGATATTAAATTTTGCAAACACGGACTCGAATTGTTTAATCGTCAGTTCGCTGCCTTCTCGAAATTTTCGTACCTCTTCACTGTCACCGGTAGCGGCCTGCAAGCCTAAAACCAAACTATCCAGAACCGGTAATAGTTCTTTGGCAAAACCCGTCAATGCATATTTGTGTGCATCTTCCAGGTCCTTTTGAGTTCTCTTTTTCAAATTTTCCATTTCAGCCTGAACACGGACCGCTTTATTCCAGTTGTCCTTGGCTTTTTGTTCGGCCTGATCCCAATGCTGTTTTAGTTCATCTGGCGTCAATTCGTGCTCAACCAGTTCGGTATGGGCATCAGGCTCGATGACGATTTCATTCTCAGTTTCAGTCTGTTGTGTTTCAGGTAATTCCTGATCTGTACTCATTATAAAAACATCCTCAAAATGTGGGTTGATGGGCGCGCAGCATCGCTGCAAAGCAGAATGCTTTTATGATGGGGTCGATGATTTTGGATTCAAGGCGGCACCTAATAATTTCGCAGTCACGTCGACAAAAGGGATAATTTTCTCGTACGCCATACGGGTCGGACCAATCACCCCCAACACGCCGACAACCTGGTCGCCAACCGAATAGGATGAAGTGACAAGACTACAGTGATCAAACGGTCGATAGCCTGATTCCTCTCCAATATAAATCTGTACCCCGTCTGCTTTCATGCATTGATCGAGTAAATGGATAACCGTCTGCTTTTGACTGAATGCTTCAAACAGTTTTTTTAGTTGATCCATATTGGATAACTCGGAAAAGCCCATTAAATTGGTTTCCCCGGTTAATACATAATCTTCTTTTTCATTATTCTGATCAAAGGCCAGTTGAGCCATTCTGACCGCATCCAGCATGCTCTGATTAACTTGCTCCTGGTCGTCCTGCAAATCTTTTAGCAGTGCTTCTTTAACGGAAGCCAGACTGTGTCCGGCGTATACCGCATTTAAATAATTGGCCGCCTGCTGCAGTTCGGCAGGACTCAAGACACGCGAGGTATGAATGATTTTATTGTGAACTTCCTGCTCATTGGTTACAAAAATCACCAGCACCCGTGTATTCGATAAGGGTAAAAATTCAATGTGCCGCAAATAAACCACTTCGCGTCTGGGTAAAGTGACAACACCTGCCATTTTTGTTAAATCGGATAATAAGCGCGACGCGATGCTGATTACATCACTGCTTCCTTCTCTTTCTTTCAATCCTTGATGCAAGCGGGATAAATCATTCGATTCCAGCGGCTTAACCGTTAACAAGCTATCGACAAATAAGCGATAGCCGCTAACCGTCGGCACACGTCCCGCTGAAGTATGAGGGGAATGTATCAAGCCAAGATCTTCGAGGTCGGACATGACATTGCGTATGGTCGCCGGACTTAAGTTTATCTTCGAATCTTTGGACAAGACTCGCGACCCCACCGGCTGACCGTCACTGATATAGCGTTCAACCAATGCTTTTAATAACTGTAAGGACCTCTCGTTTAAAATTTGAGTTTTAGCCACATTTGCCTCAGAACGGAAATAATTAGCACTCCATGAATGCGAGTGCCAGCCACGCAAAATATCAGCTCACCTGCCTATTGTCAATAATGTATTCCAGCCAATACCGATGCCAGATTAAGTTTTCAAAGAAGACTAGATCATTTGTCTAAATAAAAATCTTGTTTTATATTTGTTCTTGTTTTATAGTTTTACCAAAACAAATGGAGAACATATATGAAATTAGCGCTCACTCGCAAACAACAGGAACTGTTCGAATATTTAGCCCGAAATGAGTCAACATTTCTTCGCCCGCCAACATTAGAAGAGATATGCCTGGCCATTGGCGTTAAATCCCGTGGATCTTTACATACGCATATCAAGGCTCTTATAGAGGCCAACATTATCGAAGCACCGGAACGCAAACAACGAGGAATTCGATTAACCGATTATGCAAAATCTCTCGTGACTAATTCTCATGATGAGACTCGATTGCCCTATGTCGGAACTATTGCGGCAGGAAAGCCCATTGAAGCCATAGAAACCATCTCTTATATGCCTGTTCCTGAACAGTTGAGAACACAAAACCCCTGTTATGTCCTTAAAGTCAAAGGTGATTCGATGATCGATCAAGGCATTTTTGACGGCGACTGGGTGATCATCGAACAACGGAGCCATGCTCGTAATGGCGAAATTGTAGTGGCATTAGTCAATAAATCCGAAGCCACTTTGAAGTTTATTGAGCAATATCCCCACGAAATACTGCTTATCCCGGCCAACGCCCAAATGCAGGCCATGCGTTACAAGCCTGAGCAAGTTGAAATTCAGGGTGTATTAGTGGGACAAATGCGTAGTTACACTTACCATCATTAGGAGAAAATCACATGTTGCAACAACCTGTCCATATGCGCGATCAAATCAGCAATAGAATAGAAATAATCATGCAGGAGAATAAACCATCGTTGCTGTTTAAAGTTGAAGAACTGTCGTTGGCCGTACTTTTTATACTTGTTTTTGTGTTGGGACTGAATGTTTGACGGATTATGGATTTCGTTCATGGCAGAATATGAAATTTCACTATGAACGAAATCCCATTCATATTTATTAACAATTATCCTGCACAAGTTGCACTCTTAAATTCATTATTATGAATAAATATTTTGTGCATTTCGTAGCAAAAATTATCTCACTTGACAAATAAATCAACTACACAGAGAATCTTTATTAAAGTTAGATAATGGTTTTAATCAATCATATTGAACTCGATACTATTTTGTACATTTTGAAATTTTTGTCTGTACTCGTCGCCTACTCGCGATAACGACCGCTATTATCGTGTGAAACCGATTCGATTAACTCATGCCATCAACATATCGGCTCACTCCCGACATACAATCAGTTAGCTGTTTAACGATCGTCAAAGGAAAAAATTGAAGAATGATTTCCGCAGAAATATTATTAAAAATCATGCCTAATCTCAAAGAAGCCTTGTGTGATGAGTATTTCCCATTTATCCAGCAGGCTATGGATGAATTTGAAATCAATACACCCTTACGTGAGTCTGCATTTTTGGCTCAAATTGCACATGAATCAGGTGAGTTTAGGTATCTGGAAGAACTCTGGGGGCCTACCGATGCCCAGCGACGTTATGAACCCCCCTCAAAAAAGGCTAATGACTTAGGAAACACCCATCCAGGGGATGGCAAACGTTTCAAAGGTCGTGGCGCAATTCAGCTCACTGGCCGAGCTAATTATAAAAAATTCGGCGATCTGCTGAGTCTGGATTTACCCACTCATCCAGAGTGGGTTGCCACGCCTCAAGTCGCATTCCGCGTTTCAGCCGCTTTCTGGAAACTCAATGGCCTTAACGAGTTGGCCGACCAGCAAAAATTTGAAACCATGACCCGCCGCATCAACGGTGGCTTGACAGGATTAACCGAACGCCTAATGTTTTACAACCGAGCAAAAACTCTGTGTGGCGCATGATTTGAGGAATCATTCAATTTCTCGGTTTAGCCATACAAATCTAATTTTTATAATCTCCTTATGGCTTACCCTCCAATTATGACCAGCATTAAACGCTCAATATTGCTGGCATTGATCACTCTATCGTTTGTTAATCCGGTGTTTTCAGAAGAAAATAGACACCTATTAGATGACTCAAAATTACCAGTTCAAGGCAACTCAATCAGTCATTTTGTACCGTCAGGATGGTCAACTGAGTCCATCAGCGAACAAGATTTAAACGGCGATCATAAGCCTGATGTGTTGTTATCGTTAATTGAGGCCTTAGCCCATCAAAGGTCGAACGAGATTCAACCGACGCGCCATCGAGCTCTGGTAATTCTTCTTCGAACTCAATCCAGGGGCTTCCAGCGAGTAGCCATAGCCAAACGATTGTTACGATGTACTTCTTGCTTTGGAATGATGGCTGGAGAGGAAGGCGGAGGAGCCGATATCATGTTCATCAAAAATGTCATCGTCATCGAAGAGCAGTGGGGCTCCAGAGAAACAGTAAAAACCAGACTTCGTTTTCACTATGACCACTCAACAGGGCGCATCTTAGTCATTGGCGAAGATATCGAACGGTTCGACCGGGCAACGGGAGAGCAATTTATTCAAAGCAGCAACTTCTTGACCGGTGTACGCTTGCTCAAGCATGCCCAACTCAATCAAAATCAAAATCGAATCATTAATATCTCGTCCAAAAAACAACGAATATCAAAAACTAAGCGATTTATCGAAGAAATGGATTATGCGCACTATGACTAAGCATCATCATAGTGTTGAAGAAAATCACCGAATATAACTGATATTCAGTTTGCCGCTAGATCCGTTGACCTAGGCATTTTGATAGCCATCAGACCATCAAAACACCTAGATACTTAAAAAGGATTTTATTTATCTGACCAGATCAGTTCAACGCGGCGGTTTTGTTCTTTACCTTCTACCGTGCTGTTGTCAGCGATCGGATGATCTTCGCCTAAACCTCTTGCATACAAACGATTGGTAACGCCTTTACTCGTCAGATAATCAGCAACTGCTTGTGAACGATTTTGAGATAATTTCAAATTATGCTTACTGGTGCCTTCACTGCTGGTGTGTCCATGAACTTCAATATCATTCTTCTGCGGATAGTTTTTCAAATTTTCTGCAACGCCATCCAGGATTATCAAGGCACTGGGTGTTAGTTTAGCGGAGTCATAATTAAAGTTGACACCTTTCAGCTCCAAGCTTATCGGGCAACCTTGGCTGTCCACTTTACTGCCGGCAATTGTGCCGGGGCATTTATCCAGGCAATTATTAACGCCGTCAGAATCAGTATCCATTGTTGAACAATCTTCGACCGGCGCTGCCGCTACTGGAATCTCCAATGCCGGCTCAGACTTGGGCTTTGCACCCAAAGGAATCACAAAACCGACATTGACAGTCATGTCATGAAACTCATCCGTTCCAGGCCGAAGCGCAGCATTGAAATTTTGATTGTAACGATAGCGAACATCACTACGTAACAGGAAATTATCGTGAAGTTCATAAGTAAAACCAGCACCCACCTCACCGATGAATGATGTACCGTGATCGCCGGGCACGCTGGTATTCATGGCACCCAAGCCGACGACTGTATAAGGTGAAAAGGTATTACGTGAGAAGAAATATTGTAAATCAGCCGATCCGCCGGTTAAATCCCAACGGCCTGTGGCTCCGGTATTGGCATTGGAATACCCGCCAAAGCTTTGATAAAAACCTTTCAGTTCAATATTAAAATGTTCGTTGAGGATTTTGCCGATACCCATACCGCCGCCCCAACCGTCTTTTGCATCCCGATCACCACCGGTCTTGACGAATGTTGCAAATGGAGCGACATACCATCGGTCATCTTTGAAATCGCCAGCCTGAGCAATCGATAACATACTCACGCTGATTCCAGCAACCGCTATCAGTTGTTTTTTAAACATAGTATCTCCTTGGTACAAATAAAAAAAATGGTAATCTGAAACTATCACTGGATAGTTTTTGTTTTTCGAATCAATGAATTACAAAGAGTTAAAAATCCAGGTATTAAACGATATCAGGCACTTATATACCTGCCCAGATTTTTTGAATGATTTAGTCTCTTTAAATTTAAGGTTTGAAGAAAAGCTTGTTGTACACTTACCACTTATTCTTTTCGTCGACTTATTAGGGTGAGTATAGGATCTTCATAATATATTTAAATTCTATTATAAATTATTAGCATAAATTATCAACCAATAAAAGTATTACTATAAATGTCAGCTTTTAAGCTGCCAATTCCGTATCAATTTTACAACAATTAAATTATGGGCTATTACTTTTAAAAGCGGCTTAATCCAGCCAGTTTTGGGGCTTTAAATACTCATCGTACAGTATCGCTTCCGGACTACCCAATTCTGGCTTCCAATTGTATTTCCAGTTAACCACCGGCGGCATAGACATTAAGATGGATTCAATTCTGCCACCGGATTGCAATCCAAATAAAGTGCCCCGATCATAAACGAGATTGAATTCGACATAACGACCTCTGCGATAGAGCTGAAAGTTGCGCTCTCTTTCGCCGTAGGGTGTATTTTTTCGTTTTTGCACAATCGGCAAGTAGGCATCAATGTAATGATTCCCCACGCTTTGCATAAACGCAAACGATCGATCAAATCCCCATTCATTCAAATCATCGAAAAACAGGCCGCCAACGCCGCGTGTTTCATTTCGATGTTTAATGAAAAAATAATCATCACACCATTTTTTATATGTCGAATAAATTGATTCACCAAAGGCTTGACAAGCGTTGCGTGCTGTCTGGTGCCAGTGTATGACATCTTCTCTGCAAGGATAAAAGGGAGTGAGATCAAAACCGCCACCAAACCACCAAATCGTCGGTTCCCCCGACTTTTCAGCCATCAGAAAACGGACGTTGGCATGTGAGGTTGGCACATAGGGATTATGGGGATGGATCACCAGTGAAACCCCCATCGCCTGAAATTGCCTATCGATGAGTTCCGGACGTTTAGCCGTTGCTGAAGGCGGCAGTTTAAAACCGGATACATGTGAAAAGTTGACGCCACCCTGTTCAAATATATCGCCATTGACTAAGACCCGGGTTCTGCCGCCACCGCCTTCAGGGCGTTCCCAAAGATCTTCTACAAATCGGGCCGACGGCTCTTCGCTCTCCAGTGCCCCACAGATGGAGTCTTGCAAACCCATCAAATAATATTTAACTTTGTTTATATCATTAGAAGTCATGTTAGATAAGGTCTCATAGTATGCTGATAAGCAATAAGCAGACAGTTAAGATTCTGCATGATATCACCATATTGATAACAAACATGCACACTCTTGCCAAGGTCTGCATGAAAATGACCAAAAATGGGACGACAATGGAGGTGATAGCAAAACTATTGACACTCGCCCGGCAGGCACAGGGTGATCGCTGCCTGTGTTGAGTTATATCTGTTTTTATTCCGTTTGTGGGCAGTTGTCAAACACATACCTGCCTTTTGCAAACCCATCCATGTTCTATGTATTCGCTAAATAAAAACTATGCAATCAAGCTATATCTTGCGGACGGTACAATCTGTAATTCTCTGAGACGATAATATAGATCTGCCCTAAACATGCCTTCCCGGACTGAAGACTCCAGGGTTTTGTGGGTGCCCGCTATAATGCGTGTGTCGATATGCAGTTTTCTGTCATCACGACGTGAAGCGACTTTTCTTTTCTCAATAAAACACAGCAGACTGGCTTGCTGTCTTTTGGACAAATGACTAACCTCATCAAAAAACAATGTACCATTCTGAGCAGCTTCGATTCGACCAACTGTACTTGACCGGGACAAGATGGCACTTTTGTATCCAAACAACTCGGCATCCATCCAGTTGTCAGAATATACACCACATTTGATAGTAATTAGAGGAAATTCAGAACGCCATGAATGGTGATGAATTGCTTCTGCTATTTGCCCCATTCCAAGACTAAAATCACCTTGAATCAACACTGAATCATCATGTCTGGCAATTTTTTCTATTTGTCGGTACAGATACCTTTCTCCGGAAATCCGACGACAGGCAGGCACCTCGCTATCATGCTGATATTCCGGAAACGCCAGATAAGCCATACTATACGTTCGCTCCAAAACTAAAAGTAAGCGATTTATACAAACAGGCATGGAGACGTAATCATAGCAATATCGCGCAAGTAATCGAATAACCGGTTTAGCATGACGATTGCTCAAAAGAAAATCTTTCGGAATCCCCAGAACCCATTTTGTTTTGGCGGAATATTCAAACAGGCATTGCATTTGATCTAATTGTTTCAGATCAATGTGCTCGTCGATGATGCAGAGTCCTGCATAAAAATGGCGTATCTTCATTAAATCATGCGCTTGATCCAAAGTATGCGCAATAAAAACGCACCAATTCCGGGATTTTAAGGCTTCGTGGATCCAATCAGTGCATTCGCCCGATGAAAACACGAGAATATTACGAATGGGAGAATGTTGTGTAGCAAGGCTTATCATAGGATTACGCTAAGCAGGTCTACCAGACTTATTAGAACGGCTTTTAGAGTTGTTATTTCGACATTCATAGTTATACCCGCGTTCTTCTGGCAATTATGGTCAGCATCAGACTTGATAAATCCAGATTCGCCCTACAATAATTTGAAACAAATCAGGGTTCTTCAAAAAAACATTAAAGTTGAAGATGTTTAACCTTATTGCTTTTAGTGGTAAATCACATTTCTTCCGGGAAAAGTTCTAGCTTTTTGAAATATAATTTTTCCATGCAATCGCTATTGGGCTTAAATTTTGCTTAATATCTACCGAATACCCTGTTACCCTGGGCTATATGAACCCCAATTATAAATCAACCAGACTACTGCTCCGTCGTAATTGATTTATGGGATAATTGACTAATACTCGAGCATTTCTATAACACCATGAATTATCCAACAATTGAATCATTTGTCGGCAATACACCACTTGTCAGACTGCAACGTCTGCCAGACCCTGGCAGCAACACCATTCTAGTTAAACTGGAAGGCAACAATCCCGCCGGTTCGGTAAAAGACCGTCCTGCCCTCAGCATGATACAGCACGCCGAAGAGCGCGGGGAAATCAAACCCGGCGACTGTCTGATTGAAGCCACCAGCGGCAATACGGGCATAGCGCTTGCGATGGCGGCGGCAATCAAAGGTTACAAGATGGTGTTGATCATGCCGGATAATATGAGCGCTGAACGCAGAGCTTCGATGAAAGCCTATGGCGCTGACATCATTCTGACACCGGCATCAGGCAGTATGGAAGCAGCAATTGACATGGCCAGAGAGCTTCAAGCCGCGGGCAAAGGAAAAATTCTCGATCAATTCGCCAATCTCGATAATCCGCGAGC
The DNA here is from genome assembly GCA_013140705.1 of Methylococcaceae bacterium. Classification (GTDB taxonomy): domain Bacteria; phylum Pseudomonadota; class Gammaproteobacteria; order Methylococcales; family Methylomonadaceae; genus JABFSH01. The sequence continues at coordinate 22,261 of JABFSH010000061.1, forward strand.
CCATTATGAAGGTACGGGGCCTGAAATCTGGCAGGACACAAAGGGCAAGGTTACGCACTTCGTTAGCGCCATGGGTACCACGGGCACAATCATGGGAACCTCCCGGTTTCTGAAGGAACAAAATCCAGCCATTCAAATCATTGGCGTTCAGCCGGAAGGCGAATCCAAAATCCCCGGCATCCGCCGCTGGCCTAAAGAATATTTACCCAAAATCTATCAGTCTGATCGGGTTGACCGCATAATTGATGTTAAACAGTTGTCGGCTGAAACCATAACCCGAGCACTGGCCGCACAGGAAGGCATTTTTGCCGGCGTTTCTTCGGGGGGAGCTGTTTATGCCGCGCTTCAATTGGCCAAGGAAGTTGAAAACGCAGTGATTGTCGTAATTATTTGCGATCGGGGCGATCGCTATTTATCAACGGGTATTTTTCCAGACTAAGACTACATCGAATTGCCAAATCTTCTAAAGCGCATCTTTGCACAAGGCACAGTCCGGTTTCTTCCTGCGCTTATACTGACACTGAATTTACTTTTTTGTCATCCCATCGCGCATGCTTTGGACAGTATATCGATGGGTGCCAGCCTCATCAGCGCCAATGACTGGAAAGTCACAGGCGCTTCAATCTCACTAAAGGATTTAGCGAGCCATCCTCAAAAGCTGACATTGCGCATTGAACGCTTAGAACTGCCCAAGCCTTTTGATGAGATTAAACTTGTCGACATTGAATGTTCAGATTTCTCCTGGCAAAACCAGGAATTGTTATGTAAACAGGGCAAAACCACAATTCGTTCCAGGCAAGGACTATTACCTGTAAGCCATTTTTCATTTTTCTTTCGGAAGAATCATAGCTTCATCGAACTGAATCAAATACGTCTGGCGGACGGGAATTTCACGATAGCCGCGCAAGAAACTGATCAACAATGGCAACTGTCCGTCAACGGCAAAGATGCAGATCTTCAACTTATAAAAAAACTTCTGAATACCGGAACCTTCGATCTCAAAGCAGGGACAGCCAATTTTCAACTGCAAATAGCAGGCACTCATTCACAAATAAACCAGATCAAGTTTGATGCTGAGCTTGAAAAACTGACGGTACAAACACCATCAGGTCAAATAGCGACAGAACAATTGGCCGTCGACACACATATTGAAGCATGGCGCGAGCATAAACTCTGGCAATGGCAAGGCCAGTTCGACATAAAAAAAGGTGCTCTGTATATCGAACCAGTGTATTTAGAAGCTGGATCTCCATTCATCAAAATATCAATGAGGGGGGCCTGGGACGAACTCAGACAACGCATCGACATCAATTCTGCGACCTATCAACATTCTCTGGCCATGAACGCTACAGGCAATGCCGTTATACGGTTTAACAAGGGCTTATATCTGGAAAGCGCAAACGTCTCTCTGCAAAGTAAAGACCTCAAAACCATATCGGCGATTTATTTACAACCCTTTTTCAGTCAAACGTTGCTGGATGGCATTACACTTTCCGGCGAGATAAACGCCGACTTTTCGTTGATTCATCAATCATTAAGCACCCTTTCAGCATCCTTTCACTCATTGGCTATTCACGATGATGCCAGTCGTATCGAGATGCAAGGTGGCGCCGGCGTTATTAACTGGGACAAAAATGAACGCTTTAAAACCCCATCTCGACTGGGTTGGCAGCAATTACAGTTACAAAAACTGCCTTTTGGAGGCGCCAATTTGTCATTTTTAAGTAACGCCGACACCATTCAGCTGTTAAAAAAAGCAACCATCCCGTTTTTAGGCGGTCTGTTAGAGATCAATCAATTTAGCTGGCAAGCCAGCACTGAAGGAGAGCCGGATGTCTCGTTTGCTGCCAGTCTCAACAATGCCTCGCTAACGCACTTGTCAAACGCATTAGACTGGACACCCTTGTCAGGTTCAATCAGTGGTGTTATTCCGAAAGTGCGTTACCATAACAAAACCCTCAACCTGGATGGTCAATTAACGCTGAATGTTTTTGATGGTAAAGTTACCATTACGAATCTCGCATCCTCGGGCTTGTTTAGTGACTTTCCAATACTGCGAGGTGATATGGAGATTGACAATCTTGATCTGGAACAACTGACCGGCAAATACAGCTTTGGCAGCATTACCGGCAAATTATCGGGTTATGTCAGGCAATTAACACTGGAAAACTGGAAACCGGTGACCTTTTACGCCTGGCTAGGGACACCGGATGACGATGACAGCAGTCACCGAATCAGCCAAAGAGCCGTCAAAAACATCGCCAATATTGGTGGCGGCGGTGCATCAGACCTGCTATCGAGAAGTTTTTTAGGATTATTTGAAACCTTCGGTTATGACAAGCTTGGTCTGGGTTGCTATTTGTATCAAGGTGTCTGTCAGCTAATGGGCATTACCCCAACACCTGCCGGATATGCCATCATTACCGGTGGCGGTCTGCCACGGATTGACGTGATCGGCTATAATCCCCGGGTTGACTGGAATGTCTTGATGGATCGCTTAAGTCGAATTACGACGTCAAACGAAGTCATCGTTAACTAATTTTGGAGAAATTCATGAAAAAAGTATCGCTCTTAAGCCTCATGTTACTGACCGCCTGTGTCACGATTAATATTTATTTTCCGGCCGCCGCCGCTGAAAAGGCAGCCGACGAAATCATCAAGGATATTCAGAGTGTAACACCACAAAAGTTGGAGCCCCATTCAGAATTATCTGACTGGCAACTGGCGATTCTTAAATTACTGGATGATGCCATGAATATCGTGGTACCACTGGCGCAGGCGGCAGAAGCCGATCTGGCTATCAACAGCGCCGAAATCAGGCAATTGCGAACCACGATGGAGTCACGCTTTGCATCCTTACAGCCTTTGTACGCTAGTGGCTTTATCGGCATACAAGCGGATGGCCTGCTTGCCGTCAGAGATAGTGCCAACGTGCCCTTAAAAGCCAGGAATCAGGTCACTAAACTGGTTTCCGCCGAAAACGCGGATCGTCAAAAGCTCTATCAAGCCATTGCCAACGCCAATGGACATCCCGATTGGGCAGGCCAAATCAAATCCACCTTTGCCACACGCTGGATCAGCAATGCGCAAGCCGGCTGGTGGTATCAATCTTCAGGAACCTGGAAGCAAAAATAAGCACATGTCCCGTCATCGCCCCAAAAAAAAGCAACTGCCTGACACACCGGTTCGAGTTTCAATTGAATCCCTCACGCATGATGGCCGCGGTGTTGCCCACATCGATGGCAAAGCCGTATTTATCGATGAAGCCTTGCCAGGAGAACAAATTGAGTTCGTTTATACCGAAATTCGGCGCGATTATGCCGAAGGCAGACTGGTAAGGCTATTAAGCCGCTCAGATGATCGAGTGGACGCGTTATGCCCTCACTACAGCATCTGCGGCGGCTGCAGTTTTCAGCATGTTAAATCAGACGCACAGATCAGAATCAAGCAGAACTTGCTGACGGAACAGTTCAAACGTATCGGGAAGGTCGACATCCCTGCGTATTGGCCAGCCATGACAGGACCCCATTGGGGATATCGTCGCAAAGCCCGCATGGGGGTCAAATATGTTGCAAAAAAAAATAGAATGCTGGTTGGTTTCAGGGAAAAACGACATCAATACCTTGCTGAAATGGATAGCTGTCTGATCATGGACCCACAGGTGGGCACAAAATTGATCGCCCTCGGCAACATGATCGCCAGCTTGACCATCCGGGATAAAATACCCCAGATTGAAGTTGCTATCGGCGATGAACAGTGTGTGTTGTCAGTACGAGTCATGGAGCCACCCACTAACGAAGACCAGGAAAACATGCGCCGCTTTGGTCAGGAACATAATATGACATTATGCCTGCAGACTAAAGGTCCGGGCACGATAACCCCATTGGCAGGCGAACCGGAAATCATACCTACCTATGCACTGCCGGATCAAAACATCGAATTCAAATTCCGGCCGGCCATGTTTACTCAGGTTAATTACGAAATTAACCGACAAATGATCAACCGGGTATTGGAAACGCTGGATTTACAGACTAGTGATAACGTTTTGGACCTGTTTTGTGGCCTGGGCAATTTCACCCTGCCGATGGCAAAATATGCCGGGAATGTCGTGGGGATTGAAGGCGATCAGCCCCTGGTTGCACATGCCCGTGAAAACGCACGCCACAATGGCATCACCAATGTTGAATTTCATGCTGCGGATTTGAGTAAAGACATCAGTTACTATCCATGGGCTCAGCAGAAATATCATAAAATCCTGCTCGACCCATCAAGGGCGGGTGCATCTGAAATTTTGCATCATTTAAAAACATGGCAGCCACAACGTATCGTTTACGTCTCCTGCAATCCATCGACCCTTGCCCGCGATGCAGGGATCCTGGTCAATGAATTAGGATATCGACTGATCAAGGCCGGCGTTATGGATATGTTTCCACAAACAGCCCATGTAGAATCAATGGCCTTATTTGAAAAATAAATAACCCGAATACGGCGTTGATATTGCTTAACTATCACAAACAAGTTAATAAAGGCTGCTTAATCGTTATCTTCATCAGGAATTTGCACACGGAACTCTTCTGATAACAGAAGTTGCCCACCCATAGTGACGACGTGTTCACCTGGCTTCAGATAGTTTTCAACGAAATAGCCATCAGCCGTTACAGCGTAATGACCGATGGTTCGACGTGTAAACGTGTGTGCATCCGTTTTGATATAGACAAAACTCTGATCCATATGCCAGATCAAGGCCGATTTCGGAATAACGACACCTGTCCGACTACTCTGTACTGGAATCCAGGCTGCTACGCGCATACCTGTTTTTATTTTGGGATTGTTCGTTTTAAAAAAATAACTTTCGCCCTGAATTGAATCATCAGCTTGTGGTGCCGAACCAATCAATTCGGCTGTCGAAGCTTTACTTCGATCCCCAGAGGGCTCAATATAAATAGTATGGATATTTTTCGACAACTGCTTTGTGGCCGGTAAAGTAATTTTTATCAGGGTCATCTGACCTGATAAATATTTATTCAACTCATCGCCCTTCGCTGATAAGGCCCAATCCGTCAGTTGTTTACCCCATTGCAACAAAACCACATCGGCAATGGCCTTTCCCTGAATCTGCGCAGCGTGCGCCGATGCTTTATCCACTTGCCGTTGCAATTCTTGCCCCTGGAGACTGCGTTTCGAGGCAACGCCGTGTTGAAAGAGACTTTTCTGCCGGGAAATGCTCTGTTCCGAATGGGAGTATTTGGCTTTGGCGCTGCTGTGTTCTGCCTGTGCCAACTGATAGCGATGCTGTAAGCTGATAAGTGGCAGTAGGGTTAACGCACTACCATATGCGCTAAATTCATCTTGATAATTGGCAGAATCGAGTATTGTGATTGCAATACCTGAGAGCTGCTGTGTTTTCTCGGTGAGCTTAATCTGCTTCGCTACCCCTTGTTCTTGAGTGACAGTAGACTCATCGTCTGCCGAAAGATAGCCAGCTGAATAAACTAATACAAATAGCAGGAGAGCAGCCTTTACGCTCATCGATAGAATGATTATTGGTTATTGATATCTAAAAAAAAGCCCTGTTCGAGTTATCGAACAGGGCTTTCAGCAATCAATCCTGAAAAAATCAGATGATTAGTTGCTTGGTAAAGCAAATACAGTCAACGTTCCACCCAATTTGGTGTAGGAATTCAAGCTTCTGTATGCACCAACAGCGCCCAAACCTTCGGAGTTTGAATCTGCATTACCGGTATCCAATCCTGCCGCGATACCGATACCAGCCCAGCCGCCGATACCTGACAGTACGCCAACATATTGTTTGCCGTTATGCGACCAAGTATTGACGTTACCGATGATACCTGACGGTGTTTTGAACTTATAGAGCTCTTTACCTGTTTTTGCGTCAACCGCTTTCAGGTAGCCTTCCAGCGTACCGTAGAATACAACACCACCTGCAGTAGCCAAAGAACCGGACCAAACCGAGAACTGTTCTTTGTTGGACCAGACGATCTTACCGGTTTTCGCATCATAGGCCGTAAATTGACCCAGGTTGGTTGTGCCGTCCGGTTGGCCCGTTAATACATCAGCACCGGCTGGCATCATAGTTAATGTCGCACCCACATAAGGCTGACCCGCTGTGTAGGCAACTTCAAATGGCTCGTAGTTCATGCACAGGTGGTTACCGGAAATGTAGAACAAGCCCGTTTGTGGCGAATAAGAAACCGGCTGTTGGTTCTTGGAACCTAATGCAGCTGGGCAAGCGCCTTCAGTGTTATGGTCTTCACCATTTTGCTCGGTACTGTATTTGGATACAACTTGTGGACGACCGGTGTGCATATCGACATGAGTTGCCCAGTTAACTGATTTATCAAATTTCTCAGCAACTAACAGTTCGCCTGTTTCACGATCCAGTGTATAACCAAAACCGTTGCGGTCGAAATGCACGATGGTTTTGTGCATTTTACCTTTGACTTCCTGGTCAACCAGAACTGTTTCGTTGATACCGTCGAAATCCCACTCATCGTGTGGCGTCATTTGGTATACCCATTTGACTTCTCCAGTATCCGCATCACGAGCCCATAATGACATGGACCATTTATTGTCGCCAGGACGTTGTACCGGGTTCCAGGTTGATGGGTTGCCTGAACCGTAGTAAACGAGATTCAGTTTGGGATCGTAGCTGTACCAGCCCCAGGTTGTACCGCCGCCGATTTTCCATTGGTCACCCTGCCAGGTTTTCAAACTGGAGTTTTCGCCCACTGGTGTAACTTTGCCGTTTTCCCAGGTTGTAGTTTTGCTGGCGTTTATCAATGTGTCCGAATCAGGACCCATGCTATAACCTTTCCAGGTTAATTTTCCGGTCCTAACGTTATATGCCGCCAGGAAACCACGAACACCAAACTCACCACCAGAAATACCAGTCAAAACGTTATCTTTAACAACGATAGGAGAAGAGGTGTTGGTCATGCCTAATTTAGGATCACCGTTTTGCACACTCCAAACCCGTTTACCCGTTTTAGCATCCAGTGCAGTTAATACGGTATCAGATTGTTGCAAGAAGATTTTGCCATCGCCATAAGCCAATCCACGATTGACTGTATCGCAACACATCACAGGGATAGTGACATCGGCATCTTGAGTTGGCGTGTACTCCCAAATAACAGATTGTGTTTTTTGATCAATCGCATAAACCGTGTTTGGAAAAGGCGTGTGAATATAAAGAACATCGTCAACAACAATAGGGCCGCCTTCGTGACCACGTAAAACACCTGTAGAAAAAGACCATGCCGGCTGCAGAGTTTTAACGTTAGCAGTGTTGATTTCACTCAGTTCACTGTAGCGGGTTCCCGCATAGTTTCCGCCCCACATCGCCCAGTTGGCTGGATTTTGAGATAATCTTTCTAGTTCGGTGTTAGCATTGGAAATTGCTGGTGCAGCTAATAACGCCGCTACACTTGAAGCAAGCAGCCAACTCTTTAAAGGCTTCTTCATATATATATCTCCTGGTATTTTGTCGTGTACAAAATACTGATTATGATTTTTTTAAGACTAATATTAGTTTTTGGCTGATTTCTTTATTTCCTTATGCATGTCAGGAACAATTCACGCCAAGTGGGTAGATTCAATTATTTTGCTAAAAATGTCAACTGTTAATAGCTGCTACACGCGGTTTTGAATGCTGTACTTCAGAACAAAAAGCCTACAAACCGTCAATATTTTCAATTCGATATCCGTTCCTGTCCCAGCGCAGTACATCTGCCGATTCATTGCTCCAGGCCGCCAGTACATGGCGCTGCGCAACCTGACCGTCAATTTCAATAGAATGAACATTGGGGCGATGCGTATGCCCGTGAATCAGGCGCAGACAATTGAACTGCTTCATCACATTGATCACGGTGTCCTGATTAACATCCATAATATCCAGGCTTTTTTTACGCTTATGAAAATAACTGCGGAACCGATACCAGCGCGCCATCAACAAGCGTAGCAAGAGTGGCTTGGATAGGACGTACTGTCTCCACTCAGGGGTATGTGATTTGATTCGAAACGCCTGGTAGGCAACATCATCCGTACAGAGCAAATCACCGTGGGTAAGTAATGTTGAAGTACCAAACAAATCAATAACGACAAAATCATCCAGCATCTGAACGCCGGTATCCTGGCAAAATTTTTCGCCCAGCAAAAAATCGCGATTGCCAGGCTGCAAAAAAACCTGCGTACTTGATTCAGTCAACTGCTTAAGCTGTTGTCTTATTTTGTTGTTGGGAGGAGTCGAATCATCGTCCCCTACCCAGACATCGAAAAGATCGCCCAGGATGTAAACAGCTTCAGCCTGGGCCGCTTGATGCTGCAGAAAAAATAGAAATCGCTGCGTGATTTCGGGTTTTTCCAGCGCAATATGCAAATCCGAAATAAAAAAAATACCTTGTTTCATAAGGCCGGTTCAAGCCCCATGTTTTTTGAAACCTGAACCCGTTTATTATTCGACAACTTCAGCCTTTTCAATCACGATATCCGTTTTAGGCACATCGTCGTGCCCACCACGTTTACTGGTAGGCTCTTTGGCCATGGCATCTAAAACATCCATTCCCTCAACTACCTCACCAAAAACGGCATAACCCCAGCCGTTTGGCGTTGGACTGGTGTGATTTAGAAAGGCATTGTCCTTGTAATTGATAAAGAACTGCGCAGTTGCGGAATCAGGGTCAGACGTACGCGCCATCGCGATACTGCCCCGTGTGTTCAAAAGGCCGTTATTGGCTTCATTTTTAATCGATTTATGCGTCGCTTTTTGTTGAAAACTGGTATCAAAACCGCCGCCTTGAGCCATAAAATCTTTAATGATGCGATGAAAAATCGTACCGTTGTAGAAACCTTCCTTTACATAAGTCACAAAATTTTCAGTGGAGATGGGGGCCTTTTCATTATTCAGTTGAATAACGATTGAACCAAGATTTGTAGTTAACTTGACTTTTGTTGATGTATTCGACATTTTATTTTCCGTTGCAAAAGAAAGAGTTGTGGTTAAAAACAGCAAGATTGAAAAAAATAACATTCGCATGGCTTTTCCTTAACGCTGAAGTAAACTTTCAATTTTAGGTGTTTTCATCTTGAAAGAGAAGTGTAAATATTGGTAAATTGGCAAGGTTTAGTTGATTGACCGCTATATTGAAAACATGCTGCGGAGATGAGTCGAACTATCGCGACTCATCACGCTGCCTCTACAAGCTACCCGATTTTATTAAGCTGATGTTAAAAATTTATAACACATTGACCCGCAAAAAAGAGCCATTTGAACCGAGACAGACTGGCAAAGTGGGCATGTATGTCTGCGGCATGACCGTCTACGATTACTGTCACATTGGCCATGCCCGCGTCATGGTGGTTTTCGACACCGTCGCCCGCTATTTTCGACATTCAGGCTACGCACTCACCTATGTCCGTAATATCACTGATATTGACGATAAAATCATTCTGCGCGCTCATGAAAACAACGAAGATATTTCACAGCTCACGGCGCGTTTCATCGACGCCATGCACGAGGATGAACAGGCCTTGTCCGTTTTGCCGCCGGATAGAGAACCCAGGGCCACGCAGTCGATTGCTGATATCATCGCCATGATTGAAGCACTGCTGGCCAAGCAACTGGCCTATGTCGGCAGCAACGGCGATGTCTTCTATTCGGTGAGTAAATTCACGCATTACGGTCAATTATCCGGCAAGAATCTGGCTGATTTACAAGCCGGTGAGCGAGTCGACATCGACCAGGCCAAACAGAACCCTTTGGATTTTGTGTTGTGGAAAATGGCCAAGTCCGGTGAACCTGCGTGGGAATCGCCGTGGGGATCCGGCCGTCCCGGCTGGCATATTGAGTGCTCAGCCATGTCCACTTGCTGTTTGGGCAATCATTTTGATATTCACGGCGGCGGCATGGATCTGCAGTTTCCTCACCACGAAAACGAGATTGCCCAATCGGAAGGCGCAACCGGCGAAAAATTTGTCAATGTCTGGATGCATAACGGCTTCGTCCGCGTGAATGAAGAAAAAATGTCCAAATCCTTGGGCAATTTTTTTACCGTACGCGAAGTGTTAAAAAGTTACCGTCCGGAAATCATTCGCTTTTTTATCTTGTCCAGCCATTACCGCAGCCCGTTGAATTACTCCGATGAGCAACTCAATGAAGCTGGAACAGCGTTAACACGTCTTTATACCGCTTTAAGAGGCGTAACATCTGAAGACACTGACATAGACGCCAGCTATAAGGACCGCTTTGAACAGGCAATGGATGACGATTTCAACACACCGGTAGCACTTTCAATTCTCTTTGATTTAGCGAGAGAGCTTAACAAGGCAAAAGAAAGTGCTCAAACAAAGACCACAGCACTCGCTGGAACCTTGAAATATCTGGCAGGACTTTTAGGCATATTACAGGCGGACCCCGAACAATTCTTACAGGGGCATGGACCGGTTCTTACTGGCGATGACACATCAAGTTCTTTGACGGAGACGCAAATCACCGAGCAAATTCAGGCCCGCCTGGAGGCTAAAAAAGCCAAGAACTGGGCCTTGGCAGACCAAATCCGCGACGAACTCAAAGACCAAGGCGTGATTTTGGAGGATGCGCCCAACGGGACAACCAGCTGGCGGCGCGAATAAGGTTACGCAAGTTAAAAATCCACCCATCACCAATTACCGAACCCGGATACAGTTTGTAAGGAGCCCGATTCGGATTGGTCGGTTCGGGCTGTCGCTGTTGCTGCAATTGACCCAATGATGTAAATCGACCTGCAAGTCGTCCTTCGTAATCAGTAGGGCAATCTCCTGAATTTTGCGCGGCATGGCATGCCGCCGCAATGATCCCCATCCCAAATGCGTGCCAAGAGTTCATCGACACTGAAGAGCTTGGTTAAATAATTTTCCGAGCCTGCATCCAGGCTCGGATCTGATGAATAACGTCGAGACCATCCATAAGCGGGCAAACCCACATCAAGTATGACTTAATCCTGCTTGCGCGCGCCGACTTCTACCAAGCCGCACACCCGCCTCTGCCAGAAGCAACTGAAAACTCGCGACACTCCGACTGGTGTGTAAAAATCGGCTGATTTGACTTTAGGGAACCGCTAATAATTATCCATTCATGCTTCGACAAGCTCAGCATGAACGGATAAATCGCTGATTTAAAAGACTACCGTTCGCACTCGACTGCATGGATGCAGGAGGTAGAGCAACGCATGGAGCAGTTGCCGAGAGCCTGTCGAAGTGCAATTTTTAGAGGTCCCCATAAAGCCTCCAGGTAATAGGAAAGTTAATCTACGGTGCCTGATCAAAAAATGTCGTAAATTTTATTTAATACCCCCCTTCATTTCACTTCATCTGATATAAAACAAGAAGATAACCTTAAATTTGAATATCAATGCATTTCATCCGTATTGATGTGCTAACCGAATGAAAACAAAGCCGTTATCGAAAACTGTTTCTGACAAAACTGTGTTGGGGCGGCACTAAAGCCTTCGGATATATCTATTTTTTCGATTATCTACTCTAAAAATATCATTTTTAGAACAGATCAGCCTGTTTTAGTATTGTTGCCATATCTACTCAGTTAAAACTGCAACACTACTCATTTGAAGGTGTAATTTTATGGCTCTGGAATCCGGCAAGTACGGTCAGGAACAACAGCTAGAACATATTGCAAAACAGATAGCTGCGGCCTTACAAGGTATTCGTTTTGGATCGGTGGAAATTACCATTCACGATAGCAAAGTGGTACAGGTCGAACGAAAGGAGAAGTTGCGTTTTGACAACAAATCAACAAGTCAAATTTAATACTACAAAAATTTTTCCGTAACAACGGTGAATGAAGCTTTTTATACATACAAGAATCTGACCGGACTACCGGAAGCCATTGTAATTAACAACGATTCAATTCCAGAGGTTATCCGATGAACCATGATTTAAATAAATTTAATTCAGCAATGACACTGCTCAGTTTGCTGCTGGCAGGATCCGGACAGGTATTTGCTGAAGATTACTATGTAAAAACCAAAGGCTATCGTGTTGAACCTGAGCCCGATCCACCAAGTTACGTACGCAATCTAAGTAAAACCCAGTTTGAGCAATTCCGCGATGTGGAATGGCTGGATGTGGGTCTGGATTTTAGAACCCGCTATGAATATCGGGAAAACGATTTGCGACGCAGAAATAACCCCACAACCGGCGCTACGTTAAATACCTATCGCAATGATCCCGACGATTTATGGTTGCTTCGGACCCGGGCCTATGTCGGGATACATGACATCCTGGATCCTCTCCGGTTTGCGGTCGAATTTGAAGATGCGCGCAGTTACAACGGCTTGTATGAAAGAACCGATTCCGACATCAACGAATTTGAATTGATTCAGGGCTATGCCGAACTTTATTTCAACCATCTGCTGGGCCATAATCGCCCGTTAAGTATCCGCGCTGGCCGCATGCATATGGAATTGCTGGACCGGCGCTTGATCGGAAATAACCAGTTCCGGAACACAACCAACAACTTCGAGGGCTTTCGTGTCCGTTTCGGTAAAAAACAAAACGACTGGGATCTGGATACCTTCGCATTGCAGCCTGTGGAACGCCTTAAATATGATTTCGACCGGCCCGACGAAGATACCTGGATTTATGGCGCCGTGCTCAGCCTGAAAAGATGGTCGGAATTTATCACCATCCAGCCCTACTTCCTGGGCCGCAAGCAAAATGGTGATTTAACCAATCCGGTTAACGCCAATCGCAAGCCTGACATGGACATCTATGCGCCGGGTTTGCGGGTTTATGGTGTGATTCCCAGCAGCAGCTTCGATTTCGATGCTGACATTAACAAACAGTTTGGCCGGTTTGGTTCTCTCAATACCGCACGTACAGCCCAGTCCCTGCGCCAGCAAGATGCTCTGGCTTACTCGCTGGAACTGGGGTACACCTTCGACCATGACTGGAAGCCTCGAGCCAGCTTGTATTACGGCTTCGGTACCGGCGACAAAAGCAATGGAGATAATATTAACCAGCGTTTTGATGCTTTTTATGGCTTTAACCAGCCGTGGTCCCGCAATGATTATTTCTCCTGGGATAATGTCCACGCACCCAAGGCCCGCCTGGAATTTACTCCATACAAAGATGTGCGCATTGATACCGGCTACAACGCCTACTGGCTGGAAAGCGAAACTGACGCCTGGAACCGAGCCAACCTGCGGGATACGACAGGCCAAAGCGGCAGCTTCCTGGGGCATGAGTTCGACATACGCATGCGTCACAAAGTCAACCCTTATGTGGACTGGAGCTTGAGTTATGCCCGCTTCGAACCGGGTGACTTTACCAGATCATTCGATAGGGGCACCACGGCCAACGGGCCCTTTACCTCGGAGGCCAGCAACTTCTTTTACTTCGAAGTCTCACTGAATGCCTTTGGAGATGGTAAACCCAAATATAAGTAATCTACTGATTCTTCTAAATCGCAAGCTCCTTTCCCAAGATGATCGGGAAAGGATCTGCAGGATCATTCATGTTGAACCACTGACAGATTATTCAACATGAATCTCAGTTGAAAACTGCTTATATCTGATAATTAGATGATTGTATCTAAATATATCAATATTATCCAACAACCAATTTGGTTATCATTTTAATCGCAACAAAGCGCATGTTATATCGCAAATATAAATATAACCACCATGCGACGAATCAAACAAAACAGCTTCCTTGAGGAGAAGACATGAAATTGACCCGATCACTCCAATATCTTTATCTAGTGCTTACCCTGCTTTTCAGTAGTACAACATTGGCCGATAGAACTCTGCTGAACGTTTCATATGACCCCACCCGCGAACTCTATCAAGAGTTTAATCAGGAATTTATCAAATACTGGAAAGATAAAACCAAAGAAGAGGTTGAAATTCAGCAATCGCATGGCGGCGCGGGTAAACAGACGAGAGCCGTCATCGACGGATTGGAAGCCGATGTCCTGACTTTGGCGCTGTCATACGACATCGATCAGATTTCTGAACGGGCTAGATTGTTGCCTAAAGATTGGCAAAGTCGTTTACCCAATAAAAGTTTACCCTACACATCCACCATTGTACTTCTAGTGCGTCAAGGCAACCCGAAAGGCATCAAGGACTGGGACGATCTGGCCAAAGCAGGCACGTCAGTGATTACCCCAAACCCTAAAACGTCGGGTGGCGCACGCTACAATTATTTAGCCGCTTGGGCATTTGCAGAAAAAAAATACGGGAGCAAAGAAGCTGCCAAGGATTTTGTGAAAAAATTGTACAAGAATGTCCCGGTACTGGATTCCGGTGCACGGGGTTCAACGACTACTTTTATACAGCGCGGCATCGGCGATGTACTCATCACCTGGGAAAATGAAGCGTTTTTGGCACTCAAAGAAGAAGGCGCCGGTAAATTTGAGATTATCGTGCCGCCAACCAGCATTTTGGCGGAAACACCCGTGACTGTGGTCGATAAAATCGTCAAAAAGAACGGCACGCAGGATTTGGCCGAAGCCTACCTTCAATATCTCTATTCACCGGTTGGACAAAAACTTGCTGCCAAACACTTTTACCGCCCGTACCAACCGGAACATGCTAACCCCGAAGATTTAAAGCGCTTTCCAAAACTGGAGCTTTTCACTGTCGATAAGCAATTCGGCGGATGGCACAAGGCGCAAAAAGAACACTTTGATGATGGCGGCACCTTCGATCAAATCTATGCGCCTTAAATAGAACCCGTACGCCTGACGCAACACGAAGGATTCTTTTAATACCGGGTTGTTGGTACTTCTAAAACTTTTGCACAACCCGGTCAACCAAAAATACTGACATGCCACAAAGTAACATCATGCCGGGATTTCGCCCGGCCATCGGCCTTACCCTGGTATATCTGGCGCTGATAGTGCTTATACCGCTAAGCGCGATGCTGCTGAAAGCCTTGCAGCTCAGCTTCGACGAGTATTTGGCCATAATGACTAACCAGCGAGTGCTGGCTTCGTTCCGCGTGAGCTTTGGATCAGCCCTTATTGCCGCTGCCTTTGCTGTCGTGTTCGGCTTTATCATCGCCTGGACGCTGGTACGCTATTCGTTCCCCGGCAAACGCCTATTCGACTCCCTGATCGATCTGCCGTTCGCCCTGCCAACCGCCGTAGCCGGTATTGTATTGGCAACGATTTACGAGCCTCACGGCTGGATAGGCAAACTGGTATTTGACAGCATGAGCATACAAATAGCCTACAAGCCATTAGGCATTGTTTTCGCTTTGATTTTTATCGGCTTGCCGTTTGTCGTGCGCACAATCGAACCGGTGCTGCAGGAATTGGACACCGCGATGGAAGAAGCTGCCGCCAGTCTCGGCGCCACCCGTTTGCAGACATTTTTCAAAGTTATTTTACCCAATATTTTGCCTGCCACCATTACCGGATTTGCACTCGCTTTTGCCCGGGGCGTTGGTGAGTACGGTTCCGTGATTTTTATTGCCGGCAATATGCCTTACATCTCGGAAGTCTTGCCGCTTTTGATTATCACCAAACTGGAACAATATGAATACGCCGGAGCAACCGCTATAGGTATGACCATGCTGATCCTGTCGTTTCTGTTACTGCTGTTGATAAACGGCTTGCAATGGTGGGTGCGCCGCCGTTCCGGACAATTGTGAGAGGTTCATGATGAATTCGATTTCCGCCAGGCCTTATATTACGCCCAAAATGCTCACACTGTCAGACCCCGACTGGGTGCGTTATGCCTTGATCGGACTCACACTCAGCATCATTGGATTATTTCTGGTTTTGCCTCTGGCGACCGTGCTGCTTGAAGCATTTGCCAAGGGTTGGTCTACTTATAAAGCCAGCCTGACTCATTCCGATGCATTGTCGGCTATGCGTCTGACACTACTGGTTGCACTGGTCACAGTGCCTCTGACAACTGTGTTTGGAATTTCTGCAGCATGGGCGATTGCCCGATTTAATTTTCGCGGAAAAAATCTGTTGATTACCTTGATCGATTTGCCGTTTTCGGTATCGCCGGTGATTGCAGGGCTTATTTATGTATTGATCTTTGGTGCCCAGGGATGGCTGGGGCCCTGGCTTTCCGAACATGATATTAAAATTGTCTTTGCTGTGCCCGGCATCATACTGGCGACGTTGTTTGTCACGTTCCCCTTTGTAGCCCGCGAACTGATTCCCCTCATGCAGGAGATGGGACATGAAGAAGAGGAAGCCGCCTTATCCTTGGGTGCCAGCGGATGGAAAACCTTTTTTCGGATTACGCTGCCCAACATTAAGTGGGGGTTGTTGAACGGCGTGTTGTTATGCAATGCCCGCGCGATGGGGGAATTTGGTGCCGTCTCGGTGGTTTCAGGCCATATCCGGGGCCTGACCAATACTTTACCGTTACATGTCGAGGTCAGTTATAACGAGTATGACTTTGTCGGGGCGTTCGCCAGTGCGTCAATTCTGGCTGCCCTGGCTGTAGTGACATTAGTGGTGAAAACATTCCTGGAATGGAAACTTAAGCAGGATTTGAAAGCGGGATCCACAAGGAGGTGGTGAATGCAGATATTGCACGACTGCATGGATGCAGGAGGTAGAGCAATGCAGGACGACAAACTGCTCCTGCGTTTGCTGCATTTAGTACATCCTGTACTTCAGCAATTGCCGAGGAGCAAATATCTGCCCAAACGATTAGAGGAATAATCGTTTCAATCCAAAAATTTATAGGACCGATAACATGAGCATCAATTTAAACAATATTTGCAAACAATTTGGTGCATTTACCGCACTGGACAATATCAATCTCGACATCCCTGAAGGTGAGTTAGTCGCATTACTGGGACCTTCCGGTTGTGGTAAAACCACGTTATTGCGCATAATTGCGGGACTTGAACAGGCCGATACAGGCGATGTGTTTCTAAAAGGTGATAATGTGACGGATAAGCCCGTAAAAAGCCGCCAAATTGGTTTTGTGTTTCAACACTATGCGCTATTTCGCCATATGACGGTATTCGAAAACGTCGCCTTTGGCTTGAGAGTCAAACCTCGGCGCAGTCGGCCCAATAACGAGTTTATAACAAAAAAAGTCCATGCGCTGCTGGAACTCGTGCAACTGGACTGGCTCAATGACCGTTATCCCGATCAACTGTCGGGAGGCCAACGGCAACGCATCGCCTTAGCGCGTGCGCTGGCTGTCGAGCCTTCGGTATTATTGCTGGACGAACCCTTTGGTGCACTTGACGCCAGTGTGCGCAAAGATCTTAGAATGTGGCTACGAAATCTTCATCACGATCTGAACGTCACCAGTATTTTCGTGACTCACGACCAGGAAGAAGCCATGGAGGTCGCCAGTCAGGTTGTCGTGCTGAATCACGGCCGCATTGAACAACAAGGCTCCCCGAGCGAGATTTACGATTATCCTGCCAATGCCTTCGTTTCACGTTTTATTGGCCAAACCAATGTTTTTGATTTGGCCGAACATGATAGTGACTGGTTACAAACTGCAGGACTGTTGACGCCGAATCAAGCAGGCAAGATTGCCCACGTGCGTCCTCATGACATCGTCATACAAAAATCAACAACTGAAAATACAGCACCGGCTACTGTAAAAGACTGGCAACATTTGGGCGCATTGATTCGTCTGGAATTAGTGAAAAATGGAAATAATGAGTCTTCCGCTCCCGTCTATGCGGAAATGCCAAACGATCAGTTCAAGGAACTGGAGTTAAATCGCGGCGACAAGGTTGATCTTAAAATTCGCCAGGCGCACTGGTTTCATTAATCGTCGTTTAGCAGCAGTCACTAGATCGTCTGCGTAGTCGGCTTGTACCAATTTAGGAAAATTAAGATAAGGAATCTCCCAGACTATGAACTTAAGCCAGATTGAATTACTGCGTGTCTTACAGGAAACCAACTTCAGTCTTTCAAAAGCGGCAGACAAAATGAATGTTGTGCAATCAGCAGTGAGTCGGCAGTTGCAATTGTTCGAGGAAGAGTTGGGGTCACCCTTGTTCGAACGACAAGGAAAAAAACTGATCGGCATGACCTTGTTGGGCAACCGCATTATGGAGGAAGTGTCTACCATCAATCGGGCCAAAAACAATATCCAGATGATGGCTGCTGATTATCTAGATAGCAATCAGGGAACGCTGCATTTGGCTACCACACATGCCCAGGCCAAATATTTTTTGCCTAAGCCCATACAGCGGTTCAGAGAAAAATATCCCGGCGTTATTATATCGATGGTCCAAGCCTCGCCTGAACAGCTGATTGATCACCTGCACACACGTAAAGCCGATATTGCGATCTGTACGGAGCGAGTCGATGAGGTCAACGATCTGGTTATCGAGACCTGTTATGAATGGCATCACTCTGCCGTGGTATTGAAAAATCACCCGCTGAACGAAGGTGCTATTACACTCGAACGGCTGGCCGAATTTCCCATTCTGACCTACAACTTTGGTTATACCGGCCGATCCAATATCGAGAGCGCCTTTAATAACGCAGAACTGAAACTGGACATTACCTTGGCGGCAGCGGATACCGATGTGATCAAAACTTATGTTCGAATTGGTTTGGGCGTGGGTCTGATTACCGGCATGGCATACGATCCCTTAGCCGACCAGGACCTGGTGATGCGCGATTTATCCCACATCATCCCGCGGTCACGAACAAAAATTGCGTATTTGAAGCACAACTATTTGCCGTTATACAGTCAACATTTTATCGAAGAACTACTCATTGCCGGCAACGAAGTAAACAATCTGCAATAAGCACTCATTCAGATCAATGTTTAAATCTTATTGATGTACGGAAAGTTGCTATTAATCAACTGCATAACCAATGCACGGATTTTCTAACATTATTTGCATGCTTGACAACGAATAAAATTCTGCAGTACTTTATTTATATCTCGCCGCATGCTGACCGGACAACCGGAAGCCAGTGAGCCCTAGACCAAGGGCCACTGGCTTTTTTTTTGCCAAATTTTAGATACATCAACGTTCATGCAATTTACATATGAATCTGTTATCTCATGTCGACATAACGACTATTCAAGAAGCAAGGCAAGTTGTCATGACTGACACCAGCTTTTCGAATCTTAAAAACGATTGGGGTATCGACAGCCTCGTTACCGATTTACGTAACCTCCGCCTGCAATCGCTCGAAATCAGGCAACGGCGTGACAAACCACCAAAGTTACCTTCACGGAAAATATTACAAGATATCGTGGAGGGCTTAAGCGCGGCATTATTTCCCAACCGCCTCGGTTTACCTTATCTGAATGACGAAGGCATTGATTATTTCGTTGGACACAAACTGGACATTGTCTTAAGAGAACTCCATCAGGAAATCCGACGCGAACTTCAATTCATCTCGGGGCACTCAGAAAATGATACGGCAAGTCGTGAACAGGCGATTGAGATCACTCGCAAATTTGCTGCGCGTTTGCCAGAAATTCGCGTGTTACTGGATACCGATATCCAAGCCGCATACGAAGGCGATCCAGCTGCACGAAGTTCCGATGAAATCCTGGTTTGTTACCCGGGTATTACGGCTACGATTCATCATCGCCTTGCACATGTCTTGTATGAACTGGGCGTTCCACTCATAGCCCGAATTATCGCTGAAATAGCCCACTCGGCTACCGGTATTGATATTCACCCCGGTGCCCAAATAGGCGAAAGTTTTTTTATTGATCATGGCACCGGCGTGGTGATAGGAGAAACCTGCATTATTGGTCGTAAAGTCCGCTTGTATCAAGCGGTCACATTAGGCGCCAAACGTTTTCAAAAAGACGAAAACGGCGTTCTAGTGAAAGGTAATGCCAGACACCCTATTGTTGAAGATGATGTCGTGGTTTATGCAGGTGCTACGATTTTGGGACGTATCACGATTGGATGCGGATCTACGATTGGTGGCAATGTCTGGCTCACCCACGATGTACCGCCCGGCAGCAACATCACACAGAGTTTTGTTCGCAGTGAACCCTCCGAAGGCGGTGCCGGCCACTAGGTCATACAAAGCAAGCAAAACAAGGGATTTCCAATTATTGATAATTGGCATCCATTTTTAATAACTCAACAAAAAAGGAAACGATTATGTCCGATATTCATGAAGGTCAATCTCACACCGCATTAGGTGATGTTGCGGCGCGCACCCTGGCGAATGCCACCAAAACAGTCCCAATGTTATCCACCATCTCCCCTCGGTGGTTGGTGCATCTTTTACATTGGACTCCGCTGGAAGCCGGAATTTACCGTGTCAACAAAGTGAAGAACGAAACCGATCTTCTGGTTGACTGTTCCAGTCTGGACGAAAAGGAACTTCCACAAACGTTCGTCGATTATGAGGAATGGGGACGCGAATACCGACTGAACGCTGTCAATACCGTGCTGGATGTTCACACCCGTATTTCCGATCTGTACAGCAGTCCGCATAATCAAATCCACGAACAGTTACGTTTAACGATCGAAACCATTAAAGAGCGTCAGGAAAGCGAATTGATCAACAATACCGAGTACGGTTTGCTGAATAACGTTGCGCCCTCACAAAAAGTGCAACCACGTGCCGGCGGCACTGGAGCACCGACTCCGGATGATATGGATGAATTGATTTCCCGCGTCTGGAAAGAACCGGCTTTCTTCCTGGCCCATCCACAAGCGATAGCTGCGTTTGGACGTGAATGCACCCGCCGCGGTGTTCCTCCCGCCATTGTTACCTTATTCGGTTCACAATTTTTGACCTGGAGGGGTCTCCCCATCATTCCAACCGACAAATTGAAAGTGACCCATAATAAAACCA
The DNA here is from genome assembly GCA_013140705.1 of Methylococcaceae bacterium. Lineage (GTDB taxonomy): Bacteria > Pseudomonadota > Gammaproteobacteria > Methylococcales > Methylomonadaceae > JABFSH01. Next base: position 43,067 of record JABFSH010000061.1, read on the forward strand.
ATATTTTATTGCTGCGGACCGGCGAGAGCCGTCAGGGTGTCGTGGGTCTCTATCAACCGAATCTGACGGGACAGCTGAGCATGGGGCTTTCTGTACGGTTTATGGGCATCAATCATAAAGCTATCGCCTCTTATCTGATCTCGCTCTATTGTTCACTGGCGGTGTTGACTGATGATGCGCTCGGCGTGCTCGAAAATGTCGACGTGAGCAAGTATCATGAATACAAATGAGTTTGAGCCTTTTGATCAATCTCAACGCGGGTTATCCGATAACCTGGGCCTAGCCAACGGATTGCCTGATATCGATCAATTGACCCAGCTGGCGAATCAACTCTTTGCCGCCCTGCCCTGTGACGGATCCCGACTGGGACTCGCTGCATCGGCAGTGCCCGGTGGCTTGCACGCGTCGTCAGCAGCTCTCGACAAACTCGGTCTGTCAACCACGTCACTGCAGGGATTGGGATTGCCAGGCGAGTTAGAGTTAAGACAATTGTTCGCGCAGCGCCAACCCTTGTATGCCAGTGTGCCGGACAAACTGGATCCCAGCGCCGTGCCAGGACAACCGCAAACCAATGGCAATGGTTTAACGGCACCCCTTGCGGGCCTGGATAGCAAGGTACTGGCAGGTATTTTTCTGCAAAACAGGGGATTGCCCAATGAGGCCGATTTACAGCAGCTTCTGGTAACACGACCGCCGTCTGGCTCGCATCAACCCATCGGATTGGGCGGTAGTTCAACATCATCGTTAGCCTCTGCATTGGACCTGACGCCTCTCGCAATCGAACCGACTACCGAAATCGGCACGGAGTCTATTGCGAATTTTCCGCAACCGTTTGTAGGGGATGTTCAAAAGCAGTTAGCCACCCATAACATAGTGATTGACAGTTTTCCGAAAGCGGCACCCAATCAATCCAGACCCTCTGATTTACCGGGGGCCTCGTCAATTGCGGGCTTATCAGCGTCCATGGCTAACTTCGATGCCTCTCTGATTGCGGGCTTGGCACCTGAAGTCTATGGTTTACCGGGAGAATCCGAGTTGCAATTATTGTTTGGCGGCGGCTCAATTCCTGAAAAACACAGTTCAGCAACAGGCGCACCAAAGTCAAACTTCTATTTTCTTGATGAGCTAAATACCAGCGGTTTTAACGCGCAGGCATTAAACGCTGCGGCAGCGCATCCGGCTTTTGATGTCCATGCCTATCGCCGTGACTTCCCGATTCTGAAAGAAACAGTCAACGGCTATCCCCTGGCCTGGTTTGATAACGCCGCAACCACTCAAAAACCGCAGGCAGTGATTGACCGGATTTCGTATTTTTATGAACACGAAAACTCCAACATTCACCGGGCAGCGCATGAAATGGCCGCGCGCGCAACCGATGCTTATGAACAGGCGCGGGATACTGTAGCCCGCTTTTTAAATGCGCCGTCCGCTGAAGATATTATTTTCGTCAGGGGCACGACCGAAGGCATCAATCTGATTGCGCAAAGCTGGGGGAGACAAAACATCAGGGCCGATGATGAAATTGTCATTACCTGGCTGGAGCATCATGCCAACATCGTGCCCTGGCAGCAGCTTTGTGAGATTACCGGCGCCAAGTTATGTGTTGTGCCGGTTGATGATAGCGGTCAGGTGTTGCTGGGTGACTACCAGAAATTGCTCAATTCTCGCACCAAAATAGTCTCCTTTACTCACGTTTCCAATGCCCTGGGTACTGTTACGCCAGCAGCGGAGATAATTGCCATGGCACATCGTGTCGGTGCTCGTGTTCTGTTGGATGCGGCCCAGTCGGTCTCTCACTTACGCGTTGATGTGCAGACACTTGATTGCGACTGGTGTGTCTTCTCGGGGCACAAGATTTTTGGCCCAACCGGCATTGGTGCAGTGTATGGTAAGAGTGAGTTGTTGCAATCCATGCCACCCTGGCAAGGCGGCGGCAACATGATAGAAGACGTGACATTTGAAAAAACCCTTTATCAACCAGCACCCGCCCGCTTTGAAGCCGGAACCGGAAATATTGCAGACGCTGTCGGCCTGGGTGCCGCGCTTGAATACCTGACGAAAATTGGTCTTGAAAATGTCGCTCGTTATGAACACGAGTTACTGGTTTATGGAATGGAAGCTCTGCAGCGCATACCAGGGTTGCGATTAATTGGTACTGCTCGGGAAAAAACCAGCGTTTTATCGTTCGTACTTTCAGGCCATTCCAATCAGGATATCGGAGTTGCATTAAACCATGTGGGCATTGCGGTCAGAACGGGCCACCATTGCGCACAACCCATTCTGCGCCGTTTTGATCTCGAAAGTAGTGTAAGACCCTCTCTGGCTTTCTACAATACCTATGAAGAAGTTGATCGACTGGTTGATGCTGTCCGCCGTATCCAAAGTGGTAAGGACATTTTTAGCTAGGGGTATCCAACAATGTAAATCGAAGTCGATCTGTTATCTCAAAATAGCGTCATGCTCTCAAACACAGGGATGTGTAAGGCTTTTACTTTTCATTCTGTAGGATTTAGAACCTTACAAAATTGGAATGAAAATGTCTTGATCTCTACAAAATCACGATTTCATAATCTTGCTACGCTCTAATCGTGTCTGCGTTACTCTTCAAATCACATCCATGAATCCAACCTTAAGCAAGCAGTTCCAATTTTTCTGAATGCCGATTTTTCCAGCTTCATTCTAACGCGCAAAAAAATGCGGGTATCAAACCCGCACAAAAAACATCCCTGTTACACTCAGGAGTACCAGGATCAATTCGCTTGTCACTAACAGGGGTTTCATTTTTTTATATCTATTGGTCTTGGTCAATAGGGTCAGTAAAGTAGGTTTCTCAAGCGTAATGTTAATGCCGATTTTATTTTAAATAAAACGATATATGTAGATTATGAGTTCTAATAAATAGATAATAACTACAAAGTATCTAATTATTAGTAGCACATGAATTTAAGCCAGATTGAATTGCTCCGTGTTTTACAGGAGACGCATTTCAACCTTTCTAAAGCAGCGGAGAAAATGCACCTTGTGCAATCTGCGGTCAGTCGGCAATTACAATTATTTGAAGTCGAGCTGGGGTCGCCTTTATTTGAACGCTCAGGAAAAAAACTGATTGGCCTGACGCCTTTAGGCAAGTCTGTCATGGATGAGGTCGCTATCATACATCAAGCTAAAAGCAATATTGGCACGCTGGCAGCCGATTATCTGGTCTGTGATCATGGTACGCTGCATATTGCAACAACTCACACGCAGGCAAAATATTATTTACCGACACCGATTCGACGCTTTCGTGAAAAATATCCGCGCGTAAAAATTTATATGGTTCAGGACTCTCCTGAGCAATTGATTGATCAGTTGCGCGCCGGAAAGGCAGATATTGCCATTTGCACTGAGAAAGTTGATCAAGAAACTGACTTGATCATCAAAAAATGTTACGAATGGCATCACTCCGCGATTGTTCCGCATGATCATCCGTTAACTGAAGGAAAACTGACGCTTGAGCGCTTGGCTACCTACCCTATTCTTACCTACAGCGTAGGCTTCACGGGTCGTTCCAATATTGAAAGCGCCTTTAAAAATGCAGGACTGGAATTGGATCTGACTTTAGCTGCTGCGGATTCGGATGTCATTAAAACCTATGTACGCCTGGGTTTTGGTGTCGGCCTCATCGCTGCCATGGCTTATGACCCATGCATTGACAAGGATTTGGTGGCACTTGACCTTTCGCAACTAATCAAAAGCTCCAGCACAAAAATCGCCTGTCTAAAGCACAACTACCTACCTTTATACAGCCAGCACTTTATTGATGAATTGCAATTCGCAGCTAAGGACATGCATTATTAACCGAGCTTATATAGATTAATCTTCATTCTTTTATCCTGAAGCAAAATCAAGCGAGCTTCTCATTCATTAATAAATCATTGAATTTCAATACTTATAATCTAATTTTTCAGTAGCTCGGTATCCGTGCTTTCGAAAGAAAAACGCCACATTCACCAAGGCGATCATCACTGGCACTTCAATTAATGGCCCTATGACCGCCGCAAATGCAGCACCACTATTGATGCCAAATACAGCTACTGCAACAGCAATCGCCAGTTCGAAGTTGTTACTGGCAGCGGTGAACGCCAAGGTAGTAGTCTTTGCATAGTCTGCACCTATGAGTTTGCCCATCATAAAACTTACTAAAAACATCACCACAAAATAAATCAACAACGGAATGGCAATGCGTACGACATCAAATGGCAATTGCACGATTAATTTGCCTTTGAGCGAAAACATCATGATGATGGTGAACAATAAGGCAACGAGTGTTATCGGACTGATTTTCGTTATGAATTGCTGCTGATACCAGTCCCCGCCCTTGGCACGAACCAAGAAGAAACGTGTCAGGATTCCCGCAATAAAGGGCACACCCAAATAAATGAATACGCTTTTAGCAATGTCTCCGATGGTGATAGCCACCAGGCTACCTTGCAATCCAAACAACGGTGGCAATACGGTAATAAATAACCAGGCATACACGCTGTAAAAAAGCACCTGGAATACGCTATTAAATGCAACTAGGCCCGCGACATATTCATTGTCGCCATTCGCCAATTCATTCCAGACGATCACCATTGCAATACAACGAGCCAAACCAATTAATATCAGCCCCGTCATGTATTCGGGATAATCACGCAAAAAAATAATAGCCAACACGAACATCAACACCGGACCGATAATCCAGTTCTGCACCAATGAAACACTTAATACTTTCCAATTGCAAAATACATCCCCCAGCTCCTCGTAATGGACTTTGGCCAGCGGTGGGTACATCATTAAAATCAATCCGATGGCAATCGGAATGTTGGTCGTTCCCACCGAAACTGCATCATTTAATGCATTGACCTCGGCCGGTAAGAGAAAACCAGCGCCGACTCCAACAGCCATTGCGATAAAGATCCAAAGGGTCAGGTAGCGGTCGAGAAAGGATAAATGTGGTCTTGAGCAAGTGTTTTTGTTCATAAATAGTTCCAGTTAGTAGCTGCCACCAACATTTTAAGGAGCGGTTCTAAACCAATTGCTTCGTCATGCAACAATGACTGTTTAGGGCAATAAATTGCCAATGCGATCCAGCTCTGCTTTCAGGTGCTCTCGGTCATGCTGTAATTCATTTAGGGGTAATGCCAGAAATTCCTCAATGCGATAGCGAAGGATGCGATAGGCAGTCATGAAGGCCGCGTCGATTTCGTCTTCGCTGCCAGTGACATGAGCGGGATCTTCGACGCCCCAGTGACTGCGCATCACCGGACCGAGATAAACCGGACAGGTTTCGTTGGCGGCATTACCGCAGACACTAAGCACAATATCCGGCGTTACTGGCAATTCATTCCAGGATTTACTGTAGTACGATTCTGTTGAAATCCCTTCTCGATTCAGCAACGCACGGGAACGCGGATGCACTTGCCCAGTAGGTTTGCTACCGGCGCTCACAGCCCGCCAACCTTTCGGAGCCAGATGATTGAAAGTGGCTTCACCCAGAATGGAGCGACAGGAATTGCCCGTGCATAGAAACAGAACATTAAAAACATGTTCTCTCATCTGCATTTGCTCCCTTGGAAGGGTGCGCAGCAGGCGGATGACTCTGTTTTGACAGGAACGGGCGTGTCTTCGCCAAAAACCGGGATTGTTGCGAGCGAATGAAATGCTTCCCAAGCGATGCCTTGCGGATCAATCGTCCAATATTTATTGGCTTTGGCGTAGCAGCAGGCGGCGTCTTGCTGTTCTTCAACCGGCAATAAAGCGTCTGCTAGCCGTTGATTCAAATCATGTAATTCAGCCTCCAAGTCCACTTGAATTCCCAAATGATCCAGCCCTGCATTGGCACTGCGTTGGGAAATCGCGAAATTGATGCGGGGATCATCCAGCATCCATTTTGCATAATCCGGTTTCATGACGGTAGGTTCAGTGGCGAACATTGCCGAATAAAAACGGATGCTTTCGATCAAGTTATTGACAGCCACATGTACATGGAAACGTTTCATAATATTTTCTCATCGGGTAAGTAAACGATCAGTAGTTAAAGATTCTCCGTCACAGCAGGCCGTGACAGAGCCACACGGATCACCAGCACAACAATTTTCAGTGAGGAAACCCAGCAATTCATTCATGGCTGGAAAATTAGCGGCGTAATAGATAAAACGACTTTCCTGCCGGGCAGTAATCAGTCCCGCATGGGTCAGTTCTTTAAGATGAAATGACAAGGTTGCATTCGGAATGCCCATTGCCTTCGCTATTTGACCAGCCGAAAGACCAGTCTCTCCTGTTTGAACCAAAATCCGGAAAATCGATAGTCGGGTTTCCTGAGCCAGGGCGGCCAATGCTTGAACGGCTGTATTTATTTTCATATTTCCAATTTATTAGAAATATGAAAATATGTCAATACCTCATTCTTAATCAGCAAGATGTCCAGGGACTGAGTTTTGAAAACAAGACTCTGAGTGCGCGAGGTGTTCGATTTGTAAATTAAATGGCATGATTGCATCAACTTCGGGAATCAATATATATAGCACTATCAAAACAAGTTGATCGATGACAATTACAGATTAAAGTTGGCATGCCAAACTGATTCGCGATCCAGCGGTCGACGGCAGATTTTATTTTTTGTTAACCACTGATTCTATTGCCGGCCATCTTGCCCAGCGCGTACTGTCAAGCCGGGAAGTCTGCCGTTTGTTGGAAACAGGCGAAACCGAACTCTGACGTGTAAAAGGGATGAACGGAAAAATTACGGCCTATCGCGTCAAGTCGATCATGCTTCGGCGAATTAATCAGTTCTTAGTTGGCAGGCTTCAATCGGTACAATTTCATTGCATCTTCAAAATCATCACTGACTTACACCGAAAGCATTTACGACCGCCCTGTGAAGCGCGTTGAATTAGTAGTGGATGAATTAGACTCCCAAAAATTGGCGTGTAAATTGCGTAATTGTAGATAAGCAAAAATACTGTCAACAGTCCGTCACCGATATTGTTCAGCTTCTATTCACTCGCACCGGTGAAAATTATATCCAAAAATATCGATGCTGCCGTATATGGATTTTTGCCGCTATCAACTCCTAGTGAATGACATCATCCAAGCTTGGAGGCGTTGCTGGGAATGAACAATACGTAATACGTATTAATTTAAACAAACCTGATGCTTGGGTTCTTAAGCAAAGTCAACAACAGCAATGTTGAAAACACGTGAAGTAAAGGAGAGCCAAAATGAACACACCTATTGATGAACGCGGCCACCGGTTCTTCTCCGGCGTCTGTGAGTTTAAAAACAACCACCCTCACGCATCATCGGTTGAGATTGACCGATACATCGAAAAAGAATTATGCAACATTTTTGGTGATGAACTGCCTCCTGACCAGAAGATCTCACTGGCGGCATTCGGTAGGGCGTGGCGTCATAGATCTGTGTTTTAGAATCAATTTCTGGCGATCAATTTGAACAATTCATAAAATTTCTGTACTGCTCTACCAGATGATCTGCTAAAAGCCCTGAATTCGAGAGAAATTGTCGCTGAGACTCAGAGATATTATTAAATCCCATTATTTTTCCTCTACATTTTACAGAACCACATAGACATTTACTTAACAATGCTTCCGGTGTTAAAAAATTTTCTGTCGTAGCATAATCAAAAGTAACTTCTTCTCCCTTTTTAAGTTCTTTTGAGGCGATCAGGGCAATGGTTGCGGTATTAGAAAATGCATTCATTTTAGTCCGAATGACTCCATTGGGTTCACAAGAATGATTCGTGTATACGCCATAGCGACCGGGTTCGATGTGTTTATTCACCCCAATTTGTATCGAAGTTCGAGTATTTGCGCTTATCACTTTGCCAGTATGCACAAAAATTACTGTTCCGTCTGGTAAATCATTAATTGTTTTAATGGTTTTCTGACTTTTAATATTTTTACTCAACCCAACTTCTACTTCTGGATGAAAGAAGTGGGTATATTTAGCAAAAATGTATTGCATGTCGGCATTATCAAAATAAGGCATCATTGTCGCTCCGTTGAATAAGCTAACAATAGGCGTTACTACTGGTATCGAAAGTTCATTTATCATCTGTTACCTTTACCTGTTATCGCACTTTAGAAATAGGGAATTGTTAAATAATTGTAGCTCAACACCATGAACCTACAACGCCAAACACCTTGGCTAAATCGCACTTTTAATCACATCCCAGGAATCAATGACCTCAAATCAATTCTTGCTGATTTTACGACAACATTTATACTGTTTATCTCTACGATACTAATTCCAATGTGCATTGCAACTATTTCATCTGCGTTAAACCCACAACTAAAAGGATACAATTATGGCAATATCTCTCACTAAAGGCAGTAATGTTAATCTCAGTAAGGAAGCCCCCGGCTTAAATAAAATCGTGGTTGGTCTGGGTTGGGACGCCCGAACCACTGACGGAGCCGCATTCGACCTGGATGCTAGCGCTTTCCTGGTCAAACTGGATGGCAAGGTCCGTTCAGATAATGATTTTTGCTTTTATAACAATAAAGTCGTAGCCGATGGCGCAGTCAAACATGCGGGTGATAATTTGACAGGCGCCGGCGAAGGTGACGATGAAACCATCAAAATTGAATTAGCCAAAATTCCGGCTGACCTGGATAAAGTCGTTTTTGCAGTGACTATTCACGAAGCAGAAGCCCGCAAACAAAATTTCGGTCAAGTGAGTCACGCCTTTATTCGCGTAGTGAATGAAGAAGGTGGCCAGGAAATTGCCAGATACGATCTCAGCGAAGATGCCTCCATAGAAACCGCCATGATCTTTGGTGAGATATATCGTATCGGTAGCGACTGGAAATTTAAAGCGGTAGGCCAGGGTTTCGCCGGTGGATTAGGCGCATTAGCCGCGTCTTTTGGTGTCAACATTTAATGGCTGCATGCTTTCGATAGAGGCACCAGCACCGTTTCAACTAAAAGAATACATCTAAGTACCTGTCAAAATTGACTCTGAAGTGTGTATTGAGCCCATCAATAGAGATTGGGTTCAGGTTAAGTAATTTAAGTAGGATTTGCAATGGCTATCAATTTACAAAAAGGTCAAAAAATTTCACTGTCCAAAGAATCAGGCGGCTCGTTGAGTAAAGTTGTCATGGGTTTGGGCTGGGATGCTAAAAAATCTGGCGGCGGACTGCTAAAAGGCATGTTTGGTGGTGGCAACAGCGATTCGATCGATTTGGATGCTTCCTGTGTTCTGTTTGATGAACAGAATAAGGTCGTCGATACTGTCTGGTTCAGACAATTAAAAAGCCGCGACGGCAGCATTATTCATACGGGCGATAATCGCACGGGCGATGGCGACGGCGATGATGAGCAAATCATCGTGGCATTGGATAAAGTACCGGCCAACGTCAAATCCCTGGTTTTTACGGTAAGCTCATTTACAGGACAAACCTTCAATGCGATTGAAAATGCCTTCTGCCGTTTGGTAGATAGCAGCAATAACAACGAGGTGGCTCGCTATACACTGAGTTCACAAGGCTCCCATACGGCTCAGATCATGGCCAAGGTTTATCGCCACAACGGAGAATGGAAAATGCATGCGATCGGCGAAAACGGCAACGGCCGGACCATAGAAAGCTTGCTTCCGCAAATAATCCCGCATCTCTGATGAGAATATGGTTTAACCGAACCTTCTCAACAATCAGTGCCGTTTTTAGAAATCTTCGCCTGTCACCATCGGCTGGCGAAGATTGCATCATCTGCACCCACAACCATGCTACAGCCAGTGCATTTCTAGCGGCAGACGAAAGCTATCTCGAACCGGCCGATTTAATCGGTTTCGCGTATCTGGAATGGTGCCTGGCATTTTGTCTTCAAAATAACATCCATTTATTCTGGCCAGGCAAGGAAGCCACTTTGATCAGCAAAAACCAGTCACTGTTTGAAGCAAACGGAGTTGATGTGATGTCAGTAGCCGATTATGCAACACTGACCTTGTTACATAACAAGGCGCATTTTTACACGCAACTACCGTCTGAAGTAGCCAAAACCATGGATTTTATCGCGGTCAATCATTGTGCTGACTTTGACAAGGCCGTTTCCCATCTTTCCACCAAACACGCAAAACTCTGCGTCAAGCCCGCCGTTTCTGTGTACGGTTTGGGTTTTCGGATTCTGGATACCCAGCGCGCCAGCATTATTCAACTACTTAAAGGTATTGAATACCAGATTCCACTCAACGAATTACGACAAGGCATGAATAATTGCCCGGAATTTGACACGCTGTTGGTCATGGAACATCTCGGCGGACATGAATGGAGTGTTGATTGCGCTGGGAAACAGGGTGAATTGCTGTGTGCCGTTCAACGCAAAAAATCGCTTGTCGCTGGCCACGGGCAAACAATAGACAATAACTCGATCATATCGGGGATGGTTGAACGATTAACGGCACATTACCGTCTGAATGGACTCTTCAACATTCAATTCAAAGAAGGCGTTGATGGGCCTCGTTTACTGGAGATTAATCCACGGCCTTCCGGCGGATTCGGCATGGCATGCCTATCGGGCGCGAATTTGGCGCAAATTGCCTTACACGGCTATAAAGGCGAAACTTTTGAGCACCCCTTGATTCAATATGGTCTTAAAGTTACCGAAATTAACACTCCCGTTGCCTTACAGACCGACTAATCAGTGAGTTAAAGTCGGCAAAACACTCAGTTTTGATGCTATTGGCGTTGGTTGTAATTTTAGTTTTTGCTTCCAACACATGCTATTATGAACGATTTTTAATTGCAGATTTCTAATGTACGCCTATCATTAATTACTAAAATGCTGGGTATCCTGGTATTAGCTCCCTTTTGTTCTTGAGAAAATTATACTGATGAAAATTCGTACCCTGTTTACTTCTTCCTTGTTGATGTCAGCACTGAGTAGTAGCCTTGTTTGCGCTACCACTTTCAATATGCCCGTCAACAAGGATGACAGTGTCGTCATACAATACCATGACAATCTGCCACTGACTCGAGTCGAGAAAGACGAAACCTTGTTAGACGTCGCCAGACGATTCCTTCTGGGTCAATCAGAAATTGTCAGGTTAAATGCCGACCTGGATCGTTGGCAAATCAAAAAAGGTACGGTGGTTCGCTTGCCGAATAAGCGCATTCTGCCTGACAGCCCCCGCAACGGCATCACTTTGAATATTTCAGAATACCGGATGTACTATTATCCGCCCACACCCAAAAATCAGCCGGCTCAAGTCTATTCTTATGCGCACGGTGTAGGTCGGCAGGACTGGAAAACACCCTTAGGAAAAACCAGTGTCGCCAAGAAAGTCAAAGACCCGGTTTGGCATCCGCCAGAATCCATCCGTCAGGAGCATGCAGCCAACGGTGACCCCCTGCCCGCCATCGTACCGGCTGGCCCCCACAATCCGTTGGGAGCTTACGCTTTGTATCTAAACTTGCCCGGCGAATACCGTATCCACGGTACTGATATCGACAAAATCTATGGTATCGGCATGCAAATCACGCATGGCTGCGTCCGAATGTATCCCGAAGACATCGAAGCCTTACACAACATGGTTAAAGTGGGAACACCTGTTTATATCGTCAACCAACCGATAAAAGTAGGCTGGCTGGATAATATTCTCTATATCGAAGCGCACCCTGACTTGGAGGGGGAAACATTGACCCAGGATCAACGCTATCAAATAGCCCTATCCCTGATTGATAAAGCAACCAACCATGAAATGGTGGAATTTGATCAAAAAGCATTGAATGATGCCCTGCAAAAATTGGATGGCGAGCCTGCTGCCATTTATGAACGTTTACCACCTCTGGATGAAACCCCGGAAAACCAGCCTAATTCAGCTGAAAAAGGGTCTCCGGGAGGCTATTATCACGGCACCTAACACTGGCCACCCTTTTAGATAATTCACTTATCTGATTAGCGCGACAAAATCAATCGACGAAGACACTTTTTTGAAGCACTGAGCATTCTCATACCGTATTAAGACATCTGTATCTTCCAAGTGTGGAACGCAAGAATCCAAAACCGGCCTCTATGAGGCCGACAAATACAGTTCGATGCAGTATAATGGCTTCTTTTTGCTCTGGATTTACGTTCCAGTTCGCAACGAGGCCCTCGTAATGCCCCAGATAGTTGTTTGTGCCCTGTACAAATTTATTAGCCTAGATGATTACCAGAATTTTCGTGAACCACTACTCAATGCCCTGACGCGTCATCAAATTCGTGGCACACTGTTGTTGGCTCATGAAGGCATCAACGGCACAATCGCAGGCTCTCGCGAAGGCATGGATGCCCTGCTGAACTGGTTACGTAGCGACCCACGCTTTGCCGATATTGAACACAAGGAGTCACTGACGGACGCCATGCCGTTTAACCGGACCAAAGTCAAACTTAAAAAGGAAATCGTCACGATGGGTATCGAAACTATCGATCCAAATCGTGTTGCAGGCACCTACGTTGCGCCTAAAGATTGGAATAAGCTCATCTCTGATCCCGATGTTATCCTCATCGACACACGCAATGACTATGAGTATAAAGTTGGCACATTTAAAAATGCAATCAACCCGAATACCGAGAGTTTTCGGGAATTTCCTGATTTTGCAAAAACCCATCTCCATCCAGAAAAGCACAAAAAAGTTGCCATGTTCTGTACTGGCGGAATCCGCTGCGAAAAATCCACCGCCTTTCTCAAGGAGCAGGGTTTTAACGAAGTGTATCATCTGAAAGGTGGCATACTAAAATATCTGGAAGAAGTTCCTGCCCAGGAAACCCTTTGGGAAGGAGAATGTTTTGTCTTCGATGAACGGGTAACCGTTAATCTGCAACTTGAGAAAGGCCAGTATGATCAGTGCAATGCCTGCCGCATGCCTATCACGGAAGCCGACAAGGCCAGCGACAAATTCCAGCAAGGCTGCTCCTGTCCACACTGTTACGACAAAGTTGCTCCCGAGCGCAAACTACGTTTCATGGAACGCGAAAAACAAATGGCCTTGGCTCGGCAACGCGGAGAAGCTCACATAGGCTCAGAGGCAGCTAAAACATTGGCGGAAAAACGCCACGCTAAATTAAGTAGACCGCAACAAGCCAAGAAAAATCAGACCTGCGGTTAATCAGTCCATGCTGAAAGCTCAAGTGGGGCAAAAAGCACCCTTATTAGCCGTCTCCGAATGGGTTCAAGGGCAACCCAGCAATTTTGACCAGCTTATGGGACATGTGGTACTGGTCGAAGTTTTTCAGGTCAATTGTCCCGGCTGTTTTTTATATGCATTGCCACAGGCCGTTAAGCTTTATCAGAAATATTCATCTCATGGCCTAATAATTTTAGGGGTCGCCACTGCATTTGAAGACTTTGATAAAAACAACCTGAAAAATCTGCAACGTTTGATGGATCATGGCGAAGTCATCGGTGAAACTCAAAAGTGGCTGAGCCAACATGACCAGCTCATTGGCAATCATCTACCTTTCAGAATCCCATTTCCAGTAGCAATGGATCGCCTTCGCAAGCGTCAGAACGAGATACCACAAGCTGAAATGGCCACATTTATTAATGACCGCATTCCGAACTTTCAGACATTGCCGGAGTCTGAACAACATTCCATCTGGCAGCGCGTACAGAACTATTTTCAAGCGCTGGAATACCATGCCGAAACATTTGAAACATTTGATCTGAAAGGTACACCTTCGCATATTCTGGTCGATCAAGAAGGTATTTTGAGGCAATGTTCTTTTGGTGCTGGTACTGATTTGGAGGCGGATATTGTTTCACTGCTAAACCATGGCTAAGCACTAACGCCTTTCTGTAATTAGCTTGCAAACCCGTCGGCCCCTTTGGCTGCGATCCCCCCTACTACATTTGCTGTACTTTATAAATTTATCAGCCGGTATATGTCCAATAGACTCTTCACTTTATTCGTACTATTGGCTGCGGTATGCATCGCAGTCGCTACGCAATTCATCCCGAAACTGTCAGAAACAGCCGGAGTTTTACCGCCATTAACCGTTTTTCATCGTTCTGAAGAAGCGGTAAGCCAGGAAAAGCCCTGCTCCGACGAACATCCTGAATGGCGACAGGCGCAAACGATTGAAGGTATCAAACTCGAAGAATCGATCGCCTGTGAACCGGATAACCCCTTCGATGTGGTTGCAGCCGTCAAGGGTACCAACAACATTTCGATGAGCACCCTGATGCAAAGCCATTTTTCGGAAGATGCATTAACCCTAACGGATGACCTGGATGGTGACGGCGATCCGGATGTCATCCATATGAAACTCGAAGTCGTCGAATTGAATGGCTTTAGTCCGGACAGCAATTTTTTGATCAACACCTATGACATAGCGCCCGGCATTCAACCCGCACTCTGGGTATACGCCCCCAAATCCAGTGGCATGGCCCTCAAGAATTTTAACTCCATGGTTGCCAACCCGTTTTTGCGAGCCCCCTCACCGACCATTCGTGTTGAACAGGGCGACAAAGTGTATATCACACTGGAAAACACACATTATTTACCACATACCATCCACCTGCATGGTGTCGACCATCCCTGGCAAAACAGCAAGGGTCAGGACAATGACGGCATGGAAGAGCATCCCGTATTTCCAGGCAAGAGTCATACCTACGAAATTCAGCCCCGACATGCCGGCACCATGCTCTATCACTGTCATGTGCAAACCGCTCAGCATTTAATGATGGGCTTGAGCGGACTTTTTATCGTTGAAGAAAATCAACCCAATAACTGGGTTCAGACCTTTAATATTGGCGCAGGAAAAGTCAGGCATCCCTCGGTCGCTGTCCAAAAATCCTTTAATCAGGAATATGATCTTTTTTATCAGTCCATCGATAAACAACTGTCCGGCATCACCCAGGGAACAAATGATCCCCGACTGATAGCAAAACGCATGAGCCGTGAATACAACATGACCGAATCGTTTGAGAATTATTTTTTACTGAACGGACATTCATTCCCCTATACGCTTCGGGACGCCATGATTGTTACCGGAGAAAATGAAAACATAAAGCTGCGGATGGCTAATATGCAACGTTCGTCTGTGGCCATACACTTTCATGGTCACAAGGCCACCATTACCGCCTACGATGGTGTCGATCAACCGACCGGATTACAACTGACACGCGATGTCTTCGATCTGGCGCCGGCGCAACGCATTGATTTGACGTTAAACACCCAAAATGATGGTCTGCACAGCTACAGTCCGGGCTTGTGGATGTTCCATGATCATATTTTCACAGGTACAACCACCGACGGCATGGAACCGGGAGGCAATATGGCCATACTGGCGTATAAACAATTGCTCGATGACCAGGGCATGCCCACCCTGCATGATGAATTACTCAATCTGTTATTCAATAAGGATTACTATGCCAAGAAAAAGGCTGTTTTTGAAAAGGATGATTTTGCCCATTTACTCGGCGACCCTGGCTTAATCGAACCTGACATTATCCATATCATCATTTTTGGTCTGACATCCGGTCTGGCCATCGGGCTAATTATCGTCATTTCAAGATTCTATAAACGGAAGCGAAGTCAATGAAGAGTCAGAAACTATTGCCCATTTTCATTGGCTTGCTGCTGTTTGCCGACGTGAACTCAACCAGCGCCATGATGACTCATGACGGCATGATCATGAATGAAAAGGGCATGATCATGAATGCCAATCCCGACAAACTACCCAAAGATTGTCAGAAAATTTCAGGGGATGTTGATATTACGGTGCATGCCGGCCAAAAATACGCCATGAAATTTAACGGTAAAATGTTTGCTTTCGACCATCAGGAATGGGATGTCAAGCCCTGCTCCCGAATCAACATCACCTTTATCAATGATGACCAGATACGCCATCAATTGATGATTCATGGCTTACCAGGATATTTATATCCGCAGGGCATGTTCCATCTGGAGCTTTACGGCGCAGGAGAATTAAAAGCCTCTCTGATAATGCCGGGACAGAAAAAAACCTATCTGGTCCATTGTGAATTAGCGCAGCACATGGAAAAAGGCATGAAAGCGCAACTGAAAGTGGATGGGGGTGATGGTGATTTGCCCAGCATTCCCGGCATCAGCAAACCTGTCAGAGCGGATGCGTATCCGGTCGACTGGACACCCTCAACGATCGCCGCCTTATTACTTTGCCTATCTGCCGGCGTTCTTGTACCCGTGTTTATCATGCGTAAACGATAAGCATTCTTCAACCATAATTGCTTTTAATTTGAGAAACACATGACAATCATTGACAAGCTCTTCTTCACGGTGGACAGACAAAAGTGTTTACTGCCAGTTACTGCCTTATTGACACTGTTTGTTATGAATGTTAGTGCCCAGGAGTCCGACAGTTTATTTCAACAAATCCAGACACTTCAAAGTCAGATGGCTATTCAAATTATTGGCATGGAGCGGATACAAAATGAAGACAAGGTGATGACCAGTGGCAATCCGGAGCAGCAAATTCAACAGCTTTTTGCCTCGTTCAATCACGTGGTTAGCCGAAATGCCAAAGGACAGATAGAGCGCATTGTCATTATCAATAAAAAACAAAAACAGGATGAACAAGGCATTGTTTTGCCAACCAATGCTCAAGGTAGTCACAGAACGGTACCCGTCGCCATTTCAGGTGATGGCAGCCTCTGGCAAAATCTGGATATGGTGATCGATACAGGCGCGGACTTGGTCGTATTGCCTGACTCGCTTATCGCACAAATTGGTCTGGATGACAGCAACTTTTCCCATGAAAAAATCCAAACCGCCAATGGTACGGTTGACGCCAAAATTGGTAAACTGAAAGAATTGAAAATTGCCGGTGAAACGGTCGAAGATGTGGCAACTGCCTTTATTCCAGATGCACTTTTAGGAAAAAACAGCCTGTTGGGTATGAGTGTTTTAAGTCACTTCCGGATCACCATCGATGATAAAATGCAAACGGTTACGTTATTTAAAAAATAATGGCATTTTTCAGTTTTAAATTGGCTCAACCGATGGAATCATCACTCATGTTGAACACCAAAAGACAGACGAGACTTGTCACTAGCAAGCAACAAAATTGTGCATAAACTCCAAAACACCATCACTTCATGTCCCTACTGCGGCGAGTTAATTGAAATCGTCGTCGACTGCTCGATTGAATGTCAGGAATACATTGAAGACTGTAGTGTTTGTTGTAGACCTATTCTCTTTAACGTGGTTTCATCCGATGGTGATATAGGAAGCATTGGGGTGCAAACAGAAGATGAATAGGTCTACGTAGTTAAATTTTAAAATCTAAAACCAGCAGGGGCCGATAGTCTAATAAAACTAGCTGTTAACCGAGTCTTTTAGCCCTTTACCGGGTTTGAATGACGGAACTTTTGCCGCCGCAATGGTAATTTCTTGTCCGGTTTGCGGATTACGTCCCGTACGTTCAGCTCTGTCTTTGACTTCAAAAGTGCCAAATCCTACCAGAGTGATCGCGTCGCCGGATTTTAAAGTTGTTTCGATAGTTTTAATTAAGGCGTCTAAACCACGACCTGCATCAGCTTTACTTAAATTACTGTGTTCAGCGATGGCATTAATGAGTTCCGATTTATTCATGAAGTGATTCCTTATTGTTATAACGGTTAGGTTAAGTGTGTTTGAATGCTCTTTATAACTTATTTTTCTGCAAAATAAAATAATGACAACCAAAATTCCTATAAATTATTTCCCGATTCATTTTCTTTAACCCCGATATTGTTGGGTTCAAAGCAATAATCAAGGCCCAGTTGATGCCAAACCTTTAACAACGCGTTGGTAAAATGATGCGTTTAAACCTCCCGGATATTTCATATTTTTTTCATGACAATTCAAATTCCTGTATGGCAAACAGTTTACGGCTCACCAATCGGCAACGGCAAAATTCGATCCGAACCGCATGACTTTATTGTCTACGAAAATTTAAGCTTTAAGCCATCCGGTGATGGTGAACATGTCTTTTTACAAATACAAAAAATTGGCGAAAACACTGAATTTGTCGCTCGACAACTGGCGCGGCGTGCCAATGTTCGGCAGCGTGACATCGGCTTTTCCGGTCTCAAGGATCGTCATGCCGTAACGACGCAATGGTTTAGCGTCTGGTTACCGGGTAAATCCGAACCGGACTGGAATACACTCGAATCCAGCAACATTAAGGTCATACAAACACATCGTCACGCCAGAAAATTAAAACGCGGCTCATTATCCGGTAATCGATTTACACTTACCGTCCGCGATTGGCTGGGTGATCAAATAAAATGTATTGAGCAATTAACCCGCATTAAAGAAAATGGAATCGCCAATTATTACGGTGAACAACGCTTTGGCAACCAAGGACAAAATATCAACAAAGCCTTCGCGATGTTCAATGGCGCGAAAGTGGCTCGTGAACAACGCAGCCTCTATCTCTCCGCGGCAAGGTCTTATCTTTTCAATCAGATTCTAAGTCATAGAGTGGCGACAGGAACCTGGAATCGGGCACTTCCAGGAGATACATTTATGTTTGATTGTTCACACAGCACGTTCAAATCCCAATTGCCGGATAGTGAAATACTGCGCCGGCTTGCCGCCAAAACAATTCACGTCAGCGGCGTATTATGGGGTAAAGGCGAACTGGATGTATCAGGAGAAGCACTGGCCATCGAACAAGAAATCATCGATGCCAATAGTGAACTGGCACAGGGTCTGGTTGCGAGTGGCATCGAAAAAGATCGACGCGCATTGCGGGTGAATGTGCTCGATCTGGAATGGCAATTCACCGGCGAAACTACCTTGACACTGCGCTTTACGTTGCCAGCCGGCAGTTTTGCAACTGCATTGTTGAGGGAAATAATTGATTATTAGCAGTAAGTTTCTGGATTTCATAATCACCCTTACTTGCACTTATCCGGCATTTTTATCTCTGATTAATTGAGAAGATACAAAAGTACGTCAGCATCTGTCTTAATGTATTGAGGTCGTTCTCTGTTTTTGGCTTTGGGCGGTTTCACGGGCAAACGCTTCAAGTTCTGCTTTGTTCACGGTGCTTATCCTCTCCCAATTTGAGACTTAACAACCACCGGCTAAAAGCCGGTGGGTTCGAGTAACGGACTGAAAGTCCGGATACGCGTCGACTAAACGACGCGTCTTAATCAGGCTCCATTTTAAAATTATCATTTGGCTTGGGTTCAAAATGATGTTCCAAATACTGCTTGATCATCTCTTCCGTCATCTGCCCAACAGTAGCGCAAAAAATAGCCACGCGCCCAAAAATGTTGTCCCCAGTAACGCTTTTTCAAATGCGGAAACTCTTCAAACAGATGACTCGATGTGCTCCCCTTGTTCCGTCTCATGATTTCACTGGGCGCCATCGTCGGCGGTGCATTGACCAAAATATGCACATGATCCTTGCTCACCACTCCCCGGATAATCCGAATTTCAAAAGCCTCACAGGTCTGCCTGACCAACTCTCTTACCCGCTCCGCTACCTCTCCTCGCAAAACCTTGTAGCGGTATTTAGTGACCCAAACAAAATGATACTCGATCTGAAAGACAGTATGTCTGGCATAGCTATAGTTTCGATCGGGTGGAGATAACGGGATTGCGCCCGTTATCCCTCCCACACCACCGGACATGCGGTTTTCCGCATCCGGCGGTTGAACCCGGCGACTCACATCGTCGCAAAATCTGATGGTACAAATAAACCCCATTGTCGAAGCCGTGCGTTGTTCAGTACGGTTTGCAACATAGGACTACGAGCTAACCGCCACGTCCCCACCGACCCGCTGGCTTGGCTTAGATGGTAGGGTAGGGTTTGGCTTTCAGTCGCTTCAATGCGTTTAATCGGCCGCGCCGATTATGCCAGCGTTGCCAGAAGTATTTGCGTATTTGCGCATGTGCCGACGTATCCAGCCTTCCAACATCTTTATGCCTCGGCGTTGTTGGCAAATGCTAAAGTAGTTCCACCAACCCAGGTTATAGTCTTGCCAACGCTTGATGCGATCTTCCAGTGCTATGCTTTCTTGGGCATTCCACTGACTCCGTACCTGGTCCTTGAGCCTGTCCAGACTAGCTTCAGCCGGTGCTATACGACTAAATTCCGGCTCGAATATCGGGCTCAGAACTTGGGCGACCGCCTGTTGGATCACTCGATCCTGAACATTGGGTATGCCTAAACGCCGCTCCCCGCCTTGCGGTTTCGGAATGCTGACACCCCGAATGACTCCCGGTCGATACGCGCCGGTTTTGAGTTTCTCCACTACGGTCGGCCAATGCTTTTGGGCATGGCCTGCAAAAGCGTCTACCGTCATACCATCGACGCCCGGCGACCCTTTGTTGGCTTTGACTCGTTTGTAAGCCGCTCTCAGATTGTCACCTGTGAGTAGGCTTTCCATCAAATTTTCATTCAGCACCTTCTATTTCCTCCTTCGCTCGTATCCCAACTCGGACTCCGCTTACGTGATTCAAGTTGGAATCCACCAACCCTTCACGCTCACTGGTGTGAATAGCTGCCGCAGTTGCAACGTTCACCCATTTCAGAATCCTGCACGCCGTTCTACGAAGATGTTAAAAATGGTCTGTCTTGTGGTTCTTCAGCTCTTCGCTCTAGCTAGTTTCCTCGCTTTCTCCGCTACTACGGCTTCTGCTGACTTCTCCCCTACTCTCATATTGGAGATCTCCCCGGGTAAGGTGCCAAAACTTTCTGCCCGCGCCACCAAGCTCTACCTGATGCGTCTTTCGGTAACGGTTGGATTTCGTGTTCCCTAGCACACTCATCGCCCACACCAGGCCTGACTGCTTGTTCGTGTTCCTGCGGTCGTGCTTTTGCTACACGCTTCTTTCAGGCTGGCCTCACGGTTTCCCCCTTGCGTTTCGCTACGGTTGTCGTTACTACTTCCGGTTATCTCCTTCCAGATAACAAGTTTTAGCCCATGCCGGGCACACTAGGTTGGGCAACGTTTTTCTGCCCACCACTATCAACTAAAACCCTTGCCGCCTATTATTGCTCTTGCTATTTTGACCGGCTGCGACGACAACGCCCAAAAATACAGAAGAAGCCACCACCAAAACATCGACCCCGTTAAGCACCACCGCACAACAAGTCAACTACAAGATGGGCTTGATACATCTTAAAACCTTGCGTGACGGGCAATATCAGCTCGATCAACAATCTTATGAGCAAGGGTTACGTTATGGCTTGGCAGGTCAGTCAATAGTAGAACCGAATCAAGCGGAATGGCAAGCCTTAGCCGGGTTAAGTTTTGCGGAACTTAAACTCGCCAATCTTGCCTCTGGACAAGCATTTTTGGAACAAAACAAGACCCAAAAAGACGTTCCGGCATTGCCCAATGGCGTTTAGTACCACGTGCTTAAAGAAGGCAAAGGCGACAAACCCCGGCTTAAGGATACTGTAGGCATCCTGTACACCATCAGCGGTATAAACGGCAAGTTTAAGGTCGATACCATGTCCAAAGGCAAAGTAAAGATGTACGAAATCATGCTGCAAAAATCGTCAGCAAAGACTGGCAGGAAGCGCTGTTGCTGATGCCGTAGGAAAGTAAATGGCGGTTGTTTATTCCCGGTGAACTAGCCCTTGGGGGAAAAGGTCTTAGCGAAAAAGGCGTATTGCCGATTGAAACACTGGTGATAGACACCACTTACGGATTGTTTATATTTCTCGAAAACTAAGGTTCATTATAGACATGCGTCGTACTGGCAACGTGTGTACATTTATGCTATGCTGACTTAAATTAGGAGAAACTACCATGATAGTGAATAAACGCACAGATCGAATTGATCTCAGAATCCATCCACAAGCAAAAGAAGCACTTCAGGCAGCGGCTTTATTACGGCATAAATCAGTTAGTGAATTCGTCCTCGAAAGTGCTTTGGGTGCTGCCAATGAGGTACTGGCAGACCGTCGTTATTTTAGCCTTAATGCTGAACAATGGGAGGCTTTTCAGACCGCCCTGAATACTCAACCGCAACCTTTGCCGAGGCTTGAACGGTTGATGCGTGAGCCTGGTATTTTCGATTGAGCAGAGAAATTAATAAACGCTGTTGTATAGAAAAACTCCAGCAAACACATGAAATCGATGCTTTTGATTGTGGACAGGACAGCTTAAATCAGTATTTAAAGCGATACGCTTTAATGAACCAACGCGCTGACGGAGCGCAAACTTATGTCGGCATATGTGGGGAAACCATCATCGGCTACTACACGCTTGCCGTGGGTCATGTTGCTTATGAAGATGCATCCGAGCGTCTAATTAAAGGACTTTCCCGAAATGCTGTTCCTGTCATGCTTTTAGCTCGTCTTGCCACCCATCTTGATTGGCAAGGGAAAGGTGTCGGAGCTGGCTTACTGCGCGATGCTATGCAACGTACCCTGCAAGCTGCCGATATCGCTGGTTTAAGGGCTTTTATCGTCCATGCGAAAGACGACAAGGCCAAAGCATTTTACGAACATTTCAATTTCTTGCCTTCTCCAACCGATCCTTACCACCTCTATCTTTTAGTGAAGGACATCAGAAAAATAATGGGAAATCCTTAAAAATGGCTAATATAACCGATCCGCAAAAAATCAGATCAATAATTGATGGCAAATCCGCCGAGATCAAAGCAATTGATAACGATATGATTATGGAAACGGTTGGGGGTTCCATGTCCCTTGATAAATTGCGTGAATCAATAGAAAGGATAGAAACGCACTTGGATGACAGGGAATTTGAAAAAGCTTTACAACTCGGTTATCGGGAGCTTGCCCATAATAAATTAATTAATCGCCATTTGCCGCGCGTTTTTCGTGATGGGTTCCCTTGCGGGTTGGCCTCGGATTGACGCTGGATTTTGACTGTATTTACTAATTAAATAAGTTTTGTAGGTTTCCTTTCGGCGTGGCCATCTTATTGAATTAGGCAATCATCTTCCGATTTTACAGTTTCAAGGGGTCCCGTCGGCGTGGCCAATTCGCTAATAGTAGCCGAGCATGTTTTCAATTGTTTTTTGCAATTTGCAACAAATTTATTTTCAATGGCCTGTTGTAATTTTTCAACAATTTGATTGTAAAGACTATTTTTTTTATGTTTTTTAATTTGTAATAAAATAGTCTGCAGTCATTGCGGAAAAATAACTACATATTGACCTCAGAACTTAGAAAAACACTAAATATTGTGTTTCAAATAATGAAACAGTGAATTTACTACTACTTAACAATAGTCTTGAACGGTATAACCGCCGCGCCAGACCTTAAGCTATCCAGATAATCAGACCAGGCTTGCATCATGCATCGTCTTTCTTCTAAGTATTGCGCTCTGTTGTATGCCGCTCGAACCTGATCCCTTGGCGCGTGTGCTAATTGTCTTTCAATGGCATCAGGAGTCCAGCCTTGTTCATTTAAAAGCGTCGATGCAACCGTACGGAATCCGTGAGCGGTTTGTATCGTTGAATTATAACCAAGTGTTATCAATGCCGTTCGAATCGTATTATCAGACATAGGCCGCAAATCGCCACGGCTTGAAGGGAATACATACACGCCATGGCCGGTTAATGGCCTGATAGACTCCAGTATCTCAACGGCTTGCCGACTCAATGGCACAATGTGCCAAAAATCGGTTTTTGATACATACGGCCGCCATTCCTTCGCGCCCAGGTCTACATCAGCCCAAAGCATTTGACGAATTTCACCCGGTCGTTGAAACAATAACGGCGATAGCCTTAACGCCATTTGAACAACAAACGCGCCTTGATAATTGCCAATGTCCCTTAATAACTGCCCGACTTGTTTGGGATCAATTATGGCCGCTCGATGTTTTACCTTTTGCGCCGGTATCTGTTTGGCTACAGGTTGCGCCGGGTCGTAATCGGTCAGGTTATGGACAATGGCATAAGCAAATATTGCGCTGATTTCAGATCGTAATCGGTGCGCTGTTTCAAGATTAGACTTGTCTATCAATGGTTTTAACCCATCTTCGTGACTCCAGTCTCTCTAAGTCATTGAATTTTTGTTGCACGCGGCTTTTGTTTCGAAAAACTCCTTTAAAATCAATGGTCATTTTTTGACACTCTTTGTAGTGCCATCTAATT